>NZ_JBEHBV010000004.1:0-507766 GCF_040203335.1 Pedobacter sp. ASV1-7 | reverse complement strand
ACACCGCTTCTTAAATAATCTGCGTATTCTTTTGCGTTAAAATTAGCACCCTGTGGGGCCACTAAAGGATTAAGATCTTGTCCGGCCAGTACGTATAAAGGTTGTGCATTGGAAGCATATCTTGTAGCCTGAAAGTCCAGGTTCCAATAACCCAGGTCATCGGTATTGCGTTTCAGGATCTTAGAATAATGAACTTTCTCTGCAGGCATCTTAATGTTACGGTCATCAACATATAATTGAATAAGTACATATTCCTCTTTAATCAGTCGTCCAACCTCCTGGTCAATCCATACCAGATCTTCCATTCTGCGACAATTTACACAGGTATGTCCGGTAAAGTCTAACAAAACAGGTTTGTTCACTTTCTTGGCATATTCAACTCCCTCATCCAGATCGAAGAATACATTGAAGCCTACAGGTGCTTTTAATGATTCGCTATGTTTCACCTTAGTTGGGAAATCTGCTGATCCAGCTGAAGCTGCAGATCCATGTGCATTTAAAATGAAGTCCTGAGTGTTCATTGGAGGTGCAAGTCCGCTTAGTACACTTACAGGAGCTCCCCATAATCCGGGAACCATGTATACAGCGAATGAGAACGACAGGATAGCGAAGAACAACCTCGGTACAGAAACATATTTCAGCTCGCTATCGTGTGCAAACTTGAGTTTGCCCAATAGGTAGATCCCCATCAGGATAAAGATCACAATCCACAGTACCAGGAAAATTTCTCTGTCGAACCATTCCCAATGCCAGGCCAGATCTGCCGATGAAAGGAATTTTAAAGCTAAAGCCAGTTCCAGGAAACCCAGACATACTTTTACACTGTTTAACCATCCACCTGATTTAGGCATGCTGCTTAAAAAGCCTGGAAAGATTGCAGATAAAGTAAATGGTAAAGCTAAAGCCAATGCAAATCCGAACATACCTATTGCCGGAGCTAACAACTCCCCTTTAGAGCTGGCCTGCACTAATAAAGTACCGATGATTGGACCTGTACAAGAGAAAGATACCAAAGCTAAAGAAGCGGCCATAAAGAAAATACCGCCTAAACCTTTACTGTTGTCGGCCTTACTATCTATCTTGTTAACAATAGAGCTTGGTAAAGTAATCTCAAAGGCACCAAAAAAGGAAACCGCAAATACCACCAGCAAGATAAAGAACAGGAAGTTAAATAATCCACTGGCACTTAAAGCGTTTAACCCTGCAGAACCAAAGATCACAGTGATCAGCAAGCCGAAAGCTACATAAATCACAATAATAGAAAGTCCATAAATTAAAGCCTGACCAACCCCCTTACTTTTGCTCCCGGCCCTGTTTGTAAAGTAACTAATGGTTAAAGGTACCATTGGGAATATACAAGGCATCAGGAAAGCCAGAAAGCCACCGATAAGACCAGCTATAAAGGTTTCCCAAAGGGTTTTTTCTGCTTCAGAGCTACTTTGATTTACGCCTGCTGTTATTGCTACATTTTTGGTTGTGTCTACAACACTTTTTGCACTATCAATATTTTTAAGGCTATCAGCATTTACAGCAGCAACAACTGAGGTATCTGTTTCAGAACCCATCTCGGTAAACACTAGATCATCTACCGAAGTATCTGCTTCCTGAGCAAAAGCAAAAGTTGCAGAACCTAAGAATAGGAAAAACCCTAGTATTAATACACGTACACTTAAAAACAACTGGTGGTTTAGTTTCATCTATTATATTTTTGTATTTTATTTCAAACGACAAATCGGTTGGTAACCTGTAAATACAGTATCTGTAGAAATAAAAGAATCTTTTATAGCTTCCTCTTTTACCAAGTCAGTGCTAAGGTATTTTTTATTGCTATCACTCAGAATGGTAACAACAACAGCCTCATCACCCATTTGCTCTTTTAACTTAATTGCACCAATCACATTTGCACCTGATGAAATCCCTACAGCTAAACCAAGCTCTTTGGCCAATTTTTGCGCCATAATGATTGCATCTCCGTCATTTGCCTGGATTACTTCATCCATCTCATCTAATTTCACGATAGCAGGAATAAACTCATCAGAAATCCCTTGTATACGATGACTACCAACTTTATATCCGGTAGTTAAAGTTGGACTTTCAGCCGGCTCTAAAGGGTGAATTTTAATTGCGGGGTTATAAGATTTTAATCCTTTGCCTACTCCCATTACAGTACCACCTGTACCTACACCTGCAACAAATGCATCAGGTTTTAAGCCATTTAATTTCAATTGCTCCCAGATTTCCATACCAGTGGTTTTCTCATGAGCTTCTTCGTTATATTTGTTTTCAAATTGCTTAGGCAAAAATACACCTCCAGCTGCAGCAAGGTCTTCAGATAACTTAATGCTACCCAAAAATCCGCCCTCTTCTTTACTAATCAAGATTACTTCAGCACCCATACTTCTAATAATATCAATACGCTCTTTACTTAACCAGTTTGGCATGATGATTTTAACAGGATGGCCTAAAGCTCTACCAATTGCAGCAAAAGCAATACCCGTATTACCACTAGTAGCTTCAATAATGGTATCACCAGGTTTAATGGCGCAAGATTTATAAGCCTCATACATAATATTAAGAGCCATTCTATCTTTCACACTTCCAGTAAGGTTATAATGTTCGCATTTTACATAAACTTTTCCTGGTTTTCCTTTGTACACATACTGTAATTCCAACATAGGCGTATTGCCTACTAAATGCCATAAATGTGCAAATTTGTTGGTAAGATCAGCAGTCAGACAAGCTTGCTCTAGAGTTTCAACTAACATGTTTTTTTTATAAATAATTTTCGGTAAAAATCTATAATGCAAGTTATATTAACAATGCTTACCTTTATTTCCGAAAATTTTTCAGAAAAACAACAAAAAACAATGAATTATTTCAGATACGACTTCATTTTTATAAGTTGACCTGTTTTTTTTTCATTCAGGATTATTTTTCTGTAAATAATGAAATATTCGAAATGCAACATCTTATGACTAATTAATATGCAGAACAATCTAGACCCGGTAGATCTGGAGATTTTAAGACTTTTACAGAAAGATGCTACCCTGAACAATAAAGAGCTATCTTTTAAGCTCAATAAATCTATAGCAACAGTACATGAGAGAGTAAGGCGATTAAAAGAGCAGGGTTATATTAAACGCGTTGTCGCTATATTAGACCGTAAAAAGATTGACAGAAACCTCCTTGCATTCTCACACGTCTTTCTAAAAGCTCATACTGCCGAAACTTTAGTAGAATTTGAAACCGAGGTGGCTAAGTTTAGTGAAGTTATGGAATGTTTTCAGATGACTGGCGCCTATGATTTTATCTTACGGATTGCAACCAGCGATATGGATGCCTATCACCTGTTTTTAAGGAACAAATTGGCAACACTACCAAATGTAAGTACTGTTCAAAGCTTTTTTGTACTTTCCGAAACGAAAAGTGACACAGCATATCCCTTATAAATGACATATGATTTTATAAGGGATATGATTGATTGAGATCAGTTTTTTTTAGAGCTCAGTAACTTTTAAATTTCTAAAATGAATTTCTGCGCCCTCAGATTCAAGACAGAGATAACCTTTTTTAACAGTAGATTTACTGACGCCATTTACAAACTTCCCATTGACAGACAGTTTAATGGTTCCATCTACACAGACTACTTTATAGCTATTCCACTCTCCTTTTCCTTTACAACGGTTTTCTATCGATTTACTCCTCTCACCCCGGGGATTATCGGGAACAGTAGTTACTCCGCCAACACCAAATAGTTCACCATGAACATAAGCAATAGGCTGTTGCACCCCATTTTTAGCATTTATATTAATCCAATCCAGCTCAAGCATCTGAACTTCTACTCCGCCAGGCAAACGATTTTTCACACCTGGTATAGCATCACTCCAAACAAACATACCTGAGTTCCCCCCTGCTTCCATATGCTTCCATTCTACCTCAAGGATAAAATTCTCATATAGTTTTTCCGAACGCATTACACCAATAGGCTTTCCTGAGCAAATAAGAAGATCTTTTTCTTTCCTCCAGGTATCTGGTTCTGTATTTACATTAAACCAGCTGATATTCTTTTCTTTAATACGTCCCTTGTCATCAGAACTAACTTCTTTTCCGAACTGTAAAGTGGCTTGCTGCGCAAATAAAATTACCGTACCGAGTATAACCATAGTAAAGCACAGTCCAACAATTTTTAATACTTTTTTCATTGTGTGGTTTGTTTAGATTGCCCTAATATAGTACAATTAAGGTTTTACAAAAAAGAAAACCGTTCAAGATTTAACTTGAACGGCTTCTTGTTCTATGACCTATATTAATACCCCGGATTCTGTCGCATTTGAGGGTTAGTATCAATTACATTTTGAGGAATAGGTAAACGATTATTTTTACCTTCGACAAAACCTCTGAAAGCAAATTGTGAAACAGTGCCCCATCTTAAAAAGTTTGCAAACATACCACCTTCTCTTAGACACTGATTAACCCAAAGTGCCCTTAAATTAGACATACTCACAAGTAAAAGATTATAGCGTGATCTGTTATGAAGGGCATCAAAATAACCTTGTGCTTTTGTTATATTATTCAAAGCAATATTAGCCTCAATAGCAGTCAAATAAACCTCTGTTAACCTTAAATATGGCAAAGAAGTTCTCTGATAGAAATAATTTTTGATATTCGCATCCATACCAGAAGAATTATTCCAAATAATTTCTGGACTATTTGTGCTAAATTCCCCCCCCATAGTAGCTAATGTATATTTTCCAGCATTAATTACAGCCTCAGCATGAGCAGCCGCTTCTGTATATTTTTTATCAAGCAAAGCTGCTTTCGCTGATAATGCAAGTACAGTTAATGAATTCAAACTAGTTGGGCTGCCAGTTGCTGATAATGCAGCAGCTGCCTCTTGCAACTCAGTCGTAATATAACTGTATACTGCAGCTCTGTTTTGATTATTGAGATTTCCAGTAGTCTGCAACAAAGATATATTTCCATAATAGGTAAGTAATTGCAAATATATGTATGCTTTCATTCCACGAACTTGAGCTAATTTTGTATTACGATCAGTCATCACATTAGGAATCCTATCTTGCAAGACACTTAAAGAAGCTATGCTTTCATAACCTTTTCTCCAAATCTCTTCCAAAACCGGATTTGTAGGAGTCATTGCAAAATTATTGATCATCTGGTAATTCACTGTATTATAAATTTGCGGAATAGAGTCAATTGTCACATTTGGCCCAAGTAAACCATCAATCAAAACCAGCTTTTTATGCCATGCGGCCAGATTACTTTCGACAACACTCAGGTTTGCATTAAATGCAACTTCAGTATAAGGTTCAGCCTGGGTATTTTTCAATTTACCAATCATCACTTCTACTTTTCTCAATGCACCAGCAACTACCGTTGCTTTTTCATTAGGCAAAGTAATACGGTCATTGTTATTAATCACCCCATCACCATTTACATCAACCCATTTAAAGTCGCCCGGAACAGCTAGTACTTGTATTGGCGCTGCATTAATCTCCGTCTGATTCTGGAAGATCCCAGCATTAACATAACCTGTATATAAACCACCTTGCTTTGCAGATCTGTTAAAAATATTACTTTTGGTTCCTTGAGTGACTTTGATATAATATATACCAGGACTAACAGTTTTAAAAATAACCTTTCCATTAACATCGGTTCTTCCTTCCTGTGCAGGAATACTATCAGCATAATCTTTTTGACTATTATAAAGTGTTACCAATGCATCACTTGCCGCTTCACCTTTAGATTTTGCGGCACTCCACATTGTAGCGTCCCATACGGTAACTTCCAATGAGGTAGATTCTGGTTCGTCGTTTACATTCGTTCCTGTCAATATTGATTTCACAGCATAGACAGCCTCATTACCTGATGAAACAATCTGATGTCCACCTATCCTTATGCCATTAATCCAGACCGTATCAGCCGACCTGGTGACCTTTAGCTGATTCCCATTTAGACCAGTAAGGATCTTCCCATTAGTTAGGTCTGAGAAGTTAAACACTCCCTTTACAATATGATCTCTTAGTTCTACATCTGTTAAAACAGTTTTTGCTGTATCAGCAGGATTAGTATCGGACAGCTTTCCGCTACCTCCACCCAACGAAGCCATTTTGTTAATTCGTGCCTGTGGACTAGAGTTTTGATTTAAAGGAGCAAAAACAGTAATCCCTTGTGCAGTTTCTTCTGCGGTAAGTACAATATTCTTTAATGCTGCTGTAAACGTACTAATGCTATCCGCCCCGGCTAATTTAGAGGTAATTTCTTTGATGATAACTTCTGGTTTTCTATCCTCATTTTGTGGCTCCGGAGCTTTTTCCTTTTTACAGGAAGTAATGATAAAGAGCAAGACAAAAGCAAATAGTAAATTCCTTTTCATATGGAGTTAATTTAGATTTTTTCAATCCTCAAAAATAAACACAGCCTTGTCGGATTAAAATACCCACATGTGGGTATTTTAATCCGACAAGGCTGTCATATCATACTAAAAACAAATCATTAAATACTAAAATGACCTGCTAAGTCTTCTTTCCTTAAATAATCTTTGTAGAACCAGGTAAGGCTACGGGTAGATTTTCCCATTTAAGATCCCAGTTATATTCATCTATCTTTGGTCCTAGCTCAACATTTGAGTTTAATGCCTGTTCAAAGCTAACCGTTTGGCCGGTATAAGCAGCCATACGTGCCCAAATTGCCAGCAAAGTACTATTTGCCATATACTCCCCGTTATTTATAGGCTTTCCATTACGAATAGAAGCAAACAATTCATCATGCTGCACCTGGTACATATTTTTCTTCGGCCCATCATACTTCCACTGATTTTTTCCAGAAATCTCGTAACGTGTTCCAACATTTACAAAAGCATTTCCATCAATTCCTAATACATCTACAGTATTCCGGTGTGAAGTTCCCTCTTGTTGTCTGCAGAAATGATAACCTTTAGCCCCATTTGCATAAGCAAATTCCACAGCAAAGTGATCATAAATATTACCATATATTTCGTTAACACGTACCTGACGGCCACCTGTTCCGGTCACACTAACCGGCATTTTATCACCCATTACCCAGGACATCATATCCAGACTATGCACTGCCTGTTCCACAATAAAGTCGCCTGACAACCAGTTTTGATAATGCCAGTTACGCATTTTAAAAGTAAGATCATTCCAGTCAGGCTGACGAGGGTTGGACCAGTTTCCTGAGCCATTTCTGAAAGTTGTAACTGTTCTGATTTCACCTACGTCACCATTTAAAACACGGCTAAACACTCCTCTGGTTGGTAAATCGTACCTGAAACAGAATCCCGAAACCAGGGCCAGATTTTTATCCTTTGCTTTTTTCGCTGCCTCTAATACTTTACGTACACCAGGAGCATCAACAGCAACAGGTTTTTCACAAAACACATGTTTACCAGCATTAATTGCCGCAGTTAACTGGTCCGGACGAAAAGCCGGAGGTGTAGTTAACAAAACCACATCAACACCAGAATCTATTACTTTCTGATAGGCATCAAATCCTATGAATTTTCTCTTTTTATCAACTTTTACTCTTTTCGCATCAATGTTGGTCAGTGCATTATATGCAGTTTCAAGTCTATCTTCAAAAACATCACCAAGGGCAGTGATTACCACATCAGGATCTGCCTGAAGCGCTTGTGCTGCAGCACCAGTCCCACGGCCACCGCAACCGATCAGACCAACTTTAATCGTTGATTTTGCAGAAGAAGTAAATAAAGGAGACCCGAAGCCTGTTTGATAAGCAAGTGTACTGCCCAGCATAACGATACCCGACTTCTTTAGGAATGCCCTGCGGTCAGTGGAATCAAAATCTTTAGTTTTCATTGTATTTTAAGGTTTAAAGGTGTGTGATTCTAAAAGTAAAAAAATATTTTCTACTCACCTAAGATCTTATTATTTTTTATCCCTTTTTTCTACCCTCAATATTCGGTAGAAATCCTGTAACAATACCTATTAAAGGTAAAAATGAACAGATATGATATACATGGCTGATACTTGTACTATCAGCTAATCTACCGAGTAATGCAGAGCCAATTCCGCCCATACCAAATGCAAAACCAAAAAACAACCCCGCTACCAGACCAACTTTTCCGGGTATCAGTTCCTGAGCGTAAACAAGAATAGCGGAAAAAGCCGAAGCGAGGATCATACCTATTGGAACAATCAATACACCTGTCCAGAATAGATTGGCATATGGAAGCATCATAGCAAAAGGTGCTGTTCCTAAAATAGAAAACCAGATCACGTACTTACGACCAAATCTATCTCCTACAGGCCCTCCGATCAAAGTACCCGCAGCCACCGAGAAAAGAAATATAAACAGGTAAATCTGCGACGTCTGTACCGAAACATGGAATTTATCAATCAAATAGAAAGTAAAATAACTGGTCAGACTGGCCATGTAAAAGTACTTTGAAAAAATCAGTACCAACAAAATAATAACTGCGCCAATTACTTTGCTCCTCGAGAAATTATTGGTCACTGCATGGAGCTTACTGCCATGCTTAGCTTTTAAATTGACCATATAACCTTTATACCAGCTCCCCACCCAACTCAAAATTACAATAGCAAGTAAGGCAATGATAGAAAACCAGATGACACTAAACTGTCCGTATGGTACAATTATCCAGGCAGCTAGCAGCGGACCAATGGAACTTCCTGCATTACCTCCCAGTTGAAATATAGATTGTGCCAGTCCACGCCTGCCTCCCGATGCTGCATGTGCCATACGTGAGGCTTCAGGGTGAAATATAGAAGACCCTGTGCCGATAAGTGCTACTGACAACAGCATGAAATAAAACCCTGTAGATAAAGACAGGGTGATCAATCCGATCAATGTAAATCCCATGCCAATCGCCAGCGAATATGGTTGTGGCTTTTTATCGGTATATAAACCAACAAATGGCTGAAACAAAGATGCAGCCATCTGAAAAGTAAGTGTAATTAAGCCTATTTGTGAGAAACTAAGGTTGTAAGTATTCTTTACCAGCGGATAAATAGCTGGTATAAGTGATTGTATGGTATCGTTTAATAAGTGAGAAAAGCTAATGGCAAAAAGTATTGGAAAGACAGTTTGCTGTGCGATCTGTTTGGTGTCAATCGTAGTCGTTGTTTCTTTCATTTTCATTATTGAGATACGTGTCCGATTATTTTTGCAGCAAAACTCCATGCTTTCTTCGCATCACCTGCTATAATACTTTTCAACAATTGTTCATGGAGTATATAGGTTTCTTCAAATACCCGGGTTTCAGGATAAATATGAAGAAACCAATTTTTTAAATGGATAGATGTAGATTTATAAAGGTCTGTAAGGATTTCATTTTTAGAAGCTTCAGCAATGGCAATATGAAACTGAACATCTGCCGCTATACATTCTTCAATTTTACCTTCAGCTGCAGCTCTTTTCCTGTTGGCCAGGTGATAGCGGATGGCAATGATATCTGAATCCGTTCGGTTAAGTGCTGCCTTTTCCGCAATTTTCATTTCCAGCAATTGCCTTACTTCATCCAGATCCTGAACGTTGGCTCTTTTTAAGCGCTGATCCATGGGCTCCCGGCTTACTACAAGCGACTCTACAAAAGTACCAATACCTTGCTGCACACGCAACAAACCAGAGTTAGCAAGAATTTTAATGGCTTCCCTGATAGTAGAACGACCTACACCAAAGCGCTTCATCAGTTCAGGCTCGATAGGCAACTTTTCATTGACCCTATATTTCCCAAATGAAATCTGCTCCTGTAATCTGGACGCGACTTCATCTGCAAGGGATTTCTTTTTAACAATAATACTCATATCAAATTCATCATATCATCAGATGAATTTCAAAGATATATATTTGTTTTAAAACCTCCACAAAAAGAAGGATGATTATTTTTTATTGTTTTTTTTTTTTTAAATAAGTGCACCTGTTTTTGATATATTAGCTAAAAAACCGACATTGACCTTTTCAGATTAGATAAGAATATGCAAAAAATATACATGGGTGATGCAGGACCTAAAGTTTCTCCTGCAGTTTACGGTTTCTACAGATGGGATGGAGTAAAAGATGCTGCTGGAGTTTTAAAGAAAACAGTGCAGTTATGCCTTGAATTAGGGATTAATACTTTTGAACATGGAGATAGCTATGGCAATTATAAATGTGAAGAATTATTTGGTGATTTATTGAAGCAAGGTGAAATTAAACGCCAGGATATTATTCTATTCAGCAAGTGTGGATTAAGAACACCACATGCCCTTAATCCTGAAATCAGAGTTAAACATTACGACACCTCTGCAACACACATTACAAAAAGTGTTGAATCTTCATTAAAAAAACTAGGTACCGATTATTTAGATATTTTTCTCTTAGATAAGCTGGACCCGATTTCTAACCTTGAAGAAACAGCTTTAGCTTTAGAAAAACTAAAAGATTCTGGAAAGATCAAAAGTATAGGAGTAGCTAATTTCTCTGTATTTCAGCATCAGCTTCTAGCTTCATATTTAACCAAGCCAATTGTAACCAATCATATTGAACTAAACCTATTGAGTACACAAGCGCTGGATAATGGGCAAATTGATTATATCAAACAACGTTATATGCGTCCTTTAGCCTACGCACCTCTTGCTGAGGGCAGAATTGAAGGAGGAACAGATCTGCAAGCTATAAAAGTCCGAGAAAAGCTTGAGGAACTAAGTATTAAATACAACGCTAACATTGAATCACTTGCTGTAGCATGGCTTGTAAAATTAGGTGCATTACCTTTAATTGGTACCACCAATGAACAAAGAATCAGAAACGCTGCTGATGCATTTAAAATAGAACTGGACCATCAGGACTGGTACGAACTTTATAACGTATCAATCGAAAATCACGCATAATAAAGAGCTAAAATTAAAGAGGATGAATTAATAATATACCCGCATTATTAATCCATCCTCTTTTTTGCTTCAATGCACCACAATAACTCATTTATAAAAACTGCGGCACGTTTATCTGTTCCAATCTTGTCAGATGGCTCACCATTTTCATCAAATGTATCCTGCACTTTAGCAACCTGAAATATTGCCGGGACTGTCCAGGCTCCTATTTTCCATAAAGAAAACTGTAATGAAGTTAAGACCTGAGCTGCACCAAATGGACCACCCGAATTGCTGGCTATGGCAATAGGTTTTCTACGCCACTCATCATAAAGTAAGTCAACAACATTTTTCAAACTTGCAGGATATCCTCCGTTATATTCAGGCGTAACTATAATAATCCCATCCGCAGCCTTTACCTTCGCTGCAAAATCAAGCACCTTATCCGTCGGATTCTCAGTAAATCGTAATCGCTCTTCAAAAAGAGGGAAATTATATTCTGACAAATCAAGGATTTCGACTGACCCAGAATTATTTTTTTCTATGAAGTTTCGAAAGTACAATGCAGTTCTATGACTTACTCTTCCTCTCCTTATACTAGATGAAATGATGACAATATGTGGCATAAATCTGTAAGTTAAATATCTAAATATACTATTATCTAATATTTTTTCACCTTATAGGATTTATTCTTTTTTTTCTGTACGTTTGCAGCGCTTGGTTAAGCAGGTATTTAAGCTTCAAATCATTGAATATTTGCTGCCTAATTTCAATAATTACATATTGGTCCCAAGTGCACCCAGGAAGACTTTTAGTTTTTCTGGGTGTTTTTTTTAATAGCCTTTCTCCACATTTATCTCCTTTCAGAAAGCTATATTTGTTTGCCCTAAACTGGCAAATTTTAGCAAGAACCAATAAGACATAAAACAATGAAACACGGACTTTTAATCGATATGGATGGTGTTATCTATAGCGGAGAAAATTTAATTGAAGGCGCAGATAAATTTATTGCCGGCTTACTTAAAAACAATATCCCTTTTACTTTCATGACCAATAATAGTCAACGCACCAGGCTCGATGCAGTACGTAAACTAAAACAATTGGGGATTGTCGTTACTGAGGATCATATTTACACAAGCGCGATGGCAACAGGTAAATTTCTTGGTGACCAAGGCAAACATGGGACAGCATACGTTCTGGGTGAAGGAGGTCTGTTAACCAGTCTTCATGAGAACGGCATAAACTTGGTTAATTCCGATCCTGAATATGTAGTATTAGGTGAAGGACGAAATTTCACTTTGGAAATGGTCCAACGTGCCGTTGATATGATCCTTGCAGGTGCTAAATTTATCACTACCAACCGCGACCCATCTCCTAAAAAACCAGGATGGAACAATCTTGGTATTGCCGCAACAACAGCCATGATTGAAGAAGCTACTGGTCGAAAAGCTTTTGTAATTGGCAAACCCAGCCCAGTTATGATGAGATCAGCCCGCAAATACCTTGGACTGGAGACTGCTGAAACAACAGTAATTGGTGACACTATGGAAACTGATATACAGGGTGGTGTACAAATGGGCTACAAAACGATATTAGTATTATCTGGTATTGCAAAAAAAGAAGATCTTACTAATTATGCTTTTAAACCAGATCTTATAGTAAGTTCAGTTGATCAGATTGAATTTCCTTTAAAATCATGGTTAACATAAAGCTAAAAACAATGTAAAGCTTTATATTCTAAATATTCCAACACCAAAAATCATCTGATATAAACAAATATTATCATTAATTCCTATGGTAATTGTTTATATTAGATGTATCCCTTATTGAATTGTATGCGTTTTCTGATCATCCTAATCATAATTATCGCAAAGTTGAGCAATTATGCAACAGCTCAGGTTATTAATCTGGATAGCAACCTGGCTTTGTCTAACCTCGGAAAGCAAATAACTTATTATGAAGATAAAAAAGCAAACCTCACTCTAACCGAGATCAAAGCTTTATCAGAAAATGGAAAATTCAAAAAGGGAGAAACAAACATCCTTAACCTAAGAAATACCAAATCTGCGTTCTGGATTAGAGTTGATTATAGAGGAAAAGCCACAGAAAAAAACTATTTAATGTTGGATGTTCCTAATATTGAATATATTGATTTGTATGTCAGCTCAAATCAAGGTCTTATACACCGCAGAGCAGGTGCTCTTTTACCTCCATCCCAAGGAGTAACCATCTCTAACAATTATATTTTTAATCTTCCTGTACAACAAAACAACAATATCAAAACTACTGTCTGGCTTAGATTAAAAACCAATAATATACTTATTGTCCCTATCAAACTGGTAACCTCAGAAAACCTGATTGAAAGAAAATTTATAAAAAACAGCTTCGAAGTAATCTACATAGGTATTTTATTAACATTATTTATTTTCAATATTTTCCTATACTTCAGCATAAAGGATAGAACCTATTTTTATTATAGTCTATATGTATTTTTCCTGGGTACATATGTAATAACCTATTTAAGAGGTTATGGCTATTTACTTGGCTCTGATTTTAGAATAATACTGAACCAACATCCGCATATTTTCCTAAGTCTGGCCATTGTTGCATCCATCTGCTTTTCCCGAAAACTCTTAAATCTAAAAAGCCTTCCACAAATATGGATTAAAGTTTACAACACCCTCATGATATGTGCTTTAGTTTTATTTTCAACAAGTGCTTTGGGCTTTAAAAGCATCTCATCAAATCTAGCTCAAATTATCACTATGGTATCAGCTATAACTTTATGGTGCGTAGGATTGGTCGCTTATAGACACGGGCACAAGCAGGCTAAATATTACATCTTAGCCTGGTCATTTATCGCAATAACCATTATGGCATTGGTCTTAAGCCTTGCTAATATTCTCCCTTTTTATGATTTCACTTTCGAATTTGTACCCTTGGGTTCAACAATAGAACTTCTATTATTGGCTTTTGCATTAGGAGATCGGTATCGTATTATCATGACTAATGAACAGAAAATGAGGGATGAAAACCTTAAACTCATACAGACACAAAACCAACGTCTGGAAAATTTGGTAGAAGAAAGAACAATAAAGCTGACAGATACCATTTTACAACTTGAATCTTCAAATGCAGTAAAAAACAAACTGTTTTCAATTATAGCACATGACTTACGTAGCCCCTTTAATAGTCTAATGAGTATCTTTTCATTAAAAGATATGAACTTACTTTCATTAGAAGAGCTAAAAATGTTATTAAATGAGAACAAGAAAAACATTGACACAATACATAATACACTCAACAACCTGCTTTATTGGGCCGTAAACCAGATGGATGGGATCAAAACCCTACCATCCAAATTTAATTTAAAAGCACTCATTGAAGACTTAAATCTGGTTTATGCTCCTTTAACTCAGTCGAAAGGTATTTCTATTAACCTGCAAATTAGTGATCAACATATCGTATATGCTGATGAAAACCAAATCCAACTGGTTTTACGTAATCTAATAGATAACGCTATTAAGTTTACCCCATCGTCTTATAGTATAGATATCAAAGTTGTGTCTATAAAAGATCAACTTAAGATTACTGTAAGCAATTCCGTTTTAAACAAGAATGAAATTCATCTGGATAGCATCACCAATCAAGATGCCTTTGAAGTTTCTTCTGGAACTTCACATGAAAAGGGAATAGGACTAGGACTCCATTTATGTCGTGAATACATTAAAAGTAATGGTAGCAAACTTGAAGTAAAGATTGATGGCACTCAGATATCTTTTAGTTTTAAACTACCACAAGTAGTTCCGACTGGCACTATTTACGCATAATTATCGTTAATAAGCTATTATGACGATTAAACTGACTCTATTTTTTTTGCTATTTCATACAGCCTTATTCGCTCAACCATTTGTATTTCCTGTTTTACCTGAGTATGGTAAATCAGCAGATTTAATTCTTCCTCAAAATTGGAAGATCATTGATAGCATTTCTGGAGATTTAAATAACGACAGCATCAAAGACATGGCACTTGTTTTTGAATTTTACAGACCTGTCAAAGAAAATAGAGCTTATGGCGATAACAACACTGAAATTATTACTGAAATACAAAAACCAAGAATACTAGCTATATATTTCAGAAGGTCAGCCAAGGGCTCATATCGTATTTCTGTTCAAAATAATAATTTCATGTTAAGAGCTGAAGAAGGAGGTGAAATGGGTGATCCGATACGACCTATGAGCATTGCAGACAATAAACTTACTTTATCATTTGAAGGAGGTGGACATTGGCGCTGGAAACTTAATTACAGCTTTAAATATCAGGATAAAGAATGGCAACTCACTACGGCAAACAACTATGCCTACCAACAAGAATCTGGTGAGACGAATGATAAACAGTATGATTTCGTAAACAACAAGAAAAAGATAATAAGCAGTGTCATTAATAACGGAACACTTGCAAGCGAAACCTTCGAGCAGCCATTAAATATTAAAACATTAAGAACGTTTAACAGCTTTAAAAAACCCTGGACATGGGAGTTGATTCCAAACGAGTTTCTATAAAAGATCAGGTATAAAAAAAGGCTGCACATGCAGCCTTTTTTTTATACTTAAAGAATATTACCTGGAATAATTTGGTGCTTCTTTAGTAATTGAAATATCATGTGGATGACTTTCTCTCATCCCAGCAGCAGTAATGCGAACAAATTTAGCTTTCTGCAGATCATCAATTGTTGATGCTCCACAATAGTGCATTCCTGCCCTTAATCCACCTACATATTGATAAATAACTTCAGCCAATGTTCCTTTGTAAGGCACACGTCCTACAATACCTTCAGGAACCAATTTAGTTACCACATCTGTTTCATCCTGGAAATAGCGATCTTTAGAACCTTGTGCCATAGCCTCTACTGAGCCCATACCACGGTAAGATTTAAATTTACGACCTTCATAAATAATCGTTTCACCCGGTGATTCCTCTACTCCTGCGAATAAGGACCCAGCCATAATAGCATTAGCACCAGCAGCTATTGCTTTCACAATATCACCGGTTTGTTTAATACCACCATCAGCAATAACTGGGATTCCAGTTCCTATAAGTGCCTGAGCACATTCGAACACAGCATACAATTGTGGTACTCCTACTCCGGCAATGATTCTGGTTGTACAGATGGAGCCCGGTCCGATACCAACTTTTACGGCATCAGCACCAGCAGCAGCTAAAGCACGTGCAGCATCAGCCGTCGCTATATTACCAGCAATCACCTGCAAATCTGGCCATCTTTCTTTAATGGCTTTCACCATATCTATTACACCTTTTGAATGGCCATGGGCCGTATCAACAGTTACCACATCAACACCAGCTTGTACCAAAGCTGCTACACGATCGATATTATCAGCAGCAACCCCTACAGCTGCGCCAACACGTAAACGACCTTGTTCGTCTTTACAGGCTTGAGGGTAATTTTTAAATTTCTGGATATCCTTGAAAGTAATCAATCCGGCCAAACGGCCTGCTTTATCTACTACAGGAAGTTTTTCAATTTTATAATTCTGCAAAATTTCTTCAGCTTGCAATAAAGTAGTTCCTTCAGCAGCAGTAATTAGATTTTCACGTGTCATTACCTCTGATATCGGACGTTCCATATCTTTCTGGAAACGCAAATCCCTATTGGTAATGATACCCACAAGTTTGTTTTCAGCATCAACAACAGGAATACCACCAATCTTATACTCTTTCATAATATGAAAAGCATCAGCAACCTTTGCATTGGCATTCAGCGTAACAGGATCCTGAATCATTCCACTTTCTGAGCGTTTCACTTTCCTTACCTCATTGGCCTGACGTTCAATGCTCATATTTTTATGTAGCATACCAATACCTCCAGCCTGAGCGATGGCAATGGCCAGGCTAGACTCAGTAACAGTATCCATAGCAGCAGAAACTATTGGAACATTAAGACGTATTTTCTTTGTTAAAAAACTTCCGGTATCCACATCACGTGGTAAAACTTCAGAATATGCAGGTACTAATAATACGTCATCGTAAGTTAGTCCTTCAGCTATAAATTTATTGGGATCGAGTTGCATAGCAAATAATTTAAGAGTTACTATTTGCCGGGCAAAAATACGATTATTCTTGATACTGTGCAATAGAAGCTAAGAATTAACACTACCCATACAAAAAGATTACAATCAGATTGATTTTCAAAAGACAATACTAAAAACTGTTATATACAGGAAATCAAGGCTTTTATTTGTTAAATTTATATCAAAGATCATAAACTATGAAAAACTGTCTCTCTATTATTCTAATATTTTTTTTTCATTTAAACTTGTCAGCCCAAAATGTTAGCCATCAGCAAAAAATTCAAAACATAATTAGCTTCGCTAATTTATATGGTTATATAAGGTACTTCCATCCCTCTGATGAAGCTTCAAAAATCAACTGGGAGGAATTCGTTTACTATGGAATCAAAACTGTAGAAAATGCACCAAATCCGGCAATCTTAAATCAAAAACTCAATAGTCTATTCATGCCAATAGCACCATCGGTTCTTATTAAACCAGGTTTAAAAGCTAACAACTTTAACATTAAATCGATTACTCCGGCTCTTTCATTGGCTATGCCTGATACGGTAACCTGGCAGCATTATGGAATGGGCGTAGCTAATATCCTTTATAAAAGCATAAGAACCAACCGACCATATACCATAGTTAATGATAAATCAAGAGGTTATGGCAATGCAATTAACCACATAGATGCAAAGCCTTACAGGGGGATGAAAATTCGTTTAAGGTCATCGATAAAAGTAGCTGATGGAGGTAAAGGCCAGATGTGGATCCGGGTAGATAAAGAAAATAAGACAATGGGCTTTTTTGAAAATATGGATAGCAGACCTGTTAAAAATGAAAATTGGGAAACTTATGAAATTATAGGAAATGTAGATAATGATGCTGCATCTATTGTATTTGGAACTTTCTTAGCTGGTTCAGGAAAAGTATGGATTGACAACTTTAGTCTAGAAGTTGAAAATAATAGAAAATGGATCCAAATCCCCATTAAAAATGCATCTTTCGAAGATTATGATGGGAAATCACCTAAAGATTGGATTGCTAATGCTCCAGGATATCAATATGAAATTGTCTCTGGAGATGCTACAAACGGAGATAACTCCTTACTCATACAAGAGGGATCAACGACAAAAACAGAAAAACAAATTTTTGATAACAAACCTAAATTTGGAGAGTATTTTATAAAAGATATAGGAAATGGTCTGACTTGTATTGTACCATTAGTCCTTATAGCAAATGACGCGACCACCTACCCTGCAACTAATCCGGTTCAGCTAAACGACTTAATGGCTAACATAAAAAATGCTATTCCTCAAGCAATGTCTGCAAAGGATTTATACACTCGTTTGAGTGGAATTACGATAACATGGAATGCTTTTAAACATTTTTATCCCTATCATGAAGAAGTAAAGACTGACTGGTCTAAACAATTACCTCTTGCTTTAAACGCAGTATACAGTAATAAAACCACAACAGATTATGTAAGTGTACTCAGAAGTTTAACAGAAAAACTAAAAGACGGGCATATTAGAGTAAGCAATCCATCAGCTAATGATTTTTACAATATAACTGCTGGTCCGGCTCTGGTTGAAGGCAAACTGATTATCCGTGAAGTAGACTCCATACCAGATCAGATCAAACTTCCTTTATTACCTGGTGACGAAATAATTAGTATTAATGGAAAACCTGCACTCGAAAAACTAGATTCATTGAAAAAACAAATCTCCGGATCAGATCAATGGAAAACAGCAAGGGCGCTGTCAGAACTATTTAGTGGAACAAAAGACTCTGAATTGCTTCTGGATATTAAAAGAAACAACAATACACAAACACTAAAATTACCTAGAAAAAGCTATAGAATACCTGGTAAAAAAACTACAATTAAAAAGCTGGACAGTGGGGTTTATTTCATCAACATCAGTACAACTAAAATGGATGAAATAAAAAAGATCCTACCTGAATTGGTAAAGGCAAAAGGTATTGTATGTGATTTACGTGGCTATCCAACCAACAATCATGAATTGATCAATTACTTTTTAACTGAAAACGATAATAACAAATGGATGTTTATACCAAAGATCACCTACCCCGATTTTGAAAAAGTAAGTTATGAAGGAATCGGTTGGAACTTAAAACCTTCAACACCTCATATTTCTGCTAAAATTATATTCCTGACCGGGGGTGGTGCGATCAGTTATGCTGAAAGTTACATGAGCTTTATAAAACAATACAAGCTAGCTACAATTGTTGGACAACCGACTGCAGGAGCTAATGGAAATGTAAATAGATTTTCTATACCAGGTGGTATTTCAATATCCTTTACCGGAATGAAAGTAAAACAACAGGATGGAAGTCAACTTCAGGGCATTGGCATCCAACCAGATATTTTCATTACAGAGACTCAAAAAGCAATTAAAGAAGGTCGGGATGAATATCTTGAAAAAGCATTGGAACTGTTGAAATAAAAAAGGTGTAAATTGACCCGAACAAATCATAACCAATATGAAGTATATATTTTTCATTTTCGCCCTAACATGCTCTTTCATTTGCGCAGATGCTCAGAACTTTAAGTATGCTTTTGTTACCGACACTCATGTAGGCACGGCAACTGGTGAGGAAGATTTACGTAGAACAGTTAAGGACATCAATAATCAGCCTGACCTTGATTTTATAGTGGTTACTGGTGATGTAACTGAAATGGGAACCAAGCTGGAGATTAAACTCGCGAATTCTATATTAAATGGATTAAAGAAACCTTATTATGTAATTCCCGGCAATCATGACACTGGATGGTCTGAATCAGGTGGCGTAGATTTCATTAAAGCTTTTGGAGATGATAAATTCACTTTTGATCACAATGGATACCGCTTCATTGCATGTGCATCGGGACCATATGTCAGGATGTCTGATGGACATATTCCCCGTGACGCCGTTGTGTGGCTGGATAAAATTCTTAAAAAAACACCTGCTGATATGCCGGTCGTATTTATTAACCACTACCCTATTGACAATAGTTTAGACAATTGGTATGAAGCAACAGACAGAATAAAGAAATATAATATTCAATATGCAATTTGTGGCCATGGCCACGCCAACCAGGCACTTGATTTTGAAGGTATACCAGGTACAATGGGCCGCTCAAATTTGAGAGCAAAAGATACTTTAGGGGGGTATAATATCGTAACAATGCGGGCCGACTCTGTCTTCTTTGCAGTGAAGAAACCAGGGCTTAATATAGAACAACCATGGAGAAGAATTCCTCTTGGACCTTTTAAAGCGACCAGTACAAAAGCTGAAAGACCATCTTATCAAATTAACTCTACATACCCACAAGTCAGCAAAGCGTGGACTTATCATGCTCCGGCAAATGTGGTACTCACTCCTGCTACAGATGGCAAACTGGTCATATTTGGAAATAGTATAGGTGAAGTGGAAGCTTTAGATATCAACAATGGCAACAAAAAATGGACTTTTAAAACTAAAGGTGCTATTTATTCATCACCTGCAATAACAGAGAATACCATCATTATTGGCTCAGGCGATGGCCATATTTACGCGTTGCAAATCCAGACAGGTAAACAAATATGGAAATTCAAAACAAGAGCATCAGTACTTGGTAGTCCTATAATTGCAAATAATGTGGTTTACATTGGTGGAAGTGACAATAATTTCAGAGCACTTGATTTAAATACAGGAAGACAATTATGGACATTTAATGACGTTGCCGGTTCAATTGTAGGCAAACCATTATTGTATGAAGGAAAAGTTATTTTTGGTTCCTGGGGCAGGCACTTATATGCATTAAGCCAAACCAATGGTCAGCTTTTATGGAAATGGAACAATGGTCATCCAAACCGCATGTTTTCACCAACAATGTGTACTCCCGTTGCCCACAACGGTATAATTTATGTAGCAGCTCCTGATAGAGTTCTCAATGCAATTGATGCAAATAAGGGAACGTCACTTTGGAGAAATAAAGAGGCAACAGTAAGAGAGTCTATTGGTATATCAGAAGATGGAAATATGATCTTTGGAAAAACAATGAATAACGATATAGTAGCCTATAAGACACAGGCGACCGATCCTGGAATTGCCTGGAGATTAAATATGGGCTTTGGTTATGAACATGTTCCTTCAATGCTCGTTGCTAAAGATAATCAGGTATTCTTCGGAACAAGAAATGGTGTTGTTTATGCCTTTGATCCTGCTGCACCAAAAACACTCTGGGCTCATAAAATCGACAACTCAATGGTAAACACTGTCAATGTAATTAGTAAAAATGAGATTTTGGTTGCTACAATGGATGGTGTTGTCAGCCTATTGAGAGTAAAGCAATAATAAAGTACCCTGACTAAAATAGAATAGTCAGGATACTTTTACATTATTATTTATTTCTTCCCTACAACAACTTTAGTAAAGCTGTTTGTATCCAGGTATTTATTAGCCAGAGCTTTTAAATCTTCTGCTGTTATGGTTTTTACTGTTTTTATATAATTTTCGTAATAACCATAATCCAATCCAGAGAAATAAACATTTTTAAATTTATCTGCGTGTGAAAAAGCATTTTCAAGGCTACCCAACATGGAACCCAGCATATAATTCCTTACCAATGCCAGTTCTTCTTCAGCTACCAGTTCCTTTTTAAGGATACTGATCTCTTTTTCAATCTCAACTAGTGCATTATTACAGACCTCTGCTCCCACTTCTGTAGCGATAAAGAAATAGCCTGCATCTTTTAAAGAAGCTACAGCTGAACCAATACCATATGTGTAGCCCTTATCTTCACGAATATTGGCCATTAGTCTGGAACCAAAGTAACCTCCTAAAAGACAATTTAAGACTTGAAAGCCGGGAAAATCCGGATGATTTCTTGTAATGGCCATTCTGCCCATCCTTATGGCCGACTGAATAGCCTCAGGACGTTCTACTAAAACCTCGCCTTTATGATCTGCTAAAAACTCATATTTATTGGGCGTAGCATTTTCATTATTATCCCATTTCTTTCCAAAAACACTGTTAAGGATATTAAATTCCGTACTTTCAAACTTTCCAGCAACAAAGATGGTGCAATTCTGAGAGGTATAACCTGCTTTAAAATAGTCAAGCAAATCTGCTCTTTTTAGCGCATCATAGTTGGATGGCTGTATGTTAGAACCATATGGAGTTTCACCAAAAAGTGCATTTGCAAAATGCTTTCTGGCAAGAAAATCATTTTTCTGCAAATTTACCTGTAGTGATTGTTTTTGATTTTGTATAAAAATAGCCAGTTCCTGTTCCGGAAAAATACTGTCATTTAAAATAGAACGCAGAATAGGTAATACAGATTGTAAATGCTTATTTAAAGTATATAACTTAATACAGGTCTGATCTGCACCATATTCAGTTTGTAAAAAAGCACCGTAATAATCAACTTTATCAGCAATTTCTTTAGCACTAAGAGTGCTGGTACCATTATTAATCAAATGACTCGTTGCAATAGCATCCAAAGGCTTCGAAGCATCCCAATTTACATTTTCAAATATAAATTCTATACGAACAAGTTCCTGTTTACCTGCATTTATGGTAAAAACTGGTATACCATTATCCAGCACTTGTTTTAAAGGTTCAATGAAACTAATTTCATCAACCAATTTTGATTCAGGGGCTAGTGTACGGTTAAGCATTTTGTGTAGTTAAATATTGTAAAACTGAACATTGTTCTTTAGTAAATATATTCTTCGCAGCTTGTTGTATGCGTTCAGGCGTTACTGAAAGATATTTATCAATCTCTGAATTTAATCCCGCAGCATCACCCAACAACTCATAATGTGCAAGGTTCATCGCTTTATCCAGTAAGCTCATCTCCGCAAAAACCATTATAGATTCTGATTTATTTTTCACTTTTGTGATTTCTTCATCAGTAACTGGTTCCTGAATAAGTTTATTTAATTCACCCCAAATAGCAGCCTCCGCTTGTTCCAGACTAATACCTTCAACCAGTTTACCCTCCACAACAAACAATCCTTCATCTATACTGCTTGTGATATATGCATGAATATCACTAAATAGTTGTTGTTCTTTCAATAAGCTATTATATAATCTGGAAGACTGTCCCTGCGACAACACATCCGACATGAGATCATAAGCCTGATATTCAGCATCCATTCTTGCTGGCATTTTAAAAGCCATATAAAGTGCATTTAAAGGAACATCGGCACTAACTACTTCTCTGCGTTCTTCTGTTTGCTTCGGTTCCAGAGGCAGGTTTCTCAGGTATTTTTCCCCTGCAGGAATTGGTTCAAACCACTTCTCTGCCAGCACTTTTACATCAGCTGTTTTAACATTCCCTCCTACTACCATAATCGCATTCTGAGGATTATAATGCTTTTGAAAAAATGCTTTTACATCTTCCATTTTAGCATCTTCTATCTGTTTCAGATCTTGTCCGATTGTCGCCCATCGATAGGGATGTGTAGTATAAGCAAGTGGTCGTAACTTTAACCATACATCGCCATAAGGCTGGTTCAGGTAACGTTGTTTAAACTCTTCACATACCACGTTACGTTGTGTTTCAAGACTTTTTTCAGAAAAAGCAAGGCTCAGCATACGATCACTTTCTAACCAGAATGCGGTTTCCAGATTTACTGCTGGCAAAGTAATATAGTAATTGGTAATGTCATTACTGGTAAAAGCATTGTTCTCGCCCCCTACTCTTTGCAATGGCTCATCATAACTTGGAATATTTACGGAACCACCAAACATCAGGTGCTCAAATAAATGTGCAAAACCAGTTCTGCCTTCTTCTTCATCTCTTGCTCCTACATCATACAATATATTTAACACCGCCATGGGTGTTGTATCATCCTCGTGTACAAGTACACGTAATCCGTTGGCTAATGTAAAACGATTAAAATCTACCATGTTTAAAAAATAATTGCGCCAAATATAGGAATAATGGACAGCGGAATTCAGTTCCTCTTTAATTAAGACAAACAAATTATATTGATAAAAACAAGTTATGGTATATTTGTAGCATGAATACTGCCGGATTACTACAAAGGGCCCTACGTTTTGACTTTTTAACAAAAGAAGAAGGGGTGTTTTTATATCATAATGCTTCAACTGCTGAACTTGCTTATGTTGCTAATGAACTGAGAAAAAAACAAGTTCCCAGTGGTAAGGTTACCTGGCAGATTGACCGAAATGTGAACACCACAAATGTATGTATTGCTAATTGCAAGTTCTGTAATTTCTTTAGAAGACCGGGGCATGAGGAAAGCTATATCACAGATATTGAAACTTATAAAGTTAAAATTGAAGAAACTTTTAGACTTGGCGGTGATCAGTTGCTTTTGCAGGGAGGACATCATCCTGATCTTGGATTGAAATTCTATGCAGACTTGTTTAAAAAGCTTAAAGAATTATATCCTGATCTTAAATTACATGCATTGGGGCCACCTGAAATTGCTCACGTAGCTAAATTAGAAGGCCTTTCTCATACCGAAGTCTTGACTGAGTTAAAAGAAGCCGGCATGGATTCCTTACCAGGTGCCGGTGCTGAAATATTGAACGATAGGGTGCGCAGATTGATTTCTAAAGGCAAATGCGGTGGTCAGGAATGGCTGGATGTAATGAGGGCTGCACATCAGCTTCATATTACGACTTCTGCCACAATGATGTTTGGTCATGTGGAAACTATCGAGGAACGATTCGAACACCTTGTCTGGATAAGAGAAGTACAGAGTGAAAAGCCTGCTGATGCTAATGGCTTTCTGGCATTTATTCCTTGGCCTTTCCAGGATGATGGAACTTTGTTAAAACGCTTAAGAGGAATTAGCAATAATGTTTCAGGTGACGAATATATCCGTATGCTGGCCTTAAGTCGCATCATGCTCCCTAATATTAAAAATATACAGGCATCATGGCTTACTGTAGGTAAAAATATTGCCGAGTTATGTCTGCATGCAGGCGCAAATGATTTTGGCTCTATCATGATCGAAGAGAATGTGGTATCTGCTGCCGGTGCACCTCACCGTTTTACTGCAAAGGGTATACAGGATGCGATCAGAGAAGCCGGTTTCGAGCCACAATTACGTGGGCAACAGTACAATTACCGCGATTTACCAGACCATTTGGAAGAACAGGTGATAGATTATTAAATACCTAAAGTCCTTGATTTACCTTTTTTTTAATAAATTGACCTTTATTAAATTAAAAAAATGTGCTAAATACTATTATTGTCGACGATGAAGAATTTGCCCGTTCTTCATTATACTTTCTTTTACAGGAAAATTGTGAGGGTATACACATCTCCGGGATAGCGAAATCTGTGACCGAAGCCCGTACACTTCTCGCCAATAATACTATTGATCTAATATTTTTAGATATTGCCATGCCTGGTGAAAATGGGTTCGAACTCATCCCAGATGCTCAATTAAACAATGCACACGTTATATTTACAACCGCTTATGATCAATATGCTCTAAAAGCAATTAAAGCAAATGCACTTGATTACTTATTAAAACCCATTGATATTGATGAACTAAAAGTTGCGGTTGATAAAGCAGAAAAATACATTAACGTCAATAAAAAAGACAACTATCAAAATGAAAGCCTTCAAAATCTCGCAGTAAATCTTTCTGAAAGAAATGAAATCAGGAAAATTAGCTTGCCAAACGGACAAGGATACAGTCTGGTTAATGTCGATGATATTATCCATATTGCTGCAGACAGCAATTACTCAGTTTTCTATCTTCAGAACAATGATAAAATCACTGTTTCTAAGGTATTAAAAGAGTATGAAGAAATTTTACCTGATTACCAGTTTATAAGAATACATAAATCAAGCATAGTCAACCTCAATTATGTGAAAGAATATAATTCGAAAAATGGCTTAGAGGTGATATTAAAGAATGGCGAAAAGATTGCCGTATCGAGAAGACGTGCCGCAGATTTCAGTGATAAAATCAAATCATATACAAATATTGACAAATAGCTATACATATCGGACAACCAGGCTTTTAATTACAGTATTGATATTGCTGACATGTAGCTTTTCAGCGTATTCACAAACTACCTTTTTACAACATTTCACTACCAAAAAAGGACTTCCAAGTAACAACTGTTATTATACCATTCAAGATTCAAAAGGGTATATTTGGGTAGCAACAGATGCAGGAGTAAGTAGGTTTGACGGAAAGTTATTTGAAAATTTTTCTATCGATGACGGACTACCTGACAATCAAATTCTACAGCTAAAAGAAGATAAAAGTGGCAAAATCTGGTTCTTAGCATTAAATGGACAACTAAGCTATTTTATCAATGGAAAGATATACAATGAAAATAACGATAAACTGTTAAAACTATTAAAAGTTAATGCCGTTATTGTATCCTTTTTCGAGGACAGCAAGGGAAGAATCTGGTTTGGCACTAATAAAAACATATTGGTAATGTGGGATGGTAAAGCAATCATAAAGTACATATCAGCCAGTGCCATTCACCCATACACAAATACCTTTATACACGAAGATACAGCAGGAACAATATGGGCTTTTAGCAACCAATGTATCCGCGTTTTTAATGGCAAAACCTTTACAGTGGCTTCTCATGGCACCCTACCGCTCTCCTATAAAACAATACTTAACCTGCCAGATAAAAGCCTTGGATATTTAGATAAAAAAGGATTAAATATAAGAAAGGGCGTAAGCCAATACTTACATCTAAAAATTGACACAGCATTACTGACTAATAATCCAGGATATTTCTATCTTGATCTTGATAAAGATGACCTATGGCTTAGTAATGGGAATGGTGTACATCATATAGAACATTCTGGAGTAACAACAACTTACTTAGATAATATCTCAACCAGTCAGGTTATCAAAGATTCAAAAAACAACATGTGGTTTACCACAAACAGTGGCATATTTATGCTGCCACAAAAAGATCGCCGCTTATACTTCATCAATAAAGATAATGGCTTAAATACTGATATCGTAAAAAGTGTGGTTAAAGACCCTAACAATAATTTATGGCTGGGATTAGAGGATGGTCAGATTAATATTCTGAACCTGTCTTCTATGAAAATCAGTAGAATTCAATTGCCAGATAAAAAAAGATACAATGCCATTAAGCAAATGGTTTATGATACTGCACATCAAGCCATGTATTTTAGTTCTGATTATGGTTTAGGTCGGATAAATAATGTAAACAATAAAAGCAGTATTGATTACCTGAAAGAGACAAACAATAGTATGTTTGTAATTAAAAGTTTCAGTATTCCTAAAAATAATACACTGGCAATGGCATTTTCATCTGGTGTATTTATTTTACCCGACAGAACCAATCATTTCCAATTCACTTCCGCCCACTTCAGACAAGGTGTAAATTTCTTCAGTAACAGAGCATACAGCGTTTTTCATGACAGCAAGCAAAACCTATGGTTTTCAAATGTAAATGGCTTGTCAGAACTCTCAAATGGCATACTCTATAATTATTATGGAGATCAGGCTCTGCTAACCAAAAGGATAAATGATATACAAGAACTTCCTGATGGAACGATAGTACTTGCTACTGATGGCTATGGAGTTGCTTTCTTCAGAAATAAAAAAGTAGTCCGATTGATAACTCAGAAAGATGGTCTGGCAAATAATATTTGTAAAAGAGTCTTTGTTAAAGGGAACTATCTATGGATTGTAACCAATAGTGGCATCAATAGAATTGCATTGAATGATAAAAAATACATGATAGAATCATTTGAATATACCAATGCTTTATTGGCAGATGATGTAAATGGTTTATATGTTGACAATCAATATGCCTATTTTGCAACCAACAATGGAATGGTATATTTTTCCTATCACAAAGGAGATAGCTCCCATGAAGCACCTAGAGTTTTAATCACGTCTATTGTAAACAACAAGAAAAAACTTGGACTTAATTATGCAATGCATACGCTTGCTCCAGCGCATAACAATATTGCATTCACCTACAGTGCTATTGACTTCCAGAATAAAAGCATCATGTATCGCTACCGCTTAAAACCTGATGCGATATGGACGGAAACCAAAAGTCGCAGGCTGGAGTTCTCTTCATTGGAACCTGGCGACTACACTTTTGAAATCAGTGCAAAATCGGCTGGTAACAACTGGAGTAGCCCAACCATTGTAAACTTCTCCTTAAAAAGTCATTTCTGGCAAACATTATGGTTCCTGGCTGGTATTTTCATCATTGCAGGCTTTATATTTTATAAAGTTGCAGTAGTGATTACAAGAATTCAGAAAAACAAAGAACAACAACAACTCTTATTAAAAAACAAGATCTTAATGCTGGAGCAACGGGCATTACAGGCAATGATGAACCCTCATTTTGTTTTTAATGTAATGAATTCTATTCAACACTATATCAACACAAAAGATACAAATTCAGCGAACAAAATATTAACTGGATTCGCTAAACTGATCAGAAAAAATCTGGAAATCTGTACGAAGAGCTTTATCAGCCTTGAAGAAGAACTTGATTACCTGGAATTGTACCTTAGCCTGGAAAAAAAGAGATTTGGCGAAAAATTTAAATATACAATTCGTGTAAATCCCGAAATTGACAAAGAGGAAACTTTGATACCATCTATGATTCTTCAACCTTATATTGAAAATGCAATATGGCATGGATTAATGCCTAAGGAAGAAGGTGGTCATTTAAATATCCATATTGATTTTCAAGGAAAAGAACACCTGCTTATCCAGATTATTGATAATGGTATAGGAATAGATAATTCATTAAGTAATAAAAAAAGTCACCATGTCAGTAAAGGTATGAGTCTGACTAAAGAACGTATCAATTTATTAAACCAGGTCGAACCTAATCCTATACAAATAGACATCAAACAAAATGGATTATCCGGCACTTATGTATCGATATTAGTGCCCTTGGCTCACTAATTTACCGTTTACTCAATTATTCATACCACTTACTAAGTTTACATTAATCATTCAAGAATTAGCATTAAACTTGTTATAGATATTAAAACAAACAGTAGTTTGTAAAAAGCGTTCTTATAGGATTGATCAAAGATATTTTTACCTAACCTAAAACTATATCTCAATTCAGGTTTCATTTGTGTGTTAAAAAATGGTAAAGTTCATAGCTTTACCATTTTTTTTTCACTATTCCTCAACCTCTCAACTCATCAAAAATTTGGTAAGATTATTTTAAATAAATTCTTTGTGAGTTTTCCTTTTTGTGTTACTTTTGATTGCTGAAAATTTTAAAAAACATCGTTCTTTTGATTTAAAAAGATTTTTAGTAAATTTAACTTATCAAATAAAAACCTTACGGAATTATATTTTTTGTAATGAAAACTCCAAAAAAACCAATTAACAAAAGCAAAGCAGAAGATCCGGAAAATGATCTGGATGATTCGTATGAAGGAACAAGTAAAAAGAAATCATACGATGATGATGAAGATGACGACCTCGATATGCCATTAGATGATCTGGACACCTTTGATAGTTTTGGTTCGGATGATGATGATGACGATTATTAACACAGAAAAATATTGATTAATAAAGCATCCTTAACAGGATGCTTTTTAATTTAAAGCCATTAGTTTATTTTTAAATCCCTAATTGGAGAAATGCAAATAACCCTTGTATCCGGAAAGCGTTCCAGGAAAGATTTTTTAGATACTGCGAGATTGATTTATAAAGAAGACAAAAATTGGATCTGCCCCCTTGATCAAGATATTGAGCAAATATTTGACTCCAATAAAAATCCTTTTTTTCAACATGGAAAATGCGTAAGGTGGGTGCTAAAAAATGATAACGGAATTCCAATTGGCCGAATTGCAGCTTTTATAAATGATAAAAAAGCATTCCAATGGGAACAACCAACCGGAGGCATCGGTTTTTTCGAGTGTATAAACGACAAAGAAGCTGCTTTTTTACTATTTGACACTGCAAAATTATGGTTAGAGGAAAATGGAATGAAAGCAATGGATGGTCCCATCAACTTTGGTGAGAATGATTCATTCTGGGGCTTACTCGTAGAGGGCTTTACACCGCCTTCCTACGGCATGAATTACCACCCCCCATACTACCACTCGTTTTTTATTAATTATGGCTTTAAAAAGGAATATGAGCAGATCACCAATCACCTGGCCGTTAGAAAACCATTTCCAGAACGCTTTACAAAAATTGCCAATTGGGTAGCCAATAAACCAGGATATACATTTGAACACTTTTCAAAGAAGAATGCTTCAAAGTATGTTGCTGATCTGATGGAGATATACAACGACGCATGGAAAGACTTTGAAAACTTTGTACCCATTAAAAAGGAAACATTGGAAGAAAGTTTTCAAAAAATGCAAACCATTATGGACGAGAAACTAATCTGGTTTGCTTATATCAATGGGGAACCAGCTTCTTTTGTAGTCATAATACCCGATGCTAACCAAATGATTAAAGGGTTTAATGGAAAACTAGGTTTGATAGAAAAGTTGAAGTTTGTGTACAAACGATGGGTAGGTATAAACCGTATGCGGGCAATTGTAATGGGAACAAAATCTGCTTTTCAAAAACATGGTCTTGAATCCGCATTATTCATTAAATTGAAAGAGTATGTTTTACCTATGAATCAGTATGATGAGCTGGAACTTTCCTGGGTCGGAGACTTCAACGATAAGATGCTCTCGATTCATGAAGCAACAGGTGCCACTTTTGGAAAGCGACACCTGACGATGCGTAAAATATTTTAGCCTTTTTTCTCTCTGATTTCTTCGTAAAGATCAATAACCTTTTTTTGAAGTTTAATGATCTCTTCTTCTCTATGTGAAAGCTTTTCTTTCAAATTATTAATTTCCTCAAAATTAAGGGACTGAGGGTTCTCTCCTTCTTTAGAGATAATGTCCATCGTAGAAACCTCGAAAAGACCTGCAATTTGTCCAAGTCTGGAAATGTTTATATCAGTAATACCAGTCTCGATTTTTGAAAAAGCAGGGATTGAAATATTTAGACGTTTAGCTACTTCCCCTTGGCTCCAACCATTTTTTTGGCGCAGTTGTCTAATGTTTTTTCCAATGATATTCATATTATTAATTTAGGTGTGTAATCTTGTATTTATATTCCTTAACCTACTGTATTCAACTCACGTGCCAAATTAACAAGATCAACTCCCCCAAAGTTTCCTGAACTCATCAAAAGTAAGTTCGTACGATAAAAATTTACCCTATAAAAATATTCCTTTAACTCCTCTGAATTATCAAAAAACAGCAAATCAGCCCGTTTGAAGGCAATTTGAACATCATCTTTAGAAAAAGGTTCAAGTCGTTTATGCTGAAAAGTTTTTTCATCAATATAGACAATTGCTGTATCAGCTGTCGCCATGGTGTCTGCATATTGAACCAGAAAATCTTTATTCAGACTGCTAAATGTATGTAACTCTATACACGCAACTAATTTCCTATCGGGAAATTGAGCTTTAACTGCATCAACAGTTGCCTTTAATTTGGATGGTGAATGTGCGAAATCTTTATACACATTTGTCTCATCACTTTCCCGTAAAAGCTCCAATCTCTTTGCAGCTCCCGTGAAAGAACCTATAGCAATATCAAACTGCTTATGATCAATTCCAAGTTCAGCACAAATTAATTTCGCAGCATTTATATTCATAAGATTATGATCACCAAAAACCTTAAGTGGAGTTTCATCTGGCAAAAGATAACTCACACCATCTTTAACAACATGATCCGGAATCTCATATCCAATTTTTTGTATATCAGCTTTGCTCTCCTTAACGATCTTCTCAAGATCTTTATCAGCACTGCAGTAAACTAATTTTCCTCCTGGTACAATCGTATCTATAAACAGCTTGAATTGATATGTATAATCTGCATACGTTTTAAATACATTAATATGATCCCAGGCAATTCCGCTAATTACAGCCAGATTAGCTTTATACAAATGAAATTTAGGCCTCCTATCTATCGGTGAAGCTAAATACTCATCTCCTTCAATCACAATCAAAGGTGCTTCGTTAGTAATTTTCACCATAGTATCGAAGCCCGCAAGCTGAGCCCCAACCAGATAATCGAAATCTTTTTTATAATAGTTAAGCACATGTAAAATCATCGAAGTTATCGTAGTTTTACCATGACTTCCACCTATTACAACTCTTAATTTATCTTTCGTTTGTTCATAAATATATTCTGGATAAGAATATATTTTAATGCCTTTTTCCTGAGCTTTGAGCAATTCAGGATTATCTGTTAAAGCATGCATACCTAAAATAACAGCATCCAGATCAGAACTAATCCTAGCCTCATCCCAGCCCATTTCGGCAGGTAAAAGACCATATCGATCCAACCTACTTCGTGAAGGCTCAAAAATAGCATCATCTGAACCAGTTACCTGGTAACCTTTTTTATGTAAAGCAATGGCTAAATTATGCATAGCACTGCCACCAATAGCTATAAAATGTATACGCATACTATGATGTTATAAATTAATCTTTTATAAATGAAGCCGCCACCCATTCGCCAATCTTTTTATGATTAACATATTGAATACCGAATGGTAAACAGGTTGCTTTAATCATATCCAGATCCGGAGATTCATAAAATCCACTGAAGAATATTTGACCTCCGGATTTCAGCGCTGTGGCATACACAGGAATCTGATCAATCAATATATTCCTGTTGATATTAGCCAGTATAATATCGAATTCTTTTGAAGGAATTACTTCCTTTCCACCACAAAAAGCCTCAAGATTCTTTACACCATTTAATGCCGCATTTTCTACAGAACTTTCGTAGCAAACTTCATCATTATCAATTGCTATAAGACCAGAAGCACCTTTTTTGGCGGCCAGAATAGCTAAAATAGCTGTTCCACAGCCCATATCAAGAATTTCTTTATCCTTTACATCTGTTTCAAGAATATATTGAATCATCATTGTAGTCGTTTGATGATGCCCTGTCCCAAAGGCCATTTTGGGATCGATCACAATTTCATAAGGATAAGCGGGCTGCGCCTCATGAAAGGTTGCCCGAACATAACATTGATCATTAATAATCAATGGCTCAAAATTCTTTTCCCACTCTTCATTCCAGTTTTTAGCTTCGATTTCAGAAATAACATAACTACATTCGAAATCACTCTCAAACTGCTTTAGCACATTTTTTAACTGATCTTCACTAAACGTGTTTAAATCAATAAATGCAAGAAATCCCCCATCTACTTCTTCAAAAGTATTAAAACCTATATCACCCAGCTCAGCAATTAATAAATCCTGCTGATACTCCTCAATGGTATTAAAACTAAAAGTTACCTGTATATAGTTCATTAAGAATTAAAAGCTTTTACAATATCCACAAAATCTCTTGATTTCAGAGATGCCCCACCAATCAAACCACCATCAATATCTGCTTGTGCAAAAAGCTCAGCTGCATTTTTAGGATTACAGCTACCACCATATAGAATAGTTGTATCTTCTGCCACTTCACTGTTATATTTTGCTGCAATTTCCTTTCTAATAAAAGCATGTACTTCCTGAGCCTGTTCAGAACTTGCTGTTAGACCTGTACCAATAGCCCATACTGGTTCGTAAGCGATAACAACTTTCGCGAAATCTGCTGCACTTAAACCAAAAACACCTTGTTCCAATTGAGTTTTAAGCACATCAAAATAAGTTCCGTTTTCTCTTTCTTCAAGCGTTTCACCAATACAGAAAATCGGTGAAAGTCCGTTTTCTAATACCTTAACGGTTTTAGCTGCAAGCAACTCATTGCTTTCTGCAAAATACTGACGTCTTTCAGAGTGACCAATGATTACGTATTCACAACCAACAGATTTAATCATTCCCGCAGAGATCTCTCCTGTAAATGCACCACTATCGTTTTGGTGACAGTTCTGAGCGCCTATCTTAACAACATCACCACCTAATTTAGCCAGGCTGTTTAAATGAATATATGGAGAACAAATAATTGCGATCTGATCGCCTTTTTTTTCATCTCTTACCATATTTACAATTTCCGAAAATAAAGATATGCCGTTTGCATAGTCCAAATTCATTTTCCAATTTCCTGCAACTATTTTTTTTCTCATTATGTATTGTTATTATTTAGTAGGTTATATTTTCAATCAAAGTATACAATATATTGAAACTAAAAAGGTCTGTAAATCTTAGTCATTTCAAAAATTGCCTGCAAGATAGCCTTTTCAGTGCTATCAAAAGGTATGTTTCTGCGCTCATACACTTTTTCTGCCGTTTCAAACATCTTTTCGAGTTTATACACATCAAATCCCTGTGCACCACCCCATGCAAAATCCGGTATAAAATGACTCGGGAAGCCAGGACCAAAAATATTTGCACTTACTCCAGCGACAGTACCAGTATTAAACATCGTATTGATACCACATTTTACATGATCAGCCATAATTAAACCACAAAACTGCAGTCCCGTTTCTCGGAAACTCTCCATTTCATAGTCCCATAACTTCACGTAAGCATAATTATTTTTAAGGTTGGAATTATTGCTATCTGCACCAATATTACACCATTGCCCAACTACAGAATTACCAAGGTAACCCTCATGACCTTTAGAAGAATAACCCCAGACAACCGCATTATTAATTTCTCCACCCACACGACTAAAAGGTCCGATCGTAGTTTGCCCATAAATCTTAGCCCCCATTTTAACCTGTGAATCATTACATAATGCAAATGAACCACGAATATGGCAACCTTCCCAGACCTGAGAATTCTTACCTATATATATAGGCCCGTTCAGGCTGTTAAAAGTGCAGCATTCAGCACCAGCCCCCTCTTCAGCAAAGATTTCTTCACCCAAAAATGTATTTGTGCTGCTTAGCTTTACAGATTTTTTTCCTCTGGTTAACAGAGCAAAGTCTTTTCTAAGCTCAATATCATTATTTCTGAATATATCCTCTGGAACTGATACCCTTATAAAATCACCAGTATACTCTTTTACATCGAATCGTTTATGCAACTCACTATCAAATACTTCACCCAACAGTGGCCTGCTGGCAATATGTATTCCATCCTTTGTAAGCACCTCTCCTGTCTTAAGTGATAAGATAGTTTCTGTTAATGCTTCATCCGGACAAACTGAACCATTAATATAAAGTTCTGCATTATTTAACGCTGGAAATTTAACAGCTAAATAATCCTGAGTAATAAAACCGTGATCTGCATTCAGATATTTCTGCCATTTTTCAGCAATCGTCAGAATTCCTACACGAAGGTCTGCTACGGGCCTTGTGAAAGATAGCGGCCTTAAAGCAAGCCAGGCCGCATCATCAAATAAATTGATTATCATAAGCTACAAAAATAAAAAAAGTCCCGAAGCATCAGCATCGGGACTCAAATAAATTCTTATTTCTGTATAATTACTTTTTAGCGTAACGAGTTTTGAATTTATCGATACGACCAGCAGTATCAACCAATTTCATTTTACCAGTGTAAAAAGGGTGAGATGTATGTGAAATCTCTAATTTATATAAAGGATACTCATTACCATCTTCCCATTGGATAGTTTCTTTAGTATCTACACAAGATTTAGTTAAAAAAGAATACTCGTTTGACATATCTTTGAACACTACAAATCTATAGTTTGATGGATGCAGATCTTTTTTCATAATATTTTATATACTTAATACTTATTTGTCGCTTATTTTTAAGGATGCAAATATCAGTAATTTATTTTTCAATATCAAGTATGTGTGGAAAAATTATCTGCTGTACTTTTTTCTAGTCTCAATTTTTTGTTTTTGTCTAACGAGATAGGCATCTGCAATCACTTCTGCTGAAGGCAGATCAGAATTACTGATCAAAAGTTTTTTTAGTTTTTCTTCATCTACATCAGTGCGATAAAGAATATTCATCATTTTTGAGATGTTATTATCCAACAGATAAGCAAAAGCTTCGATTAAGCGCGCCCTCAACATTCCTTCAGTTACCATTTCTTCCACTTCAAAATCTGTACTGATAATCTTACTTAAAGATTTAAAGTCTTCCATTTATTTTTAATCGTTTATCTACCTGATCTCCTGACACAATTCTACTAAGACTCCATTTGTTCCCTTTGGATGTACAAAACAAACCAGTTTATTATCTGCCCCTAACTTAGGGACTTCGTTTAACAATACAAACCCTTCAGCTTTTAATCTTTCCATTTCTACTGAAATATCATCCACATCAAAAGCAATATGATGTATTCCCTCCCCTTTTTTTTCCAGAAATTTAGCAATAGGACTATCAGACGTAGTAGCACTGAGCAACTCAATCTTATTTATCCCTGATTTAAAAAATGCAGTATTAACGCCTTCAGAAACCACTTCCTCCTTTTTGTAACAAGTCGTTCCGAGGAGTTTTTCATAAAGGTTACAGGAAATATCTATATCCTTCACTGCAATACCTATATGTTCTATTTTATTCATATCTGTCAATAACGTTAAAAAAATGTAAAAATGCATGTTTTACTCCTACCATCATAGATGTTTCTGTCATTGTTGGCGATCTTTTTTTGTATCTTTGTATATTAATAAGAACAAATATATAATAATGGAACTTCCTATTTACTTAGATAATAACGCAACTACACCTCTTGATCCAAGAGTATTGGAAGCGATGTTACCCTATTTCACCAACAAATTTGGTAATGCAGCAAGCCGTAATCACGCATTTGGATGGGTTGCTGAAGAAGGTGTTGACTATGCACGTGAACAAGCCGCAAAACTGATTGGCTGTACTGAAAAAGAAATTATTTTTACTTCAGGCGCTACAGAAGCTGATAACTTAGGTATTAAAGGTGTATTTGAAATGTATCAGGAAAAAGGTAATCATATCATTACTGCTACTACTGAACATAAAGCTGTTTTAGATACTTGCAAACACCTTGAAAAATTAGGTGCAAAAGTTACTTATCTAAAAGTAAAAGAGGATGGATTAATTGATCTTCAGGAGCTTGAGGCTGCCATGACAGAGCAAACTATCCTGGTTACCATCATGTATGGAAATAACGAAATAGGCGTAATTCAGCCAGTTAAAGAGATATCAGCAATTGCACATAAATATGGTGCATTGTTTATGACTGATGCTACACAAGCTGTAGGTAAAATACCTGTAGATGTAAATGCAGATGGCATAGATTTAATGGCTTTCTCTGCACACAAAATGTATGGTCCTAAAGGTGTTGGTGTACTTTATGTACGTCGCAAAAACCCAAGGGTTAAAGTTACTGCACAAATTGATGGGGGTGGTCATGAGCGTGGAATGCGTTCTGGTACATTAAACGTACCAGGTATTGTTGGTTTAGGTAAAGCATGTGAACTATGCCGTTTAGAAATGGATGCTGAAGCTAAACGTCTTTCTGCTTTAAGAGATAAACTTGAATCTGCATTAAGTGAAATGGAAGAAAGCTATGTAAACGGAAACACAAAACATCGTTTACCACATGTATCAAACATTTCATTTAAGTATGTAGAAGGTGAAGGATTGATGATGGCGATGAAAGATTTAGCAGTTTCTTCAGGTTCAGCATGTACTTCTGCGTCATTAGAACCGTCTTATGTATTGAAAAGCTTAGGTCTTTCGGATGATTTAGCACACTCTTCAATCCGTTTCGGACTTGGTCGTTTCACCACTGAAGAAGAGATTGATTATGCAATTGAAAATACTAAAAAAGCGGTTAATCACTTAAGAGATCTTTCTCCACTTTGGGAAATGTTCAAAGATGGTATTGACCTGAGCAAAATTGAGTGGGCAGAACACTAGAGAAAATCAATAAGATAGAAATTTAAAAAAATTAATATGGCTTATTCGGAAAAATTAATGGAACACTATACCAACCCAAGAAACGTTGGTACTTTAAATAAGGATAGCAAATCTGTAGGTACTGGATTAGTTGGCGCACCTGAATGTGGAGACGTAATGCGTTTACAAATTGAAGTGGATGAAAACAACCTGATTACTGATGCTAAATTTAAAACATTTGGTTGCGGTTCAGCAATTGCTTCTTCTTCTTTAGCTACAGAATGGTTAAAGGGTAAAAGTATTGATGAGGCTTTAACAATTGACAATATGGATATTGTAGAAGAATTAGCTTTGCCACCAGTAAAAATTCACTGTTCAGTATTAGCGGAAGATGCGATTAAATCAGCAATCAATGATTACCGTGTTAAAAATGGCATGGAACCAATTGAAATGCCTAAATCTCACCATTAGTAGTTAGATACTAAACACGATAAAAAAATAAAAAAATGATCACAATCACTGAGAAAGCAAAAAGCAAAATCGACCAGTTAATGGAAGAGGCTCAAATGGATACCACCTATTTCTTGCGTGTATCTGTTAAAGGAGGGGGATGTTCAGGATTATCATACAACCTGGACTTTGATAATGAAGAGAAGACAGGCGATCAGTTTTTTGAAGATAGAGGTATCAGAATAGCATTAGACATGAAATCCTTCCTTTACCTGGCAGGAACAGAACTAGACTTTTCTGATGGTTTAAATGGAAAAGGATTCAATTTTAACAATCCCAATGCAAGTCGTTCTTGTGGTTGTGGAGAGAGTTTTTCTGTTTAAGATACAATTATTATCTTTGCATAGGCCGGTATAGTTCAATCTGTACCGGCCTATTTTTATAAATAACCAAATCCGTATCTATGGAATTATTTAACGAGCATTCTACCATTCCAACTTTATTGCGAAATGTAGTAGCTAATATCCATAAACCAGAAGAAACATTTCTTATCCATAAAAAGGATAAAGAATGGGAAGAAATCTCCTATAAACATACATTGGAATGTGCCGACGCCATCTCTGCATTTTTCTTAGCACGTGATATAAAAAAGGGTGATAGAATGGGGCTCATAATAGAGAACTCACCTGAATATGTTTATTACGATCAGGGTATTCAGCAAATTGGAGCCATTAATGTATCCATATATCCCACACTTTCTGAACAGGAGATTACTTATATCGTAAATGATTCGGGCATGAGAGCCATTCTTATTGGCAATACTTTCTTATATAAGAAAATCTTAAAGATAGCCCCTAACTGTAAAAAGCTGGAATACATCATCCCGGCATTTCCGGAGTACCATAAATTAAATGTTCCGGAAGATTTACATTCAAAAATTGTCAGTTATGATGAAATATTAGCCGGTTCTGGCAAAACACCTCAGTCCGAACTGGATAAAATCGATTTATTACGCAGTAAGGTCTTACCTACTGACACCTCTTCACTTATCTATACATCAGGCACTACCGGAATACCAAAGGGTGTAATGCTTTCGCACAGCAATTTTGTTGAAAATGTAAAAGTTTGCCTGCAACAAATCCCCGTGATTGATGAAACGGAAACTTTTCTTTCGTTTTTACCACTATCTCATGTGTTTGAACGCACTGCCACTTATCATGTATGCTGTGCCCAGGGATGTAAGATCGCATTTGCACAAAGCCTGGAGCTACTGGCAAAAAACATGGGTGAGATTAAGCCTACGGTAATGAGTTGTGTACCCAGACTATTGGAAAAAATACACGACAAAGCTATTAAAAGTGGGACAGCAGGTGGAGGCTTAAAAGCTAAAATCTTTTTATGGGCATTAGAGGCAGGCCAGAACTACCGAAGAAAAAAAGAAGCAGGCAAAAGTCCTGGTATTTTCCTTTCTACAGAAAAAATGTTGGCAGAGAAACTGGTTTTCAGCAAGATTAAAGAGAAAACCGGCGGACGATTAAAATTCATGATTTCCGGGGGTGCTGCCCTACCAAAAAATGTCGGTGAATTTTTCGGGAATCTTGGCATAAAAATTCTGGAAGGTTTTGGCCTGACTGAAACATCACCTGTAATGGCTGTTACTGAATTCCACAGACAAGTTTATGGAACAGTTGGCCGCGTAATACCAGGTATTGAGATTGGCATACAAGATGTAGAAACTAAAAAGATCATCAGTATCCAAACACACGAATCTTTTCAAGAGAATTTTGAATGTGAAGAAGGAGAAATTATTGTCAGAGGACATTGTGTAATGCAGGGTTATTTTAACAAACCTGCAGAAACTGCAGAGGCTATTGACAAAGACAACTGGTTCCATACAGGAGATATTGGCCGCTTTTTTAAAGGAAATCTGCAGATTACCGATCGGTTAAAAAATATGATCGTAAATGCGTATGGCAAGAATGTATACCCCACTCCTGTTGAAAATATCTATATGAAAAGTCTGAAGATAGATCAGATATTTTTGATTGGTGATAAGCGCGAATATCTAACCGCCATAGTTATCCCAAATAAGGAAAATCTTCAGGAAGCCTTCAATCTACCTGAGTCATTTTTCCAGAAACCTGAAGTTTTTATAGCTGAAAAAGAAATCATTGACTGGATGGGCCAGGACCTAAGGAAACTCTCCGGAGAGCTTGCTAAGTTTGAAAGGATTAAAAACTTTAAAATTAAAAGGAATCCTTTTAGCATTGAAGAAGGTGAAATAACACCTACTTTAAAGGCAAAACGAAGAGTCATTGAAAAAAAATATGCAGACGTAATTAACGAAATGTATGCAGAACCGGTAGATGCAGATTAAACCTGAAAAATAAATCCTATTTTTGCCTAATTTTAAAATTAATAATAAATCAGCTATTGGGCTCCATGCCTGATACCAAAAATATATGAGTACAGGACTATCAGAATTAGAAGTATTGCGTCGTAATTCGCTAAACCAATTACGTGAGCTTGGAATCAATCCATACCCTGCTGAAGCATTTGAAATAAACGCTAATGCAGCAGACATTTTAGCAAACTACGAACGCGATAAAACTGCCTATAAGAACATCAGTTTAGCCGGTAGGATCATGAGCCGCCGTATTATGGGTAGTGCTTCTTTTGTAGAACTACAGGATTCAACAGGCAGGATTCAGGTATATCTGAAAAGAGATGACCTTTGTCCGGATGAAGATAAAACCCTTTACAATACAGTATTTAAAAAGCTGATGGACCTGGGCGACTTTATAGGTGTTAAAGGTTATGTGTTTACTACACAAACCGGTGAGATCTCTGTTCACGTTACAGAACTTACTTTATTATCTAAAGCTTTAAAACCGCTTCCAGTTGTTAAACGTGATGAAGATGGGAATATATATGATGGTTTTACCGATCCGGAAATGCGTTACAGACAACGCTATGTGGACTTAACGGTTAACCCTGGCTTTAAACAAATCTTCATCAACCGATCTAAAGTAATCAATACCATGCGTGGTTATTTTGATAACCAGGGATGGATGGAAGTAGAAACTCCTATCCTGCAACCCATCCATGGTGGTGCTGCTGCTCGTCCTTTTACGACTCATCACAATACATTAGATATGCCTCTATATCTTCGTATCGCTAACGAATTGTACTTAAAAAGACTAATCGTTGCTGGTTTCGATGGTGTATACGAGTTTGGAAAAATGTTCAGAAACGAAGGGATGGACAGAACGCATAACCCTGAGTTTACTTCCATGGAAATCTATGTAGCTTACAAAGACTATATCTGGATGATGGAGATGGTAGAAGAATGTCTGGAGAAAGTAGCTCTGGCTATTCATGGAACATCAGTAGTAAAAGTGGGCGATCATGAAATCAACTTTGAAGGTCCATATGAAAAACTAACCATGTACGAGTCAATCCAGAAATACACTGGTATCGATGTATCAGCCATGACTGAAGATGAATTGAAAGCTACATGCAAAAGTCTGAATATTGAGATTGATGATACGATGGGTAGAGGTAAATTAATCGATGAGCTTTTCAGTGAGAAAGTAGAAGCCAATCTGATCCAACCTACATACATTACAGATTATCCACTTGAAATGACACCTCTTGCTAAAAAACATAGAAGCAAAGATGGCTTGGTTGAGCGCTTTGAACTATTCGTAATGGGTAAAGAAATTGCAAATGCGTACTCAGAATTAAATGACCCGATTGATCAGCGTGAACGCTTTGAAGATCAATTGAAATTAGCTGCCAGAGGAGATGATGAAGCTATGGCTATGGATGACGACTTTATCCGTGCACTGGAATATGGTATGCCTCCTACATCGGGTTTAGGTATCGGAATTGACCGTTTGGTGATGTTAATGACCAATCAGTCGACCATACAGGAAGTATTGTTCTTCCCTCAGATGAGACCGGAAAAGAAAGCTAAAGTAACTACAGATGAAGATTTTGTAGCTGCTGGTGTTCCTGCTGACTGGGTTCAGGTAATCCGTAAAATGGGTATCAATACTATTGAAGAATTGAAATCTGCTAATCCTAACAAAGTTTTTAATGACCTTGGAGGAATGCGTAAAAAGATGAAACTTGAATTAGCTATGCCATCTAAAGACGATGTTATGACTTGGTTCACTTAACATAAAATTAACAAAAGCTTAAAGGCTTGCTACATTTATTGTAGCAAGCCTTTTTTAATTTTATGGAGATTTAAAAATAGAAATTATGAACAGTTCAAGTTTAGAAATAACAGACAACGAATACTGCATTAAATTGAGCAGAGAAGCTTTTGATTTAACACTGATTCGTCAACTAATTACCCGTATTCAATCGGAACAGAAATTCTTCAGTAGAAAGAAAGATGATCTGGATGATGACATCATCAGTAAAACAGCTTACGCAGATCGTAATGAAAACTACGACAGATTAAGTGAAAAATAAAAGGCCACATTTGCATGTGGCCTTTGGTCGTTTATGTAGGTTTAACTACCTGTATCTTACTTGTTGCTGTCTGTCTAACATCCCCAATTGATCTTTCATTTGTTTGATCTGATCTGCCAGCAACTTATTCTTATCCGCTTTCTTCGCTTCAGACAAATACATTGTCGCTTCGCGCTTATTTCTTTTAGCCATTGCAATTCCGGCCAGACTTAACTTTGCCAGGGCAATGTTGTGATCCATATTCATTCCTAATGAAAGAGATTTCTTAAAGAATTTCTCCGATTGCATAGGTGCTTTTCTCGATTCAATTAAGCCAATTAAAAGGTTGTAATAACCATGCTGACCTCTGATCAGCTGCTTTTCATAATTGGTTATTCTATTAAGGTAAGCTTCTGCTTTACCCATATTATCTTTTCTTAAAAACCATTGGGCCAACAACATATTCTCATTAAAGAAAAAAGTAACGAAAATAAAAATGCTTATAAAAATGGCAAGCACACCCCAGCCCCAGAAGCTAAAAAACATAAGGGCAATAGCACCACCCAACACTGCAAAACCTAAAATAAGACGAACTACATTTGGCATATTATATTGTATTTATTTTTTTGCAAATATCGTGTTTAAATACCAATAATCAGATTTAATTTATAATTTCAACGAAAAAAAGAAATAACAGCTAAAGCAATCTGCTCTGTTAAAATCATTTTATTATAATCTTTATAAAATCAATACAATACAAATGTCTGTTTCAATAGAAGAAAGCTGGTTAAAGGTATTAAGTGATGAATTCGAAAAACCCTATATGAAATCGTTAAAAGCTTTTTTACAAGAAGAAAAACAAAAAGGCTATACTATTTACCCTAAAAGTTCCGATACTTTCAATGCTTTAAACCATACTCCTTTTGATAAAGTCAAGGTAGTTATTTTGGGCCAGGACCCTTATCATGGAACAGGACAAGCGCATGGTCTTTCATTTTCTGTACAAAAAGGAATAATCGTACCACCATCGCTAAAAAACATTTATAAGGAATTATCAACTGATATTCCTGGATTTACCCTCCCAGATCATGGGAATCTAACGCAATGGGCAAATGAAGGTGTACTACTGCTTAATGCGACATTAACAGTGAGAGCTCAGGAGGCTGGTTCTCATCAAAAGAGAGGCTGGGAAACTTTTACGGATAAAATTATCACTGAACTATCAGAAAAAAGAACAGGTCTTGTATTCTTATTATGGGGAAGATATGCACAGAATAAAGCAGTATTAATAGACAAGAGCAAACATACAATCATTGCCTCAGCTCACCCCTCTCCTTTTTCGGCATATAATGGCTTTTTGGGAAGCAGACCATTTTCAAAAGCAAATGAAATATTGATTAAGCAAGGACAAAGCCCAATCAACTGGCAAATCAGCTAACATAAAATAAAAATGCCTGACCATAATTGTATGATCAGGCATTTTTGTTAAAAATCTTAGTGTTAGTATTCCAAAGGAACAATCGGCTCTTTCTTAGTGGTAGACATGATCATCATAGTCTGAAAAGTCTTTACCACAGAAATTTTACTGATCTTATCCATAATCAAACGCTCATAGGACTTAATGTCATTCACATAAACTTTCAATAGAAAATCGGCCTGACCAGTCACATGATGACATTCTGTAATCTCTTTAATCTGATTTACTTCATCTAAAAAGATCTGAATGGTATTGTTTTTATGAAAATCGAGTTGAACCTGAATAAAAGTTTTAATACCTAATCCTAGTTTTTCTTCATCAACAAGAGCATGATAACTCTTAATAAAACCAGAAACTTCCAGTTTCCTAACTCTCTCTAACGTTGGTGCTGGTGAAAGTCCAATTTCCTGGGATAATAGCAAGTTCGTCATCCTCCCATTCTCCTGTAACAATTTAAGAATTTTAAAATCCGTTTTATCTAGTTCTGTCGCCATTATTATAATAAGTATCTCCAAAGATAGAATAAGAATACATTACGTGCCAAATTTTATTCTAAAAAAAATACAATTATTTATAGTTTATTTCTTCTATTATTTTTAGATTTGTCTAAACATATAGTTAGGCAAACAAAAAATGCAATCATTCACAGAAGAGAACTACCTGAAAATCATATATCATTTGTCTCAAAACAATATCGGAGCCATACAAACCAATGCAATTGCAGAAAAAATGCAAACCAAAGCAGCCTCTGTTACTGATATGATAAAAAAGCTAGCTGATAAAAAATTGATCAACTATAAAAAATACCAAGGTGTAACTTTAACTCCTTCTGGTAAATCAGCTGCAATTAACATTGTAAGGAAACACCGGCTGTGGGAAGTTTTTCTAGTAGAAAAGCTAAATTTCAAATGGGATCAGGTTCATGATATTGCAGAAGATCTGGAGCACATCCAATCAAACGAGCTCGTTGAAAAGCTCGATGAATTTTTAGGCTTCCCTAAAAGCGACCCTCATGGCGACCCCATCCCTGATAAAAATGGACAGTTCGATACCATTCCCTTTACCAAACTTAATAAATTACAGACAAGCGAACATGGTTTAGTAATGGGTGTTAGCGAGCATTCTTCTAACTTCTTAAAGCATCTGGAGAAATTAGGATTGACTCTGGGAAAGAGGATTGTCATTACAGACATTAATGATTTTGATGGTTCTGTAGAACTAATTGTAGAACAGAAAAAAATAAGTGTTAGCCGTGAAGTTGCTAAACACATCCTTATTAAAGTATAATATGAACTCCGAACATAAAGCTCCTGAATCCCTAAGTGAAGTTCACCAAAGTGTAGATACACATAAGCGTACTGGATGGCGCCGTATCCTTTCTTTTTTAGGCCCTGCCTATCTGGTCAGTGTAGGTTATATGGATCCTGGAAACTGGGCAACAGACTTGGCCGGAGGTAGCAAATTTGGATATCAGCTCATCTGGGTGTTGCTCATGTCAAACCTCATTGCATTACTTCTGCAATCACTTAGTGCACGTTTAGGAATTGTAAGAGGGTTGGACCTTGCACAGGCATCACGGAATGGCTATCCAAAATGGGTTAATATACCTTTGTTTCTGTTAGCACAAACAGCCATTGTGGCCTGTGATCTAGCAGAAATTATTGGAATGGCCATAGGTTTAAACCTTTTATTTGGCCTACCACTCATCTGGGGTATCAGTATTACCATTTTCGACACCATTTTACTTCTTTTCTTACTCAACAAGGGAATGCGCAAAATGGAAGCCTTCATTGTATCTATGGTGTTTATTGTAGGTGTTTCTTTTCTTGCAGAAATGTTTATTGTTGAACCTGTCTTAAAGGATGTTATTGCAGGATTCGAACCTTCAATGTTATCAGGTGAAGCACTTTACATTGCCATTGGGATCATTGGGGCAACGGTAATGCCTCACAACTTATATCTACACTCTTCTTTAGTACAAACCCGCAAATTTAACAGGGATGAAAAAGGCATTAAAGAAGCTCTAAAGTTCAATTTTATAGATACAGCTGTAGCTTTAAACCTCGCATTCTTTGTAAATGCAGCTATTTTAATTCTGGCTGCTGCTGCTTTCTATACCAATGGTCATCATGAAATAGCCGAAATACAAGACGCACATAAGCTGCTTCAAAATATATTCGGTAATGTGGCACCCGCCCTTTTTGCCATCGCATTAATAGCGGCCGGACAAAGTTCGACTATTACTGGCACGCTAGCGGGACAAATTGTAATGGAAGGACATTTAAAACTACGTATTCAACCTTGGTTGCGCCGTCTAATTACTCGATTACTAGCTATTATTCCTGCATTTTTCACTATTTTATGGTATGGAGATGATGCATTGGGAGGCTTATTAATTCTAAGCCAGGTTGTTTTAAGTTTACAACTCGGATTCGCCGTAATTCCCTTAATTCATTTTACATCAGATAAAAAAGCAATGAAAGGATTTGCCATTAAAACCTGGGTAAAAGTTCTTGCATGGACCGCATCAATTATCATCGTAACGTTAAATGTAAAACTCGTAGTAGAAGAAATAAAGGTATGGGGAGCTGAGGGAGAATGGTATGTGTATGCAGTTATAATCCCTTTGGCAATACTCATCGGCTTACTCCTTTTGTATGTTTTTATATATCCCCTTATTAGTCGTTTAAAACGTGAAAGCAGTAATGTACCCCATGGTAAAGCCTTAGATATTGAAAGTGTAGAAAAGATCAATTACACTCGTATCGGTATTACCGTCGACTTTTCTAAAAATGACCGGAATACTATCCGACATGCACTCATCCAAGGTGGTAAACATGCACACTATTACCTCATCCATGTAGTAGAAACCGCAGCAGCAAATTATTACGGAGATTCAGCCTTAGATTATGAAACACAAAGTGATACAGAAAACCTTCAAAAATACTGCGACAACCTTGCCGAACTTGGTTATAAAGCTAGTCCACACATTGGTTTTGGGGGTACAGTGAAAGCAATTGTAGCGATAAGCAAGGAAACAGACATACAATTATTAGTAATGGGAGCGCACGGTCATAAAGGCTTAAAAGACCTTATATTAGGCACTACAGTCAATTCTGTACGTCATAAAGTGTCTATTCCTGTACTGATTGTGAGATAAAATTGAGATATTAGCAGCTTCTTATGAAGAATGATATTCAAATAAAAAATAAAAGAGCCTATTTCGATTACCACATTATTGACAAATACAATGCGGGCTTAGCTTTACTAGGTACTGAAATTAAGGCAATAAGACAAGGTAAAGCAAATATGACAGATGCTTTCTGCATGTTTATTGGCAATACACTATACGTGCGAAATCTGCATATTTCAGAATACAGTCATAGTTCCTTTCATCACCATGAGATTAAGCGTGACCGTGTACTCTTACTTCAAAAAAAAGAACTGAAAAAGCTTAAAGTAAAAAGTGAAGAAAAGGGCTATACAATAGTGCCGTTACGTATATTTACCAATGAAAGAGGTTTTGCTAAAATCGAAATCGCCTTAGCACAAGGTAAAAAAGAATTTGATAAAAGAGACAGCATTAAAGAAAGAGAATCCAAAAGAGAGCTGGATCGCGCAATGAAATTTTAGTAGGTTACCAGGCTTGGTCACCCACTAACGGTACAAATCTAAAAGTATCTAATTCGATTCTTTCATAGTCCGTTTCACTTACACGAATCACTGTAACCATTTTCTGAGAATGCTCATCACCTACCGGAATTACCAATATCCCGCCAACTTTAAGTTGTTTCAATAAAATCTCTGGCACAAATGGAGCACCTGCTGTTACAATAATCTTATCGTATGGAGCATGATCAGCAATGCCTTTAGATCCATCTCCAAAAAAGAAATGTGCATTATAACCCATACCTGGTAGAACTCTAATCGTATGACGGTATATGCTTTCCTGACGTTCTATTGTATAAACATTAGCACCTAGCTCCATCAAAATACAAGTTTGGTAGCCAGAACCTGTTCCGATTTCTAAAACTTTGTCGCCTTTTTTTATGTGTAGCAGCTCACTTTGATAAGCAACAGTATAAGGCTGAGAAATAGTTTGTCCATCACCAATAGGAAATGCTATATCCTTATAAGCCTGGTTCCAGAAAGTTTCATCGAAAAAGAAATGTCTTGGAACTTTCCCTATTGCTTTCAATACCTTTTTGTCGGCTATCCCTCTTGACTCAAGGTGAACCACCAAACGCTTCCTTGCTCCCTGCTCTCTGTAATTGTCAACAAACTTATATGCCATTTCACATCAAATATCGCGTTTTGAAAACTAATAATTTAATCTTTTTCGGGCTAAATACGTTAATGAAGGCTAATCGACACAGAATCAATCCCAATAAAATCTAGTATGGATCAACGTCTACCTGTATGTTTACAGCACGAAAATCTTTTTCAGCCTGAAAAGCTAAAATTGTTTCCTTAAGTATGGACTTAACTTTTTGAATTGAAGTCTCTTTATCAGATTTAATAATGACCTGTTTAATGTAATAATTCCTGATCCGGCTTACCATAGGCTGTTCAGGACCTAAAACCCTACGCCCAAGCTGCTCCCTTAAAACAGTAGCAAAACGTTGTGCTGCAACATTTAAAAGATCCTGATCTTTGTGTTTAATATTGATAAATATCATCCTGGTAAAAGGAGGATAAAGAAACTGTCTGCGTTCTGTAAGTTCATCGTTATACATATCCAGATATTTATTCTCAATCACCTGTCGAATGATGCGGTGTTGATCATCATAAGCCTGAATGATAACTTTCCCCTGCTTATCTCTTCTTCCAGCTCTGCCAGCCACCTGAGCAAGCAGCTGATAACTGCGTTCAAACGCTCTGAAATCAGGATAATTGAACAGCGTATCAGCATTAATAACCCCAATTAATGTCACATTATCAAAATCGAGCCCCTTAGCTACCATTTGAGTACCTATCAGAATATCAGTCTTCTTATCCTGAAAATCAGTAATGATCTGCATCAGACCATTTTTGGTGCGCGTACTATCAACATCAAGTCTGGCAATTTTTGCATCAGGAAAAACAAGGCTCAGCTCCTCTTCTACCCGTTCCGTTCCAAATCCTTTCTGCTCGATATGAACAGAACCGCATGCCGGACAAATATTAATGCTACTCTGATGATAACCGCAATAATGACAATGCAACTTGCCACTTGTTTTATGATAAGTTAATGAAACATCACAACTCACACATTTTGGGGCATAACCACAAGTTGCACATATCAGAATTGTAGCATAACCGCGTCGATTTTGAAACAAGATTACCTGCTCTTTTTGCTCCATGGTATAAGCAATCTCATCAATCAGCTTACTGGAAAAATAAGAAACCATTTTCTTTTTCTTCGTTTCCTCAGCAATGCTTACAACTTCATGAACAGGTAATTCAACACCACCGAAACGTTCATTTATAGTCACCAGTGCATACTTATTATTCACTGCATTATAATAACTCTCTATGGATGGTGTGGCAGAACCAAGGACTGCTTTTGCTTGATGCAAATGAGCAAGAAAAACTGCCACATCACGTGCCTGATATCTTGGTGAAGGCTCTTGTTGTTTATAAGAAGATTCGTGCTCTTCGTCTACAACTATCAGCTTAAGCTCTTTAAAAGGTAGAAACACAGCAGACCTGGCACCAAGTACAACCCTATATTTTCCATTCAAAACCTTATTCCAGATTTCGACCCTCTCGTTATTATTAAATTTAGAATGATACACACCAATTGCATCACCAAAATAGCGTTGGATACGTTGTACAATCTGAGTGGTTAAAGCGATTTCTGGAAGCAGAAACAATACTTGTCCCCCTTTTTCTATTGCTTTTTCGATGAGCTTGATATAGACCTGAGTTTTTCCGGAAGCTGTAATCCCATGTAATAAAACCACATCCTTTTCTTCAAACCCAGCTTCAATCTGAGTCAAAGCCTTATTCTGAACCTCAGTCAATTCAAAATTGAGAATAAAATCGTCTTCGTTTTCTCTTAAACGACTTACGGGACGTTTCTCCACTATAAATATTTCCTTATCCTGTAAAGCTTTAAAAGCAGCCTGTCCACAATCACTTTCTTCCAGCAACTGTTGTTTCGGAATTAAATTCTGCTGCCTGTAAAGTTTAATGAAAGTCAACAATACATTTAACTGCTTAGGAGCTCGTTCCAGGATAGAGAACAATTCTTTCAGATTCTCCTCCTCCTGATAATAAGGATTTAACGATACAAAAGATTTAAGTAACGGTTTATATTTCTCTACAACTTCCTCTGCAATATAGATCAGTCCCTTTTCAATTAAAGAATTGATAATCGGATATACGGTCTTTTGTCCAAGTAGCGCTGAGACCTCATCAATAGTTAACCGCTTCTGACTATTTAAAGCAGTAAGCAATCTACTTTCCTTATCTGTCAGAACCGGACCAGATTCCTTAGCTTCTGACTCAGTATCCTCTTTAAGTACAATAATAGTTTCACTAGCCAGCTTTAAGCCAGTCGGCAGTGCTGCCGACATCACATCACCTTCATTGCAGAGGTAATAGCTGGTCATCCAATCCCACAACTGTAATTGCTGAGAGGTGATAATCGGATGTTCATCTACCACATCAATGATATATTTTGCCTGATAATGTTCAGGTGGGGTCTGGCTGATGCTTTTAATAAGTGCCGTATAGATTTTATTCTTACCAAACTGCACCACCACCCGCTTGCCTACTTCTGTCTGTTCGTTTAATTCGAACGGCACCCGATACAAATAATTCTTAGCAAGCGATAAAGGTAGAATCACCTCTACAAAAAGTGTTTCCCGCTCTTTAAAAAGCTCATCAGAATGCTCTCCAGAATTTCCTTGTGTTCCAAAAAGCCCACCGAAACGCTCCCCTGAGAGTTCCCCAAAGTTCTCCCCGGAACTTTCACCAAAATCAGACGACCCAGGACTCATTTTACTTACGTTTAGAAGCGGCAATAAATAACAAAGCCCAGCCCAGGATAAAACACAACCCACCTATTGGTGTAATCGGACCTATATAATTCAGAAAACCAATATTTAAAATCTCTCTTGTTGCCAGTAAATACAAGGAACCCGAAAACAATACGATACCCATTGTAAAGAAAATGTAAGACCACTTTACCAGTTTATCATTAACCATTGCAAACTGTGAAAGGAACAACAAAGCAAAAGTATGATAAAATTGATATTCAACACCTTTGGCCCAGATTTCCACAGCACCAGCACTCAATACATTCTTTAAACTATGTGCACCAAATGCACCAAATATAACGGCAATAGCACCGCACAAAGAAGCGGTTAAGATAATACGTCTGCTCATGATAGATCGGCTTTAATATAGCAAAATTAACAAAATACAGGCATTTCCCCAGTAAACACCAGTATTAAATTAAATAGTCAAACTATTCAGTTAAATTTGTAAAGAACACATGAAAAAAATTGCAATTATTATTGGCTTATTGCTTATAGCTATTGTAGCTATGGCCTATTTATATTTTTCCAGATTAAATGCAGATCGCAATACCAGCGATATAAGTCTGCATGCCGCTACCTCTAGCTCCGGACTTATCTTTTCTTTTGAAAACGAAAAAGGAATCACTGACATTTTAAAAGAACAACCCCTCTTCAGTGAAATTCTGGGAGAAGAAAAATACAAAGAATTATCTTCGATCAAAAAACACCTTCTGACATTACCAATCGTAAATCAGGAAACAGCCAATCAATATATATACATAGGATTTGTTCCCAACAATAAACAGAAAATAGATTTCATCTGCTTTACTCAGGTACATGATCCGAATTATGTACACCAGATAATTGGTGCAATTAAAGCTGCAGGAACAACAACAGAATCTTTGGAAGACATGAACAAATTAACACTGCCCGACAGTACCGTTTGTTACCTGACCATAAAAGAGAATCTGGTTGTACTTTCTAACTCATCAGAGCAAGTTAGTGATTACTTGGCCTCACAAAAAGACAAGACTAATGAATTTGCAGATTTTATCAATACCAATGATAAAATCAATAAAAACAGTCTGGCCCGGTTATATATCAACTTCAATAAACTACCAGGCATACTGACGAATATAATTGCAGGAAAACTGAATGGTGAACTCTCTGTTTTTAATAAACAAAATGCCTTTGCAGCACTAACTTATAACTATAGTAAAGATAAGTTACTCCTCACCGGAACAACAATTGCCAACGATCAAAACAACTATTATAACCTTTTCTCTGATCAGGAAGCTCAAAAAAACAGTATACAAAACATGCTTCCGGAAAACACTTCCTCATACACCATATTTGCAATAGCTAACTATCCAGAGTGGCAAAAAAAACTCAAAACATGGATGAACAACATGCGTGACAAAAAGTCTTCCGAGCTTATTCAGAATATAAACACTAAATACCACCTCAACCTAGATGAAATCGTCCCAAAATACTTTAAGAACCAAATGGTCACTTTTCAATTAAGCACATCAGAAAAAATAGGAGCCATAAACCTAAGTAATGGAGATAAATTATCACAACTCTTAATAGACCTGAGCAACAATTACAGTGACGATATAAAAGTTTTAAAAGAAGAAGGTATACTTTATGCCTACTTTGGACTGCCTTTTGAAGGTTTTAAAAAGCCATATTATATTATATTTGACAACTACCTTGTATTCGCCAATCACGCTTCAACGTTACAGGCCTTTTTAAGTAATTATGACAACAATCAACTACTGATCAACACACCCAATTATATCAGTGCAGCGAACCAACTTCCCTACAATTCGAGTATCAACTTTTACATCGACCACAACAACTCAAGTGAAATAATCAGGAAGAATGTTTATTTGCCATACTATAAACACTTGCAATCTGAAGAAGGATTAAAGAAATATGATTCCTTTACCTATCAGCTAAGTGGTGATAATGGTAAGTTCCAAACTAATATATTACTTAATAAACAGCCTCAGGTTTTACAAAAAGATTCTTTAGCTTTATAGCATCTCTATGAGTAAAAAGCATTTTGCATTAACATTATTTTGCTGCTGTCTTTCTCCATTTGTATGGGCACAGCAGTATGGACTATTCAATACCAGAACCCTTTTTGATGGGTTTGAAAATCCTGCGCAGAAAACTTTTGTTTTAGATTCATCCCGGAAATTTGCTTCTAACTTCCTTTTGCCAAATTTAGGCCTCAATATAGCCAATAAAGGAAATTCAGATTTTATCAGAAGACTGATCAACGAAGGAAAGTACAATATGAAAGACCTTCCTTTAAGAGGTACTGAAATTAATGCGGCATATCAGAATTCAAATATATACCTCCTTACTTTCAGAATATTTCAGTCTTATAAATTCCAAAAGGAAATGGGTTTTGCCTGGCAGATACGAACCGATGGACACATAAACTACACCAACGAAACACTGGCAATGCTGGACGACTACAAAAGATTCCAGCCTTATGAGAACGAAGACTTTACAAATGCCTTTAACAACAAGGGATATGCACAATCCTATCATCAATTCAGCTTCACATATCGCGAGAACTATAATAAAAGATTAGCTTTTGGTGCTAAAGTCAGCCTATTAAGTGGTATCACTTACAACAAGCTGAACGTTGTAGAATCCTATTTCAATCCAGGATCAGCTTCTGTCCCACTCAGAGCAGCACTCAGTGGAACTTACAAAGCAAGCTTTATTGAAAGAGAAGAAATATCCAGGAAAGATGCAATTCCTACTTTTAAAAACCCCGGACTTTCCTTTAGTCTGGGAACGAGTTACACCTCAAAAAGCGGTGTATTTCTGATGGCTAATTTAAAAGACATGGGCTTCATCAAATGGGCAAAAAGCTCATATTACAATAAGTTTAATAACCTGAATGATCCATTAATCATTGATGATCCGCAGGCAAGTGCGTCCTCTATTGAAAGACAAATCACCCGCATTGCAACAGGCAACGAAACACATAAAAGTTTCCTTAGCCCGACCAATGCGAAAGTAGATTTCATGATTTCAAAAGCATTTAGCTTTAGTTATCCTTTCTCTTATACGCCAGGTCTTATCGTTTCTAAAAACCTGTTCTATAAAGGAGGTGATGCAGCGTTTGTAAATAAATTTAAATACAACGGGATAGCGTTAAGTGCTATTCCAACATACAATTTCAACGGGCTATTTTTAATGGGCTTACAAGGCTTATATCAAACGCCAAACTTTGAAGTGTTCCTTGGTTCAGACAACCTATTTAAAACCGTTACACAAGTTAACGGCATTATCCAGCAAGACCGCACTATTGGTAGTGGCTACAATGGAGCTTCATTTTATATGGGTATAGGTATAAAATTCGGGAATACCGTTAATCATCCTCAAAATAGCAGTTACATGCCCGGTATAGGAGATGAGGGAAGCAGCTTTTTTAAACGTATTTTTGGAGGTTCTAAGAAAAAATAGGTAACTCAGACTTTCTTTTTCGGTGTAGTCAACACGAAATCTTTCAGATAAAAAGGCTCGAAATAAGCCACATCCTCAAACTCAGCATTGTTATAAGCTTTAAAAGCCAGCTTACTCATATTTGCTGCTGAATTAAAGTTCAGTTCAGAAAACGATGCATTAGCATTTTGGATAACCGCAGCACATTTCAACGCGCCATCACCGATAAAAGTAATTTTACCAGCATTCAATTCATTGATAAAACTATGCTCATCAATAATCTTTGCTTCAGTAGTGCCAATATAATTCAATTGTGTATCAAACAAGGCTGTAAACACCTCCATCCTACGTGCATCGATCATTGCACAGATTGATCCTTCATAACCTTCCTGAGTAGCCAGAAAACCGGCAGACATCATCTGCAAAGTATCGACACCAATCAAAGGAAGGTCTAAAGCAAAACATAATCCTTTTGCTGTAGACACACCTATACGCAGGCCTGTATAAGAACCCGGGCCTTTACTTACAGCTATAGCATCCAGATCTGTAAACTTCAAACCTGCAGTGTCCATCACATCCTTAATAAACAGTGTTAAGCTTCCCGCATGAATATTGCTGGCCATTTGTTCTTTTAAAGCAACAGTTTCTCCATTTATAGAGATTGCTGCAGAACAAACCTGTGTAGCAGTTTCAAGCTGAAGTATGGTAGCCATTATATTAAATTTAAAATAAAAAAATAAATTAAGGAACCGGGTCATGACCATGATCTCCCCATGGGTGACAACGGCCAATGCGTTTCAAAGTTAACCAACCACCTTTAAATGGTCCGTGTTTTTTTATAGCCTCAATTCCATATTGTGAACAAGTAGGTGTAAATCTGCAGTTTGCTCCTAATAATGGAGATATAAGCCATTGGTAAAGCTTAATCAGCAAAAGAAAGAACCAACCGATAACTTTTTTAATGGCCTCCATTTACTTTCTTTGCTTCGTTAGCTTCAATAATAGAAGTCAGTTTTCTCAGCGCATCGATCAACTTCTTCTCCATAAAAGAGTAGTCATAAATCTTTTTACCAACAAACTGTAAAGAAAGCAAAAGTAATTCACGACCTCCAGGTAACTTTATATATAATTCCTGTTCTTTGTGTAAACGGTAAGCCTCGCGAATGCGGCGCTTGATCTGATTTCTATCTACCGCAAGCTTGTATCTTTTCTTCGAAACATTAATTACAACCTGTGTAGGAATAGGATTCTCAGCAGGTATAAATATATAAGATACACGATACGGATATAACAAAAAAGAAGAACCGTCAACAAATAACAGATCTAAATATCGTCTGTTACATAACCGTTCTTCTTTCTTAAATGTTTTCATCCTTTTGATTGCAATTTTGCAGAAAATACTGATCTGCTAACACTTATAGTGCTGCAATCAACGAATTATGATTTGTGGCGGCCTTCGCTTGAAACCGTTAATCTTTTTCTTCCTTTTGCGCGACGTGAAGCTAATACTCTTCTACCGTTTGCTGTAGCCATTCTTTCGCGGAAGCCGTGTTTGTTTCTTCTCTTTCTTTGCGAAGGTTGGAATGTTCTTTTCATAACTGTATTATATCTTGACTATTTATTTTTAAATAAGAGGTGCAAATATAGTTCGATTTTTATTTAATTGCAAATACATTTTAGTTATACTTCTCAATTTCTTAAAAACCAACTTACATTCCCAATGCGGCCTTCAACTTTATATACCCGGTTTTACTTACCGGCAGCCAAATATCTGATTTTAATAGCACAATGTAACTATCCTTTTCTTTTAATTCAATACGACTAACCTGAGCCAGGTTTATTATATATGAACGGTGTATTCTGATAAACTGATTACTTTCAAGGGTTCGTTCAAAAAAACTCATTGTTTTATTTTTATGAAAAACCCCCTCAGCAGTACTCAGCTTCACATAATCATCGTCTGCTTCCAGATAATGAATATCCGATACTGCAATAATCTTAATGACGCCATTTTTCTTCAGCACCACTCTATTACTTTGTGCCGGACTTAAAGCTGCCACATCCAGCAGTTCCTGCTCAACAGCCACCACATTATTCAATCTGGCTGGTAAGCGCTGCATAGCCTGTTCAAATCTCTTCTGCTCAATAGGCTTAAGAAGGTAATCCACCGCATTTACCTCAAAAGCTTTAATTGCATACTCATCAAAAGCTGTAGTAAATATTACTGCAGGATGCTTATCCACCAACTCTAACATTTCAAACCCACTGATTTTAGGCATTTGTATATCTAAAAATATAAGATCTGGCTGATGTGTCGCAATAGCCTTTATCCCTTCAAAACCATCATTACATTCTGCAACTACCTCAACATCAGGAAAACCCATTAGGTAATGTTTTACTACATCCCGGGCTAAAGGTTCATCGTCAATTAATATTGTTCTTATCATGTTGTTGAGGTATTTTAAGCGTGGTTTCAAACATATTTTCATTAATTACTTTAGTCTGCAGCAAACGCTCATCTGCAAATAAAAGATATAAACGCCTGCGGATGGCTGTTAATCCAAAACCCGTTCCTTCACTAACTTTCATTTCAGGATCAAAGGGGTTTCGCACCACAACGATCAGATGACTATGCTCCAGCTTTACAAATATTGATATAGTTATAGCAGCCGATGTATTGTACAAGCCGAATTTTATAGCATTTTCAACGATAGGTTGTAAAAATGTTCCAGGCAAACATAAATTTAAGGTTTCTTCTGCTATTTCCACCTCTATGTTTAATCTATGGCTAAACCGCACTTTTTCAATATCAAGATAAAGCTGAATGTACTCCATTTCTTCCGCCACACTTACCCAAACCTCATCATCTCTTTTCAATGTCCCCCTTAAAAATGCTGCCAGACGGGTAATCATTATTCCAGCCTCTTTAGGATTCACAATAGTCAGCGCATAAACAGAATTTAAGCTGTTAAACAAAAAATGTGGTTGCAACTGATGGCGCAATTTATTCAATTCAGCTTCTTTAGACAGATTTTGAGCATCAAGCAAACGTTCCTGTGTTTCAGATTGTTCTTCTAATCTATACCATAAAATGTTAGCTAATGCACACCATGCAAGAAATACAAATAAGATCAGGAATCGCACCATTACAGAAAAGTTAACAAAACTGATGTACGTCTTTTCTTCACTAAACAAAAAAACAAGCAGAAACTTACTTACCAAAGTAATCACAAGGGCTTTAAAAAAAGTAAGCGCCAATACAAAAACAATAGTTTCATTTTTAGGCTGATAAAAGCCAAGCATATTACTTAGAATAATGCAAGCAAGTCCAAGTAAACCATTTGTAATGAGACTATCAGCAACCGATATGGTTAAACTGAAATTTAGAGTAGAATAAAAAATGCATATAAATATCAATACCCATCCAAGAAAAATCAGAGAAGCTATCTTTTTAATTCTGGGAACAGATAAAGGTCTTGTTGTCAAAACAATTTAATTGAGGGTGTAGAATATGGTAAAAGTTTCTGTAAGTAGTTTTTACGTTGGTTAATATGATCCAGAAAAGCATCCACATCATTCGGTTCATGCAATGTTGAAGCTACTTCAGCTCCATCTGTTGGAGACTGGATTTCATAAAGATCGGCAATACAAATAAAATTCCATCTTACCATTTCTCCATTGTGATTCCTAAATGGCTGATGAAATTCATCTGCCTGTTTCTCAGCCTTTGTGAGTGCTTCGTCAGAGCTTCCTGCCATTGTTAACCTTAACTGTTCATCAAATTGTGAGGCATGATTTCCTTTGCCAGTAACTATCTGATAAACGTATCTTACGATAAACCATTTCATTTTTTTTTGTTTTAAAAGTTTCTAATATCAACCCCTCCAAACATAGCTACCCCTTCAATTATCAATATCTTACGAGGCTCAACAGCGGGTACCCCTAAGGTCCTGCGGTCATCAAGGCCACCAAAAATTGCAGTTACTTCCGATCTTACTTCCCATCCAGGCGGAACAACAATTTTTACTCCTCCAAAAATTGCAACAACGTCCATCCTAATCACGCCCTCAAAATCAGCCTGTGTTAAATTAATATCAGAACCTCCAAAAACAGCAACTACTTCCCCCCCTTTAAAATTCTTTGAATAAACCTGTCTATGATTACCTCCAAAAACACTTACAGATTCTACGATATCATTTTTATCTATACCAGCGTATTTATCATTTCCCATTGGGTTACTGGCATCATCACCTGGGATATTTAAATCACCCATCATTTCATACTTCCTTCTCATCCTATTCTTCCACCTGGCCTTACATCTTCTACCACGATCCATATCCGACTTTTTTGGTTTCAATAGCAACATCAAGCCAAGAAGAATAAATATTAAAGGGAAGTAATACTTAGAGATATCGAAGTCAATGATTTCACGGGCAGTGAAAAATACACCAATCAAAACCATAATTATCCATCCTCCCCCATTAAAATTACGTTTGTAACCAATCAACAACCCAATGACGATGAGCAAAGTATGCCAGCTAAATATCCAATCTGGAACATAATATCCAAAATTTCTCAATAGAAAAACCATTCCGACTCCAATAATGATCAACCCTCCGTATATCCTGCTCGAATTACTATTTCTTACCTCTTCCATTTGTTATATGAATTGAATGTATTTTTTTATTTATCACGTACTCAAAATTAGGTTTCTTTACACAACTAGAAACAAGTACTGTCTATATCGCAAGTAATCATCGGTAAACAGCATCATTACATCGGTAAAATATTCCAATAAAAAAACCCGAACAGTTAAATAAAACTGTTCGGGCATACAATAAATTATATTGAATTTATTTTGTTTTAAGAAGGTCTCTGATCTCAGTAAGTAAAGTTTCCTCTGTTGTTGGCGCTGGTGCTGCAACAGGCTCAGCTTCTTGCTTACGTTTCATAGCATTGATACCTTTAACCAGCATAAACACTGCAAGCGCTAGTAAAAGGAAGTTTATGGCAACAGTAATAAAGTTACCGTAGGCAAAAATAACAGTATCAGGTATTTTACGAGCTTCTTCTAATGCAAGATTAGATCCTACCTCACCCTTCAGTACAACATATAGGTTACTAAAATCTACAGATCCGATAACAGCAGAGATTAAAGGCATAATTAAATCCTTTACCACACTGTCAATAATTTTACCGAATGCTCCACCGATGATAACACCGACAGCAAGATCCATTACACTGCCTTTAACAGCGAACTCTTTAAATTCTTTTACAAATCCCATAATAGTTGTTTTTTATTCTACTCTAATTTATAAAAATGATACCAAAATTAAGGTATTTAAATCTTTAATATTTATTTTACTTCTATTTTTTTATTCACTCCACTTATTATCAAATTATTATACTCCTCAATAAGCGATCGTACCAGATCAAAATTGAACTTACCAGCACTTCCACCAAAACCACCTACCCCGCCCCCCGCATAGCCTGGAGCACTTCTGAAATATTCGTAAAGTTTAATTTTACCATCTTCCAAAACATCTAAAAATAAAGGTCGCTCGCCTATAGCCATCTCAATAGATCTAACTTTTGGCTTACCAGCTTTATAAGCTTCCTTAATTTGTCTTGCATTAAACTTCTGGACTTTTTTTTCTCCAGCAGGAATAAATTTGACTTTATTAAAGTTTAAGCTTTTCACTTCACCCATAATTTTCACATTATCGTTGTTAATAATATAATCCGTCTGTCCACTCGCTGTGCCAATAAAAAGAAATATCATTAATGTAAAGCAACTGATTTGCATCCTATTCATCATCATATTTATATTTTAAAAATAAAAGTTTAACCGCTTAAAATTTAACTCCAATACCCACAGAAAAACTAAACATCCTTGTATTCAAATTGTCTGCATTGACATCCTGTTTTACATTGAAGACTGGCAATAACGTATAACTTGCACGAAGATCCATATAAACCCCCATATGGGATGGGACGCCTCCGAACTGAATACCAGTTAACACACTGGTATTGAAAGACCTTACATTTTCAAGATCTCCACTTTGATCAGATTCGCCACTCCATGGTCCCGCATTTACTTCTGGGTAGTCTAATTTCACACTTTTGTGTAGTGCAACAGCTGGAGCAATCCCTACATAACCAGTTAGCCAATTATCTGAGGCCACATTGAGAACATTAAAATTGGCAGTCAAAGGAAGCTCCAGGTAATCTATCTTATATTTAAAATAATTATATGCCTGCTCCTGCCCACCATTACCAATCATCAAAACCCCATTATTCTGTTGCCGATAGGCCATTCCCCTTGAATTATATAAAAGCTCGGCTCCTACTGACAACCTCTCCTTAACCATATAATCAACTGTTAATCCAGCAAATGCTGAGAAGCGTAAAAATCGTTGAAAAGAAGCATTATTAAACGAGCTATTCGGATCAAAAGGTCCAACATCTGCAATAAAGAGGGAGGAATTAATTCCTGCTTTTACTCCAAAAATTACAGGTTTAACAAAGGAACTTTGTGCCAAAGTATTAAACTTCAACAACAACAGGCAGAAGCCTAAGAAAAGCGTTTTTCTCATAATATTTCCCCAAAGTAGTAAGAATAAGAAACACATCAAAATATCTTTCAATTTTTAGTAAAGACTGATCAATCATCCAAATCAAGCCTGAAAGCTAAAAGAAAGAAGGCCGGATGAAACAACGAATATTTACTCAAATTAATCACAATTTTAAATTTCTGGTGTGTCAACCCTCCTTCATTATGGTTCTTTTGATATCATTACTACTTAATTACAGGATAACTACAGGATGATTACAGGGTTGCGCTACCCTTGCACTACCCTTAAACTACCCTTGCGCTACAGTTGAAATACCCCTAGGGTAGCTCAACCCTATGCCAAGGGTAGCTCAAGGGTAGCTCAACCCTGTATTTAGATAGTGATCTTACTGTCATCATATAGTCATCATTACAAAACACTATTGTATTTCAGCCTTTTACAGCTTATCTTAAAGATTTAATATTAACCTCTAATCCTTTAAATTATTATGGCAATCGCAAATGATGGTCCTGGTGGCTTCCACAGAGGAAGATTAGGCAATGTACTTTACTACACATTAAACGGAAAAAACGTATCTCGAACCATAGGTGTATACAAAGATCGGGACACAGAAAAACAACGTGACGCAAGATTAAGAACAAAGTTATGCAGCAACTTTTTTCAGCATATACACGATTTCATAAATGTCGGCTATAGTGTGGAAAGCCCCAATGCAGCGTATAATCCATTTAATTTAGCGGTAACAGCCAACAAACCAAATATGTTTAGCGGCTCTTACCCAAATCTGGAGATAGAATACGACTTACTGATATTAAGTAAAGGGAATTTAACACCAGCACAAAATCCACAAGTAGTGGAAACCGGAACAGGATTAGAATTCACCTGGGATACCGATAAAAAAATGGCATTTCCAATGGCAACGGATCAAGTCATGGTCCTCGCCTATTTCCCAAAAAAGAAGAAAGCTTTTTATACACTTTTTGGTACTGATCGTTTATCAGGTAAAGCATCATTGCAAATTCCTGCCAGCTTAAGAGGACAATATATGGAAACTTATATATCCTTCTCATCGGCCGACAGAACCTCTATTGCCGACAGTACCTATACCGGAAGTTTTAACAAGTCGTAATTAATTTAAACTACAGCAATCATGGGAGTCATAAAATCAGGCATCGTTGGGCCAATACGCAAAAAAGTTGGGCCATCTGTAAATCGCGTACATCGCAAAACAAACGTAGTTACTGCCACATATAGAACCAGCAACAAACCACCAACGGCAAAACAATTAAATGAACAAACTAAATTCAGTTTGTTAAACAGTTTTTTAAGCAACATAGACCAATTGGTAAAACCTGGTTTCAAAAAATACGCAACATCAAAAACAGAAGTGAATGCTGCCTATAAATTCAATTTCCCACATGCATTTATCTTTACGGAGGATCATATATCGCTGAATCTACCCGAAATCATGTACAGTAAAGGCCGCATTGCTACACCAGATGATACTGAACTAATTCTTACCGACAACCTCATTCAATTTACCTGGGCAGCACAAGCACAACATCCAAGTTGCCAATTTTCAGATCGTGCCTCTTTTCTACTTTACAACGAAGAAAAAGAACAAAACCTTCAATTTATCGATGTTGCTGATCGATATGATAAAGAATATAGTGTAAAAATACCGATAGACTACAAAGGGAATACCCTGCATTGCTACATGAGTTTTGCATCAGCCGATGGAAAACTTGTCGGCGACAGTGTATATATTGGATTTATCATTGCGTAATTACTTTTATCTGCACTAAATGTGTATTTTTGAAGCGGGTACATAAATACATCATCACCTTTTTATGCTAAAACAACATTTACAACAAAAATTACTTCAAAAATTATCACCTCAACAGATTCAGTTTATAAAACTGTTGCAGGTACCAACAGTTGCTTTAGATACCCGCATAAAAGAAGAGCTAGAAGAAAATCCGGCATTAGAGGATCCTAGTTTAATGATTGCTGAGGAGCCTAAAAGTGAGTACGATGACCTGAATGATACGCCAGACGATTTTGATGCCAGTGCAAAGGAAGAAAACACTGATGAATTTAATGTAGATGATTATTTGCAGGATGATGATGTAAATGATTACAGTACCTCGTATAACAATAATGATGACGATGAGGAAAAAAAGGAAACCCCAATAGCTATTGAAAGTACTTTTTTTGAAAGTTTACAGGAACAACTTGACCTTGTTCCCTTGTCTGATCAGGATTTTATTATTGGAAAACAAATTATCGGAAGCTTAGATGATGATGGTTATTTAAGAAGGCCTGTCACTTCAATGATCGATGATCTTGCATTCTCTCAAAACGTAATGGTTGAAGAAGAAGATGTGCTGGAAATGCTGAAAGTAATTCAGAATTTCGATCCACCGGGTATTGCTGCCCGAGACTTACAGGAATGTCTTACTTTGCAATTAAAACGTAAAGACCCTAATAATCCAATCATTCAAAAAGCGATTTTAATCGTAGAGAATTATTTGGATGAATTTACCAGAAAACATTACGATAAACTTGAAAAATCACTAAACCTGAACAGTGAAGATTTAAAAGAAATTGTTGCGGAAATATTAAGGTTAAATCCAAAACCCGGTGATTCTAATCAGGTTACGACCAAACAATTACAGATTATCCCTGACTTCCATGTTTCTAATAATGATGGAGTTCTCATCCTTACTCTGAACTCTAAAAATGCTCCTGAGCTACGCGTTAGCCGATCGTATATAGATATGTTTGACCATTATGATAAGGCTGCTCAGAAAGATAAAAAGTTAAAAGAAGCAGTACAGTTTGTTAAACAAAAACTGGATTCTGCAAAATGGTTTATCGATGCCATTAAACAAAGACAGCAAACTTTGTTAAAAACAATGAATGCAATTATGCAATACCAGTATGAATATTTGCTTACTGGTGATGAGCGAAAAATGCGTCCGATGATTTTGAAAGATATTGCCGATAAAATTGATATGGATATTTCTACTGTATCAAGGGTAGCTAACTCAAAATATGTACAAACTGAATTTGGTACTTTCTTATTAAAATCATTCTTCTCTGAGGCCATTCAAACTGAAAGTGGTGAAGAGGTATCTAATAAAGAAGTAAAGAAAATTCTGGAAGACTGTATTGGCAATGAGGACAAACGCAAGCCTTTAGCAGACGAGAAACTAACTGAAATTCTGAAAGACAGAGGTTACAATATTGCCAGAAGAACAGTAGCTAAATACAGGGAACAGATGAATATTCCTGTTGCACGTTTAAGAAAAGAACTTTAGCAGTTTTACCACATTCTGGTAGTACTAAACACTTCATAGACATTGTTTAACTGGATGCCAAGTACAATTTCGTGGCTACCGTTACTTACCTGATTTAAACCAGATGTGGTAAAATCATAAGCATAAGTAAGGTTTAATAATTTACTGATGTTTATCCCTGCCAATGCTGAAAATGAATCATCTTTACGATAACTTCCTCCTATCCAAAACCTGTCTTTAATAGCCATCTTTAAATTCACATCAATTGATGCAGGTACAGGACTCACTTGTTTTACCATAATAGATGGAGTTACCGAAATCTCATCATCAACAAACAATTTATAACCTGCAGTAACAAAAAAATGGGCAACATCTTTACCGGTATTATAATTCCGATCGCCTGTAAATGATAACTTTTGTGGTAAAATCTGTTGAACAGATGCGCCAGCAAAAAGTCGACCGCTGTATAGCCAGACACCCAAACCAAGATCAGGTTTAAGCTGACTGACAATACCATTTGATATAGAAGGATCGATACGTGTCTGATCTTCAAAAGTCAGTGCGTTGACATCCAATGCAACTCTGCTTACCCCTGCCGCTACACCTACCGATAAATTGAAAGTATTGTTAAGCTTTAAATGATAAGCATAAGTTAAATTTGCATCTAACCTTGAAAGTGGACCCAGCTCATCATATACTGCAGTAACTCCCATTCCATGATGTGCAGGTGAAGAAGTGTAATTTTGCATATAATTCCTACTCATCGGATCATCACCCTTATCAGGTAAAGACAAAGCATTTTTCCATAGATAGTCGGACCCGAGGTTCCAGTGTGCTGTAACAAATGAAGTTTGTGGAGCATTTTCAATTCCTGCCCATTGTTTTCTATAACCTATTTTCACATCGGCATAGTTCTCTATTCCACTTATAGCAGGATTTAGCAGGAAGTTATTGAAAACATACTGGGTATATTGTGGACGCTGCTGCGCAACACAATAAAAACTAAAAACGAACTGTAAAATGATTATATATATAGAACGTTTCATTTTATCTAATCAAAGTTAATGAGCCTGTTACAGATTTTTTTCCATTTCCAGGACTGATTATATAGTAATAAGTCCCAACCGGAAGTGGTTTCCCCTTGTAATTGCCATCAAAAGGTATTGAATATCCATGACTAAAAAAAACTTTTTCACCGTACCTATTAAATACCGATACCGTTGAGTTGGGGTATGACTCTAAGTAATTTAATTTCCACACGTCATTTACATTGTCGCCATTCGGACTAAATGCATTGGGAGAGACAATATCTTTTAATGCATGCAGTCTTAAATAGAACGTCTCCCCACAACTTAAAGGAGAGGTAACTGTTAAGGTATATAACCTATCTTCATCAGCCGTAATTACAGGATTTAATATATCATCCCTGCTCAACCCTTTTGAAGGAAACCATTTAAACTGCAAACCAGATTCTGTCGTACTTGCTTTCACCTGCACCGTTCCATCCACAAATGCATAAACATCTGATTCAATGTTAACTTTTGGAATTGGCTTCACAGTTATTGATTGAGATTTAGTATCCGTGCAGCCATTGGAACCAGTAAAGGTATAGCTGAGGTTCCAGGTACCCACCCCTGCAATTCGGGGATCAAATGACCCGGAAGTACTTATACCAGGACCAGAAAACACTCCCTCACCTTGAACATCTCCAATTACCGGCACTTTGATCGGAATCTCTCCTGCATTAAGACAGACCGATGACAAAGCATCAAACTGCAACACCGGAACAGCATGCAGTGTAATATTTTTCTCTTTTGGGTTTTGACATGGCCCATCTACAGCCCCCGAAAAAGCGACTAATTTTATTTGAACAGGTCGTGATAAAGGAGTAGAAAAAGCCGGATAATTTAATGGATAAGTATCGTTAAGTACAGGATTCTGAATCTCAGCTACTAACATCCCATCAATGTACCATTCCAATCGGGTAATACGATCAAAACCCGCTATTGAAGAATTGTCCTTTACCAGAATCTCTCTGTTACTACATAAATTATCAGGTTCCAGTACATCGAAATCTGCAACTGGTGTATTACCGTTTACTCTAAATGGTCTAGTTGTGGTAAGGGAACAACCCGCTGGGGTAATGACGGTGAATTTTACCGTATAATCACCAGCCGAAGTATATTGATGTTCTCCATGTTCATTTGATGATGTGTTCTGAGCGCCAGATCCAGGGTCTCCGAACTCCCACATGTATCGTAAACCTGTTATCGTATTAACTGAAGTGTTGATAAATTTCACGGCGGCATCACTTGAACAGGCATCAGGTATTTTGAAATCAGGAATAACCGGAAGTTTATTAATAATGACATCTTGTGGTAAAACCGCGATACAGCCTTTATCTGTTTCTACCGTTAAAGTCACCCTGTAAGTTCCAGGCATAGAAAAAGTATGTATTGGATGCTGAAGTGATGAAGTATTAAGGTTACCAGTTACACTATTTACATCTCCAAAATCCCAGTTCCATTTTATAATCATCCACTCATTGGGAATTGATTCATCAGTAAAAGTAATTGGAATGGTTTCGCAGCCAGGAACAGTAAAATTAAACTTAGCTTCCGGTAATTTATTAACAGTTATTTTTATTGGATCACTTACCGGAGATGAACATCCCGATTCAGTTTCCACCATAAGGGTTACATAATAATCACCTGGACTTGTATAAATATGATCAAATGGCTCGGCATTTCTTTTGGGTGGAATATTACTACCGTCATCAAAATTCCAATACCATTTACTTATATTTTTTCCATTTGATATGCTCTTATCTGTAAATGTAATAGCTGTACCCACGCAGGTCTGTAATGTACTAGGTAAAAAATCACTCTTTGGTAATGCAAAAACTTCAAAATCTGTAACGATCTCCTGTCTAGGATCGCATCCAGAAGCATTTGGATTAAATACTGTAGCTTTAATCTGATGTGTTCCAACCTGATTAAATTGTATACTACTGCCATAATTGTATTTATATACCTGTACGCCATTGATCACCTCAGTACCATTATGAATCGGATTATCTATTGCAGCTTCCTCATTACCGTCTACAGTCCAGATTAATCGAAACGGTTGAAAAGGTAAAACCACAGTAAAACCAGTAGCTTCTCCGACACACACATCCGACTTTTGCAACTGTGTATTAGCATCAAATATTTGTAAGTTTTCATATAAATTCTTAGCATCAGCACCAGCAAGGTAGCCATAGGATTCTATCGGCCCATATCCATAAGCGATTGCTGAGAATCCCCCATCAGCCATTAATGTATGCGTTGGATTAGTTAAAGACCTGACCGTAACATCTTCCTGTAAATACGAATACCCTGTGCCAACTATAGAATTAAATATACCTTGAGGTGCAGCACCATTAATTGTAAATGAATCTTTAAATTCATCCTTAATAATTATATTAATATAATGCTGGGAGATGTTAGTAGCAGGGACGGTCTGATTTTTTCTTGCAGAATAAACTGTAATTTTAGATAAGGTTTGTTCTACTGGATTCAATATGGTCATTTCCGGATCTCCGGGATGCGGAGCTGCTGTATTGCTGAAACCGTCATTGTCGGGATCACAATTCTGACTAACCTGATATTGTACCACACTTATTGGTTCTGAAGCTTTAATGCTATTGGCTTCAGTTGATGTAAATTCGTAAAATGTTCCTTTATTATAGATAGTTGGATCTGCTATTCCGTTCAGTGTTAAGGTAGTATTATCTTTGCTAAATATACCCTGAAAATATCATAAGGTTTACGGATAAAAGGTGCAGTGATAAACTCCTTCCCCCATGCTGTTACCGGATACAATTGCTGATAAAGATTATCGCCACTCGAGCCGGGAGCCTTATCCTTACAAAAACCAACCCATGAGCTGCCTGAAAAAACAGCTATTGGTTTGCAAACTCCATTAGTACCTGCGATAGAAATAATATGTGACCCTGAAAGGTCTCTGTCCGACATATACTGATAAATCTCTCCTTTTTGCAATGTCTTTTGAAAAGATTGCCCTGCTGGATGATTACCAGCTATATCTTTTTCTTTTGGAGTAATTTCAACAAGCGTATTGTCCTCAACAGCTACGATCGTAAATTCAGAATAGCCTGATCCAGAAAGCTTATTTTGTACAAAATTAGTTGTGTAATATTCTCTACCTAATGCTTTTGCAGGAAGAACCAATGTCGCGCCTGATCTTGCTGCTTTAAAAATATGTGAGTAAACGACTACAGGGTGGGAGGCAATAACTTCAATTGCTTTTCCACTTTCGATAACATCGGAAGACCCCACATAAGCTATATTTGGGTCTATAGGAATAGCTCGAATAGCATTCGCATTAATTGTAAACGGTGAACCGACAATGTTCAGTCCACCTATTTTTACATCTACTGTTGTATTAACATCTGAGGTGACGTATAAATACATCTTGGATTGCAGACCATCAATATGACCTGTATACGCTATCCAAAATTCTTTTCCTTTATTTGAAGTGTTTTGCGACTTCGCTTTGATAAACGGAAAGCACGAGAGCGCCCATATCATTAAAACCCATTTATACATAAATCTTAATTATCCCTTTAGGATAACTAAGATAAAAGATTTTGCCTTAATAAAAACTCAAGTTGTTGATTAGCTGTTAATAATTTAGCTGTAAGTTCACGATTTTCCTTTCTAAGCATATAAATTTCATATGCTTTCTCAATATTAATTTTCAAATCGGCTTCCATCCAGGGCTTTTGGATATATCTATACACTTGCCCTTTATTGATCGCATCGATAACAGCATCAATATCAGTATACCCGGTAAGAATCATTCTGATCGGATCCGGATGCTTATCTAAAATAGATGCTAAAAATTCGACACCTGTTGTTTTCGGCATTCTTTGGTCGGTAATAATGACATGAATTTCTTCCTTATCTAAAATAACCCTGCCCTCGTCGGCTGACTCAGCAGTAAAAACATTATACAACCTTCTATAAGTAGCTTTAAAAGCACTTAAATTATGAGGTTCATCATCAACATATAGGATATTTACATTCATTTTGTCTGGAAATAAAAGTTAAAAATACTTTTTTATTATTACTCTTAAAAGCCTATTTTTAGTTCTTTCAATAATTTACTTAATTATTTTATTTTTATAGTATAGATATATTAAAAAAATGCAGTCTCAAGCGTATTCCAATTTGAATTTTGAATCCCTGATTAATACCACGAAGCAATTAAATAAACTATATAAGCCTGTATTATTTAATACCAAAAACAATACCGAAAAATTAAATCTTGAAAATCTTTTAACTGAAAAGCCTTACTTACAAGTGTTCGACAGTATCGAATCTCAAATAGAAGAGTTAATCAAATGTTTAAAGCCTGGCATTCCCCCATCTGAGGTAAAAAAAGCAGCCGAAAATCACCGTGGCTCTACAAATCTGGAGAATTATGGTGTATGGGTATACTATCCATGGTCAGAAAAACTAGTACACATTCTTGATGAAGAAGAATTTATTATTGTCCGCACAAACAGGAATAAACATAAAATTACTGAAGAAGAGCAAAAAACTCTTTCAAACAAAAAGGTTGGTGTAATAGGTTTATCTGTTGGACAATCTGTCTCTTTAACATTGGCCATTGAGCGAGGTTTCGGAGAACTTCGGATTGCTGATTTTGATGAACTTGATTTATCAAATTTAAATCGTATACGCACTGGGATACATAATATAACACTACAAAAAACAGTAATTGTTGCCCGTGAAATTGCTGAATTAGATCCTTTTTTAAACGTGGTATGTTTCCACGATGGTATTACGGATAATAATATAGACGATTTCTTAACTAAAAATGGCACACTCGATTTATTAATTGATGAATGCGATAGCTTTGATATTAAAATCGGGGCAAGAGAAAAAGCTAAGGCCTTAGGTATTCCTGTTTTAATGGAAGGCAGCGACAGATGCACTATTGATATCGAGAGATTTGACCTCGAGCCAGAACGTCCGGTTTTACATGGCTTTGTAGAGCATATAGACATGAGCGTTTTTAAATCGTTAAAAACATTGGATGAAAAGGTTCCTTATATTGCTCCTGTTACAGGAATTGAAACCCTTTCACCAAGGATGAAAGCTTCTGCTGTAGAAATTATGAGCACCATCTCCACTTGGCCACAATTGGCTAGTGCCGTTACTTACGGGGGTGGAATTACAGCAGACTTATCTAGAAAAATACTCCTTGGAAATCTTAAACTATCTGGAAGATTTTTTATAGATATTGACGAATTAATAACAGATCATCCAGTCGAAAAAGAAACACCCGAAACAGTTCGTGTTAAACAATTAAGTATTGAAGAAATAAGTAGTTTTTTCTCAAAACACCAAATTGCCCCAGAGAAAATTGGTGAAGCTATTCCAATTGAACTGATTGATAAATTAATAGCAGCCGCAAGTAAGGCGCCGTCAGGAGGAAACAATCAGCCATGGCATTGGCATTATGACAAGGGGGCATTACATTTATTTTTAAATAAACATGTTTCTGGTGCGTATTTAGATCCTGATTACTTATCCTCTTACGCTTCTTTAGGTGCTGCTATAGAAAATTTATTACTCGAGGCCTCTGTAAATGAGCTACAGGTTAACTGGAAATTAACACCAGAACTTTTCCCTGATCATATTGCTGTTTTTAATTTCAATGGCAAACACATAACCAGTGAACTAGAAAAAACACTTGCTGCACAAATTGATAACAGACATACTAACAGAAAATTCGGAGTGTCTCAGGAAATCAATCAGACAGAAATGGAACATTTCAAAGCACTTATCGATTCTGACGAAATCGACCTGCATTGGATTACGAGTGCTGAAGATAAAACACAATTGGGAGATATATCTGGCCAGGCTGACCTGTTACGGATGTTTATTCCCGCAGCTCATGAAGATTTTATAAAGAAAGAGATGCGATGGAACCAGGATCAGATCCAGGAGACAGAAGACGGCATTGGCATCAATACCCTTGACCTGAGTAATCAGGACCAGATTGGCCTTCGCCTAATGAAAGATGAAAGAGCTGTTGAATTTCTTAAGAAAATAAAAGGTGGAAACGCCTTTAAATACCTTGCCCTAAAGCAATTCCAATCATCCCCCGCTATTGGTCTAATTACTTTACCGCAGCATACCCCCTTAAATTATTTAAAAGGAGGTATGGCAGTAGAAAAACTGTGGCTTGCGGCTACAGCATTAGGCTATCAAATTCACCCCGTTAATGTTCCTTTAATATTCTTTTACAAGAATAGTTTTGGACAATTAAATGATCTCCCTGAAGAAAGTAGAACACAAATTTTCAATTTACATCAAAAATTAAAACATTTGTTTAAAATAACTGATAATATTGCAGAAGTATTCATGTTTAGAATATTTAAAGCAGAGTCATCACCACAACGTACAATTAGGAAACCTTTTAATAAAATTTTATCAATTGGAAGAGCATAAAACCCAAATCAATAAGCTTTATTTTAAAGCTTTTAGAGCCATAGACAACCGTGAGGGCTGCATGAAATTCATTGAAGGGCATACCCATGTATTAGAAATATTTGGTATTACTAAAATTACCTCTGCAAATATCGACTGGGTACTTAACCCAGGAGTATATGTAGTATTAGTTTCTGCAGAAGAAAATGGTAAGGCACTCGCTGGAAGCAGAGTGCATATTGCAGACGGTAAAATTCCCCTTCCTGTTGAAACTGCTGTTGGCGACATGGATGACAGGATTTACAATATGGTAGCTGAACGTGTAGCCAATGGAACCGGTGAACTCTGTGGAGTTTGGAATTCCTGGGAAATTGCAGGTTTAGGAATTGGTAGCTGGGTACTTAGCCAGATTACGGTAGCACTTTCCAGCTTGATTGGTTTACAATCATTATTTGGTTTAACTGCACCGGCAACTTATCGCAATGCCGTAAGAGGTGGTTTTAGAGTAGTTAAAGAGATTGGCATTAATGGTAAATTCTATTATCCTAAAGAAGATTTAACTGCCACAGTTGTATTAAATGATGAGCTGGATACACTTCCTACAGCAACACAGGAATCCCACGATTTTGTAATGGCCTTAAGAAAAGAGCCAAAACAAATCGTTACCATGCCAAACAAAACAAACGACGGGTTTATAGATATGCATATTGACATTGTTATATGACAAAAGTTTTTTTAAAAAAACTGTTCCTTCTTATTCTCTGCATGAGCTACACCTTTCTTGTAAAGGCTATCCCTCATCAAGAAAAGGATTCAATAGTTAATATCACACAGCATTCGTTAATTTTAACTGAGTTTCCAGATAGTGCATCTATTAATTGGGTGATTAAGACTCAAGATAAATTTACACCCTTAAATGCTCCCTTTATTAATTTTGCAGAGATTAGTAAACCAGTATGGTTAAAGGCAGCTCCGATTAAGCTCTCTTCTTTCTCCAATGCAAGCATTATGATAGATCAGGCCAGAATGAAAACTTCTGACATCTATTTTGTGAAAGACAGCATGGTGATCTATAAAATTGTAGGTGAACCTTATGCCACTATTGCCGATCTCGAGTTTCCTGGGAACATAAAGAGTCATTTACTCCCACGATCTGTAGCAGAACAACAACCGGAGATTTTCCTTAAATTGTATTCAGATGAGATTGTGATTGCTCCGGTTTTTGTTGCTCCAAAGTATTCTTTTGATAATATTTTTGCTCAAAGGGATATATTTTTCGGAATGTATACAGGCGTAATGATTATTATGTTTACCTATAACCTGTTTTTATTTTTTAGTATTAAAGACAGTAGTTATCTGAACTATATATTCTGCATTTTCTTTACCTGGGCCACGCAAACCGCACTTCAAGGTTATTTTACCAAATACTTTCTGCTAAATGAAGGCTGGCTTAATAATATTTCCGTCTGTCTCTTTGCTAATCTGGGGTTGGTGGCTTCTATTATGTTTACCCAATCTTTTCTTAGTACTAAGGTAAATGCCCCAAAAAACCATAAGATTATCAATATCTTATTGGCCCTATCTATTCTTAACACACTTTTATTACTGGTTGGCTTTAAACAATTTTCGTTTATTGCTATGCAGATTTTAATCCTTGCAGGTTCCATTATTGGAACTTATACAGCTTATCAGTCATTCTTTCATAAGAAATTTAAGCCTGCAGGATACTATCTCGCTTCCTGGTCATTTTTGTTTTTTGGTATGTTGATCTTTATTTTAAAAGATTATGAAATACTACCTTACAATACCTATACGATGTATGCCGTACAGTTTACATCAGTAATAGAAGTCATGCTTCTTTCCTTTGCTCTTGCAGATCGTATTAATTTCTTTAAAAAGGAAAACGAACTTGCTCAAGAACGCGCACTACTCATATCTAAAGAAAATGAGCAATTGATATTGCAACAAAACATAGAATTAGAGAAAAAAGTAAATGAGCGTACTGAGGCCTTACAGGAAACTAACTCTAACCTAAATAGTGCATTAAGCAACCTTAAAGCGGCACAATCTCAACTGGTAGATGCAGAGAAGATGGCTGCATTAGGACAATTAACTGCGGGTATTGCTCACGAAATTAATAATCCCATCAATTTTGTAACGTCCAATATCAAGCCATTACAGCTTGATATTGCTGACCTAAAAGAGATCATTAATAAATATGAAAATCTTGATTTTTCAGCACCGGATATTGAAAGTCAACTAGGAGAAATTGAGGCTTTTAAAAAGCAAATAGACCTTGCATTTATTAATGATGAGATTGATTCTTTACTAACCGGTATTACTGATGGAGCGAAAAGAACTGCGGAGATCATTAGGAGTTTAAGAAATTTCAGCCGTTTGGATGAGGATGACCTGAAGCCAGTAGACCTAAATGAAGGCTTGTTCTCCACATTAGTCTTGGTTAAAAACTCAATGCCTGATAACCTTAAAGTGGTTAAGAATTTCGGTAATCTACCAAAAGTAGAATGTTTACCAGGAAAAATTAACCAGGTGTTTATGAACTTGATATCCAATGCTATACAGGCTATAAAATCAAATGGAATAAACAGAGAGGAAGAACTCCTTACCATTAGCACTCATTATGAGAATGACAACGTCATTATTAGCATTAAAGATACTGGAAGTGGGATGACTGATGAGGTGAAACATAAAATATTTGAACCTTTTTTCACAACAAAAGAAGTTGGCGAAGGAACTGGTCTAGGTTTATCAATTGTTTTTAGTATTATTGAGAAACATAAAGGATATATTGATGTTTTGTCCAAGTTAAACGAGGGTACAGAATTTATCATTACATTACCTGTTAATACATTAAAATAAGCAAATCTCATAATATGGCCGCAGCGAATGTAAGAGTTCTATATATCGATGATGAGGAAAATAACCTACAGGCATTTAAAGCCAGTTTTAGGCGACAGTACGAGATTTATACAGCTATTTCTGCTGCTGAAGGCTTAAAGATACTTCAAAACATATCAATACAGGTTATCCTTGCAGATCAGAAAATGCCAGGTACTACAGGTGTAGAGTTTTTTAAAAGCATTACAGAAACATTTCCTGATCCAATTAGAATTTTGCTTACAGGTTATACGGATATTGAAGCGCTTGCTGATGCAATTAACCATGGTGATATATACCGTTATATTACAAAACCATGGAATGATCTGGAGCTTCATAATTCCATCAAAAATGCCTATGATGCTTATAGGGCTAAGATTGATCTTAGAAATAAAGTTGCGGAACTAGAAAAGACAAACGACGAATTAAACAGATTCATTTACAGCATTTCTCATGAGCTCAGGGCTCCTTTGGTATCAACTATGGGAGTAATCAATCTGGTTAAGATGGAAGGTGTTTATGAGGCTAATAGTGAATATTGGGGACTGATAGAAACCTGTTCAAACAGGTTGGATTATTATATTCAGAAAACGCTTCAATATTACAGAAATAATAAAATGATTTCTGAACACACATTGGTGGATTTTGAACAGCTAATACCTGGTCTAATAGAACTTTATTCTTTTACTGATAAGAAAACTACCTTTACTGTTAACATCAATCAGCAGACAGCTTTTTATGGTGATGCTTTTCGGATAGAAGTCATACTTGGTAATCTGATTTCTAATGCCATAAAATATCAAAAAGAGAATGAGACAAATAAAAAGGTAAATATAAATATTGAAGTGAGTAAAGAATTCGCAGAGATTTCAATTGCAGATAATGGTATGGGAATCTTAAATGAGCATTTAGAAAAAATATTTACTCAGTTCTTCAAAAGTAGTATTAACCATGGTAGTGGATTAGGCCTATTTATTGTAAAAGAGGCCTTAAACAAGATTAATGGAAAAATAGCTGTAAGCTCTGACACTGAAGGCACTACATTTAAAATTACAATTCCTAATGTTAAATAAGCCCACAACTGTTTTATTAATAGATGACAATGTTGTTGATTTAAAAATCAATTCAAAAATCATTCAATTATCTAACTTATTTAATGAAATCATAACCTGTAAATCAGGTGAGGAAGCCTTGGCTTTTCTTAATAAAGGACTTAACAACAAGAGTAAATTACCTGATTTAATTTTACTGGATATACAAATGCCCGACATGGATGGCTTTGATTTCTTAGAACTCTATAAAAAGCTTCCTAAACGATTTACAGATTCTTGTTTAATAGCAATGCTTTCTTCAACTCTTGATTTTGGAGACATTCAAAGAGCAGAAGCCAGTTTATATGTAGCCAGATTACTTAAGAAACCTTTGTTAATTGCAGATTTAAAAGATCTTTTAAAAACATTCTTTCCATCATAAAAAAGGAGGATATCCTTTAGATTTATGACATCCTCCTTTAAATGCATTTTAAGCTGACAGAATTAACTAGCTGTGTTGTTTAGGCATTGCCTGATCTACATCTACTCCTAAGCCTTTAGCTATTGCCATTCCAAGACCAATATCTGCTCTAAACCAATGACAAAGTTGCAGATTGATAATTTTGTCGCGTTTAGGCCCTGTAATGCCGCTCATGGCACCAACAATATTATTGATCATATTTCTTTTACCCTCCTCGTCTAAAACCTTACGAAAAAGATCGCCTGGTTGTGTATAGTGGTCATCATCACCAGGGCCAGCATTCCTGTCATACCAATCGGCCACATTAGACTCCAATTCCCATGCTGGTTCTTTATAGCTTTCATCAGGGACAACATCGCCAAAGCTATTTGGATAATAATTAGGTCCTTCTTCCCCATTTCCATCAATTCGCATATGGCCGTCTCTGTGATAGTTATTTATCATGAAAGGACAGGCATTTACAGGTATCTGCTCATAGTTTACCCCTAATCTGTAGCGGTGTGCATCTGCATAAGATAAAATTCTTCCCTGAAGCATTTTATCAGGAGAGTAACCAATACCGTCAATAGTGTTTGAAGGAGCAAATGCCGACTGTTCAACATGCGCAAAATAGTTTCTTGGAATCTGATTCAATTCTAAAACACCTGCATCAATCAAAGGGAATTCAGCATGTGGCCAAACCTTAGTCAGGTCAAATGGATTCCATCTAAATGTTTTAGCTTGCTCTTCTGTCATCACTTGAATTTTCAAACTCCATCTAGGGAAATCACCACGATCAATAGCATCTACCAAATCACGTTGTGAATGGTCCATATCTGTAGTACGCATAGCATCAGCTTCTGGGCCGGTAAAGTTCTTTATACCCTGTTGAGTCTTAAAATGAAATTTAACCCAAACTCTTTTATTATCCTTATCAATCATTGAATAAGTATGACTACTAAAGCCATCCATATGACGATAAGAGAAAGGTGTTCCTCTATCCGTCATCAATATTGCTACCTGGTGCAAACTTTCAGGGTTTAATGACCAGAAGTCCCACATCATAGTCGGACTCTTTAAATTTGTTCTCGGGTCTCTTTTCTGTGTATGGATAAAATCACTAAATTTTTTAGGGTCTTTAACGAAGAATACAGGTGTATTGTTACCTACCAGATCCCAGTTTCCGTCTTCTGTATAAAACTTGACTGCAAATCCCCGTGGGTCTCTCTCAGAATCTGCACTGCCCTTCTCACCACCTACAGTAGAGAACCTTAAGAATACTTTGCACTCATTCCCAATTTTAGAGAAAATCTTCGCCTTAGTATATTTAGAAATATCATGTGTTACTTTAAAAGTTCCATAAGCACCTGTACCTTTGGCATGTACAACACGTTCTGGAATTCTTTCACGATTAAAGTGTGCCATTTTTTCATGCAGAATAAAATCCTGCAATAATAAAGGCCCCCTACTACCTACAGACTGCGTATTTTCATGTTCAGCATAAGGTCTTCCTGATGCTGTTGTCAGCTTGCGTTTGTTTGTATTATTGTCTTCCATTGCATATTAATTTAATTGTTCATTTAAAAGGAACTACATAAATTTATGGATAATGCAATCGAAAAACAAACTGTAAATATCTATACAGATATAGAGGAAATCTATCAATTATAAGATATGATTATCAATCAATACCTGCTCCAATTCTCTTGGATGTTTAGTCATAAGCAAGGTATTCAATCCTGCCAATTTAGCTCCTTCTATGTGTTGCGGACTATCATCAATAAACAGGGTTTCGGCAGGACTCAGTCCATTCTCTTTAATCACCGATTCAAAAATCTCTACGTTAGGTTTACGTAAATACATTTGCTGTGAATAATATGCTCTTTCAAAAAGGCTACTATTATCTGCCATGTCAAATTCCTTTTTCAGATAATCAACAATGTAGTTGTAATGAGTTTCATTGTTATTGCTTAGTAAGAAAGTACGATATTTTTGCTTAACTCTTAACAATACATCATGAATACCTGGAGGTACACCAATCAACAGACTATTCCATGCCGCATCAATTGCTTCATCTGTTAAATCATTATTGCCTGCAGCTTCACGTATTCCCTCCCTAAACTGAGCTGGAGAAATTGCTGCAGTTTCAAAATCATTAAAAAGATTATGATGACTTTTATGTGCAAAAAACTCTGTACTATTTGTAATTCCTAATTGGCTTAAAGCTTCCTGCGTCTTTTTGAAATCTATTTCGAAGATTACGTTTCCATAATCAAATATGATATTTTTAATGTTCTGCACTATTTTATCTTTAAAAAGTAATTAATAAGTATTGTCTTTCAAATTTAGAGAATGCAATTCATATTTTATTGCTTCATCCCAGCAAATGATCTGCCCATTAAATGGCTTTTTAGCTTTACGACAAGGCACAATCAGCCATTCTTCAAAATCCTGCAGTGACAAGCCATCATTTTTAGCAATTTTCTCTATTAATTTGAGATCTATGCAAATGCCATCTACTTTAATTTCTCCATTATCATCACAATCAAATGTCCAGATCTTTTTAATCTCAATAATTGGTTCAAGAATTAACATTTCAGAAACATTTGGTTTATCCAGCCATATTCCCACAGAAAATTTATCTCCAACGCTCCAATTATAGCCTGAACGTATAGTATGTCCTTTTGACCCGCATTTCGTTCTAAATCCAGCAAGTAGTGTATGTCCCAGTTGTTTTTCGACATGAATAACATTACAATTAATATTTTGATTGCTAAGATTATTCAATATCTGCTCCACAAAATATGTAGGCTCCCCCCTTCTAATGTGGTAGTCTGAAAATATCCTTGTAAAAGTAATAACCTTATCCATTTCTGGTTAATTCATAATGGTTTTTGTAATTTATCTTGATTTATAAACTTTTTAATGACCGTAACTAATAACTCTTGAAACCTTCCAGCCATCTGGCGTATGCTTCCAAACATGAACAAATTTGAAAGTTCCACAATTGATCAGAGAGCCATTCTCAAGACGACAAAACTTATGTAATCCAGTTTGGATAGCACCATAATCTTTGATTGGATATACTTCTACACTGCCAGGAATTAACACCCGCCTTGTATTACTGTAATTTTTAGCAACTCTTCTAAAATTATCAACAGTTTCCTTGTACCCTGCCAGGCCCCCAACATCATGAAAGAATTCAAGATCTTCAGTAAAGAAAGTTTTAAGTTTATCTATATTACCAGCATTAGATGCATTAAATAGAAGACTATCCATTTGCATAATCGTTGCATACAATTCTTTAGAAACAGGTGTGTAAGGTTTTGACTGTGAAAAAACCGATGTCCATAACAAACAGCTAAACAAAATTGAGACTGTTTGAATCATTATTATCTTTATCATAATCTACATTATCTCAATTAAAAACATATAAATATGGACATAAAAATCAACTTTTACAGCTAATTAAAAATCACTATAATAGTCCACTTGCTAAAGTTAAGGCTTAATCTTTTTTAATAAATTTGCTGAATGATTATAAGAAAGAAAGAACACTGGTTTAAAATGCTTTTTATATGGCAGGGATCTGTGCTACCAACAGTTCTTCCACGATTAATTTTACTTCTTATTATGTCGATTTGTGTGGTATGGTTTCGTGGGACTATTTTCTCATTCAAGGTTCCCCTAAATCCAACACCTTTAACTTTATTCGGATTCGTCCTTGCTCTATTCCTTGGTTTTCGCAACAGTGTTAGCTACGATCGCTTTTGGGAAGGGCGAAAACTTTGGGGTGGCTTATTAATTGATACCCGATCGTTGGCACGTCAAGCGCTAACCTTACCAAATGTCGAGATGGACAATAAGCTTACAACTGACTTTATTAAGTTACTTATATCATTTACATACGCTTTGAAACATCAGCTCAGAGGTACAGATGCTGAACAAGATCTAAAAACCCGTTTAAATGAAGAACAGTTTAAGATGATTTCAACATCAAGATTTAAACCTATTATGATTATGAAGCTTATGGCCGAATGGGTTAAAAATGCTAAAAGAGATCATAAAATTGACTCCATACAACAGGCTAGATTTGACGAGAATCTGGATAAATTATCCGATATAACTGGAGGTTGTGAAAGAATTATATCTACGCCTATTCCATATAGTTACCAAGTATTACTACATCGTACTGTCTACCTATACTGCTTTCTATTGCCCTTCGGTTTGGTAGATAGTTTGCAATGGCTCACCCCATTGATTGTTGTTTTTATTGCATATACGTTTGTTGCTTTTGAAGCTATTGCCGATGAGATTGAACAACCTTTTGGCACCGAAGCAAATGCTCTTGCTCTGAATGCAATGTGTATAACAATTGAAACCACTTTATTAGAGTTAGCTGGAGAAAAACTGCCTGAGGTTGGAGTTGAAAGTGCCCCTATTGTGGATTAGGACTATCTATCTTTGAAATTTCATTTTCCAGGGGAACTTAACAATATTGCGTTAGCAACTTTCCTTTCACCATTATGGTCCCATTTTTTATTATCTGTTGGATAATTTACAACTCCATTATCATACTGCCCTTTAATCCAAAATGTTGTAGAACCACCTCCATCAAGATTAATTCCATCCTTAGCATTTAACCACTTCATGATCTTGCTGAGTTCAAAAAGACTCATCCCCGCAGAATTTTCATTTCTCCCATCTACAGTAATTAACAAGATTCTTTTGTTCTTAGTCTGAACTATTGCCGTACGTGGGTGTCTGCTAAGAGCAAATTTTGTAGAGTCTAACTTTTCTTCTTTACTATTAAAAACAAGTAAAGGTCCGCTAAGCATAACATCCTCTCCTGTCAACCTTTCTTCCCAATCCTCAGAACCATCCCATTTTTGAATGGATATTTTTCCTTTATTGATAACTACTGCCGCTGTCTGATGTTTTGGATCCCTTTTCCCAGCTGCAGAAAGTCTATTCTTCGTTTTCGTTTGTCCTTCAACCCTGATGTAATCTATCGACCCTCCTTTTTTAACATCGAAAAAAGTTCCATTAATCCCCGCCACGGCTCCACTTCTATTAGCAAATTCGGATACCGGTTTAAGTTCAATCTCCTCAAAACCTATAAAAAACCGATTCCGTTTTTTAGCTTTCACTTCCAGGATATTGATGTTTTGGTTAGTTCCAAAAAGGTCTTTATTTTGAAAATTATGACTTTTCCAAATTACACCGGATGCAATTTTTTTGGTTTCAAAAGCTGTATTAACAAACAATACAGAATCTTTATCCTGCGCAAGCGCAGAAAAGGTCATACAAAGAGTGATGATATGAAATAATATTCCTCTTTGTAAATTTTTAATCTTAAGCATGTGTTAATCTATTTATTTTAATGCAATTTTAAGGAAAACAACTATAATCAATAGTCAATTAATAGACCGCAATATGGATCAAAATCGTGACAAAGCCAATAAATTATTCTTGATTGCCCGATTTTTCACAGGATGGTTTGCTTTAATAACACAACTTTATCTCACTATCGTAAATAATCAAATCCCTGCGATAGAATCTATTATCAGGTATTTCAGTTACTTCACTGTTCAAACGAATATTATGGCGGTATTCTGATTTAGTATTAGTTCTTCAAAGAGGCTCAATTTCTGATTTTTACCCCTATCCATTTATTGATGTAAATACAATTGGATACAATAAAGTCATCTTAAATAGTTTTTATCTCTTAATCGTTTTTCTGGTATTATCCTTAATATTTATTTGGGTTGGAAAACTGATTACAAAAAAAGCACCAGTGACCAAAGTCAAATGATTTTCACACTACCCTATCCAAAAGCTATAAAAATGCCTGAGGTCAACATTCCTAAGGTTGAGATTCCTAAAGCACCTCCTTTGAAATATGGCACTGTTCAAGAAACAAAATCGGGAGGGGGATTCCTAAAATGATTAATACCCATTCTCATTGTATTGATTGCTGCATGGTGGTTAATGAGCAGATCAGGTTGTAATGAAACGAAAATGGAAGGGATGACCGATACATTATCGACACGTGTGGATTCTATAGGAAGTAGTATAGAAGCTATAGGCAGTCGTATAGATTCTAGTCTCGGAAAATTAAATGAGGCAGGAGATTTTGTCAGAGATTTAGGTGCAACAATCCGTAAAAAACTTCCTGACGGAGCCGAGATCAGCATTGCTGAAAACTCAATAGAAAACAAATAAATCTCATTTATTGAAGATAAAGATAAACCAGTTGACAAAACGACCTGGTTTACATTTGACAGATTGCACTTTGAAACTGGTAAAACTACTTTAAAACCAGAATCACAAGAACAGTTAAAGAATATGGCTGCCATCTTAAAGGCTTATCCCAATGTACATTTAAAAATGGGAGGATATACAGACAACACCGGTGATGCCTCTTTAAATAAAACATTATCTAATGATAGAGCTAACGCTGCAATGCAAGAGTTAGTAAAATTGGGTATAGATGCGAATAGGTTATCTGCTGAAGGTTATGGACCAGAACATCCGATTGCAAGCAATGATACACCTGAAGGTAGAGCAAAAAATCGAGTGCTATGTTTCATAAAACATAGCACTAATTATTCTACTTGTTAAAAAATTCACCGAAATGCCATAGAATACCTGAGGGATCATGTAAAAAACATTCTCTGCCCCAATCTTCATTCCTGACAGGGATCAACCTTACATTTTCGTACTTACTCGTTAGTTTTAAAGCAAGTAGTTCTTCATAAGATTTATTAGCATTCTCTACCTCAATAAAGATCATAGTATTATCTACCCAGTCTTGCACATAGGCATCCTGTAAGTAAAATCCTAATTGTCCATTCTTATACAGACACATATTTGGTGTTAAGATTACCTCCTCAAAACCTAAATCACGGTAAAAGCTCTTAGAAAGTTCAAAATCCTTTGCACCAATAAAGGGACGAATTGATAGTGTTTTGAGTTCCATTTGTTGAATTTAGTCCTTATCTATTAAAATCTCAAGTTTTAAATTAACATCAGTGCTTCCAATATAGTTTCATAAATATAATTCAAGTCGGTTTCACTGATACAATAAGGAGGAACCAGATAAATAATATTTCCAAGTGGCCGCATCAAAATCCCTTTACTTAAAAAGAAGGGATATAAAATATCATGCATTTCACTAAAATAAGAAGTACGCTCATTTGTTTTCCATTCCATAGCGAAAATAGTTCCTTGCTGACGAACCTTTGCTACTTTTGGATGATCCTTTAGTTTCTTAGCAAAAGCTGCATGTTGATCACAAATTTTTGCGATATTACTTTGTGTTTGATCTTCCAAAAGTAAATCCATGCTAGCTAATGCGGCAGAACAAGCCAGAGGGCTTGCTGTAAAGGAATGCCCATGAAACAATGCTTTAGTTTTATCATTTGAATAAAAAGCATCATAAATTTCCTGATTGCAGGTAGTCACTCCTAAAGGCATTGTCCCCCCCGTTAATCCTTTGGAAAAACACATCACGTCAGCAGCGGTCGACAAGTGATTCGCAGCAAACATTTTGCCGGTTCTTCCGAAGCCTACAAAAATCTCATCTTGAATCAATAAGATTTTTTTACTCCTGCAAAATGCCAACAATTCACTTAAATCTTCCGCTTTGTGCATCAGCATCCCTCCTGCTCCCTGCACTAATGGTTCATACACAAAGCAGCATATATCTTCATGAGAATTAATGATATTTTTAATATCATCCAAATTAGATTCTGTCGGCACATCGATAAAAATCACATCGAATAGCATCCCTCTAAAAGGCTCAGTCCATGTACCGCGTCCACTAACAGACATTGAGCCAAATGTATCTCCATGATATCCATTTTTAAAAGCCAGGATTTTATTCCTGCTTTTCCCTTGATTGTAATCAAATTGCAAACACATTTTCAACGCAACTTCAACTGCTGTTGATCCATTGTCGGTGTAAAAAACTTTTTGCTGATTCTTTGGTAAAAGCTGAAGTAAGCGTTCTGAAAGTTCAATGGCCGGTTTATGCGTAAATCCGGCAAAAATCACTTGTTCTAATGTATTTAATTGCGCTGAAACTTTTTCGGTAATATAAGGATGAGCATGTCCATGTAGGGTAACCCACCAAGAGGAAACTGCATCAATATATTGTTTACCCTCATCATCATACAAATAAGTTCCTTTTCCCTTAACAATAGGAATAACATCCTGCGCAGTTTTCATTTGCGTATAAGGATGCCAGTTTACCTTTTTATCACGTTCCTTTAATGTGAGCATACTGATTTTGCTTCTTTTACCATAGGCTTTAAACCTAAGTTTGCCAACATCTGCATATCCTCCGTAACACCCGGGTTTGGAGTGACCAACAAAGTTTCGCGTTCTCCTGTAAATATAGAATTTGCACCTGCCATAAAACACCAGGCTTGTTCTTCTTCATTCATTTCAATTCTTCCCGCACTTAATCGTACCATAGAAGCCGGCATCACTATTCTTGCAGTGGCAATCATTCTAACCATATCCCAAATTGGCACTTTCGGATTATTCTCCAATGGAGTTCCCTTCACACGGGCCAATGCATTAATCGGAACTGATTCTGGATGTTTTTGCATATTTGCCAATGTACAAAGCATAGAAATACGGTCTTTATCTGTTTCCCCTAAACCAATAATACCCCCAGAACAAACCGTTATACCTGCTTTTCGTACATTATTAATGGTATTAATACGGTTGTCAAACTTTCGCGTTGAGATGATATCATCATAAAACTCTTCAGAAGTATCCAGATTGTGATTATAAGCATACAATCCTGCTTCTTGTAATCGAAGCGCTTGTTCTTCTGTTAACATCCCCAGGGTACAACACACCTCAAGTCCCATCTCATTTACACCTTTCACCATTTCGATAATTCTGTCGAAATCGCTATTGTTGCGCACTTCACGCCATGCTGCTGCCATGCAAAACCTTGAAGAACCACTGTTTTTTGCTTTTGTTGCATGAGCTAAAACAGTCTCTGTAGGTAACAAAGCCTGAACTTTAATGTCAGTATGATAACGTGCTGCTTGTCCACAATAAGAACAGTCTTCAGGACAACCTCCTGTTTTTACCGATAATAAGGTGGAAATCTGCACTTCCTCTGGATTGTGATAAGCTCTATGAACCGTTGCTGCCTCATATACCAATTGCAATAAAGGCTTATTGTAAATGGCTAATATTTCATCTTTTTTCCAGTCGTGTCTTAAATCTGTTGTCATTTTATTTTATGGTATTTGTTCGGTAATCACTTCTAATACTTCTTTTGAAATCGCAGAAAACCAATTCTCATTTAATTCTGTTTCCATTTCCACTACTTTATCAGCATACTCTTTCCAATTGGGATGAAACTTTTCCAATTGTTGAATCATTTCTTCCAGATGCCCTTCTTCTTCAACGATTATAGACCTTACCATCACCTTACTTTGATTCCTTGTTAAAACATCTTGATAAGCTGGATATAAAGCATCCGCCCGAACTTCAATAGCATATGTAACAAACAAATACGATGCGTACTTCAAAGCATCTCCGCTCAAATCAAATTCCTTCTTCAAAAATCTGGCACATTTCAGGTCCAAACCGTTGAGGTAATGAAAGGTTTCGCGTGCTGCCAGCAAATCTTTAGCTTCATAAAATGGACAGGCTAATGCATCAACTTTACTGATTTGTTTTTTCAAATAATACGCATGTCTGTGTTCCTCCGCAGCATGTTTCAACTGAATTAAGTCTACCGAGTTAGCTTGCTCACAAGCAGAAATTTTCCTGGCTCCCACATTTTCTAAAAAAGACAAGGTATTAAGCCACTTAGCATGCAGAACGTTATTTTCTACGACATATTGAAGTATTTCATCCATCTTTTTCTGTTTGCATCAAAACTCGTAACTTTCCGGCCGGCTACAAGGTGCCGGTTTTTAGATTATGAATAGTCCGGTTAGATTCCCTTTTGCTTCATTTGTACAAATACAACGTGATTTGGAAACGCCTATTTATCTACAAATTTCAAATCATATTATAAGTGCAATTCAAAGAGGAATTCTTTATCCCGATCAAAAATTACCAGGAGCACGCACTTTAAGTGCTGAACTCGAAGTACATAGAAATACGGTTACCGCCGCTTATGAAGATCTGAGCCAACAAGGTTGGATAAACATTCAACAAAATAAGGGAGCTTTTGTACTTCCCTTTTCAAACGAGAACATCAACAAACGAACAAAATCAATACAAAACGACATTTATTACCCTCAAAAAACAGGATTTTCTTTTCAAGAATCCAATCTTTTAGACAATCCGTTTGAATACATCCCTTGCGATTTTGTGTTTAATGATGGTACACCCGATATACGATTAACGCAAATAGACGACTTATCACGTTTCTATTCAGCAAATATGAAGCGCAAAAGTAATCGCAAGAAAATGGGGTATTACAATCAGGAAGGAAGTGAGTATTTCAAAAAGCACCTTTCCAATTATTTGAATGTATCGCGTGGATTTCACATTTCTCCTCAAAACCTACTGATTACACGTAGTATTGAGATGAGTTTGTACATCATTTCTGAACTGTTATTACAAGCTGACGACTTGGTTATTGTGGCTGAGCTAAGCTATTTTTCTGCCAATATGATTTTCCAAAAATCCGGAGCCAGAATTCAATCCATCCCTATAGACGAAGAAGGTCTATGCATTGATTCGTTGATAGAAACCTGCAAAGAACAAACACCAAGAATGGTCTATGTTACTCCCCATCATCATTACCCTACAACAGTCAGCTTATCATCTAAAAGACGCTTAGCTCTTTTAGAATTAGCTAAAGAGAAAGGCTTTATCATTGTTGAAGACGACTATGATTACGATTTTCAGTATGAAAAACTAAACAATTTACCACTTGCTGCAACAGACAACTCAGGAATGGTTGTTTATGTAAGTTCCTTTGGAAAATCTTTGGCGCCGGGATTCCGTACAGGTTTTATTGTAGCTCCAAAAAATCTGATGGTAGAAATGCAGAAATACCTTGGAATTATAGACCGACAGGGTGATGTGCTAATGGAACAAGCTTTAGGAGAAATGATTGATGATGGCATCATTAATCGTCATTTAAAAAAGTCATTAAAAGTATACAGAGAGCGTCGTGATCATTGTATAAAATTATTGCATTTACATTTAAATGGTTGGGTAGACGTTAACATTCCTACTGGGGGTCTTGCTCTTTGGTTACGCTGGAAAAAACCAGTAAACCTAATGCAACTCAGCCAGAGATGTCAGAAAAAGCAATTGTTTATTCCCAAAACACTACTATATCAGAACAAAAACATTACTGCCATTAGAATGGGCTTTGGTCATTTGACTTTTGATGAAATGGAAAATAGTTTACTGATCATCAAAAGTGTTTTAGAAGAAATCTAAAGCTGTTAATTAAAAATCACTTTCTGAAAAGCATCCCTTGGAGTTCCATCACTTACATAGATGACTCCGCAATAGATAAAGCCGCTATTCTTAAGAAAATTCTGCATTGGAATATTGTCATGATTCGTATCTACTCTAACATTCTTAATACGACTAAATGCAAAATCAAAAGCATTTTTCGCAACTCCTTTTGCCTTTCCCGACGAAGCCAATCGATGTATCACTCCATATGGAGCATTGTTGAGCCAAGTACCTCCTTCAATTACTTTATAATTCGGATCGGGATCATTCCCCTCCATAAAGCAAAAGTAACCTACTATTTCCATATCTACCAAACATACAAAAGCATGTTTATTAAGAATATCAGTCTGTATAATTTCCCTTGACGGATATCCATTTATCCATTGTGTATGATTCCCATTCTCACGCATTATACGTATCGCCTGCTCAACAATGAGCATAATCTGATCGATATCTGTCAGCCCAGCTGCAATAATTTTCATAGTAGTTTTAATTAATCATCCAATCTGACACTATTTTTTTGAATTCAATTTTACAAATATAAAAAAGCGGGAACCAATCCCCGGATTACTTTCAAACCCTATCCTCCCACCTTGTCGCTCTGTAAACTCCTTGCAGAGCACCAGACCTAAACCAACGCCCCTTTCATTATCCGTACCAAATTCGGGATCGGACCTGATAGAAAAAATCTTTTCCTGTTTATCCAGGGGAATACCTTTTCCATTATCATTAACAGTAATTCTGCATTCACCTGATATCACTTCAGCTTCAATAATAATTTGTCCTCCTTGCTGCGTAAATTTCACCGCATTACTGATCAAGTTACGTACCACCAGCTGGAGCATATTTACATCGGCAATTACTTCTAATTCATTCGGGATATAATAGTTCAGGGATATATTCTTTTTCAAGGCATGTTCCCTTTCCATCTCCATCGTCCCCTGCAGTACTGTCAGCAAGTTTATAGCAACTAGATTTACATTTGGCCCTTCCATCTGTGACTTCGACCAATGCAACAAACTTGAAAGCATTTCCATAGCATTATTAGTGGATTTAAGTAATGCCCTTTCAAGTACAGGTCGGTCTTTGGAGTCTAACTCATGTGTATTTAATAACTCCAGATAGCTTTTTATGTTGATAAGTGGAGCCTTCATGTCGTGCGAAATGATAGACATTAATGTCTGGACTGCTATTGTCTTTTCCTCTGTAGCTTTTCGTTCTTTATAATAACTCCGCCTCATAAATCTAATGACAATGTAAATTACAAGTACCGGTAGAGGAAATGCGGTAATCCTGTCGATAAACTGTCCTTTTCCAGCAGTAAAAGGATATTTCACCAATAAAGGATAATAATATTCTATAATATGCAATACCAGAAAGCACAACAAATAGATAATTAACCATTTAATGTGTTGCCGCTGGGGAGAAATTGCAAATACCAGCAGCAGGTAGGCAGGCCATATGAGATCGGTGGATCCATTGATTCCAGAATTTAAAAAATAATTGACTCCTAAAATTAAAACACCTATTAAACCGAATAACGTACTGTTATGTACTTTCCCATGAAATCTCGAAAGATAATATTGATGCAGAAAAACCAAAGCAAATAAAAAAACGGACAGTGCTGCAGCATATAAGCCTGCATATATATTATACGGTATATATAAACAAGCCACAACCATTAGACTTATGCTGATAGAATGAAATATTCTACTTTCTAAAGAGAATATCAATGGACTCCCTATCAGCTCAGACCAGAAAGTATCTTTTTTCGAGAAGCGGTCATTAAAAGTCCTGAATTTGAATTTTGGCATGAAGAAATATAAACTACTATAGTTATCAAATTTAGCACTATAGTTTGCAAAACCTAAACCTTTTTAAGGTTGTATAATATCGCTGGATATATCAATCCTTTAATATGTTTTTTCTAAAAAGAGTTTCCAATCCCGTGGCATCTCTGGAAGTGAAGCTGGCTGTATCTTGATTTTTAATAACTCTGATATAATACTGCATCTGGAAGGTTGCAGGCCGCATGAGATCTCTTTTTTTTTCTGTTATCAGATTTTCAATTAATTGTTTTGCAGACACCTGATAAGTTGTATCTAATTTGATTGAATAGTCTGCGTTTAAAATATCCTGACCCCGGCTAAGTATGATATCGTTAAGGGTACTAAAGTATTGGACCTGACATTGATCCTGTGATGTTGTTATAGCTATGCCCCTTTTACCAAACATTGCTCTATGACCACCAACTATCTCAATTTTCAAATGATCTTTTTTACTGGATCTTGTTGTCTTTATCATATCAGCAATTTGGTCGTAAACAGAATCTATTGATGTTTTTCTATTACACGAAAAAAGAAGAATTATATATAGTGCGGGAATAAATAGTCTTTTATTCATCAGAGGAATTTTATGTTCTTTAATAGGATTCAATTTCTTTTGATTTCCATAAACAGTCGATTACAACCTCTGTTTTCAATCAAAGTCCTGATTCTATCTAAAAAAAACTTCACTATCTTTGTGAACAGAGGAGACAACGAAATCTGCCTGAGAATCTCTTTCTTAAACTTCCCATATACAAATATCAGGTTTTATTTTCTGGTTTCTATTTTTATCTGATACCGTCACACTCCCTTCTAATTATTTTACAGAAAAACCTATTTAACAAAAATGATTATAAAAAACAATTTTTACATCATAACCGGTGGCCCAGGAGTTGGCAAAACAACTTTAATAAATGAGTTGCAACAGCAACAAATGAACTGCATTCCTGAAGTGGCCAGAGAGATTATTAAAGATCAATTAAAAAACAATGGTCAGGCTCTGCCTTGGAAAAATGCAAAAGAATATTCTAAATTAATGCTTTCAGATTCTGTTCGTGATTTTGTCAAACTACTAGATGCTAATGATCTTTATTTTTTTGACCGTGGGATTCCAGACACCTATGCTTATGAATGCCTGATGAGCTTTGATTATGATGAGAGTTTAAATCTCATGGTAAACAAGTACAGATACAATAATGTTGTTTTCATCCTCCCTCCCTGGGAAGAAATATACAAAACAGATAATGAACGAAAACAAGATTTTCAGCTTGCTAAGGAAACCTACAATGTGATAAAAGATACTTATGAAAGTTTAGATTATGATTTAATTGAAGTCCCATGCTTAGCTCCTGCAGAAAGAGCAGAGTTTATTATAAAAACTCTGAATAACTAAAAAGCCGTTCTTCTTATCGAAAAACGGCTTTTTGTTTGGTGGGCCCAGCTGGGCTCGAACCAGCGACCAAAAGATTATGAGTCTTCTACTCTAACCAACTGAGCTATAGGCCCCCATTGTTTCTGCCTTAGCAGGGCGCAATATTAAGACTTTTTCCTGAAATCACAAAATTTCTTCTGTACATATTTCCAAAGGTTTTTCTTTCTCTTTGATATACTGCGAGTTTAATTTTCTGGCTATTTCCTACGTTGCTTCTCTTTTATAATTAAACCAAGCTCACGACTCGTTTGTCCCGCAATAGAAGTGTTTTCCTGGGCTCTTCTAAATAAATAAGGCATAACAGCTTTAACAGGACCATAAGGAACATATTTAGTTACATTATAACCAGCATCTGATAAATTAAAACTTAAATTATCACTCATACCTAATAATTGCGCAAAATACACATGTGGATGATTATGTTGTATCTTATACTCATCTAACAACTGAGCCAACGCCTTACAACTGTTCTCATTGTGCGTACCACAAACGAAAGCAATATCACTGATATGCTCCATGCAATAATACAAAGAAGCATCGTAATCACGATCAGAAGATGCCTTATCTGGCTGTATTGGTGATGGATAACCCATTTCTTCAGCTCTCTTACGCTCCTTTTCCATATAAGCACCACGAACCATTTTCACTCCTAAAATAAAACCAGAAGCCTTGGCAATTAAATGGTCTGCTTTCATATCAGCCAACTTATCATGACGGTACATCTGATAAGTGTTATAAACAATAATACGCTCCTTATTAAACAAACGCATCATATCAATAGCCAGTTCATCAATAGTATCCTGTATCCAGGTTTCCTCTGCGTCAATCATGATAGGTACATTCTTCTCGTAAGCAGTCCTGCAGATTTTCTCACAACGCTGTTTTACCTTTTCAAATTCAGCAAGCTCCTCGATAGTTAATGCTTTTTTAGCATCTAACTTTTCAAGTAAACCAAACCGACCAATACCTGTAACTTTAAAAACGGTAATAGGAATACGATTATCGCCTGCTGCACGTTCAATAGTTCTGATGATCTCTTCACAGGTAAAATCAAATACACCTTCTTCATCTTCCCCTTCAACAGAGTAATCTAAAATTGTACCTACATTACCCAAAGCTAGCTGCTCAATAGTATGCTCACATTCTGCAATAGTTTCTCCACCACAAAAATGTTTAAAGATTGTTGCTTTAATGATGCCTTTAACTGGCAACCCAATATTCAGAAAAAGGTTTGTAACCGGTGGGCCAACTTTTGTTAAAAAGTTACTGCTAATCACTTTAAACAGCCAATATGCAGCGTTTAAATCTCCATTAGATTTATTACGGAAAGCAATTTCGGTATTATCGAAATTTAATACTTTCTTGGGGGATAGTTCCATTTACGAATGTCAGTTAGTCAATTTGCATGCAAAAGTATAAATTCCCTTGCTATTGGTGGTAAAACACTTTATAATTAATTGTAAGTTTGCGTTGCGATGATAAATTTTAAATTAGAAGGTGAATTTATTCCCCTCATTCAATTGCTAAAAGCAGCAGGACTAGTTCAAAGCGGAGGTGAAGCACAAACCGTTGTTGAGGATGGCCTGGTAAAATATAACGGAAAAGTTGACTACCGTAAAAGGCTCAAAGTTCGCGTAGGCGATGTAATTGACTTTATGGGACAAAAAATAACAGTTATTTAATGAACAAACTAAACAGCGCCGGACACACTATACATTTTGAAACTCAGCTAACCCCTCTTAAAGAGGTACTCGAATCCGGAAAATACAGTAAAATATTTGTTTTTGTAGATAGTAATACATCGGAGTTATGTGTTCCTTTATTTCGTGAAATGCTTAACGATTTTAACAATTTCGATCTCATAGAAACCGATCCGGGCGAGGAAAACAAAAACATTGACTTTTGTATAGGTATCTGGAAAACATTACTTGATTTCGGTGCCGACCGTAAATGCCTGATGGTTAACCTGGGTGGTGGTGTAATAACCGATATGGGTGGATTTGTGGCAAGTACTTATAAAAGAGGTATCGATTTCATTAATATCCCTACCACGCTACTTTCACAGGTAGATGCTTCAGTTGGAGGAAAAACGGGAATTGATGTTGACAATGTTAAAAACATGGTGGGTACTTTCACCCTGCCCCAATCAGTTTTTATTGAAACAGCATTTTTAAAATCATTGCCTGACAGAGAACTATTATCAGGTTTTGCAGAAATGATTAAGCATGGCTTAATTGTAGACCGCAATTATTATAATGAACTTAAGAACAGTGATTATCTGAATATTGATGCCCAGGCAATCTACCGTTCAGTAGAGATAAAGAATGAAGTAGTTACTGAAGATCCTCATGAGAAAGGTCTGAGGAAAATCTTAAACTTCGGACATACTATCGGACACGCAGTTGAAACCTACTCGCTGATTAATGATAAAAAGCCTTTAACACATGGTGAGGCTATTGCTGTTGGAATGATTTGTGAAGCTTTCCTTTCACAGAAAAACAATACATTAAGTGCCGATGACTTAAATGATGTAACTGATTATATCAGTAAACTTTATCCTGCATACCACATCAAAGCAGAAAGCTTTCCACAATTAATGGAATTCATGCAGAGCGATAAGAAAAATGAAAATGGACAAATCATGTTTTCTTTATTAGGCAGCATCGGCAAATGCGATTATAACTGCAGGGTCTCTGAAAATGATATTTTAGAAAGCTTTGCTTATTTTAATAACATCGCCGGCCAATAGAAATTCATAAAGTTTTGACCACCAAGACACATTCAATTAGCAACAAAAAAATATTTTTTATATTTAATATTTGACAAATTAAATTTTGTTACTATATTTGGCGAAACAAATAAGAAAAGAAACAAAATAAGATGAATAACATCACTACATATTGGTTTGGTTACTTCTACTACTTTAGTAAGAGCCGGGACTAATATGCACTGATATCATCACGATAAATGTATACGAAAAGTCCCGGCCAACTGCCGGGACTTTTTTTGTTTAATGCAAAAAACAAACTATAAAAAAGGTAAAACCAACCACAATGAAACAACCAATAAGAGTAGCAATTCAAGGCATCAAAGCATCTTTTCATGAAGAAGCAGCTTTCAAATTTTTCGGAAAGGACATTCAGACCATCGAGTGTAGCTCTTTTAAACAAACTTGTGAAAACCTGCAAAACAAAGAGTCAGACTTTGTAATCATGGCTATTGAAAACTCTATTGCAGGTAGCCTTTTACCAAACTACTCTTTAATTCGCGAGTACAATTTCGCAGTTGTTGGCGAGGTATACTTAGCGATACAACTTCACCTAATGGCTTTACCTGGAGTTAAATTTGAAGATGTAAAATTTGCGACCTCACATCCTATTGCGCTTCGCCAGTGTGTTGATTTCTTTTATGACTATCCACACATCCAGGTAATAGAAGGTAATGATACCGCAGCTTGTGCTAAAAAAATCAAAGAAGAGCAATTAACTGATACTGTAGCTATTGCAAACACACTTGCTGCTGAATTATATGGATTGAACATAATTGAGAGAAGAATAGAATCAAATAAGAAAAACTTTACTCGTTTTCTGATTCTTAAAGCAGATAAAACTGAAGAATTAAAAAATATTAATAAAGCTTCTATCTGTTTTCAGGTAGGTAATACTGTAGGTGCACTATCTAAAGTGTTAAACATCTTTGCAGAACAACAGGTTAACTTAACCAAAATTCAGAGTATGCCAGTCTTAGGAAAACGAAATGAATATCATTTCTATGTTGACCTTGAATGGAAAAATATGGAAAAGTACGACAAAGCTGTACGCCAGGCCTTAAAATACACCGTAAACTTTAACATTATGGGCGAATATCAGAAGAATGATCAAGTATAATCTTCAGTAAACACACCCTTCGTAAAATAAAAACAACAATTTAAACCCCAAAAAAATGAAACTACAATTGAACATCCAGCCATTAAGCTCATGGCTTGACACGAAAAACGAACCATTAATTATCTCTGGTCCTTGCAGCGCAGAAACAGAAGAGCAGTTATTAACTACAGCAAATTTATTAGCAGCAACAGGAAAAGTATCTGTATTAAGAGCTGGTATCTGGAAACCACGTACTCGTCCTGGAGAATTTGAAGGTATCGGGAGTATTGGTTTAGAGTGGTTAAAAAAAGCAAAAGCTGAAACTGGATTGCCTACAGCAGTTGAGGTTGCAAATGCTAAACACGTTGAAGAGGCTTTAGCTGCTGGTGTGGATATCCTTTGGATTGGTGCACGTTCAACTGTAAACCCTTTTACTGTACAGGAAATTGCTGATGCTTTAAAGGGTGTTGACATTCCAGTATTGGTTAAAAACCCAATTAACCCTGACCTACAATTATGGGCTGGTGCATTAGAACGTATTAACCGTGCTGGTATTACTAAATTAGGTGCTATTCACCGTGGTTTCTCTTCTTATGAGAAAAGTTCATTCCGCAACGAACCAATGTGGGAACTTGCTATCCAATTGAAAACATTATTACCAGACCTACCAATCATCAATGATCCAAGCCATATTTGCGGTAACCGTGAGCTAATCCCTTACATCTCTCAGAAAGCATTGGATTTGGATATGCAAGGTTTAATGATTGAGTCACACGTAGATCCTTCTATAGCATGGACAGACGCTAAACAACAACTTACTCCAGCAGCTCTTGGTGAACTTGCTGAACGTTTAACTGTTCGTGAACCAGAATCTAAAAACGAAGTATTCACAGATCAACTTGCTGAATTGCGTAAACAAATTGACAAAATTGATGACCTTTTATTGCAAAAGCTTGGTGAGCGTATGGCAATTGTTGGTAAAATTGGTGAGTACAAACGTGATAATCAGGTAACAATTTTACAAGTTAATCGTTGGGATGAGATCATTAGAAAAGGTACTTCATTTGCCAAAGCATTAAAATTAGACTTAAACTTTACTGAAAAGTTCTTAGAACTTGTTCATGGTGAATCTATCCGTAAACAAACAGAAATTATGAATGCTGGTAAAGCTGAAGAAGGAATTGCAGCAGAAACACATACTGAAGTTAAGGCGTAATAATGGGCAAAAACGCAATCGTTTCTTTTAAAGGGATTAAAGATATAAATGCTGAAATAGCCCTAACGGGTTCAAAAAGCGAAAGCAACAGGGCACTGATCATCAGTGCCCTGTCTGAAGGCATTGTTAAAGTAGCTAATTTATCTGATGCAGTTGATACGGTAACCCTAAATAATATACTTGGTCAGGTAAAAGCAGGTCGCAATAACGATTCTTTTATTACTGTTGATGTTGGTCATGCAGGAACGGCAATGCGTTTTTTAACAGCATACCTTTCCATTGCAAATGGAAACTTCCATCTTACAGGTTCTGGAAGAATGAAAGAGCGTCCGATTAGATTATTGGTTGAAGCATTAAAAAAACTGGGTGCAAGTATCAAATACGCTGGAGAGGGTGGTTTTCCACCACTTGACATCAGCAGTAAATTTGCACAAAACAGCCGTACTGTAAAAATTCAAGGTGACATCAGTAGTCAGTATTTGTCTGCATTATTAATGATTGCACCTTCTCTCCCATTGGGTCTTTCTTTAGAAATAGAAGGAGAACTAACATCAAGACCGTATCTGGAAATGACTTTAAGTATGCTTCAGGAAGCTGGCATTGATCATAAGTGGGAGAATAATACCATCCATATTGATAAGCAGAATTTTAAAGCATGTGAGTTAATTGTTGAGCCCGATTGGAGTGCTGCGTCTTACTGGTATAGTATTGTTGCCCTGGCCGACCAAGGGAGCATTTCGTTGCCACATTTAAAAGAAAACAGCTTGCAGGGAGATAGCGCAATCAGAAACATTATGGTTCCTTTTGGCGTTCGAACCTCACAAACTCCTGGAGGAATAGCATTAAAATCAGGAACATCTGTTGCCATAAACGAAGTATTAAACTTAAAAGACTGCCCGGACCTGGCCCAAACCATTATCGTTTGTGCAGCAGCAAAAGGCTTAAATCTTTCATTTACAGGACTGGAGACTTTAAAAATTAAAGAAACCAATCGTGTATTGGCATTACAACAAGAACTGGCCAAAATTGGCGTTACTTTAACGGAAGACAATGAGGTATATACTTTAGATTGTGCTCAATTAAGCTTTCCTAAAAAAGTTCAGTTCCAAACCTATGATGACCATAGAATGGCTATGGCCTTTGCTCCATTAAGCTTGTTTATTGATGAAATAGAGATGGAAGATTACCAGGTTGTAGAGAAATCATATCCTGATTTCTGGAAAGATCTGGAGAAAGCAGGTTTTACAATAAAAGAAATTTAAAACATTAAAAATCATAAATCTATATGGCAGGTAATACATTCGGTCAGTTATTTCGCATCACCACCTTTGGTGAGTCACACGGAGTAGCTATAGGTGTTATTTTAGACGGTTGTCCGGCAGCTTTACCTATCGACTTGGATTTTATCCAGTCGGAATTAGATAAACGCAGACCTGGACAATCTAAAATCACAACACAGCGTAAGGAAAGTGATACTGTACAGATTTTGTCTGGTACCTTTGAAGGTAAAAGCACAGGAACACCAATAGCTATGCTGATTCCTAATGAAGATCAGCGCAGTAAAGATTACAGCCATAATACTGACGTATATCGCCCTTCTCATGCAGATTATACTTATGATGCCAAATATGGTATTCGTGATCACCGTGGTGGTGGCCGTTCTTCTGCAAGAGAAACTGCTGCACGTGTAGCTGCTGGAGCTATTGCTAAACTGTTATTAAAACACCATGGCATTGAAATTTTTGCACATGTTTCTGCCGTAGGTCAGATTCAGGCACCAAATTTAAGTCATAGCGATATTCCTTCATTGCTTGAAATAAGAGAAGAAAACATTGTACGCTGTGCTGATCCTGCAACCGCACATCAAATGATTGAATTCATTGATGGGATTAGAAAAGATGGAGATACAGTTGGTGGCAAAGTAAGCTGCATCATTAAAAACTGTCCTGTAGGACTTGGAGAACCTGTATTTGATAAATTACATGCCGATCTTGGTAAAGCAATGCTCAGCATCAATGCTGTACATGGTTTTGAATACGGTTCTGGCTTTAGTGGTAGTGAAATGAGAGGTTCTGAACACAATGATATATTCCTGGTCAATGAAGGTCAACCTAAAACACTCACTAATTTTTCTGGTGGTATACAAGGTGGAATATCTAATGGCATGGAAATCGACTTTACTGTTGCTTTTAAACCAGTTGCTACAATTATGCATAATCAGCAAACGATTAATGCTGCAGGTGAAGCAGCAGAAATTAAAGGTAAAGGCAGACATGACCCATGTGTAGTGCCAAGAGCTGTTGTGATTGTTGAAGCAATGGCAGCCTTGGTTATTGCAGATCATTTGCTAAGAAATAAAAGCGTTAAGCTATAAGAACAAGCGAATCTGTCCAAATAAAAAGCCCTGCAAAATTTTGCAGGGCTTTTCTTTTATACTTAAACCTCGGGAGAGGTCATGAAAACAATTTTAAAAAATAGCGGGGTATTTATTTGGATTACTCTCATTCATCATGCTATAAACCACTTCAATTACATCATCAACAGACGGCTTACTAAAGTAATCTCCATCCGATCCGTATGGAGGACGATGGGCTTTTGCACTCAATGTTTTAGGTTGTCCATCCAAATGATAATATCCTTTCTGCTCTTCCAATATTTGTTGCAATAAGAAAGCCGTTCCACCACCTGGAACATCTTCATCAACCACCAATAATTTATTGGTTTTTGCTAATGATTGTACACAGATTTGCTCTGTGTCAAACGGTAACAAAGTTTGTGGATCTACAATCTCTATCGATATTCCAAATTGTGCTAATTCTTGTGCGGCTTCCTCTACAATTCTTAAAGTAGAACCATAGGATACAACTGTAATATCAGTCCCCTCTTTAATTATTTCAGCCTTTCCAAATGGTACAGTGTATTCTCCTATATTTTCAGGAAGCTTTTCTTTTAAACGATATCCATTCAAACACTCGATTACCAATGCCGGTTCATCAGAACGGAAAAGCGTATTGTACATACCTGCCGCCTGTGTCATGTTACGTGGTACGCAAATATGCATACCTCTTAATGAGCCTAAAATCATACCGATCGGAGAGCCTGAATGCCAAACACCTTCCAGCCTATGTCCACGAGTTCTAATAATTACCGGGGCTTTTTGACCTGCTTTAGTACGGTATGATAAACTTGCCAGATCATCACTTAATACATTTAAAGCAAATAATAGATAGTCTAAATACTGTATTTCGGCAATCGGACGTAATCCACGTAAAGCGAGACCTATCCCCTGTCCAACAATAGTCATTTCCCTAATGCCTGTATCTGTAATTCTTAAATCGCCATACTTAGCCTGAAGGCCTGCAAAACCCTGGTTTACATCACCAATAGCCCCTAAATCTTCACCAAAAGCAACAAGTCTCTGGTCACGTGCAAAATTAGAGTCAAAACAAGCATTTAACAATTCACGTCCATCCACCATTTTGCTATCTTCATGATATACAGGTTTCAGTTCATTCACTAAAAACGGACTTTCAGCCCCATCAGTAAATAATTTAGAATTGTATCTATCTTCATTTAGTCCAATCTGCTCATTGTACCAGTTCAAAAGACTATTTCTTGCTGAAGATGTATCTCTAACTGTCAATCGCAAAGCCTTTCTGGCAGAAGAAATTACTTCTCTTCTCTGTGCATCTGGTGTCCCTGCTAACAGACTGCTGATTCTTAACAATGTAGGATCCCCATTAGCCATACTAGTGATCAATGCGATAACTTCATCCTTTTCAGTTTTTATTGATGCCAAAAACTCATTCCAGGCTTCTCTTTGAGTTTCACGGATCAAAGTCTTGGCTTTAGCTTCCAACTCTAAGATTTCTTCTTCAGAAATGATTGCTGATTCCAGCATCCATTTACGCATCTGAACAATGCAATCATATTCCTTTTCCCACTCTAGCCTGGCTTTATCTTTATACCGTTCATGAGAACCAGAAGTTGAATGTCCTTGCGGCTGGGTTACTTCAGTAACATGAATCAATACAGGAACATGTTCCTCCCTACATACGTCTATTGCACGTTGATAAGTTTCACATAAAGCAGGATAATCCCAACCTCTAACTTTAAATATTTCGTAACCAGCACCATTTTCATCGCGCTGAAAACCCTTTAATATTTCAGATATATCTTCTTTAGTAGTCTGGTACTTTGCAGGAACAGAAATTCCGTAACCATCATCCCATACCGACATGGCCATTGGCACTTGCAAAACACCAGCAGCATTAATGGCTTCAAAAAACACGCCTTCAGAAGTGGAGGCATTTCCTATAGTACCAAATGCTACTTCATTTCCTTTTACTGAGAAATTCTTTAAATATTCGAGTTCAGGATTTTGTCTATATAATTTAGAAGCATAAGCTAAACCTACCAATCTAGCCATTTGTCCACCAGTAGGTGCGATATCAGACGAACAGTTTTTCATATCTGTCAAATCTTTCCAGCTTCCATCTTCATTTATAGAACGAGATGCAAAATGGCAGTTCATTTGTCTGCCTGCAGAAGCAGGATCGGCCTCTAAACTTGGGTTAGCATATAATTGTGCAAAGAATTCCTTAATGGTACAAATCCCTGCTGCGAAAGCAAAAGTCTGATCTCTGTAATAACCCGAACGCCAGTCGCCATTTTTAAAGGCTTTTGCCATAGCAATCTGAGGTAACTCTTTACCATCACCAAAAATACCAAACTTAGCTTTGCCTGTTAATACTTCCTTTCGTCCTAATAAACTAGCCTGTCTACTCTCAAACGCAATTTTATAGTCGTTTACAACGATGGTCTTGAAGTCATCAAAACTTAACTCCGAGGTGTCTATTGGATTAGTGGTAAGTTTACTATTTGGCATCATAAGCAAATCAATTATGCGGCAAAGATACATAAAATCTAAAGTATGACTTAACTGTGTAGCCGAATTTATATAATGGAATACTTTTTGTTTTATAAATGAAAACATTAAATTTGTTTTAAAACAACATTAAAATGAAAAAACTAATTCTGTTATTTACGCTAATCCTAGGTATAAGTGTTGCAGTCAATGCACAGTCAAAACCAGCTGAATTCAAGTTTGAAAAAGAAACACATGACTTTGGTAAAATTCCTGTGAATAAACCTGCTACATTTGAATTTAAGTATACTAACATTGGTGATCAGCCCTTAATTATTACTAAGGTTGAGACTACATGTGGATGTACAGTTCCTGAATACACTCAGATCCCAGTTAAAAAAGGCGAATCGGGATCAATTAAAGTTACTTACAACCCTACAGGCGGAGCACTTCCATTTAGCAAAAGCATTACAATTACTTCAAATGCAAAAACTACTACTAAGGTATTATACATTAAAGGCGAAACTGTAGCAGCGGCATCTAAATAGAAATCAGAAAAGATATTTGATTAAAACCTCGTTAATCAACGAGGTTTTTTAATTTTGTACCTTTTAGAAAAAACTAACTTATTAATTTTGCATTATGCCAAATATTTCAGAAAAGGGCTTCCAAATGCCTGCTTCGCCTATAAGAAAACTAACCCCATTTGCTGACCAGGCAAAAAAGGACGGTAAAAAAGTGTACCATCTAAATATTGGTCAGCCCGACATTGCTACTCCTGAAGGAATGTTAAATGCCATTAAAAACATTGATTTTAGTGTTTGGGCATACACTCCATCAGAAGGAACGCTTAGTTACAGAACTAAGCTTACAGAGTATTACAATAAATTAGGCTATAACATTACGCCTGAAGATATATTGGTTACTGTTGGCGGATCTGAAGCGATTACCATAGCAATGCAGACCTGTGTAAACGAAGGTGATGAAATCATCATTCCCGAGCCTTTTTATGCAAATTATAATGGTTTTGCCTGTATGAGCAATGTAGTTGTAAAGCCAATTCTCTCTCATATTGAAAATGGTTTTGCACTTCCGGAAATTGCTGAGTTTGAAAAACTAATTACAGAGCGTACAAGAGCAATCATCATTTGTAACCCTAATAATCCTACGGGTTATTTATATTCAAGAGAAGAACTGGAAGCTTTAAAAGCTTTATGCGTAAAATATGACCTTTTCCTACTTTCTGATGAGGCTTACCGCGAATTCTGTTATGATGGCAGAGAATTTATCTCACCAATGCATTTGGATGGCTTGGATGAGCATGTAGTTATAATAGATACAGTTTCAAAAAGATATAGTGCTTGTGGAGCAAGATTAGGTTGTTTAATCACCAAAAATAAAGAAGTAATTAAGGCTGGATTAAAATTTGCACAAGCAAGACTTAGTCCGGGAATGGTTGAACAAATTGCAGGTACTGCAGCTGTTGACACTCCTGATAGTTATTTCGAAGCGGTAAACAAAGAATATACCTTGCGCAGAGATACATTGGTAAAAAGATTAAATGCTATGGAAGGTGTATTTTGTCCTAACCCAGGTGGAGCCTTTTATGTAGTAGCGAAATTGCCTATTGATGATGCTGATAAATTCTGTCAGTGGATACTGGAAAGCTTTAATAATGATGGACAAACGGTTATGATGGCTCCCGCTACTGGATTTTATTCGACAGAAGGATCAGGAAAAAACGAAGTCAGAATGGCTTATGTACTTAATACCAAGGATCTTAATAAAGCCATGGATTGCCTTGATATCGCTTTAAAGCAATATCCTGGTAGAAGTATGGCATAATTTTAGTATTTTTGTATCCTGATGGTTGGAAAGGAGTTGTTAACCACACACCATCAGGACATACTGGGGCCGTTTTGGATTTGACAGGGTGATGCTAGGTATGTTAGCATGCAGTGCGTTGTACGGAGAGCACTTAAAGTGAACGTTCACACTATAATTGGCGAAAATAACTACGCCTTAGCTGCTTAATTTAGAATTAAATAGCTTTTGTCCCTCTAACTGCTGCGATGTTAGGTTAGAATATGGGGCATCGAAATAACAACGCTGGCAATTGTAAGGTGCGATACAGTTGTGAGATAAAGCACCTAAGGTGAACGGTTAGGTCGGTTTCCAGCCCGCCAGATCCCTACAATTAATTGGAAAATAAGCATGTAGAAGGCATAATTTATCGCACGACTGGACAAGGGTTCGAACCCCTTCGGCTCCACAAATTTTATTAAGAATCCGCGAAATTTCAATAATCTCGCGGATTTCTTTTTTCCCCATACAAGATCCCATACAATTTCGTTTTATAGTGCCAATTAAGGTCATTTAAAGATTATAATAAGTTGAATTTTTTAAGAATTTTTAAGATTTCCTTTCGGCCAATTATCAGTATGTAAAACTCAAGCAATGTAAAGAACCACCAAATTGTGCTAAAGCATCACAGTTAACAGTCTTTACATCAAACCCCATACTTTCGTACAACTCTTTATTAGATTGATTGTAGTAATCTGTTTCTCGTTTGGTAGATAAAGTGTACTCAGGCAATATTACTGTATCATTTATTCTTAAGTTATTGATGTAGTTACCTTTTGCCGTATAAAAGCAGCCTTTCCGTCTAAATTCATTGCAGTTGCATGCTATTGCTTCATCTACCGGCCTGTCATTTATTCTGGTAACATTTATACTCTTCATGGAAGCAATTAGCCTTAACTGCTCTAAATACTCGTTATCCTTTTTTAAAAAGGCCATATCTGGGTAAGTACTAATTGCAATATTATTTTTATTAACAAAAGCCATATAGCCATCTACATGCCCAATGACATCATTTTCTTGCCTTGGAATTATAATAGGTGTTATATTCAGTTTTTCCTCAATCATTTTCTCTATATACTCCTGATTGAAAGACGAATTGTCCTCTACAATTTTGGAAGTAATAAAGCCAATTTTATTGTTATGCACTAAATTACCACCATCCCAAATCAAAGGAAGATCAATTATTGGTTTGTTAATAAAATGACTGATTATTTTTCTTGAAGCTTTGTTTATGCGTTTAAAATAATTCCATCTGTTTTTATACTCGCAATATCTTGGAAAATAAATAGGCTTTACAAACTTATTATCGTTTATAAAGCCCAAACAATCCCGCAGCCATATATCATCCCACTTCTCTAGTAAAAGTGTCTGAAATGCTTTGTCAGGATGTAAATTATCCAGTTGATTTAAAGCCCCTTCATTAGTTGCTACTATTTGGATATTTATATCGGTAGGGAGCTGATTTATAAGTTCATCAATGACAGATGTACATTTACTAAACTCATTTTTAAAATTTAAAGGGTAGGCCAATATTATATTGCTAACCTTTTCAAAATCACAATTCATATTTGTTTACAGTTCTTAATAACCTGCAAACGTAAAAAGAGGATTTTCGAAGAAAAAATCTTTCTTTTCTTCTTTTATTTTAGGCAAAAATATAACAAATTGCACTAGATTAGAGATTTAAATGCTTAATAATAGCTTGTCAGCTAGCTCTATCCTAATCCTCCTACTTCCAAGATCAGTTAAACGGTAATTTCCATTTTTTAATTTAATAAGTTGCCTTTTGCTCGGTGAACACAATTTTTGCAAATTAGTGGTTACTGAAGGAGCGCTACTTAAAGCATGAATACCTAATTCCTTTCTACTAAATCCATTTTCTCCTGCAAAATGTAATAGGATCAAAATTTCTTCATCAGCTTTAAGGTCGGTACGCTGAACTATAATAATATCTCCATAAACACCTATGCAAGGAACATCAAATTGTAAAAGCTCTCTAATAGTTTTGGCTACCTCTTCTCTATCCCCATTCCAAAATATCCTTAGCATTTCGTTCATACACCATCTAACAGACTCAATTAGGTATTTCGAGTCCATGTGATTCGGTTCATAAGTTGGAGATATATGAACAGCTCCTCTGTCGCTCCTAAATTTATATATCGCTTGCAAAACTTTCGAAATATGTATAATTTCTTTTCGAGCAACGTTAAAAGGAGGGGCTGTAAGGTTATGGGGGGCACCGTTATTATTAAAATATTCTATACATTCCCCAACACCCTTTGTATAGTTTACAGTTCCAGTATCTAGATGATAAAGAATCCTAGAGGTAATTTCTGCAAATTGACCAGCATCAAGCTCAGCTGGCTCCCAATCTCTTTGTATAAATCTACGTTCCATAGAAAGAAATTCATCAACAAACTGCGTTGCCAATAGGTGATCAAATGGAGGAGATATATTTGTGATTAAACTATTTCGTTCGATTAACCCCATTATTATTTAATAACTTTAATTAGGTTTTGAACAAATGTATCTCCTGCATCAGTTAGATACCAACGATGTGGAGTGCTTGAAGCATCTTCTCCAACAAGTGCACCCACCCCTGATTTCATTTTCCCTAAGTCTCTAGTAACATTTCCTGAACTAATAACTTTAGACTGCTTGTAATAAGCATTAAATGTATTGCAGATTTGGGCTATGGTTAATTCATTAATACTCTTCTCATTTTTTATGACATATAAAATCCAAAGTGCTTTTTCCAACACCTTCCAACTCTGTAAAGGAGCACTATATTTTTTTGGATCATTTTTAAACTCTATTGGTTCTACTTTTTGATTGCCGGTAGTATTACCACTTGCAGCCGATTTTCTACGTGAACCTTTCTTTTTTGTAGTAGACGGTGGTAATTGTATTGGGGGAACTTCTGTAGCTTCCGCATCTTCTGTTTCTGTATTATCTCCAAAAACTTGAGGGGTAGTCAAGCCCTTTAGCTGATTTGCTACACTAGATGTAATTGATGCAACATCTTCTTTAGAACCCTCAACTTCTAGCTCGAAGCCTGTAATTTTTAGTTTGAATTTGAATTGATTTTTTGCCATAGCGTTTGTTTATATTGGTTTAATGCAAGATATAGATTTTACATTAAACTATATTACAAGTTTTAGTTGGCTTAATACATTTAAAATTTACAAGATACTCAATTGCATTGGTTCATGTTAATACGCCAACCATTACAAATAAGAGTGCTTTTGTGAAATTTTATTTTCCATTTCAGAATTATTTGTAGTAATCATCTTTGAATAACCTCTAGAACACCCTCGGTGTTTAAAAACACTCACCTCTTATTCCAAAGACAAAAGTCTTTTTCCAAGTGTTAATGTTATAATCTACATCAACTACTTTTTGTGATTTAAGTGTTGCTATGCAACCTGAAGAATTAGTTTCAGTTATTATAAACATACAATCTGTTTTCTCTTCTATCCACTTACCAAAATAAGTTGTTCTAATAACATCACCAAACAATTCATCATGCTCAGCCTTTTTTTCTTTCTTAGTAAATTTAGCAATCCAATCATTTCCATCAAGCCATTTTATAGTGAGCCCCTTAGCTGTTTCATCTATAATAATCCTCCCTTGCTCTCTTGATTCACCCATATTTTTAAAATAAGCTTGATATTTACCTGTAGAAACCATAACTGGTCTATTGTATTGAGATAGGTGATAACTGAAAAATTGAACTTGCTTCTTTGTTTGTCCAAACGAGATCACACTTGTAGCCAAAATTATCGCTACTGTAAGTGCTAGCTTTGTTTTTATCATAATCTGTAGTTTTAGAATATTTATAATTTGATTTTTTGTTAATCTTAATCCGAAGTAGAAAAGATTCAATTATTTCAGTTTTCCTTTTTATAGATTCCTGTTGAAAATCCTTCTCCAATCAAAGTATTTTCATCTTTTATATTTAATAATAGATCGCCAGTATTAGATGTAATCCTAATTATATTTCCATCAACAATATATCCAACGGCAAAGTCTAATCCTATAATTCCATCTTTCACTAAAACAGTACTTCCACCTTTAAAATCGAATGATCGATATATACCCCCTTTAGTATTAACATATATTCCACTTATGGATGGTTTCATTATTAATGCCTTATAACTATAAAATATACCTACACCTACACTTGTCGTCAATAAAAGCGTTAAAGCATATTTCCTTGTCTTGTTTTGAAAAAGATAATACAGGAAAACAATCAAAATTATACTAAAACCGCCTATTCCGATAACCTTTAAATCGTAATTAGTTAACTCTGATGTAGGCTCTATCGTGGCCTTTTTAACTAAATAATGACTACTTACGTAACCAATTCCATTATTTACCTTTATCTTATACCAACTAGAATTAGTCGTATCCAAAGCTTCTACAAGTGTATTAACATCTAAATATCCGATAGTTAACCCCGATGCTGATGGTGATTCCCTAACATTTAATCTTTCAGTATTTACTCTGTACATTTCATTTGCATAAAGAATCTGTGCAATGCAGAGTATAAACAGTAGAGCCAATATTTTTTTCATAATAAAGAGTAATTTAGATAAGCGAAAATAACGCATATATGCGTCTATTCAAAATGAAAGTATCCTGCAATTTGGGTACGTGATAAAAATCAAAAATTACGAAGCTATAAAGGCCTTTGGTCAAAGGGTAAGAAATTTAAGAAATTCCCAAGAATTGTCACAAGAACAACTTGCCAACTTAGCCGACATACCACTCTCACAAGTAGGTAGAATTGAAAGAGGTGAAATTAATCCTACGTTAAGTACTATTTATGCATTAGCTAACGCCTTAAAAATTCAAGTAAATGATTTTTTTAAGTATTAATAGGCAAATCGAATTATGAACTCATTATTTTCATAGGGTGTCTTATCAGATGTGCCATGGTTTTTTTGGTCCACATTTCTATTTATCAATAATTCGGCATTATTAAGAGTTAAAACTCTTTTAACTTGGCTTAATCCAATACCACTACCTGCTCTATTAATTTTTTTTGCAAACTCTCCAGAATAATTCTCTTGAAAAATATTAACTATATCAACATCAGTTATTTTAATGCTTATCATTCGAATTTTTATGTCAAAGTGAGTTGCCGCTCTAAAAAATGTAATTGATATTTCTTGATTTGGCTTTGCATATTTGGTTGCGTTTTCAAATAGATGATATAAGGCTACATGAATAGACTCGTAATCGAATAATATTTTATCTGAATTTTCCTCAACATTAACATATATATTTTCATCTGTAAAATCTTGAAAAAATATATACAACAAATTAAATATCACTTTTCTAACTGTATGCTTCTTTATTTGCAAAGATGGATTAAGCTCATAAAGTTTATTAAAAACAGCAAATTCTGTTTTCATAGAAGCATTATTTTTAGCCATCCTTAAAAATGTCGAAGCCGCATCATTCAAGTTTTTAAAAATTAATTCTCTAATAGTATTAATTTGATTACGAAAATCTTTGGTCAAGAGGTCTTGAGGAACAAGATTGTACAGTTCTTGTATTGAATGGGCATTTAATGACGTTAGATTATGAATTAATCTTTTTGTCTCTTGATTTACGTCTTCCTTAATTTCATGCTTTAATAATTCAAGTTCTTTAAGCATATCAGCATATGCAAGGATTTTCTCTTTGAATAACCTAGGACTTTTTAGTAAATCAATCTGAGATGTGCACATGTAGATTAATGATAACCCATTAGTAACTTTGCCACTTCTTCTTTTTTCTTCAAATGCACTACAGTGTTCAATTATTTTGCTATTGGAATTACATAATTCAACACATTTATTGCAATCTTCCTTAAGGTTGGTAAAAAGAGTTTTACCAGAAGGTCCTACAATTAATCTATTAAGCATTTGGATATAAATCTATGCTAAACTCCTCTACAAGCTCCTGAAATTCATATGGTTCAGCATTCTTGGCTAAGAAAGAATTTGCCTTTCTTAATGCTTCGTGAAACCTATCCCCCTTAGTTTCAGCAGAATAAATCACAATCTTCTTTTTGGGATATTTTTTCGTTAGAATTAATGCTAAACCCAAACCTTCATCTTTACATTCAAGAGCTTTACCCACACCCTGGACGTCAACAAAAAAAATATCCACATCTTTAATTTGCTGATCATCAACACTATCAATATCCTTTATAAGCTTGGTATGAATCCACCCAGCTTTTTTTAAAATGTTAACTACTTTGAATTTTGAATCATCATCAATGAATAATATCTTAGTCAATAGTTTTCTTCTTTCCAACAAATCTTTTTGCTCCAATTCGCTTTCTTTTTTATCAACGTTATTGCTATAAACATTGACAGTTGGATTAAATGTATTATTGTTTTCGTTTATCATTTCACCTGGCCTATTACTAACTTCAGCAGCTTTTTTGTTAGTAAACCATATGTCAGATATCAGTTTACCTATTATACCTATGATAATAGCCATAACAGTGGTAAAGATTAATTTGTTTGTATTGTCTTGTAAAAATTCAACCATATTTCCTTTTTTTTAAATATATATTTTATTTCAATAAAAAACCAAAATAGAATTTATTATTAATCTAATTTTATAAGGCATATATAGTTTATATATTACGTGAGGCATCTTTGTCGATAGATAAAAGATCTTACTGTACAAGCCGCATAATAAAGTATAGCAGAAAGTTAGTGCAAAACAATGCCTATCGGCTATTTTTGGTAGTTAATATTGTATAATATTAAGTATGTCCCAGCGTCCCTTATTTTCAGGTAAACCACTGGGACATTCCTACATTACTGCTTAGCTTCCTGCAGCCACCTACCAATTTTAGATTTACTTATACCAAGCTTAAGTCCAATATCTCGAATCGTTAGTCCGGAATCTCGTAAAGTAATTGCTTCAGATCTTAACTCTTCCTCTGATTCAGCATCTTGAGATACACTTAGTAGACTCTTTTCATCACAAAACTCAATAAAGTCAAAGGTCAAAAAATCAGATTCCTTTATCAATTCGCATTTTAACACATTTGAATCATCATATTTTAGTTCCCCACTTCTACTTGGTTTAACTTGCTTCATATACCTGAAACCCTTATCATTTTTGCTTGAACCAATGGCAAATACAGAATCTGCAAAATTACTCAAGTGCTTACTTCCTGCCAGATGATTTATCATAATTCCTTCAGAAGGAGGTCTCTTTGGCGTATGTGCTAAAACTAACACAGTAACTTGCAAATCCTCCTTCATTTGTTTTAGTAATTTCATGATTTCCATGGCAACTTGGCCATCTTGTGAAGTCTGGGTACTTAAAAAAGTTATGTTATCAATTATTATAATGTTAGCGCCAATATCGATAATGTTTTTTTTAAACCGATCTATTAGTAGATGTTCAAATTTGATTTTTCTATTTGGGGATGTTAGTTCTGAAAAATCAATAGAATCAGTGTAGAAGTTTTCTGAAAACTGATATGGGTTCCCGCAATCGTCGGAATACCTTTTCTCAAATTGTTTATCAGACAGCTCAAAATCATAATAGATAACTTTTTGTGGTATACATTGGTTCTGTAGCCCTAACAGACTTTCTCCTTTGCTTAATGCATCGGCTATACAAACTGCCAAAACACTTTTTCCAATACCTGTATCACCAAACAGTATAGCTAATTCACCTGAGTGCATAAACACATCTAACAACATTTTTATTTCAGGTAGATTTTTAGCATCCTCTAATCTCTGTTGGGCCGTTCTTAATGCTGCATTAATAGAAGTTTTTTCCAGTTTATTTTCGCTTATAAGCTCTTCATAGAATACTGGCTCAATATTATCTAAGTCGGTCGCAGTAAATCCAAACTTGAAAAAATCAGCTACATCTTTACCACCTCGATTTTTAAGTTCTTCTGGAAGCTTTAGCATTTTTATATCATGTTTTGACGATAATTTTTGGGCAGCAGTAGTACCGGTATCATCAATATCATAAAGTAAAATAGGGGTCAACCTAAATCTATAAAAAGATTTTAATAGTTCTTCTGGTATGTCAGCCGTTTCACTGTTTAAGCATATTGCTAAATAACCATTAGATATTAAGCTAAGAACATCTTTCTCACCACCTGTTATAAAAACATTTGTCCCTGTCCCACAGTAGTCAAGTTGGGATCCAAAATAATGATTCTTGGGTTTTGTCCCAAGGTACCAAAATCTTTTCTCGGGACTGGGACAATATATTTTAGCATGATCTTTCCCAATGTAACCGAACCAAATGCTATTGGCTGGACGTGTTATAAATCTACCCCGCTCACCACCTGTTAAATATTTATCTATGGCTAATACATTTTGAGCCTCAATAGTTGCCTTTGTTATGCCATATTGGTTAAAAAAGCTTAATTCTTCCGACGTAAAATCACCATAGCTTCTAGTACATATTAGTTCGAAAGATTTTAGGTTGTTGTTGTTGTTGTATATAATTTCTGAGTTTAAATCTAGTGGCTTAATTTCTAAATTCTCCAAATCTTCATCCATTAATTGGAGTATCTGCCTAAAATCACTCTGTAAATCCAATCCATAGTAAAATGATGCAAATTTAAAAACGTCGCCTTTATATTCTACTGCACCATAATCATGAAAAAACCATCTGTCATCTTTGCAATAAAGTGCCATCGATGGATTTTTATCATGGTAGAGAGGGTTTTTTAACCTAAAGTGAGTTCCTTTTTTTAAATCTAATCCAGGAATAAATAGTTTAAAAAATAATAAGCCCCCTTGGGATTTATCCAAAATATTCTCTTTCGTGATAAAAGCCATTATTTTGTCCTCCCTAATTTTTCTATACTATGGAGTACAGCCTTTTTATCAAACAATAACTTTTTCCCAATTCTATATGACGGAATAACACCATCCTTAATTCTTAAATCAAGGGTTGGAAGTGATATATTTAAAAGATTTGCAATTTGTTTACGAGTTAACAACTCCTCCTTTTCATCGTTATTTGGTACAATTGGTGCTACAACACAGTTATTATGTTCTCTAAGCACTTGTTCGAAAATATTCTTAATTGTATCAGAAAATTCCGTAGCCGGAATTAAAATTTGGGCATTATTTAGCACCATATTATCTATAGCCATTTTTGTAATCTTTTAAATAAATTGATATTGAACCTAGGCCAGCAGTTCGTTGATTAATGACCATCAATTATAAAATGATTATGATGACTATGTATAGTCTAAATTATGAAGAGAATTATAGCGGCCTGGGGCACCAATTATTTATTATTCTAGCAATATTAATATTGCAATTTAAATATTATAAATAATTAATAATCAATTATTTACAAAAACAAAACTAATGATTTACAAGTTACCAAACAAGGAATATTTTTATTTAATTGATCAAGGCCAGCTAATCCCTGATTTTGATTTGTTATTAATATTTACACTACCTTTTTAAATGCTATTTTCATTTCTCTAGCTTTATGTTGTTCATCTATTTGATTATACCTAGCAAATACAGCCATGCTTTTATGATTGGTAATTGACCGAATTAATTCAGTATCTACATTCTTAAAAAACATATAACTTACGAATGTACGTCTAGCTACATGGCATGTTAATACTTCATGAAACTCATAAACGTTTTCTATTGGCTGATTTCCTCTGTACTTAATCTTAGTTACGACTCTATTAAGACCTGCAAGTTTTCCAATCTCCTTTAAGTATTCATTCATTTTTTGATTGCTTATGAAAGGCATTGCTTTAGTACCATAATTTTCACTATATTTTTTTAGCAATGTCTTAGCTGCATCAATTAAGGGAATGCGTTGTTCTGATTTGGTTTTTTGAGAAGTAATATTTATAAAATCGCCATCAATATCAATTTTCCTTAGTTCTTTGGCATCTCCGTACCTAAGAGCTGTATAGCACATAAATAAAAAACAATCTCTAACTTGAGCTAAGCAAACATTGTTAGTTTTGAAATTGCATATTTTTAATATCTCATCCTCTTTTAAAGCAATAATCTTAGGTTCAGTATGTTTATAGCTAAATGATTTAAAATCAAATTTTTTATTGTAGCCCAATTTTGAACAGTAATTCAAAAACCATTTTAAAACCTTAACATTTCTTGCTATTGTACCATTAGTATGCTTTTTATCAATTAGGAAATATTCTATATACCTATTGAAAAAAATATTATCTATAGCATCAAAGTCCAGACTAATCTTAGCATATTTCCCAAAACTTTTCAAATGTTCAAGATTGGTTTTTAGTTTTTTTACAGTACCTAAAGAACCTTTAATTCTATATCCATCAATAAAATCTTCATAGTGCTGCATTAATGTCTTTTTGTCTCTTTTATCATTTCGATTTAATGCACTCCTAATAGAACTAACCGTTGGTTGTTTACCTGCCAGAATCATGTCTCGGTATATTTTATTTATATGGTCACATTTGGAAGCAACTATTGCGTTAATTTCCACACTTCCCAGATAGTTAGGCTTAACCCTATGATTTTTTTCATCCCACATTTTTCTATCTATATTTTCTCCAGTCTGCAGCCACAGCCTTGTTCCACCAAATGAAAAATCAATTAAGATGGGGATGTTTAGTTGTTTTAACTGCCCTGTTGCAGGGTCTTTTCTTTGTTCTAATTTAGGTGTAGCTTTTGCCATATTTAAAGTTTATTTATTTATATAAATATTATAATTTTATTATTTAATATATTAATAATCAATTAGTTACAAACTAACATATAATTTTTCATATATTCAAATGATGAGTAATACTGGATAGGTAGTATGTTGATTTCTAACCCATACAATTTTGCATACAAGGACTTCTTTCCTCATATTTATCCAATTTTATTATACTTTAAATAGTGATCTATGGCGCTCTAGAATTGAACACCATTTTATACAGATACTTGTCTGTATTTACTTTAATTTTATAAAACCAAAGAGAACCTTCGGCTCCACCAAAACAAAAGTAGAGAACGGCAAATAGTCGTTCTCTTTTGTTTTAACAAGGTTTTTTCTTAATTTAACCACCAATCTACCACAATCTACCCCACAAAAAACGCACACCAAAAACACACCTCTCGAAAAATCACCCTGCACACCATGAAAATCAACATACGACTCCACTTATACAAATCAAAGAAATACACGGATGAAACTCATCCTCTAGTACTTATGTATACTGTTAATGGAAAAAGGATAAAGAAAACTATAACCCGGCGTGCAGAAATAAACTGGAATACTAAGACCAACCGAATAAAAAGCTTAGACCCGAAATCAGCATATAAAAATCGTGATATAACTTTTGAATATTCAAAGGCCGAGGAGTTATTACACGAAATAAAACGGGGAACGAAAAAGGTATCTGATCTTTTCAGCAAGCATGAAAGTTTAAGTTTCAGTTTATCATTAAAAAACTTATCAACTTAAAACCTTTACTGTAAATGGAATACATAGTAGGAATAATCAGCTTAATATCGCTAATTGTATTTTTTGTCACTTGCGATACAATCGCTAAAATAAAAGATAATCAGAAAAAGTTATTAGAGTTTCTGGAACAGCAAGCTTTAAAGCAAGAAAAGCACTAACAGTATATTGAAAAACACATATACACAATTAAGACAATACCTTTAAATCAAAACAACAATGAAAAAATCACTATTAACGCTTATCACATTAACAATCCTATTTGTTGGATGCAAGAAAAAAGATGATACTGTAGCAATCGACATGACTTTAAAAACATATTTAGCGGATGCAAAACCAGCATTATTTCCCTACACTAACGCGACATTGGAATTAAAATTTCAGTCAAATGGAACGGTAGTTCTTAGAGTGCCCCCATTCGACGACTATGTAACATTAAAATACGAAGTTGTAGACAAGATGGCGACAAACACTAATCTACATATTTATGGAGAGCTTGATAAGAAACTTATGGCATATGAATTTAATAAAGACACAAATATAGACTGGAATGCTACCATCGGTAGATTAGGATATAAGCCGGAGATTATTGGATTTCAAGCAGAAGAATATCATTTTACTTCATATTAACAACCTCACCCAAAACTGTCATTCACCTTCAAAATTAAACATTAACCAAACAACTTTTAACAGTATTATACAATAAGCAATGAAAAAATCACTATTAACGCTTTTCGCATTAACAATCCTATTTGTTGGATGCAAGAAAGATGAATATGTCGAAATCGATATGACTTCAAAGACATATTCTGCCGGTACAAAATTCAACAATAACGCAGTTATCCTGCTCTTAGACTTTCAGTCAAATGGAGAAGTTAGACTGCGTGCTTACCCAAGCGTTGATGTTGTCATACTAAAATATGAAATTGGAAGCAAAACAGCTCCGACCACCACTCTTCGTATTTATGGAGATTTAGATAAAACACTAAATGCAGACGGTTTTACTAAGGGTTCAAAAATAGAATGGAAAGGCAATATCTCCCGACCAAGTAATACATCTGAAATAAAAGATTTTTCAATATCCGGATATAATTTCATTTCTTACTAAAACACGGGAGCAAGTTAATTATACAATCTCTAAATAATCTCTTAAAACTAAACATGAAAAAATCACTCTTAACATTAATATTATTGACACTCTTATTTGCTGGATGTTCTAAAAAAAATGACGAAACCCCTGCCTTGTCATTGTCTGGAACTCATTGGTATGGAATTGGAGAAAAACATATGAATGGTTTAACTTATTATAAGCAATTTCATTTCACCTCCGATTCGGAAGCCGATATGTATACTTCATACTTAATTGGTGAATCAACAGATGTATACACCGGTAAACTGAAGTATAAAATAAACACCCCATCAGGGACCACTCCTACCATAATCGTTACTGGTAAAGATGGTTTTGGCAGGAATGTAGACTTTAGCTTTGTTTATGACAGAAAAAGCATAACACTAATGACCGGAGCTGAGTCGTACACAAAGTTTAAGTAATCTCCTTCACAATAAAGGATTAATACAATGGCAACGATTAAGAAAAGCGGTTTAGAAGCATCTGATTTCGCAAAAAGATTTAAAGATTTCCGTACTACCATCATTGATAAAGTTCAAATGCGAGCTGCAGAGAAGATGAATATTACACGTGGTTTTCTTTCTAGCTTAGAAAGCGGCAGTAAACGACCTGGATTGGACTTAGTAGAATTGCTAATTGAAAAATACAATCTGAATACTGAATGGCTGGCTACAGGGTTAGGTGACAAGCAAACTACTGGACCAGCAAAACCTACAGTAAGAGGAAGTTTGAGTCAGGCACATGCAGATCTTTCGACAATGCGTCAGTCAATGAAAATCTTACATTCCAACTTGAATCAGCTTTATGATATCATTGAGAAACAGCAAAAGCAAATAGACACCCTAACTCAGAAGATTGAAGGAAAATGACCACCAATTTGCACACCAGAAAAACAGAATATAATTCAAATCACTGACAATCATTATCGTACTACAACATAAATTAACCCCTTCGGATCCACATAACATAAAAAGCAGCTCTTTAAGAGCTGCTTTTTATGTTTACAGAGTTTTGACTTTAAACCTTTTATTTTACCGACTTTCTTTACTGCGAAAATAACGGATCATTTTATTCTTTAAATCTTTAGCAACCTGTTCATATTTTTTATCGGCTGCAAAATTAACCCTTTCCCCCGGATCTTTCTGATAATCATACAATTCATCACCAACAACAGAAGATGCCTTAAATGGCATATTACTTCTGAAATTCTCCATCCAAATCGTGTACCGATATCTTTTTGTCCGAAGTGAATAACCCATAACTTTCGACGAAGCATCCACCATCCGTTGAGATTCCATACCTGTGGAACTCCGTGGATACTGACTTATCGCAAAATCTTTGATTGATGACTTAGGATTTTGCATCAATGGAACCAGGCTTTTACCCTCTAAATGGGCTGGTACCGGAATGCCTGCCAAATTGCATAATGTTGGAAAAACATCTACAAATTCTGAAAGAGAGCTAGTAGCAGAGGCCTTAATATGAGGAGCCGAGAAGATCAATGGGCTACGAGTGGCTTGTTCATAATTAGAATGCTTACACCATAAGTTATGATCACCTAAATGCCATCCATGATCACCCCAAAGAACAATAATTGTATTTTTACTTAAACCTAATGAATCAAGCGTGTTTAATAAAATGCCCACCTGGGCATCTGCGTAAGAAACTGCAGCATAGTATCCATGTATCAGTTCCTTTTGTTTATCTAAGGGTAAAGTTATGCCGTAACTTTTCTGATCCGTATAAGAGATTATAGGTGGAATATCTGTATAAGCCCTGAGCTCTCCCGAATTATGATAAGCAACATCTATTGCATGATTTGATTTTTCCTGGAACTCTGCAACAGGCATGTCATCCCGCTGATAGAGATCCCAATATTTCTTTGGTGCATTAAAGGGCAAGTGAGGTTTAGCTAAACCCACCGCAAAAAAGAACGGTTCGTTTTTCCTTTGGAGTTCATTTAAAATATCCTTTGCCTGAAGCATATTGGCTCCATCAATATAAGCATGATCAGGTACATCAACACTTTCCATAGAAGGCCTGATAGTAGCTAACAACTCCAGATCTGTTAAAATCTTTCCGCTATCGTCCCTCCTCTTTTTTTCAACCAAGGCCTTAGTCTCTTTCGCCTGGTAATAATTTAAAACTGTCTTCCCTGTTGATGCTGCATAATATTTATTATCTGTTCTATAATACGGAACTGTCCAGCTTACTTTATCCAACCCCTCATCCACACATCTTGGATCGTAAATTTTACCGATAGCCTGGGTAGAGTACCCCTGACTTGCAAAATATTGTGGAATGGTCAAAATATCAGGATTCATATCCCTCATCTTTGTTTTTAGATCCCATACCTTGGTTACATCAGGACGCATTCCAGTCATTATACTGGCTCTGGTTGGACCACAGACAGCTTGCTGGCAATAATTACTTTTAAAAACCGTACCCATTTTTGCCAAACGATCTATATTGGGTGTTTTAATTAACTGATCGCCATAACAACCTAAAATAGGTTTCAAGTCATCAATAGCAATAAACAAAACGTTAGGCTTCTCTGGCTTTTGCGCAAATGTCTTAAAGCCAAATGAAATCAAAATTAAAAAAACGATAGCCTGAATGGTTTGAACTCTTAAAATCATAATTGTACTATTATTTTTTGATTAGCGTATCCAAACGAATTTATAAGAATCTTGCTTAAAACAATTTCAGTTCTGTTTTAAATGCTATTGAATTTGATGAATGAAAAATAATTAATACTACAAATATCCAGAGCGATCCTGAAATGACGTCTTTTTTTCATATAATTGAATATTAAACAGTAGCCAAACTAACTCTCTAAATAAATGAAAATTAAAACTCTTTTAATCCTCTCCCTGTTATTTTCCCTAAAATTAAATGCACAGGTTACCGTCGACAATGCATGGAGTAAATTCTTACAAAATGACCGTCTGTCATCAAGAAATTTATTCTTACAACTCGCAAAAAATCCAAAAACACGAGATGATGCGAACATAGGCTTATGCCTTATCTCTGAAATGGATAAACCAGAAAATGAAGCTTTTACATATCTAAACAAATTATATACAACCTCAAAAAAACCAGAACCTTATTTGTTTGCATTGTGGGGAAGCCCGGCAAATTATCTTGGCTACCGAAAATCACCAGCACAAATGGCTTTCTACAATAGCCTATCTCAAAGAAAAGATGTTGATGGAACTTTATCTGCTATGGCCCTTTCTCTTGCTGGAAGACACTATCAGGAAATCAAAAACTATGAGATGGCCAATAAGGCTTATGGTCAGATTGGTGAACTCGAAAATTGGCTTATTACCGGTGAGTTTGAAAATATTTCAACAAGTGGGTTTGATAAAACATACGAAGTAATTGATCATCCTGAACAGAATGCGGTATTCTCCGGAAAACGAAACCGTAAGTTTGGCTGGCGAACAGTGCCTTACAACCGATTGGATAAATGGTTTGATTTCACCTATTACAACAATTACAAAAATGCAGTTCAGTTTGCACAAACTTTTGTGAAAAGCCCAGCAAATATAACTGCCGAATTAAGAACAGGTGTTTCCGGCTCTGTTAAAGTATGGGTTAATGATCGGCTTATACTCAGCGAGGCAGAAGAAAGAAATAACGATCTTGATTCCTACATCAATTCAATTAAACTAAATGAAGGTTATAATAGAATCCTTGTTCAAATAGGAGAAAGTTATGCCGACAGATCTAATTTCATGATTCGATTAACGGATCAAAAAGGAATACCACTTTCCAACATCACTACAACTACCACTCCTCAAAATTACACAAAAGAAAACAGTTACATTTCGACCAAAATAAAACCTACAGCTTTTAATTATTTTGAAACTGAGCTAAAAAAATCTCCAAATAATTATCTGAATCAATTAATGTTGGCAAGACTTTACCTCCGACAAGGTGATATATTTGAATGCCGCAGTTTGCTTGAAAAACTAAAAAACCGCTTCCCAAAAAGCACTTATCTGAACATGATGATGATTGAGCTTTTTTCAAAAGCGAATAACAGAACAGGCATTGAAATGCTTCAGGAAGCTATAAAAACAAATGATCCGGAATCTTCATATGCTCTTGAACTTATGTACAATGAGTATCTTAACCAGAAAGATTACAACAATGCAACAGCAACCATAGCGAAACTGGAAAAGATATATGGTGAGAATGACAATATCTTCTTAAAGAAGATGAATGTTGCTGCTAAACTCCAAAACCAGCAGGAGGTAATTAAATTGGCTGAAAGGTCATATGCGTTATTCCCTAATTCGGTTGATATCGTTGGTGTTAAATACGCAGTCGAAAAGGAAATTAAAAAAGATCCAAATGCGATTACTATTCTGGAAAAATACATAGCAGAAAATGATGATTATGCATCTGCAAAATACCTTGCGGGAATCTATTTTGATAAAGGAGATAGCGAGAAAGGTCTGGCAATATACAAAGATGAACTAAAAAATAATCCCATAGCATTTGGGGTATATTCAGATCTTGCCGCTCAGTACCATAACCTTCAGCAATATGACAATGCCGAAAAAATATATTTGCAGGCACTTCTAATTGATCCGAATCATGCAGATACCTATACCTCACTTGGGCTCTTATATAACGTTAGTAAACAAAAAGAGAAAAGTATTGAGGCTTACAATAAAACACTTCAGATTAGTCCAAACAATTATGAGGCTATCAGATCTCTTAGAAGGTTACAGGAGAAAAAAGCTGTATTCGATTATTTTGTACAACCAGATATTAAAGCCATAATCAATGCTGCTCCAAAAGCATCTGATCATCCTGATGATCAGGTAATCGTATTAAATAGAGAAGTGCAAAAAGTTGTATATGAAAATGGTGGATCTGAAGAAAAACATTTCGAGACGACAAAAATACTTACCCAAAAGGGATTAGAATCCTATACCGAATACAATATCCCCTACAACAATGATCAAAGTTATAATATCGAAGTTGCGGAAGTTATAAAAGCAAATGGAACTAAAGTACCTGCAGAGCAAAATGGAAACAACCTCGTATTTACTAATGTTGAAATTGGTGATGTAGTTAATCTTCGATATACCATCGAAAATTATTTTACCGGACAAATGGCAAGTCATTTTTCCGATTCTTTTTATTTCGCAGATGGCTTGTCTTTTATTAATAAAAAATATTCTTTATTAATTCATCAGGAAAAGCCATTCAAATACGTATTCTCTCAAGATGCTATTGTTCCTCAAAAAAACAAAAAAGATGAATTTGATCTGTATGTATGGCAACAAGGAAACCAAAATGCTTTAATTTATGAAGACAAAATGCCTCCATCAGAAGATGTAGTTAATAAGTTGTATCTATCCTCTATCCCTAACTGGCAATTTGTATCTGATTGGTACAACAACATTGCAACAGCAAAAGCACGTAGCAGTTACGAAGTTAAATCTACTGTAAAAGAACTCTTTCAAAATCAAAAGAATGCAGATCCTTTAGCAAAAGTTAAAACAATCTATAGTTATATCACCCGGAATATTGCCTATAGCTCGGTGCCATTCAGACAAAATGGAGTAATTCCTCAAAACCCATCTACTGTGATCAACACACGTATTGGTGATTGTAAAGATGTTTCCACCCTATTTGTAGCAATGTGTAAAGAAGCCGGAATAGAGGCAAATTTAGCCTTAGTGAGTACCAGAGATAATGGCCAAAGCACCTTACCGCTGCCTAGCATAGACTTTAATCACTGCATCGCAAAAGCAACTATAAACAATCAGGATTACTGGCTGGAACTTACCTCAGGAAATCTGCCATTCAATACATTCAGCACTGGTTTTATAAATTCAAATGTACTTGAAGTAGGAACTAAATCTAATGAACTGATCAAATTTAATCCGCGAATAAGAGGCTACAATACGTTGAATTACCAGACGGCAATAAAAATCGAAAATATGGATATGGTAATCAGTGAAACAAATCAAAATACAGGCTCTGCTGTCAGCTATGTTCGTTCGTCTTATAATGACATAAGTAACAAAGATCAATTAAAAAAGATGAAAACAGACATCAGCGCTACTTATCCGGAGAATGAAGTCTACTCACTTAATTTTAAAAATCTGGCCCCTGCAACCGCAACTTCAGATACACTGAGTGCCCAATCTTCTTATAGACTCATTAATGTGTTTAAGCCTGTTGCGGGAATGTCTATATTCTCCATCCCATGGTCCAATAAAATCCCCGCCTCTATTTTACAAATGGTACCAAACAGAAAATTTGGAATTGACCTTACGCAAATCTTTAGTATAGATGAGTCCAATGAACAATTAACACTAGAACTTCCTGCAGGTAAAAGCATGGTACAGCTACCTAAAAACATAAATCTTTCAAATGATTTTATAGATTTTAGTATTGAAAACCAACAGATTGAAAACAAGATCATATTGAAACGAAGATTTCTCTTAAAAAAGGACATAGTACCTTTAAAGGAAACCGAGGCTTTCAATGCATTTTTCAAGCAAATAGTTAATGCTGATGACCAGCAACTGGCAATAAAATAAATTCTTAAAAACTAATATTATGAGAAACTTTTTTGTCTTCGTCCTTCTGCTTAGCAGTTTCTTTATATCAAAAGCGCAAGAAAAAATACATAAATCCTCCAAGACCATTATTATCGCGACTTACCAGTATTCCGATAATGACAGATTGAAGAATATCCAACCCTTAGCTGCCATTTTAGAAAAAAAGATAGGATATAAGGTAGTGAGCAAAAGTTATCCTACAGTTTTTAGTCTGATTACGGCACTCAATGATAAGAAGGTGGATTTAGCACTCATAAGTACTTTCGGTTATATGCTTTTTGATGCCAGCAATGATGCGACCAAAATGGAAGCTGTTGCTGCCCTGGAAGTGAGAACCGGGGAAAGGGACAATTACAAAACAGCCTTTGTTGTACCTTGGGATTCGAAGATTACTTCTTTTGAAACTATCAAAGAAGAAGCAAAAAATATGAAACTGGAATTAGTTGCTGAAGGTTCAACATCAGGCAATTTAGTACCAAGACTAATACTTACAGGAGCTGGAATTGTTAATGCTGAAACTCAATTTAAATCAGTAAATTATGGAAAAACACATCAACGAACCATCGAGGCAGTAGCAAATGGCCAGGCTGATCTTGCTGCAATGGGCAGTGTTGATTATTTTTCATTTATTAATAATAAGGAGAATAATCAAAAAGTAAGATTGATAAAAATGTCTCCGGAAATCCCATTAGGCCCGGTATTGTTAAATAAGCAATTACCAAAACAATTAAGGGCAGAGATTATTACCGTGCTGTTGAAATTACACCAGCAGAATCCAGAAGTACTTACTTCTGTAAAATCCGGCTGGTCTGAGGCCCGTGATGCTGACCGCTTTATTGCAATCAAATCAAGCTACTATCAACCGTTTAAGTCAGGCCTTGGCAACCCGGATGAACTATCAAGAATCATAAGACAGTTTACAAAATAAATTCTACGCTGCTGCCTGGCGATTATATTTATGCTTATAATCCATAGGAGACATACCTGTTGCTTTCTTGAAAGCAGTTCTGAAGGCTTTTACATCTGCATAGCCAACTTCGTACATCACCTCATTTATATTTTTCGAGGTATTTTCAAGTTGTTTTTTAGCTGCTTCAACTTTTACCCGTTGTATATATTCAGCAGGTGAATTACTAGTTGCCTTTCTAAAACGTCTTTCAAAATGACGCCTGCCAATGGCGAACTTATCTGCAAGGATATCTACAGATAATCCATTTGCGTAGTTTTGTTCAATAAATTCCTGGGCTTGCTTAATAGGTTCATCCTCATGTTTCTTCTGCCCGTTAAACATCACAAATATCGACTGACTTTGGCGATCTATTTCAATAGCGAAGTACTTGGCTGCCATAATGGATATTTCTCTGCCTGCATATTTCTCAATGATATGTAACATCAGGTTCAAATAAGATGTTGCACCTCCACTGGAATAAAGCCCTTCAATCTCCGTAATAATACTCCCCTCGGTCATGGATACTTCCGGAAACATTGACCTGAACTCATTGGCAGAAAACCAATGTGTAGAGCATGATTTTCCATTCAGTAAGCCAGTCGATGCCAGCAGAAATGCACCGAGGCAAAAGGAGGCCACTTCTGCTCCTTTCTTATATTGATTAACGATCCATGGTATAAAATCTGCATTAAGATCAATTGTAGATTTCATATCACCTGATAATGCAGGTATAATGATAAGGTCTGTTTTTTCAAGATTAGAAATTATAGTATCAGTATTCACTGATATCACTCCGTTGCTAAGTGTCACCTGTTCAGTTAGCCCCACCAACTGAATGTCAAATACGGGTTCTTTTCCAGCATTCACCAAAAACTGGTTGACAACAGTAAAGATGGCTCTTGGATCCAATATTGTAGAAGGAACAGCTTCATAAGGCACTAAAATCGATATCTGTTTCATATGGCTTTTATTGAAAATGAATATATGCTGGTTTTACGTTGATCAAATTTAAAGAATTAATTATTACAGATCTATTAAATAAACACAAAGAGTCGCAAATACACCGCGATGAAGTCGGGTTCCTACATTATCTACCCTACAAATCTCATCTACCTTTGAATAACAAAACAAATAGTTTTTAAAAGACCCGGATAACCTATTCGGAATATCATGTACATAGCAGTTAAATGAGGAAAATCATTTTATCAATGAATATAACCGAAGATGGTTTTGTAGCTGATCCGGATGGAAGCCTGGATTGGCATTTCCCTTACTGGAACCATGAAATGTGTAACTCAATGTGCCGGATGTTAAGCGAATGTGATACCATATTGCTGGGAAGGAATACCTACAACGCATTTGCCGGATACTGGATGCTTAAAGAAAATGACCTAAGCATACCTGCAATTGATGTTCCTATGGCTTATATGATGAACAGATACACCAAAGTAGTAGTTTCCAGTTCATCGGGCAGACTCCCCTGGAGGTATTCTCATATAGTTAATGGAAATATACTACAAGAAATTAAAAAACTAAAGGAGCAGCAAGGAAAAGATATAATTGTATTGGGTAGTTGCCAGTTGGTATCCCTTCTAATTCAACATGATTTAATAGAGGAGTATTATATATGGATTCACCCTATTACAATTAGAAGTGGAAAACAACTATCTAGGCTGACAAAATATCTGGCTAGACTAAAACCCAACCGTGTAGAACAATTTGATTGTGGTGTGATTAAGCAGGGGTTTATAAAATAAACTTACATACGAGCTCTATCCAATCTCGATAGCTGTATCCTTTTTAAGTTCTTTAAGCACAAAACTACTGCTCAGCTTAGAGATATTAGCAATGGACGATATTTCTTCAATAACAAAGGAATGATATGTATTTACATCCTCAACTGCAATTTTTAGAATATAATCACTACTTCCTGCAATACACATCACTTCCAGAACTTGCTTAAATTTTATAATAGACTGCTCAAACTCCTTTAAAGCGGCTATTGATTGTTCCTTAAGTGTCACGGTACAAATAACCATCAGGTGCTTTCCTAACTTTTCCCGATTTACCAGTGCCACATACTTATCAATGTATCCCTCATTTTCGAGCTTCTTTATACGCTCATAAGTGGGAGACTGGCTGAGTCCTATTCTTGAGGCAATCTCCTTCACATGAAGTGAAGAATCCCTTTGTAAAAGGTTCAGAATCTTTATATCCATTATATCTAACACAGCCATGATATCCTGATTAAGCTTTATCCATCATCTTTTATCGATTTCTGCTCCTGTATCGCCTGATTGTAACCTTGCGTATACTTTATACTGCCCCAAGCGGTTAACATCAATATGATGTCTTCGTCTTTTAATGGACCAGAAACCTGACTTTGGCAGTACACTAAAAATTCACTTTCTGTCATAATTGATGCAAATTAACAAGAAAAAAGAATCAGATTGAAAATAAAATGATTTACCGATCAAGTAACTTAGCCTTTACATATCAAATTTGGCCTGTAAATTGGGCACCTTAAAATATGGTTAGAATATTAAAATTAATTATAGTTTTGGCAGTCATCGGACTTATCGCCTGGTTAGTCAATTCAAAATTTAATTTAAAAACAACTGTAGAAAGTAAACATCAGCTTTTACTGGACCGTGTTGAAGCTATGGGCAAGCTGGAATTGGTAAAATACCGTATCAGCGACGTACTAGAGCATAAAAACAAAACACCATTTTTACCTGATGCGAGTGTATTATTAATTGTTAAAGCTGATGCAGTAGGTTGTATTGATCTCACTAAGATTAAATCAGAACAGATACAGGTATATGGTGACTCTGCTGTAATACAACTTCCCCAACCGGAAATCTGCTACATCAAAATTGATCATAAAGCCTCCAGGGTGTATGATACTAAAATGGCCTTTTTCAGAGAAGCCGATTTGGTTGATGAAGCTTATAAAAGTGCAGAACAACAAATTTACAACGAGGTTCGTAAATCTGACATATTACAACAAACGCGTTCAAATGCGCTTCATGTACTGGGGCCTATTTTAAAAGGCTTGGGGTACAACAAAATCACCTTGACTTTTGACCAAATATTATTCGAAAAACATTAAGTTTGTATAAAACATTTCGCTTTCATTCATGGCCATTAAAAATCTATTATCGCTATTTATCCTCGTTGGTACACTTAACTGTGCTTTAGCTCAAAAAAAACAAATTACCTACTTTTATAAAAATAATAATAAAAGAGTTTCCAGCATTGATAGTGCTGATTTTGTTAGAATTATTCAAGAGCCTGATAGTGGCTCCGCATATTTCAAATTAATTGAAGCTTATCCGGATGGAAAAATTAAAACCAGAGGTAGCTTATCCTCCTATCCCCCTCTTAAATTAGAAGACCAGTATATTTCCTATTACAGAAATGGGAAAAGAAAAAAAATGACAACTTATAAAAACAATGTAATTAATGGCTCCATATATTATTACTTTGAAAATGGATCATTAAATAAAATTGTCGAACTGTCAAAAAATAATTTAAATAATAATCCATTTGGTAAAGATACACTAATCATGCACCAGGCTGATTCAACTGGTCGTATTATGATTCAAGATGGGAATGGTCGTGTCACCACAAATATTTCTTCATATGGCGGTGCTATATTGGATGGCGAATATAAGAATGGACTTAAGCACGGCATGTGGACTATGAAAAGCAACGATGGTATTCTTAGTTATAGAGAAGAATATCTCGACGGTAAATTTATCACAGGAGAAAGTGAAGTTAAGGGGATTAAATCCAGATATACTTCTATATATCAACCTGCTTCCTTTAAAGGAGGGATTGAAAACTTTTATAATTACATAAAGAGATCATTAAGTTATCCCAAAGACGCACAGAAAAATGAGATCCAGGGCAAAGTATTTTTAAGGTTTGATATTGATACGGATGGAAGTCTTATAAATATTGAGGTCACAAGAAAATTGTATCCATCACTTGATGCTGAAGCACTAAGTGTTATAGAAGACTCACCTAAATGGATTCCAGCCAAGATACATGGCCTTCCAGTCAAAATGAAATTCAATGTGCCTATTTCTTTTTCCCTTCATAACGAACATTCACAATTTCCACCAGAGAATAATTTCAATAATCGCAGAGGTTTTTAGTTTGGCACGAAAGTAGATTCATTAGTTTATAAACTAAGGGATTATGAATTTACCATCAATCAAAAGGGTTAATTTTAAAAAAGTAAAATCGGATGTTCGTCAGGGTTTTAAAAACCTTGCAGAAGGTGGATTTAAACAGATCTTTAATCAGATTGATCAGCTGAATATTAAAAGAGGTGTTGATAGCATGGGAATTGATAAATTCATCAATCAATGTGCCTTACTCGCTGCAGGCTCTGGTGTAATTACTGGCGTTGGGGGTATAGGTACTGCGCTCATAGGAACTCCGCTGGATGTCATTAACCTTATTACTCAGCAATTCAGAGTAACACTGGCGATCTCCTACCACAATACTGGTACCTACAAAATCAGCTTTGATGATTTCTTTAAAATTGTAGCAAAGTCTGTAAAGGCTGATACCAAACTTGCAATCAGCAAGAATGTCATGGAGGAAGTAGCTGAACGTATACTTTTAAGTCTGGGTTCAAAAGCAAGCAGACGGTTGGTTCCTATTGTCGGCGGAGTGATCGGCGGAACAATAAACTACATGTTTATTAAAGGAGTAGCAAATGAACTTAGGGCTAAATCTCCTTAACATCAGCGTGTTTTATCCATCCGCCATTTCCATTAGGCAACGTAACCTTAATCCAATCTGTATCGCTATCCAGAATAGTTACTTTAGTCCCATCATGAATTACAAATAAAGTTTTTTGCTTACTGTCTGGCCCGCTTTTAACATCAGCCGATCCGGCAAATACAATCCCTTGCTTATTATCATTCAGATAATGAAACTGTACTTTGGACATGATTAGGAAAACAATTCCCAATAATATGGTTACAACACCTATATAAAATGTTGCTTTTTTAGGTAGGCTTGCGACTAAAAACAGATAAGCAATTAAAAAAATGAAACCAGTAATAAAACACAGCGCAGTAAGAACAGATAGCGTATCCAATGAAAAGAAATAAATAAAACCTTTCCACCATTTTGTCAGAAAAAACTCTGGCACCACTTCTATTCTATCCGTAATTTTAAGATTAGCCAATTGCAGGTTTAACTGAATATCAGCATCCCCAGGACTTATTTTCAAGGCTTTCTCATAATTTAAAATCGCCTGCGAAATTTCTGAAAGCTTGTAATTTGCATTACCCAGGTTAAAATAAACCTCAGCCGATTGATAACCGGCATCCAATACTTCCTGATAAGCTATTGCAGCTTCTTTAAACTGATTTTTAGCATAAGCAGCGTTTCCTTGCTTAAATAAAGCTTCTGCATTGACTTCCTTTGCCGAGCCACAAAATGACACGGCCAATAAAAGCAGGCAGGTACAAAAATTATATTTTAATAAATTACGCATGGTTCTCAATGTCGTTAATGATACTTTTAGCCTTATCAAATACTTGCTGCTCAGCAGAAACTCCCATCGGAGCATATCTGGCCATTTCACATAAATCTAGTGTATCTGTCAATTGACTAATCAATTCCTCTTTTATCCCGGCTTGAGTTAACTTCTCAACTATATGCTCTTTATTCAACTCAGCAGCAGGTATATTAAACTTATCACTAAGGTATTGATACAAGCCTTTATAAACATCCTGATAAAACATGGTTTTATTTCCTGTTGCTAATTGCTTTTGCGCATTCGCAAGATGTTTAGTTGCAATTTTATTTGCATTTCTTCCTTTTACCTTTACCTGATCTCTATTTTTTTCTCTGTATTGATTTCGATAAATAAATGCACCAATAAATAACAATGGGCCCAGGAAAAGCAAAACATAATAAGTACCCGATCCGAAAAAAGCACTTCCCTTTTTATACAGTCCAGAAGTATTTGTTTTGATATAGGAAATATCCTTAGCCAACATTTTAATATCTTTCTGATTACCTGAAGAATATGCGGTAACATTAGACCCTGGAGCACCTTTTGCAACTTTTAATTCAAAAGGTCCGGCATTAAGCGTTACATACTTTCCTGTGGCAGGATTAAAGTAAGAGAATTTTAATGGTTCAATGGTATAATTTCCTTCATGCCTCGGAATCAACAGATAAGTATAATCTCTTGTCCCACTAACACCACTCATACTCTCGGTAATACGGTCATTAATCTTAGGATCATACTTCTCCAGATCTGCAGGAAAATTCACCTGGGGCGCTTTCAATAGTTTAAGATTACCTGAACCGGTAATTTTAAGGTTATAATTTAATGCTTCATTAGCTTTAAGCGAAGATTTATCTATAGAACCAACTATAGAAAACTGCCCAACAGCACCGTCAAAGTCCTCTGGTTTACCTGCATCTGGCAATTGCTTTACATTAATCGTTACTGGTGCTGTTTTCACCTTATACTTTACATCCTCATAAGAGCCTCCTCCAAAAAGCTGTTCTATAGGATCATTAGATGGTACCGTAGTGCGTACCAGAAAAGTCATAACCAATGGGTCAAGTGTTAACTTGCCAAAACGCTCTGGAAATAAAATGATTTCTTTTAAAACGGCCACATGGTACCTTTGTCCGTTATATTCCTCTTGTTTCCAGTCTATATTATTAGATCCCTTTATTTCCTGGCTCCAAAATCCATTAAAATCAGGTAATTTATCTGCTTCATTTCCTACAATAGGGATATTTGTATATAGTTTGTAGGTCACAGCAATCTGCTCTCCCTGATAAACATTTGTTTTATTAGCAATAGCCCGCATAAACAACCGGCCTGAAATATCAGATGATTTACCACTAGGTGATGCTCCTGATTGTCTCCCCCCTGCCCCAGAAGGCTGCTGTTGTTGAGTTCCAGCTCTACCCTTTGTCACCTTGATCCTTAAAGGGTTAGATTTATAATCTCTACCATCCACAGTCATCGTAGCAGATCCTATGGTATATTCCCCCTCTTTGGCGGCCGACAATACAAAACTGATTGTCATACTCGAAGTGGTCTGTCCGTTCACAGAACTCTGACTAAAAGCTTGATTCGGACCTGATAATACATTAAATCCGGCAAATGATGGCCGATCAAATGATGAAATATTGCCACTCGTCGTAAAATAAACTTCAAACTGCTCTCCCACTGCCACTTGAGTTGAAGATGCGGCAGCAGTAACTTTAGAGCCTTGTGCAAAACTAAAGGCCGACCATAAAAGCAATACCGATAATAAATAATACTTAATTTTCATTCTATTCGCCCTATACTCCTTTACCAGTCTTTAACAATACGTTTCTTTACCCCTTTTGCCTTTTTATTCTTCAACTTATCCTGGGTATTCTTCTCTTCATTTTTTAATGCTTCAAGCATACGCTCAGCATCTTCTTTTGATAATTTATCAGCTTGTGGCTGCTGCCCCTGTTGATCCTTTTTATCCTGATCATTTTTATCCTTGTCTTGCTGATCTTTCTTTTCCTGATCCTTTTTATCTTGATCTTTCTTGTCCTGTTCTTTTTTATTCTGATCCTTTTTATCCTTATTCTTATCCTTATTGTCCTTTTCCTGCTGCTGTTGCTGCTTTAACTTTTCCTGAGCATAAGCAAGATTGTAACGCGTCTGGTCATCTTTAGGATTATTCATTAATGATTTCTTGTAGGCTTCAATACTTTCTTCCAGCTTTTTAGATTCCAACAATGAATTTCCCAGGTTATGATAAGCTTGTGCCCTTACAGACTTATCATCAGACGTACTCGCAATCTCATTAAATTTCTGTGCAGCATTATCAAACTTCTTCTGTTTATATAGGGCGTCACCAAGATTAAAATTACCTGCTACAGACTCCTTTGTTTTCTCTACAGATTTCCTGTAACTAGCCTCTGCCTCTGCATATTTCTGCTGCTGATATAGCTTATTACCATTGTGGATATCTCTCTTTTCCTTTTGAGCAAAGACAACGGATCCCTGTAATACTATATATATAACAATGATAAATCGCTTCATGACCTCACTTCAAATAAATTCAACTCACTCAATTTTAGATTTCTACGGTTAGAAATGAAAAATTCCAAAACCAATAACAAAAGCGCAAATCCAACAAAAAACTGGAATCTGTCTTCATAATTCTTAAAGTTCTTACTATCGTAGGTCTTCTTCTCCATTTTATTCACCTGATCCATCACAATATTTAAACCGCTGTTCGCATTGCTTGCTCTCACATAAACACCTTGACCTGCTTCTGAAATCTCTTTACACATTTCTTCATTTAATTTACTTACTACCGTTTTACCTGCCTCATCAGTATGAAAACCTACAGGTTTTCCATTTTTATAAATCGGAACAGGTGCTCCCTCTGGTGATCCTAAACCAATAACATGAATAGCAACATCTTTTGAACTGGCAGATTTGGCAGCAGAAACAGCATCGTCCTCATGATTTTCACCATCAGTCATCAAAATCATGGCCTTACTAGTACCGTTTACAAAGTTAAAGGACTTCATCCCCATATCTACTGCAGCCCCGATAGCAGTACCTTGCGTAGGAACAATATCTGTTGTGATATTATTTAAAAATAGCTTAGCAGCAGAATAATCGGTAGTAATAGGCAACTGCACATAAGCATCTCCTGCAAAAATAATAATACCAATGCGGTCGTTCCGTAGATTATCTATCATTTGCGAAATGGCCCGCTTGGCGTTTTCTAATCTGTTTGGGGCCAGATCCCCAGCCAGCATACTATTCGATACATCCAGCAAAATCATCAGATCTGCTCCATTACGCTTCCCTTCTTCAATTTTAGTTCCGATCTGAGGATTTGCCAGACCAATTACCAATGAAGCATACGCCAATGCGAATAAACTGAACTTCCAAACCGGTCTGCTTAGAGAAACTTCAGGCATCATTCTCCTAACGGTATGTTGGTCACCCAACGATAACAATGCGTTCTTTTTCCATCTGCGAACCACCAGAAAGATAATCACCATCAAAGGGATTAACAGTAGTCCCCATAAAAAATCTATGTGTTCAAAACGTAACATATCATTAAGTTAAGGCTCCTTTAAAAATTGTATTTCTTAACAAAAACTCCAACATCAACAATCCCAATGCAATCAGCAAAAATGGAACAAAACGCTCCGTTTTTTTATGGTATTGAGTAACTGCAATCTTCGCTTTCTCCAACTGATCGATCTGCTGATAAATCTTTTTCAGTGTGGCATTATTAGTAGCACGGAAATATTGTCCACCTGTTAATTTGGCGATATTCTTTAATACTCCCTCATCAATAGTCACCGGTACTTGCTGATACTCGGTACCAAAAGGTGTTTTTACCGGGTAAGGTGCATAACCTTTAGTACCAACGCCCACTGTATAAACCCTCACATTCATTTGCTTGGCAATTTCTGCTGCCGTTAAAGGTGGTATAGAGCCTGTAGTGTTAGAACCGTCTGTAAGTAAAATCACCACCTTACTTTTAGCATCACTTTCTTTTAACCTATTCACTGCTGTAGCCAATCCCATTCCAATAGCTGTCCCATCTTCAATCATTCCATTATTAATCTCAGCAAAAAGATTAATCAATACATCGTGATCAATAGTGAGCGGACATTGAGTAAAGCTCTCACCACTAAAAATAACCAAACCAATACGGTCTTCCGGACGGTCTTTTATGAAGTCGATAACAATTTGTTTACCTGCTTCCAAACGGTTTGGTTTTAAATCTTCCGCAAGCATACTTCCCGAAATGTCGGTAGCAATGATAATATCAATACCTTCAGTTGTGGAATTTTGCCAGCTGAAAGCAGATTGTGGCCTTGCCAAGGCAAGAATCAATGCAATAAATGCCAAAATTCGCAATACAATTCCGGAGTGCCTCAAGCTGGTATATTTACTTTTTTTAACTGATGAAAATCCTTTTACAGCCGACATCCGTAAACTTCCCTGAAGCTTATTCTTCCTCCAGATATTCCAACCTATCATCAAAGGAATGATGATCAGCAACCAAAGAAAGCCTTTATTGGCAAATTCAATTCCGCTAAACAGGTTCATTATTGTTATTTTGTACTTTATGATCTGTAAATGGAGCAGGTTTTGTGTTCATTACAAAATGAATCGCATTTTCCATACTCTGTTCATTTTCATTATTTAAAGGGCTAGCCTTTGCAAACTTCACCAGGTCAGCCAACAAAAGCATTTGCCTTAAGCCATTTCTTTGCTGTTCAGGGATTTCAAGATGTCTTAATCCCGAAAATATCTCTTCGGAAGTCTGTTCCAAAGCATTGACATGATACCTCTTTTCCAGGTAATCTCTGATGATGTCTGTCAACTCACTATGATACTCTTTTATTTTTCCTTGCTCCCAAAGTTTCTCTGCTTTCAAAGTGTTTAGCTTTTCTAAAACCTGGATATCCAGCGGCACAGCAGGTTTGGCTGGTTCAACTTTTACCGGCCTGTTTTTACGTTTTTTTATCAGGTACCATATCAGTGCTGCAATAAGCAACACACCTAAAACCGAAAATGCGATTAGTTTCTTATTATCCCTTAGCCAATCCATAAATGAATAACTCACTGCTAATGGCTCCTTAATGTCATAAATAGCTTTTGTGGTATCTACTTTTACTTCGGCCACCTCTAAAGGAATCGCCTGTGTAGTCAGATTTCCATCCTTACTCCCAAAAGCATAGGACGGAATCATATGCAGACCAGCATCAAATGATGTTATGGTATATTGCCTGCTAATGGTCTTAATCCCTGGATTTTTTTGATCAGAAAGGGTATCAGTCCTGCCCATTTCTACAATCTGTACTTTCGAGGAGATAGTATCTGCAAGTACTGGAAAATCAACATGAGCATTCACTGGCAAATGTGCCTTTAAACGCAAAATAGTCTGATCTCCTAGCTTGATATTAGTCTGATCCAGTGTAGCCTCAACTTTTATTTCCTGAGCATTTGCCGTATAAGTAAAACCGGCTAAACACAACATCAAACACCAGCTGAAATTAAAATATTGTTTCATATCCTTATCTCCTGGTCTCCCTTTTCTTAAACAAAGTCATTAATGGTTTAATATAAGATTCATGGGTACCAATCTTGGTGAAATCTACACCAGATTTTCTGAACTGGTCTTCCAGCTTATCGTTTCTTTCCAATGCTGCTGCCGCAAAAGCAATACGCACATCACTATCAGCTGTATTTACCCATTCAATCTGACCAGTTTCTTCATCTTTTACAGGAATCAGCCCTAAATTCGGGAAGATTTCCTCATGCTTATCGTATAATCTTAAAGCAACCAGATCATGTTTCCGATTGGCTATTTTAAGTTCATTTTCAAAAGGTCCACTCATAAAATCTGAAATCAGAAAAGCCGTACATCTCTTTTTTATAGCACTGGTAAAATAGCGTAATCCCTCGGCAACATTGGTCCCCTTGTTCTCTGGTTTAAAATCTATCAGCTCTCTGATGATCATCAGAATATGGCTTCTACCTTTTTTCGGTGGAATAAACTTTTCCACCTTATCGCTAAAAAACAGGACACCCACTTTATCATTGTTCTGTATTGCTGAAAAAGATATTACGGCACAAAGCTCAGTAGCTAGTTCCTGTTTCAACTGAACTTGTGTTCCAAAGTTCTTTGATCCACTCACATCTACCAGCAGCATTACTGTCATTTCCCTTTCTTCATCAAATACTTTTACGTAAGGATGGTTGAAACGGGCCGTTACATTCCAATCGATGGTACGGATTTCATCCCCTACCTGGTATTCCCGAACCTCGCTAAAGGCCATACCACGCCCTTTGAAGGCCGATTGGTATTCTCCAGAAAAGATCTGATTACTTAATCCGCGACTCTTAATCTCAATCTTTCTAACTTTCTTTAACAGGTCTTTGGTATCCATAATTAAGGCACTTCTACAGCATTTAATATTCCTGTAATGATGGTTTCTGTATTGATATCTTCAGCTTCTGCCTCGTAAGATAAACCAATACGATGTCTTAAAACATCATGACAAACGGCTCTTACATCTTCTGGGATTACATAACCACGTCTTTTGATAAAAGCATATGCTTTTGCAGCTAATGCAAGATTGATACTGGCACGGGGAGAAGCACCAAAACTGATCAGATTTTTATATTCTGAAAGCTTATAATCACCAGGGAAACGGGTAGCAAAAACTATGTCAATGATGTATTGTTCGATTTTCTCATCCATATACACCTCTTTAACTACCTTTCTTGCTCTCAAAATATCATCAGTATGAACAACTACGTTTGGTGTTGGCATTCCCTGAGGTGCAATATTTGCACGCATAATTCTCTTTTCATCTTCCTTTTTCGGATAACCGATCACTACTTTCAGCATAAACCTGTCAACCTGAGCTTCTGGTAAAGGATAGGTTCCTTCTTGCTCTATTGGGTTCTGTGTAGCCAACACAAGAAATGGCTTTGGCAGCGGGAAAGTATTATCTCCAATAGTAACCTGACGCTCTTGCATCGCTTCTAATAAAGCACTTTGCACTTTCGCTGGCGCACGGTTAATCTCATCAGCAAGGATAAAATTAGAAAACAAAGGGCCTTTTCTAACGATAAATTCTTCTTTCTTTTGATTATAGATCATCGTGCCAAGCAAATCTGCTGGTAATAGATCTGGTGTAAACTGTATCCTGCTAAATCCAGCGTCAATGGCTTTCGACAAAGTATTGATCGCTAATGTTTTTGCTAATCCCGGGACCCCTTCTAATAAAATATGTCCGTCCGCTAATAAACCAATCAGCAAACGTTCTACCATATACCGCTGACCAACAATCACTTTATCCATTTCCATGATCAAAAGATCAATAAAAGCACTTTCCTTTTGTATCATTTCATTCAGTGCACGGATATCTGTTCCATACGAAGAATGCTCAGTAATATTAGTTACTTCTTCCATTTATACACACATTTTTATTTATTGCGAAAATTAGACAAACTTATTTTTTTCGCAGCAGCAAATGGTGAAATATAATGTTAAAATATGTTAAAAAGGGAATTTAGGCAGACTCGTCGGGGACTGGAATAAGTTTTTTCTTTTTGAAGGAAGAAAAAAATTAATCCTATGTCCCCTCTGAGCAACCAAAATTCCTGGTCAAAACCCAGGTCAGCAGTCAAATACTGAAAGACAGTATTATCATTGCAGCATCCCTAAAGTTTTGCTTATAATAGTTGCAAGACTTAATTAAATTATAAGATGATATAATACTGCGTGGTAGTATATTACCATCATTACTTTAGTACAGATTACTAGATAGTTGAATTAACCTTAGCTTAATTTCGCAGCACAGATCTTTTGATAAGCGCCATCCCATAACTCAATCCTCTTTTGAAGGGCAGTAATGGTAGCGGCTTCCGCAGCTTTCCAATAAGATTCATTCTCAGCACAAAGCTCTGAGGTCATAGCCAGGGCCAGGTGACTGTGATGATCGCCATCTACTTCAATATGACGGTCTAAATAGTATTTAAAGAGAGAAATCTGATCAGGAAATTTTCTATTCAGGTCATTCACGATAGTCAGAAACATATTTGGAATTAAATCCTCGCGTCCAAATGTAAAAGTGCTGGCTTGTAAATGTGCTGCTCCGCTGTTAATTATTTCAAAGGTATAATTTACAAATTCCCTGGCCTCTAATGGGGTATTAGCAGTGGCATATGCCTCCTCAAAATTACCTGTTGCTTTTAATGTTTCAATAAATTGAGTGATGTCGTTAATATTTGCACCGCATTGTTCCATGGCATCCAGGTACATCTCATAATGACTTTTTTGAACTCCATTTGCGTCAATATCTGATTCTTCACCAGCAACAATTTCATTGATCAATGCACGTGTACTTCCAGAACCTACAGGAAACCATGGTACATTTGTAGAGGTTAGATTGATCTGTAAAGATTTTAACAAAGACATAAAGTCCCACACCGCATATACATGATATTCCATAAAGATTCGTAAATCCTTTAGGTCTTCAATTACTGCATATACTTTATGATTAATGATTTGTTCCCTTAGCGGGATAATTGATTTTTGTATGTTTTCCAGATGCCCGTTCATTACGTCCCCCTTTTTATTTAGGCTGCAAATGTAAAAGTAAATCTTGATTGTTTGTTAATGCACAAAATTTCATTAATGCTAGTAGAAAATTCCAGGCATCAATTCAGTTCATAATTTTAAATAGAATCAAAATACAGAATAATATTCTAATTATAAAAACATAAATAACATATTATTCTTTTGTATGTAAATTTGCGACTTAAACAAAACTAACTTACATAAAGAAAAATGAGCATAAACTCCTTATCATCAGGCGAAAACCAAACATTGGAAAAATTACTGGAAGAAGTAAAATTGAATACCGGACATTTCATGGGATATCCTGTATCCAAAGATTTCGACTATTCAGAATTGACTCCTTTCCTTGAATATCCTATGAATAACCTTGGTGATCCATTTGTTCCATCCACTTATGCAGTTGGTTCTCGTGAATTAGAAAAAGAGGTTGTGCAATTCTTTGCCGAGCTTTTCAGAGCACAAACAGATGATTGGTGGGGTTATGTAACCAATGGTGGTTCTGAAGGAAACCTTTATGGTTTATACCTTGCCAGAGAGTTGCATCCAAAGGGAATGGTTTATTATTCAGAGGCTACACACTACAGTGTACAAAAGAATCTGCACTTGTTGAATATGTCCAACATTGTAATTAGTACCCAGGACAACGGAGAAATTGATTACGAAGATCTGGAAAACACAATACGAATGAACCGTCACATGCCCGTTATCATTATGGCTAATATAGGCACCACCATGACTGAAGCACGTGACGACATCAGTAAAATCAAGCTCATTCTAAAAAAACTGGCCATCAAGCATTATTACATTCATGCAGACGGTGCCTTATCGGGTAGCTATAGTGCTTTAATTGAACCCCGACCAGCATTCGATTTTGCTGATGGCGCTGATAGCATTGCCATAAGCGGTCATAAATTCATAGGATCACCCATGCCCTGCGGCGTAGTTGTAGCTAAAAAATCAAACCGCGACCGCATAGCCCGTTCTGTAGCTTACATTGGTAGCATGGACACGACCATTTCAGGTTCTAGAAATGGACACAGCCCACTCTTCCTATGGTATACCATCAAAAAACTAGGTATAGCTGGCTTAAAAAAACGTGCTCAACATTGCCTGGAAACCGCCGCTTACGCTGAAGAAAAACTCAAAGAAATCGGTATTCCCGCATGGCGTAATAACAATGCCATAACCGTAAACTTCCCTGAACCGGATGTAAAAATCAGACAGAAATGGCAACTTGCTGCTGAAGGTGGCTGGTCGCATATCATCTGCATGCCCAACATCACTAAAAATCAAATCGATCAACTGATACAAGAAGTCAAAGCCACAGAAATACAAGTCCTTTAAACGTCCTGCTATTATAAGCCCTGCTACTTAAACCCATGCTACTTATGCATCCTGCTATTATACACCCTGCTTGACAAAAAAATCACCTTCTCTGAAAGGACATAGGAACTTTGCCTTTTTCAGGCAAAGATTCCAGTCCTAGAAGAGAATGGTTATTTTTTCCCTTTTAACAGGTTTTTAATCTTTTTTGAATTAATATCCGCCACTAAATACATACACGGCACCAACACCAGCGTCAAGAAAGTTGCAAAGCTTAATCCAAAAATAATTGTCCACGACAAAGGTCCCCAGAAAGCCACATTATCACCACCAAAATAAAGGTGTGGATGAAACTCTGTAAACATCGTCACAAAATCAATATTCAATCCTACCGCAAGTGGAATTAGACCAAGCATAGTAGCTGTTGCTGTTAATAACACAGGAGTCATCCTGGTACGCCCTGCCTCAATCACAGCTTCTCTAACCTCCATACCCTGACTCACCATCAGATCAGCAAACTCAACCAATAGAATCCCGTTACGAACAACAATTCCAGCCAGCGCAACAATTCCCAATCCAGTCATAACAATAGACAGCTCCATTCTAAAAATGGTTACACCAAGCAATACCCCAATAATACTAAACAAGATTTCACTTAAAATCACGATTGGCTTAGTAATCGAGTTAAATTGTAAAACAAGGATAATCAGAATGATAAACAAAGCACTAACTAAAGCCGTCCCTAAAAACGCGGCAGTTTCCAATTGCTCCTCCTGTTCACCAGCCATCTTAATCTCCACCCCATCGGGTGCTTTAAATTCATTTATTTCAGATTGAATATTTGCTACAACCTCATTTGCATTATACTCCGATAACACATTAGAAGATAGAATAATAATCCTTTTCTGTTGCTTACGCTTAATTCCTCCATAAGTATTCACATAATCAATATCAGCAAATGAAGAGATTGGCACCTGCCTGATGATACCATTCATAGCCATATCCCTATAAGTGATCTTCATATTTCTCAATGCTTCCAGATTATTTCGCTGGTCCTCCTGAGCACGTACATTAATTTCATAATCATCATTCTCATCCCTGAATTTTGACACCTCCTTACCAAAAAGCGCGGTACGCAAAGCACCACCAATCTGACCTGTTGAAATTCCCTCTCTATTTGCTCTTTCCCTGTTTATATCAAAAATAATTTCAGGTTTATTATTTTGAAAATCAGATTTAAGCTCTTCAACACCAGCAATTTGTTTATTATCCAAATACTTTTTCAAGCGATCTGAAGTTAACGCAATAGAATCCAGATTATCACCTGTGATTTCAATACTGATTGGCTTCGCAGTAGGTGGACCACCTTGTTCCTGTGCTACACTAATTTCTGCACCCGGAATCCCCTTTACAGCCTCACGGATTTTAGTAAGATAGCCTGTAGTAGCCTCTCCAGTTCGTTTACCGAAAGGTACAAAAGCAACTGTAACCTTCCCCTTATTGGTATATTCTCCCTGATCTTCCCCTTGTGGATCAGTTACGCCTACTGTCACATTTGAAATTACAGAAGATACATCAGGATTATTCCGACCAACTACTTTAATAACTTTTGCCTCAATCTTTTCCACCACTTTACTTGTGTAAGCCTGGTCGGTACCTACAGGTAATTCGATATAAACATAAACAAAATTAGGATCTGCAGTAGGAAAAAATACAACCCTTGGTGGAACTACACTAATTAGGAATAAAGTGAGAAAAAATAAGCCTACTGTACTCCATATCATTGTTCTCGGACGTTTTAAAGCCCAAACGATTAAGTTGTGATAACCATTAATTGCCTTGGGCCATATTACGGTCTGGAATTTCTTAATCACCCTGGTTAATACAAAATGATTCAACAAATAAAGCAGAGCCATCAATACAACAAAGTTCCCAATTCCAAAATTAATAAGGTACCCCAACAACGCCACAATAACAAACACTAGCAGAGTACGTTTAACAGCCTTATTAAAAGTAGGCTTGTCATTTTCATGATCATCATGAGGTTTCATAAAATCGACTGCAAAAACAGGATTGATGATATAAGCTACAATCAAAGAAGCTGAAAGGGTTACAATCAACGTAACCGGCAGGAAATACATGAACTCGCCGATGATCCCCGGCCAGAACAATAGTGGAAAAAATGGTGCGAGGGTCGTCAATGTACCCGATAATACCGGTAAAAAAACCTCACCTGTAGCAGTTTTAGCAGCTTGAACAATAGGTACCCTTCCATTATCAAAAATACGATGCGTATTTTCCACTACCACAATTGCATCATCCACCACAATACCCAAGCCTAATAAAAAGGAGAACAGCACCATCATATTCATGGTGAAATTGAAATCGAATATCCCACCTAAAACAGGCATGGAAAGGAAGGCAATAAACATGGAGAGTGGTACAGACAAGGCCACAAACAAGGCATTCGTTACCCCCATGAAAAACATCAGAATCAAAGTCACCAGGATAAAACCAATAATAATAGTATTGATCAAATCATGTAGTGTTATACGAGTCTGATCACTTTGGTCGCCGGTAATGGTTATATCAAGTTTATAAGGCAATACTGTTCCTTTCATTTCCTTCAACATAGCATTGATCTTATCTGATGCTTCAATCAGATTCTCCCCACTTCGTTTACGTACATTTAGGGTGATTACATTTTTGCCATAAAGACGGGCATAACTGTTTTGCTCTTTAAAAGAGTCCTTTACTTCAGCAATATCTTTCAGATATACAGAGCCACCAGTAGGTGTTTTAACAATCATATTGCCAATCTCTTGCGCATCTTTAAATTCCTTTTTAATGTTTAAGGTACGTAGCATCCCATCCATTTTCACAGACCCACCGGAGATGGTAAGATTTTCATACTTTACAGCATTTTCAACATCTGTAAATGAAAGCTGAGCGGATTCCATTTTACGTAAATCAACATTAATCTGTATTTCCGGTTCCAATGCCCCTACAATATCTACCCCTGCAATTTCCTTTAATCCTTCTACCTTATCCTCAATATCATCGGCATATTCCTTCAGCTTTTTCAGATCATAATCACCTGAAATATTGATATACATAATTGGCAAATCTGAAAGGTTAATATCCATAATCACCGGATCATCAGGCAAATCAGATGGCAGATCCGTTTTAGCTTTATCAACAGCATCCTTTATCCGTTGTTTAGCATCTTTAATATCTACCCCGGTATTAAATTCAGCAGTAATGAAAGAGAAGTCTTGAAATGAACTGGAGGTCACTTTTTTTAAACCCAAAGTACCCCTGATTTCCTTTTCAAGCTGCTTGGTAACCAAATTCTCCATATTTGCCGGAGATGTTCCAGGATAAATTGTCTGAACAAAAATCTTCGGAATGACTACTTCAGGAAAATTCTCTTTAGGAAGACTCTGGTACGAGAAATAGCCCGCAATCATGAGTAAACATGTAAACACATAAATAGCAGTCCTGTTATCAATCGCCCAGCTAGACGCTCGAAACTCTTTATTAATATCCTTCATATCTTTTTATGAATAATCCTTTATAATTTAACTGAGTCTCCATCGTTTACATCCTGAAATCCTGTTACAATTACCTTATCACCAGTTTTCAAACCAGAAAGCACTTCTGCTTTACCATCAGATACTTTTCCAGTTTTTATATCTACTTTTTTAGCCTTTCCGTTCATTGCAATAAAAACATACTCACTTGATTCAGATTTCTGAATAGCATTAACAGGAACTACCAATGCCTTATCATTTCTATAATCTACAATCTTCAATACGGCTAACATATTCGGACGATATCTTTTACCTGAGGGCAATTTCACTTCAACATTGAACCCTCTTGATACCGGGTCAATTACTTTGGCAGCAAATGAAATCTTTGCCTGTAAAGTCTCAGGTACATCTGGTAGAGAAACTTCCACATCATCCCCCTGGTTCACCTTGCCTCCATAGTTTTCAGACACCAATGCTTTAACCTTAAGATTATTTGCATTCACCACCCTAATACCTGTATGTGAGCCAGGAGCAACAGAAGCACCTAATTTTAATTCCATCGCATCTACTGTGCCCGAAACCGGGCTTTTAATCTTATTCATAGCAGCCTGCGATTTCAATCCTGCCAACTGCTTTTCCAGCCCTTCCTTCTGACTTTTTGCCGTAAGAAACTGAACTTCTGTACCTATTTTCTGGTCCCAGAGATTTTTCTGACGATTAAATACAGTAGTAGCCAGATCAAGTTGAGTTTGCATCTGAGCAACGCTCTGCTTCAACACTTTATCATCCAACTGTGCCAACACTTGTCCTTTATTTACGTGTTGTCCAACTTTTACAAAAATACCAGTCACTGTTCCCGGAGATTCAGGCATGATCTCTACATTATCTTCCGCATCAACCTTACCCTGTACCTCTACATAATTCCTGAAATGTGTTTCAGAAAGTTCAGATACAACAACATCTTTAGACTCAGTCTGAGCTTTTTTCTGTCCCAAATCAGCTTCCAGTTTTTCTATTTTTCCATCAAGTACAGTGCGTTCCTTTTTAAGCTTCTCCAATTCGCCTTTTTTATCCTTCGGCTTTTCTGAGCAGGAAGATAAGATAAGTGCTAATGCCAGGGTATATAATGATGTTTTCATCGTTAAAACTATTTTTTGAGGTTAATAATTAATTCTTCCCGCCGCCTTTTCCAAATCAACTTTACTGATCAGTAAATCGTACAAAGCAGTGATGTAATGGTTTTGCGCTTCTTTAACTGCGGTTTCAGCATTGGTTACTTCTAAACTTGAACCAACCCCCTGCTCATATTTAATACGGGTAACCCTAAGTATTTCTTGTGAAAGTGTCAGGTTTCGCTGTTGATTTTCAACTGAGCGCAGGCTATTGATATATACTTTCTGAGCAACAGAAATTTCATTAGTAATCCCATTCTTAGCATTGAACAGTTCATTCTCAGTTTTCATAACCTCTAGCTTCGCATTGCGAACCTGGTAAATGCGTTGACCACCACTAATCAAATTCCAGGAAAGCGTAAGTCCAATTACAGAAGTAGGAAAACTCTGATCAAAATGTTTAGCAAATTCGTCCGACTGAAAGTTCTTTGAGGCACTGGCAAAACCTCTTAATGTTGGTAAAAACAAGCTTTTCTGTCTTTTTAAATCCAATTCATTTAATTTTTTCTGAGTCTCTAACAGTGAATACTCGATCCTGCCCTTATAAGCAGTTGTATCCGTCCCCATTACAGGAACAGGCTCCGCTCTCACATCACTGATCTTATCAGTTAATTTAAGACTAGCCTGAACAGGCATACCCATCTGAAATTTGAGCATATCAATATTCATCTGCAACAAACGGATTACATTTTCTCGTTCTGTTTCCAGATTGTTCTTCAGTACCTGTAACCTATCAACATCAATCTTCTCTACAAAACCATTTTTAAACATAGCTTCAGTATCATTCAGGGATTTAGTAAGCTGGCTCAGATTCGCATCAATTAAAGAAAGCTGTTCTCCATTTACCAATGCCCCATAGTAAGCCTTAGTTACAGCAACTGCAGTTTCTATCCTGGTCCGTTTACTATTCCTTACAGACAGCTCCTTATAAGTTTTGGAAGCCTGTAAACCGACTATATAGCTACCGTCAAATATTAGCTGATTCAACTCTATCCCAGCTGTAGAATTGTATTTTGTACCAAACTTAACTGGTATAGGTGTACTTGAAGGAGGATTTGAAAATTCGCCAGGTAATAAAGTTGTGGGCAGCTTCAAAAAGTCCTGGAAACTGTATGATGCTGAAACTTGCGGCAATCCGATACCCACAGTTTGTTTCACTGTATTTCTGGCTATTTCTTCATCTATAGTTGAATTTAATACAGCTGTTTGATGTTTCAATGAATAATCTATCGCTTCTGCTAAACTGAACGTGTAACTTAGGTTGTCCCTATCCTGAGACTTACTAATTGTACCTACCATTATAAACAGAAGTGCAATAACACAAGGTTTACATTTCATAATCATTCGTTATATAATCAAAGATAATTCGTAACCATTAAATCGTAAAGGTGTAATTCAGACAAATTAAGGGGCTATTGCGACATAAATATTCTGTTTTTAGGTATAAAAAATCAAATCATAATTGAATATAATCATTTTCCAGGATTTTATCGCGACCTCATAAATTACTGAAACAGCATAAAACACCCTGCTATTATACACCCTGCTTGACAAAAAAATCACCTTCTCCGAAAAGGCCTCAGGCGCTTTTGCCCTTCAGCAAAAGATGCCAGCATTAGAGGAGAATGGTTATTTTTTAACTTTAATAGCGATCATATTACTATTCCTCGCCCCTCCAAACGGATCCGTCCTCAAAGAGAAAATCATTTTGTACTTCCCCTCTTCTACAGGCACCTGAACTGAAGCTTTAATAATTACAGATTGTTTAGAACCGATAACCACATTTTCTATGTCAGCACTTACAGCTTTAAACTCACCTAAATCAGGGCCAAGCTTAAAACCATATTCCAGATAACACTTCCACTTCTGACCAGCATTACCCAATGAAATTGTTTCATCATAAGGATTATAAATCTTCAGAACCAATTCTAAAACCTGACCAGCACTCACTTCTTCCGGCACCACTACTGGATTCACAGAAACCTTTTGATACATTCTAACCTGATCCAGCCAGGTTCCATAATAAACACCTTTGCTAGTCTGAATCGTATCCAATTGTTCAAATCCCGCATCCGGATGTGTAATAAAGTAAGCTCTTTTGTTCCTTAAACTATCTTCTAATGGCCATATATCATATTGATTCTTTCTGTAATACCTGGAATCATAACCAAAACCTTTAGTACTATGGGTATAAAAATTGTACCTTGAAGGAATCTGAAAACTATTGCTAAATATCACAGGTGCATCACCAGCTTTCTCCTGTATACTTTTTGCCCAATCCTTATTTCCAAAATAATAATCCACAATTTTAACTTTCTTCAAAGCTTCAATAGGAAAAACCAGGATCAATCTGACAAGAATTATAAGAAAGATATTCATTATAGCCAGCCTTTCAAACCATTTAGGAACAGTATACCTGGATATAGCCACATAAGCAAGAATCAGTAAACAAATCATCGCTGGCAATGTCCAGTGCGCCTCAACCCTTCCTTTTAAGGTACTGATCAAAAAGAATATGAAAATACCTGCAAAATTAAATTTCACAGCACGGATAAAAGCATCTTCTGGTTTCAGCGAAACCGCAGTTTTATACATGTACCAACCGACAAGCGGTCCAGCCAGTGCCAACTGTGCAATAATATATTCAGTAGTAAAACTAAACTTATAATATGCTGATGAACGGTCTATTACGTGATAATAAAATGAAGGATAACTATTTTGAATCTGCCACCAGATATGTGGAATAAAGGCAATAATAGAGATGACTACTACAAGCCAAAAAGTTGATCTTTTTAATAATTTAAAGTTAGAAAAAATGGTAAAGAACAATATCAATATTCCATGATATTTACTGTACAGCATACCAGCTATAACCAGAGCCAGTAAAAATGCCCATTTAAACTTATCGACCTCGACATAACGCTGATAGATGTATAAAAACAATACCGTAAAAAAGAACAAAGGTGCATCTGGAGTAGTAATAAATCCATAAACATGGAACAATACAACAGATAAAAACAGCAATACAAACAGCTTCACATTATGCGCATACCTGCTTACTATTTTCCATAAAAGGTAAACAGATAATGTGCTTGTAATAACTGTAGTTAATCTTAACCCCAAAGTAGAAGGAAATATCGTGTCTCCAATTTTGATAAATAAGGCCACCATAGGAGGATGATCAAAATAACCCCAATCTAAGAAACGTGAATATACCCAATAATAGGCCTCATCGGCATGTACTTCTACAAAAATTGCCTGAATAATGTTGATTAATGTCCATAGTCCTAAAAAAACAAACAAGGTTTGCTCCGCTTTTTTTCTTGTTTCCAACATTAATAACAGGATTTAATTGGTAAATGTATATAGATAATTTGCAAAAAAGTTCCACAATGATACAATAACAATTGCACATGCCTTAGCAAAGTAAAAATTCCATTTCAGTTTGTCATTCAGAATATATATCAAGATATTACTTAAAACCAGCCCTACCAGACAAATCATAAAGTACTTTCCAAACTGGGTCATTGTTGCCTCATCATGGCTATCGAATGTCCAGAAACGATTCAATCTATAATTGGTTGCAGTAGCAATAGTGAAACCAAGAGAACTGGAAACATACTTGTGAATCTTTAATTTCTCCTTACAGATATAGGTGACAGTAAAGTCTACAATTAACCCAGCGAAACCTACAATGCCGAATTTTAAGAGCTTAATAAGAAAGGCGTAATTAAATTCAATAGCTGCAATAGGGCTCATATTTACTACTTTCAGCAAAAATAATATAATAATCATACAATTTCGTTTCCATTCATTATTTTTACTTCCAAAATAAAAAGGTGTTCCATTTATTTAGATATAAAATCCCGGATAAGTATACTAATGAATTTAGGAATACTTACAGCTATATTAACATTAAGCAGGTAGCCATTCTTGCAGCCGTTTTACTCGTTATAGCTATGGGAGTACGTATGACCAGCATTTTTTATAGTGACGAACTAGTATCAATGCCAAATCTGAATAGCTATAATATTCTGAACTTTATTCAGATTTGTGGTTCATCTACATTTATTGTTCTAAGTAGTTATGCTTTAAAACGCGAAAATTGGAGCACTAGTATGAGAAACTCAATTGTTCTGTTGTTCTGCTTATTTCTGTTGTCAACTTCCTTCACAGTTAGTTACCTGTTCTCTCAATTTAACCCGAAAAACACACTTACTATATTTCTTACAGGCGTATTGGCTGTAAGTATCTTCTTTGCACTTGAACTTAAACACATTGTGGTCATTTCCATCTATATAGTTCTTCTATTTATGGTAGTCATGATGGTTCCTGATATTAGTAGTTTGCAAAAGCTCCTCAATATCATTATGTCTGGAGTTCTTTCATTTTTCATGTATGCCTGCTCCCGATACAGCTACTACTTTAGGGCGGAACAATTTGTAAAAGTAAAACAGCTGGAAGAAAAAAACCTGGAAGTACAATTACTGAACCATCAGAAAAGTGAAATCCTTGGCTTTGTAGCACATGACCTTAGAAACCCGCTTAATAATATTGAAGCATTGACAAGAATTGTATTAGAAGAGCAAAAAGAAAGTGACAATACAGAAATGCAGCTTATATTAAGCTCAACACGACAAGCAAAAAGTATTATTGATGATTTGTTAGAAATTGCACAACACGACAAAGCTCCTTTTCGGTTGCAGACAACCAACATCATTACATTCATGAACAACATTTGCTATAACTGGCAAAAGAACCTAAAAAATGAACGTCAAATTGTTTTTAATTCATCCAACCAAGAACTTATAGCAGCTGTAGATACTTCAAAATTAACAAGAGTGATGGACAACTTGATTGTAAACGGTCTGAAGTTCTCAAAATCAGGAAGCCCAATCAATATAGATGTCTTAAAATTAGATGATTCCTGTATGATTAAGATTACAGATTTCGGAATTGGTATTCCCTTAGACCTGCAAGCGCTTCTGTTTGATCAATTCTCAAAAGCTGGCAGACCTGGACTTAGAGGAGAAAAATCAGTCGGCCTTGGGCTTCATATTTCCAGACAAATCATTGAGCAACATAAAGGGACACTAACCCTGCAAAGCAAGGAAAATGAGGGAACAACATTTACAGTTTCACTTCCTTTAAACTAGTTCAGATTAAACTTATCGTTACTGATTTTTACGACATTAGAAGTAAAAACAATTCCAACTATTAAAATACCAATAACAATCGCCAAAGCCACTTGTAATCCAGAATATAACTTGCTACCTGACACCATAAATGCAGAATCCTTAATCAGCTCTTCTCCTACTTGTTTTTGAATATTCATTAAACCCGATAATTTCTTAATCGTTTCGATTGATGTTCTGGCTCTTTCATTATTATAAAGTATCCTGGCCGGCTCCATCCCTTGTTCCGCCGCAACCATAAGTATTTTATTTTCAACTTCAACGGTTGCAATTATAGCTTTTTTCAACTCATGAAGCTGATCTTTCTCCTGCTTAACCAGAAAAGTTTTCTCATACTTATTGATTAATGAATCCATTGAAGTGTTCCGTCTTTTCAATTCTCGTCTAAGTTCTGCAGGATCAAATGCTTGTTCAGCTCCATACAAAGCCCTTTCAAATAAAGATTTCTTTAGAAAAGCATTTTCTGCTACATAAAACAAATATGTTGCTGGAATTAATCTATCATTATACATCGATACGAATGACTCATTCATACTCTTTACGCTTTTATCTTCCAAAAAACGGATCAGCAATGTACAAGCCATAATGCAGAACAACAAAACCGATATCTTCATTTTTTGTTTAACAGAGTAGGCAAATTTCATAAGCAGAGGTTTAGTATTAAAATTCATCCTCAGCTGCAGCCAAAAATAAATTAGAAGCAAAATTAACTAAAAATAATTCTTTTTTTGCTCTTGTTACACCTGTGTACAACCATCTTAGAAAATCCATATCTACCATATCATCAGTCAAATATCCTTGATCTACAAATACAGCATCCCATTGTCCCCCTTGTGCTTTATGACATGTAACTGCATAAGCGAACTTGATTTGTAGAGCATTATAATAAGGATCTTCCTTAATTGCATTAAACCTATCCCGCTTATTTTTAATATGTTCATAATCCAGGTTTAATTCCTCAAATAGCTTGCTATTCTGCTCATAAGATAAATTTGGGGCTTCGACCGTTAAAGTATCCAGCATCACTTTACAGGTAACAGCTCCTACCTCCGGAAAATCTAAAAACTCCAATTGTACCTCTGCAAAACGAAAACCATATCTTTCTTCTGTGCGTCGAACCCGCACAATTCTGGCCATGTCACCATTGGCAATAAAGGCGGTAGACTCATTTTCCGGCAGCCAGAAGTAATTGTTCCTTACCACCATAATCTGATCCCCACCAGTCAGCTCCTCTTCCCGGTAAAGTAAACGAGCTCTGATCTGCTGGTTATAAACATTAGCTGATTTATTTGAACGACATACTACAAGTGAATTCTCAATACCGAACTTACTATAAGCATATTCTAATCCCTCAACCAGTTTTAAACCGGTCATTCTAAAGATATCCTTATAATTCTTAGTCATGAATTTCGGTAGCACCACGTCCCCATCCTCCTCCTCTTCCAGGTCACCAATCAACTTTCTCAGCATAGTTGCATTGGCCAATATACCCGATTCCTTTTCTTGCCTTACAACCTCTTTAAGTTCTACAGATTTAACCTGCATACCAAAATTAGCAGCCATATACTCAGCATTTAAAGCCGGACTATCAATACTTCCTACGGGAGGTAATTGGGCTGTATCCCCCACAAACATCGCCGCACAATTTTTTCCATTATAAACAAACTCCATCAGGTCCTTTAAAAAAGATGACCCAGTCTGAGTAATCCATTCGTCAGCAACCATAGAGGCTTCATCAATAATAAATAAGGTATGCTCGGCTATATTGGGCGCTATCTGAAAGGATAAATCTGTACCAACTGCAGAACGTTTTCTATATATTTTCTTGTGTATAGTAAGTGCTTTTCGACCAGTATAATTGCTCATTACCTTGGCTGCTCTTCCTGTTGGCGCTAATAATACCGCCCGGAATTTAAATTTTGTTAGTGCTTTTACCAAAGCGCCCACAGAAGTAGTTTTACCCGTCCCCGCATAACCTCTCAATATAAAACACTGATTCCCTAAATCATGCGATAAAAAAGAAGCCATTTCCTTACAAAAATCACGCTGTTCCGCTGTCGGATTGAATTCATAAGAAGCTTCAATAATTGCTGCTTTATCCATTTAACAAATATGCGATGGTGATCTTATAGAAAAAAGGATTAATTTTGCTAATATGGATAATAAAAACAGCATACTACTGGTTGATCCGGAATTTGACCTGAATACGGCTGCAGATTGCGACCTGTTGTTAAAAATAACACCAGATAGTTTCTCTTACGCCATCATTGATAAAAGCTGCAGACAACTTAAAGCAGTATACGATGAACAGGAATGTGACAATGTTCCGGTACGATTAGCAGCAAAACTTAAAAATGACATCTATTTAACGTTGTCATTTAATGAAATCAAAGCTGCTGTTTATACAGAAAATAACATAAATATTCCTAATGCGCTCTATGATCCGGAGCAATTAATGCAATACACAAGTTTTTTCACCACCGATCATTCTAATAATTTATACACAAGGCCATTTAACAGCTTTGGTTTTACTTCTATCTTTAGCCTGCAACAATTTACAGAAGATGTACTTACTACATCACTAAAAGACTGCAGACTGTATACTCAAAATGCACCTGTTCTTGCATTGGCTTCAGAAAAGGATAAAACCATTTTGACATTGGATTTCACTGCAACATGTTTTAATGTATTATATACTACAGGTGAAAAATTAATCTTTCAAAACTATTACCAGATTGATAATGCAGAAGAATTCAATTACTATCTGCTGCTGATCATCAGTCAAATCAACATAGATACTTCAGATACTGAAGTCAGGTTAAGTGGTATCATTCATATTGGTGACGAAAGCTACCAGTGCATTGAAAAATATTTTAATACCATTACTTTCAATTTACCTCCTGTAAAGGAAATTGATCACCGAATTCTAGATGATATGCCTGCTCATTATTACAGTAGTCTTTTAGCCCTTGATATATGCGAATAATTGGAGGGAAATTAAAAGGGATCCGCTTTCATGCACCTGAGAGTTTACCTGTCAGACCTACTACAGACATGGCAAAAGAAGCCCTGTTCAACATACTTTATAATACCTATGATTTTGAAGAATGTAATGTTCTCGATTTGTTTAGTGGTACCGGTAGCATTAGTATAGAATTTGCTTCGAGAGGAATTAAACATGTTACTTCAGTAGATAAGCATTCTGGTTGTGTATTTTGGCTAAAGTCAGTCATAAAAAAATATGACCTTACAGAAATTGATGTTCAAAAAGCTGATGTCTTTAAATTTCTGGAAAGTGACAAACATGTTTATCAGATTATTTTTGCGGATCCACCGTATGACCTGAGTACAATCCCACTTATTCCAGAACTGGTAATGCGTAATAACTTACTTACTGATAATGGTTTGTTAATAGTAGAACATCCATCTTTACTTAAAATGAAAGACCAACCCGGATATAAAGAAACAAGACGTTACGGTAACTCTTCATTTAGCTTTTTTGAAAAACCCCAACCAATATGAGGATTGCATTATTCCCTGGTTCATTCGACCCAATAACCATTGCACATGTTGATATACTTAAACGTGCATTACCTTTATTTGATAAAATTGTAGTAGGCATAGGATTAAACAGCTCTAAACAAAGCTATTTATCTGCAGAAAAACGGGAAGAGATTGTAAAATCAGTTTTCACAGATAGCCCAAAAGTTGAAGTACAACTTTATGAAGGACTGACTGTCGATTTCTGTAAAAAGATCAATGCAACTTATATGGTAAGAGGAATCCGTTCAGTCGGAGATTTTGAGTACGAAAGAGCCATTGCACAAATTAATCAGACCATGATGCCTGAAATGGAAACTATTTTCATACTTAGCAAACCTGAGTATTCAGCAATTAGCTCAACTATTGTTCGCGATATTCTTCGTAATAATGGCGATGTAAGTCCATTTTTGCCAAAGGAAGCAATCTCACACTTATAAAACCCGTTGTGGCAAAAGCTCCCCTGCTTCCAGAACGTCCATAATAGATGGATATGTATTGGCAATGACAGGCTCTAACTCATTCTTGCTTAGCCAGCTGGCTTTAGTAATACCTTCTTCTTTTTGAGGAACCAATTTAGGCTCACCTTTAACTGTCATACGATACCAATTTGTTTTCTTAAGTACAATTTTAGATCCTATGGTATACACATGATAAGTTTTACACAATTTCTCGTCATGAGTTAAAATCTTGACTCCACACTCCTCTTCTACTTCACGCCACGCAGCTTCCCTCATTCCTTCACCTTTTTCTACCTTTCCTTTTGGCAAATCCCATTTCTTATTTCTAAAAATAAAAAGATAATTTCCTTTAGCACTTTCCACCAATCCTCCAGCAGCTTTAATAAGCTCACAGCTTGATTTTATACTTTTAAATAGAGATTTTGGATCTTCCGTCAACAAAACAAAAGCTTTACCAGAAACCTTATCTAACTGTGCATAAAATGTTTGAAAATTAAACCCAAGAACAGTTAGCTGTTCTATTTCTTCATTAAGCTGGGGGATAATCGAAGTTATATATAAGGTAATATCATTGATGTAAATCCTGAAAGTTTTCATAGGAATAATTCTTTACTTCTAAACTGTATGGTTATGATTGTCTCCTGTGTAAATTGGAAATAATTTTAAAAATAATGAATTCTCCCTAATTTCATGCGTATTCTTTCATTATAGCAATATTTTTCCTTGATTTTAATTTTTCCAATGAATGTCCTTTTACACGACGGACTGTTTCTGCACTAATCCCCAGCATCATTCCTATCTCTCTGTTTTCGAACGACCTTACCGCTCCTATTCCATAAGCAAGACAAAGTATTTCTTTTTCTCTTGCAGTTAATACATTCATCATTAAACCGATATTAATATTTATAGTGTCACTTTCAAATTGCCCATCCGGTGAGACTGATTCATTATCACACATTATACTTAATTTCGTTTCAGGTTCATCTGCTGATATTGGCACGTCATATGAATATGCATAAGTTGTATTTGAAATATATTCCAAAACAAGTCGACAAGGCAAATTCATATGTTCTGAAATCTCCTCTACAGTAGCGAACCTATGCAGATCCTGCTCTAGTTCGGCCTCTGCATTTCTTAAATCCAGAATACCTTTTAACTGATTTCCAGGCAATCGTATCATGCGCTTATTTATCCCCATACTGTACAAAATAGATTGTCTGATCCACCAGACAGCATAAGTTATAAATTTAAAACCTTTAGTTTCATCAAAACGCTTAGCTGCTTTTATCAAACCTATATTACCATCAGAAACCAGATCAGGCAGTGAAATACCGGGTAATTCATATTTTTTAGCAACGGTTATTACAAAACGTAAATTACAATTGACCAATTTGTTTAAGGCCGCCTGATCACCTTTGCGAATCTTTCTTGCCAGAATAGCTTCCTCTTCCATCGCTAGCAATGGATATTTACCCAGATCATATAAATAACGTTCAAATGAATCGACTTTACGGTTTGTAATAGATCTTTCTATATTAATTTCTTTCATTTCAATTCTAATTACTTGTCATTTTAAGCACACAAAGGTCATAAGACCTATTTGAAAAGAAATGGGATAAAAAAACTACTGCGTTTTCCACCAAGTGATGATCAAAAAACAGAATTATATTTTTTTGACTCAAAAATAAACGACGATAACAAAATTTTGTATGGAAATAGTTTTATGGTTCAATAGAGTTTCAAAACAAAAAACCCTATTCCTCTGATAATCAGCCAAAGTCAAAAAACCTCTTTTAACGCCAAATATAATTGCCGATATTTGCACATATAGGAATTATTTATTTAACCGAGCATTTTCTTCAATTTTACACATTGCGTGATCATAACAATAACGTAGTGTTGACACAAATTGTAAAGAATTCTGTATTTTTGAGCCATGTATAATAAAAGTGATATTGAATTAAAGGTAGCTGAATTTTTATTACAAATAAAAGCAATTAAGTTACAACCGAATACCCCATTTACCTGGGCTTCAGGTTGGAAATCTCCTATCTATTGTGACAATAGGATCACCCTTTCTCATCCGTCTGTAAGAACCTATATCAGGCAAAAACTTACCCAATTAATACAGGAAGAATTTGGTTCTGTAGACCTTATCGCCGGAGTTGCTACTGCAGGCATTCCGCAGGGGGCTTTAGTGGCTCAGGAACTGGGATTACCTTTCGCTTATGTTAGATCGAAAGCTAAGGAACACGGAACAGGAAGCCTTATTGAAGGTGAGATCATTGAAGGACAAAGAGTAGTAGTAATAGAGGACCTGATCTCAACTGGAAAAAGCAGCCTACAAGCTGTTGATGCCTTAAGAAATGCAGGTTTATCTGTTGCCGGATTGGTAGCTATATTTACTTATGGCTTTGATCAGGCTGATGAAAACTTTGCGGCTGCAAAATGTCGTTATGCAACATTATCGAACTATAACACACTAATTGAATACGCTGCTGAACATAGCTTTATAGCGGAAAAAGATATTGATCTTTTAACAAAATGGCGTAGAAACCCTTCAGAGTGGGGTAATGAATTAGAAAAACTAACCTGATCATCATGACAGTTATTGAAAGTACCACTGAAGTCAATTTGCCTGTAGAGAAAGTATATGCTTTTTTAGCAGATATGAATAATCACCAGCAACTTATGCCTGAAAATATCTACAACTGGTCTTCTACAGAAGATGAAGCTAGTTTTACGATACAAAACATGGCAAAACTGGCTATTAAAATCTCCAGTCGCGTAGAAAACAAAGAGCTGATCGCTGTACCAACAGAAAAAGCTCCTTTTGATCTGGAATTAAAATGGACAGTAGCAGATAATGGAAAAGGAGGCACTACAGCATCACATATCATATCGGCAGACCTGAATATGATGATGAAGATGCTTGCATCTGGTCCATTGCAAAAGCTAGCTGATCATCAGACAGAAAGACTTGCAGAGATATTAAAATAACAAATCAAAAATAGAAAAGGGTGCTTTCAGCACCCTTTTTCATGATTAAATAATTTACTCTTCATTTGTGTTGTAGGGTATATTCAAAATCTATAAACGGCAATAAAGTAGTAGTTCGGATATTAGACATACTTTCACTTTGCAAAGGATTGATATCGTCGCTAAAAAAACCATTAATAAGTGTCACAATTTGTTGCTTCACCGGATAAACAGTTCCTCTTTCTTTACTATTTAACCAACCTACGTAATCACTCTGATTGTTATTTCCCGTGCTTTCGACATAGGTACGTGTAATGTAATAGGTTTTACCGCTTTCTATAAAAACAGGACGTCTCAATGTAAAAAATTCAATCTTCTCTGTATCACTGGGAGATATAAAACAGGTGCTCAATGAGTGGCTCTTACCTACCTGCCAAATTGAAAAGCTATATGAAATGCCAGGCTTCCAGGCTCTGTACCCTACTTTTGTAATAGCTATTGGTTTTTCTGTACTAAAAACACAGCCATGAGTTTTCATATCCATCGCCAAAAGTGTTTTATAACCATTTTGGAATATAAAATTTGACAATACTGTTTTTAAAGCATAAAAACACATGGGTGCTTCTGGAAACTGCTGGGCAATTATTGAAAATGGAATCTCAGCCAGAGAAGAAATGAGCTTTTTCATAACATATTGGTTTTGGTTTATTAGATATAAACCGGAATACCAAATTGTTACCCTTAATTAGAAATTTTATATTTAAAAATCAGCCAATTTCATCTTTTTCATAACAACAAGAAATCCTATTGCTGTTAACAACAACACGATAGCTGTCCCATACCATAAGGTTTCGAAGCTATATTCCGAAGCAATCCTTGTACCTAGGAATGGTGAGAAAATATGTGCTGCTGAAAAAGATAAGGCATTAACTCCCATATAAGCACCTCTTGTTTTTAAAGATGAACGCTGTAAGGTTACCGTAGCCATAAATGGCATAGCAAGGATTTCTGATATACACAGAACAAAAATAGACACATATAACACCCATATTCCATTCGCCAGATTAAGAATAACAAATGATAAACCACAAAGCAAAACGCCCCATACGATTACAGCTCTTGCTGTCATCCTTTTTTCAGCGATATGTACAAGAAGCATTTCAAGCAGAAATACAACTAGTCCACTAAATGCTAGTATCACTCCAATCTTCGCCTCAGAAAGCATATAAATTGTTCTATAATAAAGTGGTAATGTGCTGAGCAATTGAAAAAAGCAAATCGCGAATATGCAACTCAATATACTAAACAATACAAACAATATATCTCTGTACGGTGAACGGTTTGCATTTGGAGCATCATTATCCTTTTCCTGTTCAATTACCTTCTTTTCATTCCCCTTTCGGTTACGGAAATAAAGAAAAAACAAAAGGGCAGAAAAAAAAGCAGCTACAGCATTCCCATAAAACAAGAATGTATAGGAAATTGCGGCAAGAAAACCTCCTAATGCAGGTCCTATTGAAAATCCAAGGTTTAATGCCATCCTGTTTAAAGAAAAAGACCTGATGATATTGTCTGGTTTTGAATAATAAGCAATAGAAACAGAGTTTGCTGGTCTGAATGTTTCTGAAATAATACTCAGCATGAATACGCCAACCCCAAGTTTAACTACCGTATCTAATTCAGGTAATAAAAAAAACATGGGTACAGTTAGAATTAAACTGATCAGCTGAACTTTAAAATGCCCAAACTTATCTGTTAGCCAGCCGCCTAAAAATGAGCCACCAACAGCACCAACACCAAAACAACTTAAAACAAGTCCGGTATCTTCAAGACTAAAATGAAGATGATTAACCATATAAACACCCAAAAAAGGGATAACCATGGCTCCGCTTCTGTTAATCAACATGACTAGTGCCAGCATCCACGCTGGGGTTGATAGCCCTTTATAGGCATCCAGATATAATCTTATAAATTCTTTCATTAGTATCGCAAGATATGACAGCCCAATCTCCTTATCAGAGCTCGCATCAGGATGTAAAGTGCCTCCAAAGATCGCAAATTAACCCGAAAAATGTTGGATGACACCAAATTATTACAGGAAAAAAGACTGTAAATTAATCTCATTATGGGGCAGATTTTGGACTGCGTAAAGAATAATCAGGAGATAACTACAATATAACAACAAGATGATTACAGGGTTGCGCTACCCTTAAGCTACCCTTGAATTACCCTTACGCTACCGTTGGAATACCCCTAAGGTAGCTTAACCCTATCACAAGGGTAGCTTAAGGGTAGCGCAACCTAGTCGTCAGATAGAGATTATTCTGTATTCATCTTGTAATTATAATAATGATCTACAAAATTCTCACTTTAATTCAACCCTATTTTTATTAATTACAAGAAAATAACTGACATTATTTCTTAAAAAACTGCTACTACGAGGTAACTTAGTCATAAACAATTGATAATTACCGACAAAACTTCCGATTTCGATAAAAAAAAACAAGTAGGCATTTACTTTGTTAAATAGCTGTTATGAACTTTAACAACTTTACAATAAAAGCACAGGAAGCAATTCAACAGGCTTCCGAAATAGCGCAGGGCAATCAGCAACAAGCTATTGAGACAGCCCATATTTTAAAAGGGTTGCTTACTGTTGATGAAAATGTAGTTTCTTATGTATTAAAGAAGCTGAATGTAAATCTAAATGTCATAAATCAACAATTAGATGAGCAGATAGAGAAATTCCCTAAAGTTACGGGCAGCAGTCCCTATCTTACTTCAGGAAGTAACTCTGCTTTACAGAAAGCACAATCGTACTTAAAAGAATTTAAGGATGAGTTTGTTTCTGTTGAGCATGTATTGCTGGGATTACTTTCAGTAAACGATAATACATCTAAACTCTTAAAAGATCAGGGTGTAACAGAAAAAGACCTTAAAAAAGCTATTGTTGCTTTACGTGGAGATAATCATGTAACTGATCAAAATGCTGAAGCGACTTATAATGCACTAAATAAATATGCCCGTAACTTAAATGAATATGCAGAATCTGGTAAACTCGACCCTGTAATTGGTCGTGATGAAGAAATCAGACGGGTAATTCAGATTTTATCAAGAAGAACAAAAAATAACCCAATTCTGATTGGCGAACCAGGAGTTGGTAAAACTGCTATTGCAGAAGGTATTGCACACAGAATTATAAAAGGTGATGTACCGACCAACTTGAAAACAAAAACTGTTTATTCCCTGGATATGGGTGCACTGATTGCAGGTGCAAAGTATAAGGGAGAATTCGAAGAACGTTTAAAGGCTGTAGTTAAAGAGGTAACTCAAAGTGACGGCGACATCATTTTATTCATTGATGAGATTCATACTCTTGTCGGTGCCGGTGGTGGCGAAGGCGCAATGGATGCAGCAAATATTTTGAAACCTGCCCTAGCCCGCGGAGAACTACGTGCTATAGGCGCGACTACCCTTGATGAATACCAGAAATATCTGGAAAAAGATAAAGCATTAGAACGCCGCTTTCAAAAGGTAATGGTGGATGAACCAGATACTCAGGATGCCATTTCGATTCTACGTGGATTAAAGGAACGTTATGAAACCCACCATAAAGTACGGATTAAGGATGAAGCTATTATCGCTGCTGTAGAGATGTCTCAACGGTATATTGCAGATAGGTTTTTACCAGATAAAGCAATTGACCTCATGGATGAGGCCGCTTCAAAGCTTCGCCTGGAAATGGACAGTGTTCCTGAAGAAGTTGATGAACTGAATAGGAAAATAATGCAGCTTGAGATTGAAAGGGAAGCAATTAAACGTGAAAACGATACCAATAAAGTAAAATCTCTGGCGGAAGAAATTGCTAATCTATCAGCTGAAAGGGATCAGATTAAAGCCAAATGGCAGGGAGAAAAAGACCTGGTTGATAACATCAACAATGAAATTGAGCAGATTGAGAATTATAAACTTGAAGCTGAGCAGGCCGAGCGCGCAGGAGATTACGGTAAAGTAGCTGAAATACGTTATGGTAAAATAAAAGAAGCACAAGATAAGGTTGAAGAACTGAAAAAAGTGCTGGAAGTTCAGCAATCTGAAGGCCGAATGCTTAAAGAAGAAGTTACTGCAGATGATATTGCCGGTGTTGTCGGTAGGTGGACAGGTATCCCTGTTACAAAACTGATTTCAAGTGAAAGAGAAAAACTATTAAACCTGGAAGCTGAATTACACAAACGTGTGGCCGGACAACATGAAGCTATTGAAGCCATATCTGATGCAATTCGTCGTTCACGTGCAGGCTTGCAGGACAAACGTAAACCCATAGGCTCATTTATATTCCTGGGTACTACTGGTGTGGGTAAAACAGAGCTGGCAAAAGCATTGGCAGAGTTCCTATTCAATGACGAAAATGCGATGACAAGGATTGACATGAGTGAGTATCAGGAGCGTCATGCAGTTTCAAGATTAATTGGTGCGCCTCCAGGATACGTAGGTTATGATGAAGGTGGACAATTGACAGAAGCTGTACGTCGCAAACCATATTCTGTGGTACTTTTGGATGAGATCGAAAAAGCACATCCAGACGTATTTAATATATTACTACAGGTATTAGACGATGGTAGATTAACAGATAATAAAGGTCGTGTGGTGAATTTTAAAAATACAATTATCATCATGACCTCTAATATTGGTTCTCATTTGATTCAGGATAATTTTAAAAACCTGAATGAAGAAAATCATGATGAGGTAGTTGCAAAAACTAAAAATGAGTTGTTTGAACTGCTGAAACAAACCATCAGACCTGAGTTTTTAAACAGGATAGATGAGTTGATCATGTTTACTCCATTGAACCGTGCTGAGCTAAGAGATATTGTAAATCTTCAATTTAAACATGTTCAGGATACACTTGCAGAAATGGGTATTGAAATTGAAGCTTCTACAGAGGCTTTAGATTGGCTGGCAGAATTAGGTTATGATCCTCAATTTGGAGCACGACCTTTAAAAAGAGTGATACAGAAACGAATTTTAAATGAATTGTCTAAAGAGATTTTATCAGGAAAAGTGGATAAAGACAGTAAGATAAAACTGGATATGTTCGATCATAAATTTGTATTCTTAAACAACAAATAAGATTATTTCATTTTCACACAATTTGCCCTGAATGAGCTAAATCAAAAAAAATTAGTCCATTCAGGGCTTTTTTATTCAAACCATCCACATTTATACAAATGAAATACAATAATTCATGAAATAAATCTGCGAAAAATAAAACTACGCACACATTTAACAGTTTCTTATAAAGAAAAACTACTTAAACAGAACAATCTGCCTTTCAGATTGTTAATATCATAATAAGAATCCCTGAAATTATGAAAATCGCTTATATCTCAACTTACCCCCCACGCGAATGTGGAATTGCCACATTTAATCACAACCTTGTTAGAGCAATAGGCTACGATAAAACAACCGTTTCTGAGGATAGTTATGTAGTTGCACTGAATGATACTGAACATATTGACAGCTACGAATATCCAGAAGAAGTTAAATATCAAATCAGACAAGAGAACCAGAAAGATTATATCCGTGCTGCTGATTACATCAATACCAGTTTGGTAGATGTATGCATTATGGAACATGAATTTGGCATATATGGTGGTGAAAATGGTGTTTACATCCTCCCCCTTATTGCAAGGCTACAAAAACCGTTGGTCACTATTTTGCATACCATATTAAAAGATCCGAACTATATGCAACTGACCATTATCAGAGAAATAGCTAAACACTCGGCAAGGATTGTAGTAATGAGTCATAGAGCTGTTAGCTTTTTAACCAGCATTTATGGGATTCCTTTTAGTAAAATTCAACTAATTGAACATGGCGTTCCAGATCTTGAAGCTTTAGTAGATAATCCTGTGAAGACCTCTTTGCCATTTAAAGATAAAAAAGTGCTGTTTACATTTGGGCTCATCAGTAGAAACAAAGGGTTGGAAACAGTAATTGAAGCCTTACCAAAAATAGTAGCTAAGAACCCTGATGTAATGTATGTAGTCCTTGGTACCACACATCCTGGTGTTATCCGAAATTCAGGAGAGGAATATCGCGACAGCCTAAAGCGTCTGGCCCGAAAGCTCAATGTGGAAGACAACCTTACTTTTATAAATAAATTTGTATCTGAAAAACAGTTATTTGACTATTTAACTGCCTGTGACATGTACATTACGCCTTATTTAAATGAGGCGCAGATTACAAGTGGAACCTTATCTTATGCTATCGGGGCTGGCGCTGCAGTAATCTCTACACCCTATTGGCATGCACAAGAATTACTGGAAGACAACCGAGGCTGCCTTTTTGACTTTAAAGACGCTGATGGTTTGGCAAAAATTGTAAACGAACTTTTTGAAGACCGCGAGAAGTTAAACATATTAAAAGCAAATGCGTATGAATATGGTTTACACTTACGCTGGCCTACAACCGGCCAGGTATTCATTGATGTATTAGAAGAAGCCATATCAAAATCTTTAATCAAGAAAGAGAGACCAAATAAACAAATTATTGATGCTGATGCTATGCCATCCTTTAATCTGGCACATATTCAGCGATTAACTGATGATACAGGAATAGTTCAGCATGCTAAATATGGTATTCCCAACCTAAAGGAAGGCTATTGTCTGGACGATAACTCAAGAGCATTAATAATGGCCATCCTCGCATACCAACAAAACAAAAGTAAAATTGCTTTAGAGCTCTTACCTGTGTATTTGAGCTATATACAATATATGCAGAATGAAGATGGCAGTTTCAGAAATTTCTTAAGTTTTACACGTGAATATCTAGATGAAGTAGGATCAGAAGACTCTTTTGGTCGAACGATATGGGCATTAGGGTATTTGATTAATAATGCACCGAACAATTCTTACAGAGAATTTGCAAGAGAACTATTTGGAAAATCAGTTCCACACTTTAAAAAATTAAAGCATTTACGGGGAATTGGAAATACCATGATTGGTTTATCCAGTTACCTTAAGGCACACCCTGGAGACGAACACATTAGTGAACAATTTGAGCAGTTGGCTGTCCCCTTAAAAGAAGCCTATAGGCGAAACAGAGAGGACGAATGGCATTGGTTTGAGGAAAAGATGACTTACGATAATGCCATTTTACCACTCGCCCTGCTTTGTCATTATGAGAGGACTAAAGACAATGAATCGTTAGAAATAGCTTTAGAAAGCATGGAATTTCTAAGTGAGAAAACACTAATTAACGGTTATTTAAATCCAGTAGGTAATAACGGATGGTTGTTTAAAGAAGGAGAGGACATGGCTTTATATGATCAACAAGCCATTGAAACTATGGCAATGGTATTATTGTACTTCAAAGGATATGAAATTACTCAAGACCTTAATTACATCAAGCAGGTGCATTTATGCTACCAATGGTTTCTGGGCGAGAATAGTCTACGGCTCCCACTCTTTGACCACGAAACAAAGGGTTGTGGTGATGGTTTACAACCCCATGGTGTAAACCGCAATCAAGGTGCAGAAAGTACATTAGCCTATTGGATTTCACATTTAATTGTGCTCAATGCAATGGAATACGAATATATCCAGAGCAGCGACTTTAGTTCTGTCCAAAAGCAGGTTCTTAACTAAATTATTTTGAACTTTTTAGTTTATTTAATAGCAGGTCTATTTTAACTGTTGCAAAAGAAGAGCAGTAGTCGGAAAGTCCATAAGGAATAATCAATTCTCCATTATGGATAATTGATCCACAGGAATAAAGGACGTTTGGCACATAACCCTCACGCTCATCCGTATTAGGGATGACAAGCGGTTCAGTTAAATGTCCTATTTCAATAGAAGGATCATTCAAATCAAACAAACTTGCACCCAGACAATAACGTCTCATAGGCCCTACCCCATGCGTAATCACTAGCCAACCTGCCTCTGTTTCTATTGGTGAGCCACAATTACCGATTTGACAAAACTGCCATGGAAACTTTGGTGATTGAAGCTTTACAGGATTATCCCATACTGTAAGTTTATCTGAATACATTAAATAATTATTCCACCCATCAATCCGCGACATCATTGCATACTTGCCATTTATTTTGCGCGGAAATAGTGCAAGATTTTTATTCTGGGCACCTATTCCATGTAGAGGACTAACTTTGAAATCGTAAAAATCAGTGGTCTGCAATAATTTAGGCATTATAATCGCCCCATCAAAAGCAGTGTATGTAGCATAAAAAATAATGCTGCCATCGTCCTTAACAAAACGTACAAATCGGGCATCTTCAATACCTTTACGTTCAAATTCGGAAATGGGAAAAATAATCCTGTCCGATATATCTGTATCTCTTGAAAAACTAATTTCATGATAGGTATCTGAAAGCCATAAGATCTTATCAAATTCCAGCTTCTTCAGATCATCCTCCTGTAGGTTCTTACTATCCAATATGATCTTTCTTAAGGTAGCATAATCAAATTTATCCTGAAGCTTTTCCCCCACCTCATCTAAAACCTCTATTTCGATCCTGGAATCAGCAGCTTTTTTAAGAAATAACTTTTTGTTATAAACGGCATTTTTAATGACCTCTGCTTCATCAATATAATTTCCAGCCGGAATGACTGTAATATTGTTATCACGGTCTAACAGCGCTCTTCTAAAGACTACAGAAGAAATATGTCCTTCGCCTACTGCCCTAAAACTAATAATCAATCTTTTTTCACCTTCAACAAGGTCAGATTGATCAGGGTCTTCAACCGCTGAAGGATTAAAAAAAGCAGCGGATTCAATAGAATACTCATGTGTAAAATATGAACCTAGTAGTAACTTCTGATATTTATCAAGTGATTCAAAATCATAACCTGCCTTCTCTATGCAATCAACTATTTTCTTGCAATGACGGGTAAGGATTTTTGTGATATTACGATGCCGTTTAGAATATTCCTGCAATAAAGGAGAAATAAGACCGAAAACCTCTTTATCAGATAGCGCAAGAACTTGCTTAACAACTTCTACTGCTCTGTCGGCTCCATTAAAAAAAAATCTTGCGATTACCCGTTTGGGATCTGGGTATACTTTAACCGGTTTTCTTTCTATTAATAATCTCATATAGTATACAACATCTTAAAGGACAACAATGATTTATGAATTTAATTTTTTTTTAAACAAAATGCAGGAGTATGATCAATGATTTTGTCAACATGTCTGTTAAAACAGACAACATAAGTACTGACAAAATTACAATAAAAGTCAGATTGTCTGTTTTAACAGACGCTGGATTTGTCACAGTTTTATCTCAATTGTCATCCTAAAATAATAAATAAATCAATAAACACTTTTATTGATCTATAAATAAGACCATTATATAAAAACAGCTATTTCAGACAATTATGACAGATTTTTATTGGCATACACATTGACTATATACCAACAATGGTCAGAATGTAAATAACAAAAAGACCTTATTATAAATTTTAAAAATTACGAACATGAAAAAATTATTATTATCATTAGTTGCAGTTTCAGCATTAGCATTTGGCGCTCAGGCACAGACAGAAAAAGGTAAAATATTGTTAGGAGGTGGAGTAGGTTTTAACTCTACAAAAGTTGAAGGCAAGAGTAAATCAGATATCAATTTTAACATTCTTCCTTCTGTAGGATATTTTGTGAGCGATAACATTGCTATTGGTACTGGTGTTGGATATGATTACGACAAACAAGTTAGCAAAGGTCTTTTAAGCCAGGCATTTGAAGTTGCTCCTTTTGGCCGTTACTATGTAGGATTATCTGACCAGTTTAAATTCTTCGGACAATTATCAGTTCCTATGTCTTTTGGAAACTATAAAGACGTTAATGATGTAACTGGTGATGTAGGTGATAAATTAGGTACTTCTACTAAAATCGGTGTTCAATTAGCTCCAGGGTTTGCTTTCTATCCTACAAAAAGAATTGGCATTGAAGTTTCAGTTGATGGTTTAGGTTATCACAACCTTTCTCTTAAAGATGAAGCTACAGGAGTTAAGAGTACATCTGATACATTTGGTTTAAATGCAAGTACCGTTGCTCCTAGATTAGGTGTGATGTTCCACTTCTAAGATAGAAGTTTCATATAGTTTAAGTTTGGTTAGAGAAAAGGCCCTTCGCAATTGCGAAGGGCCTTTCTTTTTAAATAGCAGCTTGCTTATAAAAAGCGATATGAATTAACGTTTACGCTCAATCTCTCTATCTATTTCCAGAATACTTACTTGTTCTGATGTTGAAAAATCACCAATCAGGTATTTATTAAAATGATCTGCAAGTTTCCAGAAAGCATACTCTGTAAGGTCCCCGAATGCATGACGCTGTCCTGGAATAATTGATAATTCGAACCTTTTACCAGCACGCATTAATGCATTTGCTACACGGATTGTATTTGCCGGGTGCACATTATTATCAACATCACCTGTCATTAACAACAAATGACCTTTCAGGTTTTTAGCGAGGTCTGGGTTTTTATCAATACTGTAGGTAAATGTAGTATCACCTTTAGCAGTAACAGACTCTTTTACCCCATGATGTTTTTCGCTCCACCAACGGTTATAAATACTGTTATCATGATTACCTGCATTAGATACTGCAGCTTTAAAGAAATCTGGATAAACCAACATGGCAGCAGTCGACATGAAGCCTCCTCCCGAATGCCCAGTAATTCCCACTTTATTGATATCTATAAACGAATGTCTATCTGCTAATTGCTCTACCGCAGCCTTTTTATCTGCCAAGCCATAATCTCTTAAATTACCATAACCGTAAGTATGGTAACGCTTAGAACGTGCAGGATGTCCCCCACGGTTCCCTACCGTTACCACAATATATCCAAACTGAGCCAAGCGTTCTGTTCTGTCCATACTTTTTGTAAATGCCTTATTTACGGCTTCTGTTTGAGGTCCTGGATATACATATTCTATTACCGGATATTTCTTATTGGAATCGAAGTCAAAGGGCTTATACATTACTCCATAAAGGTCTGTAACACCATCATCTGCCTTTACTTTAAAAGGTTCGGGGAACTTATAACCAGCTGCCATCAGTAAGGATAAATCTGCAGTTTCCAAATCCATCACGACCCTACCATTGTTATCCATTAACACAGACTTAGGTACTGTATTTACTCTCGAAAAGTTATTTACAAAATACTTGGCTTCATCATTCATACTGATTGAATGGTCAAAATCACCAGCGTTCAATAATTTCATTCCTGAGCCATCAAAATTAACACGATAAAGATGCATATAGTATGGGTCTTCTTTAGGCTCCCGCCCATTGGCAGTAAAATAAAGCACCCGGTTTTTATCATCAATTTTCACAATTTCTTCACAATGAAAAGCACCCTTAGTAATTTGATTTTTCAACTTCCCATTACCATCAAAAAGGTAAAAATGTGCCCAGCCGTCGCGTTCTGACCAATGTATCAATTCTTTGCCTTCATTTACCAATCCCGGGCGAGTAACTTCAACGTAAGTATTAAAACGCTCATCTATTAAAGGGGTAACAGTCCCGGTATTAATATCAACCATACACACATCAATTCTTTTCAAATCCCTGCTGGTACGCTGGAAATAAATTTTACTATTATTCCCCAGCCATAGAGATGGTCTGAATTCATTATCACGGTCTTTATTTAATAAGGGTGCAGGCCATACAGATACAGTCTGATCTTTAAAAGCAGCGGTATTTAATTTCTTATAACTTTTAGCGGCAAAATCAAATAAAAGAACTTCAAACACTGGCGCATCTTTTTCACCTGGCATGTGATATTTATAAGTTTCAAGTGTTGGTCTGCCCGGAGCTACATTGTTGATTACCCATAAGTCTTTTACTTTACGGGAGTCTATACGGTTAAGTACAAAATGTTTAGCGTCTGGCGACCACAATACATTCGCACGTCTGCGTTTTTTATTATTCTTCTCATTTTCCTCATTGTTCTCTCCATCACCATTGCTACCATATGGATAAAACTTAACACCATCTTTAGTCAGCTGATGCTCTACAATTGTACTGTCTTCTTCATTTTTAACAGCTTTTTTGTAGTTTTCCTTATCCATCCAATACAAGTTATAATTCCTTGTAAAAATGATAGCTGAAGAATCCGGTGCTACAGAACCCCATGTAGGTTTAGCTTTAGGCCTGGTGTAATTAGGAATTTCCGTAAGCTTTGAATTGTTGATTTCGTAATTAAAGTAAAAAATCTTTTTCTGCATAGAATCTGCTGCCTTTTTATCTTTACGGTCTTTTTTCAATTCATCTATAGTGCTTTGAACCTCAAAGGTTATATGTTTTTCATCAGCAGAAAATTTTAAATTTTGCAATGGCAGATGAGTTGCATCAAAAGGATCTCTGATGACCGTTGTGATTTCGGCGGCAAGCTTTGTATTATCAAATATTTTCTTTTTACTCTTTGCAACAGGATCTACCAGATACCACTCCTTACCGATAGCAGTTTCATAGACGTACCAAAAACGATTACTCAATTTAAGCCAATGCGGATCCACATCAGTTGAATAAATCATTTTTTTAAGCTTCGTAGGTGAAAATCTTGAAGCCAGTTGATAATTCGCTTTCGGTGCTTGCTGTACCGATTCAGTAATTGTAAAAGTCTTTGTTTGTGCTTTTACATCAGAATTGATGCAAAAAACAGTAAGTACCGCTGCCAACGGCAAATAAAGTTTGTTCATTATGAATATAAGTTAAGCCGCTAAAATTATTGAATATTACATCGTCAAAAGGATATTGTATGTAATAAATCCGATAGCTGTATTTTATTCATTTGATTTTTTAGTTTTGTATCAAATATTAGCTATGAAAAAGTCTTTCTTACCATTTGTTGCAGCTGCATTAATTTTTACTGCTGGTTGCCAATCTAAATCACAAACCAATACCGCTTCAAGCGATCAGGCTTCTACTCCTACTGAAACAGAAACTCCTGATGCTAAAACCGATACACAAACACCTGCAATTGATGTTTCAAAAATCAAGGTTGCAGATGCAGCAACAATTTTAGCGCGTAAACAAGTACCGATATTGTGTTATCACCAGGTAAGAAACTGGAAAGCTACAGATGGTAAAGTAGGCAAGGACTATATTGTAGAAATACAGAATTTTAAGGATCAGATGAAAATGCTGGCTGACAGTGGCTATCATACCATTTTACCTGATCAATTGTATGCATATTTAAATACTGGAGCATCATTACCGGAAAAACCAATCATGATCACTTTTGATGATACAGACTTAAACCAGTTTGAGCAGGCTAATCCAATTCTAAAAAAACATGGTTTCAAAGCTGCCTATTTTATCATGACGGTATCTATTGGCAAAAAAGCTAAATATGCGGATTACATGAGTGCTGAACAAATTAAGCAACTGGCTGATGAAGGAAATGCAATTGGTCATCATACCTATGATCATAAGAACTTCAAAAAATATCAGGGCAAAGACTGGGAAGAGCAGTTAGATAAACCGACTAAAAGAATTGAAGAGATTATAGGAAAGAAAGTTACTGACTTTGCATATCCATTTGGCTTATGGAATGCAGAAGGTTTTCCTGAACTTAAAAAACGTGGTTTTAGAATGGCTTTCTCTTTAGCAGATAAACGCGATCAAAACTATCCTTTATATACAGTAAGAAGGATTATAGCTAGTGGCTACTGGAGTCCAAAAACACTACACAATAGTATTGTAAAAAGTTTCTAACCTATCTGAATTACTATAAATTAGAAATGAAGCCTTTATTTTTAGCATTCTCTTTAGCTGCTTTACTTTGTGCAGCAGCTTGCACTAGTCCAACAAAAAGTAACGTTAAAACACCAGAATCAAGTCATCCAAATCAGGAAGCAACTAAAGATATCGCTACTGGGTCGGATAATAAAAAAGAAGCAACAGCAGCTGAGATTTTAGCTAAAAAAGAAGTTCCTGTTCTTTGTTATCATCAAATCAGGGAATGGAAAGCATCTGACTCTAAACGTGCACATGACGATATCATGTCGCCATCTAAGTTTGAACAGCACATAAAAATGCTTGCTGATAGTGGCTACCATACTGTTTCACCAGATGAGTTGTATAATTATCTAAAACACGATGGTCCCCTACCCCAGAAACCAATCATGATTACATTTGATGACAACAATCTGGATCATTATACTGTTGCAGCACCTACATTAAAAAAGTATGGTTTCAGAGGTGTATTCTTTATCATGACTGTTACCATTGGCAGACCCAGATATATGAGCAAGGCTCAGATCAAAGAACTTTCTGATGATGGTCATACGATCGCAAGTCATACTTATGATCATAAAAACTTTGCTCAGTTTACTGATGGAGATTGGGAAACTCAGATTGACAAACCATCTAAAACCTTAGAAGCAATTACGGGTAAAAAGGTTGAGTATCTCGCTTACCCTTATGGTGTTTTTAAAGCAGCTAATCTTCCTAAGTTACAGGAACACGGCATCAAAGCTGCTTTTATTCTTTCCACAAAACGTGATGAAAATTATCCGATACAGACTATCAGACGTATTATAGATCCAGGTACTTATACAGCTAAAAACTTATACAACAGCATTAATAAGAGCTTTAATAAACCTTAAGCTACTTCTTGGATGGTGTAAGTTTTACCATTAAAACTAAAACTGTCTTTGCTTTTTTTGCCCAACATCAGTTTTCCGATAGGTGATGCAGCAGAAATAGCAAATACAGTTTTACCTTCGGTTTGTAACTGACCTGCACTAATGCTGATATAAAATATACCTTGATTGGTATTTACTAAACTACCTCCTCTAATGGTTTCTGATGGAACTGCATGCGCAATTGCTTCCAGAACTTTACGATTTTCCTCAGCATCAATCAATAAACGTTTATTACGATCGATATCCTGTTGCATCATTTCCCTGCTGGTTTCGTATTTATCGCCGGCACTGCTTTTTGTATCATCATTACTAGCCTCACGTGCTTGTGCTAATGCTGTTTCAGCAGTTTGGATTCTTTGTTCAATAAAGTTCAGACAAAGCTGATATAAATGTTCCTTATTCATATACTACGACTCTACCCATTTAATTTTCTCTTCTATTGGTGTACGTTTAGCGGCTCTTGGCACTTCATTATGGTAACCCATGTAAAATAAACCATAGCATTTTTCCGCTTCACCTAAGTTAAGATAATCTTTCAGATCCGCAATCATTCCTGGTGAACTCCAGTAGGCTCCTACATGAAGTGCTTCGGCAGTTAGCGACATATTTTGAACAGCACATGCTAATGCAGCCAATTCTTCCCATTCTGGAACCTTATCACCATTCAATTTTACATTTAGAGTAATGATGCAACTTGCCTGCTCTGCCTTTTCTATAATGCTATCGTATTTTTTTTGAAGAAACTTTTCAGCTGGCATAGTTTCTTTATACAAACGGGCCAACTCCTGACCTAGTTTTATCTTGCCTTCGTTTCTGAATACAATAAAACGCCAGGGTTCAGTAAGCTTATGTGTAGGTGCATAATTTGCACTTTCAAGAATCTGCTTGATCACATCAACAGGAACTTCCTGTTCGGTATAGCTAATCGGAAAAACACTCCTCCTCCGTTTAATGATATTGCTTAAAATTGTTACTTCGTCTTCCATAATTCTCTGAGTGAGCGCGTCTATGCTGCAAAAATAGAATTTATGTTGAGCCGAAGTGTATAAGCCTTGTAATACTTTTGTCTAACTAATATTACTTCCTTTTCATAGGCTTAACAATACTTTTTCATCTGCTTTTTTACCATTTTAGCCCTTGCAAAGAAGGCAATGCTCTCTATTTCGGTTAAATAGTCGACGGTTTCTTCCAACTCTTCTCTAATCCAATCATGTTGAGGGGCAAGATTAGCTAAAGTTTGCATACAATGTACTTTTGAAGCGACCAGCGTATTAGGATCTACAAGTCTGGTAAAAAACAACTCTATTACAGGATTCATATCTAGTGTATAAAGTGCAGCCGTATACAATAAATTTGACCTGCGATCTGTCATTAAAGCCATGATTTTTGTAAAATGTCGCATAGCAGATGGATTTTCTTGCTTGGGCAATGCCAATATAAATGCAGCTACATGTGGATAAAACTGTAAAGGTTTGTGTTTAACGATATATTCCAGCATCCATGCAGCCCTAAAAGCGATTTCTTTCTTTCTATGAAAACTAATCTCAATCAGATCATCAACATTCAGCTCATAACTTTCAATAAGTGCAGTACAATCGGCTACCATATGGGTTTTAACCGGCACATCTATCCGTCCTATTAATTCATCTTTATCCATATTAAGCTTGTTTATTTGTAATCCTCTTTCTTTATATCATTGTAGATTCAAAAAACAAAACTAATAAATAGCCCTTGAAACCATTTTATAAATTATGATTACCTTTGCGGCTTATTTTTCAGCAATATGATTTCAGTTTCTAATTTATCACTCCGTTACGGAAAAAGAACTTTATTTGAAGATGTGAACTTAAAATTCACTCATGGCAACTGCTATGGTGTAATTGGGGCTAACGGCGCGGGTAAATCTACTTTCTTAAAAATATTATCTGGTGAAGTGAACCAGACTACAGGTAGTGTTGCTTTCACTCCCGGAGAACGTATGGCGGTTTTAAAACAAAATCACTATGAATTCGACGAATTCAGCGTAATTGAAACGGTAATGATGGGTCATTCAGAATTGTATGACATCATGAAAGAGAAAGATGCCATTTATTTAAAAGAAGATTTCTCTGATAAAGATGGTGAGCGTGCGGGCGAACTGGAAAACAGATTTGCTGAAATGGATGGTTGGAACATGGAAAGTAATGCTGCTACCATGCTAAGTAACCTTGGTATTAAAGAGGAGCATCATTATAAACAATTGAAAGAATTAGATGGTAACCAAAAGGTTCGCGTGTTGTTAGCACAAGCATTATTTGGAAATCCTGATATCCTTTTGCTGGATGAGCCTACCAACGATTTGGATATCGATACTATTGCGTGGTTAGAGAACTTCCTTGCCGATTATCAAAATATTGTTCTTGTTGTATCCCACGACAGACACTTTTTAGATGCTGTTTGTACGCATATTGTTGACATCGACTTTAGCAAAATGAGTATTTATTCTGGCAACTACACCTTCTGGTATGAATCTAGTCAGCTTGCTTTAAAACAACGCAGTGATCAGAATAAAAAACTCGAAGAGAAAGTTAAAGAGTTGCAAGAGTTTATTCAGCGCTTTAGTGCAAATGCTTCGAAATCAAAACAAGCTACTTCCCGTAAAAAGGCTTTGGATAAAATTGATATTTCTGAAATTAAGGCATCAAGTCGTAAATACCCTGCCATTTTGTTTAACAATTTGGGTAGAGAAGCTGGTGACCAGATTTTACAGGTTGAGAACTTGTCATGTACCTTAAATGGTGAAGTGATGTTTAAGAACGTGAGCTTCATGGTAAATAAGGGTGACAAAATTGCAATTTTGGCTCAGAACAGTTTAGCGACTACTGCTTTTTACAACATTCTTACCGGACGTGAAAAAAACTATACAGGCGAGTTTAAATTTGGGGTAACTATCAATGTTGCTGATATACCAAATGATAACTCTATCTATTTTGAGAATAAAGATGAAAATCTGGTAGATTGGTTACGCGAATATTCTGGTACTGATCAGGATGAGCAGTTTGTAAGAAGCTTCCTGGGTAGAATGTTGTTTTCTGGTGAAGAGGTTCTTAAAAATGTAAAAGTATTATCAGGTGGTGAGAAAATGCGTTGTATGTTCTCGCAAATGATGTTAAAACATCCTAACCTTTTGTTATTTGATGAACCAACGAATCACCTGGATTTGGAGTCTATTACTGCTTTAAATAATGGTTTGAATGATTTTAGAGGTACAGCATTGTTTACATCCCGAGATCATGCGTTAACAGAATCAGTGGCAACTCGTATTATCGAATTGACACCTAAAGGTGCGATTGATAAAATGATGACTTATGATGATTATATTTCTAGTCCGGAAGTTGCTGAGTTAAGAGCAAAAATGAATGGTCAAAATTAACCATTCTCTTCCAAGTCTGGCATCTTTTTCTGAAGGGAAAAAGCGCCTCAGGCCTTGTCAGAGAAGGTAAATTTTGCGTCAAGCAGGGTGCAGAGCTGGGTGGATAGAATAGAATTCATTATATAGAGCATAAAAAGGGCGTTGTTTTAAAAACAACACCCTTTTTATACTTAATGGTTGTGTCCAGCCTCTTCGACTGGGTGAAGTTCAAATTTCAAATCCAGGTCGTTGGCTCCCGAAAACTTAGTTGCAAAGTTTTCATCATTCCAGTTTTCAGCAGTAATATTAGCCTTTACACCAGCGTTTAGGTGACGCAAAACGTAGCGAAATGTAAACCCTTTCTCTGTATGCTTGTCGATCGTTAGGTAGCCCGTTACTCCTACATTTACTTTTTTATTGTCTTTATCTCTATCAGCATATACATAAGTAAGCGTTCCTATAGGAGCCCCCAGGATAAAGGCCTGATGAATATCATGTTTATCCACAAATTCCTGTTGCATTTCCCTATTCGCAAAATCGTAGGATTTCAAGCTTAGCTTATACGTTTTTCCTTCAGTAAGATGAGCATGTGTACCAACGGGCGGCAAGCCTTTATTGTCAAAAGCGATAGTTAAAGGTTTAGCTTCCGAAATAGCATTGTAGTGGTAATGATCACCATGGACTTCTCGCTCTACTTCTAAAAATGTCAATTCTGTTTTTCCTATTTCTTCTTCTGGCACCTCTGGTTTAGGATCCTTTTTACAGGCATTAAAGGTTAAGGCGATAAAGGCAAATAAGATCACTGAGCTGTAATTACGTAATTTGTTCATTGTTTTTAATTTATGGTTTGTTATTAGATAATTTTAGAATTTATATCCTAATCGAATTGAGATATTACGCCCCATGTCGTGAGTGTAATACCTGAAACGATTCATATAATCTTTATAAAGCGTATTAAAAAGATTCTCAGCAGTGATACCAAAAGACACTTGACGTTGTCCCCAGTTGTAGGTTCCCCCTGCCTTAATATTAAAAAGATGGTATGCCGAAGGGGGTTCAGCGTAATCACTTTCAAGAGTATACCTGTATTGACGTGCTGTAAAACTATGTCCCGCAGCTAAATACAATGAAGATATCTGTTTATTCATCGCTAGTTCCCAACGCAATGTCTGACCGATTCGATCAGCAGGTATATAAGGCAGATAGCTATTATTGCTCAGGTCTTTAGCTTTTAACAAACTACCATTTACACTATAACTAAATGCCGGATCAATTGTCCAGATAGCAGAAAGGTCAAGTCCTGCAAATAATGCATTGCTCTGTTTGTATTTAAACACAGGAAATATACCCCTGTTGCTTTGTAAATAGCTACCATCTGGCCTGGAAAAGATATAATGATCAATGTATTGAACATAAGGATCAATATTTATCTGAAATTTTGATGTTTGATATTTTAAGGAGGTGATGAATTTGTAACCTTGTTCAATTTTAAGATTAGGATCACCAATTTCATACAATCCAGCACCATGATGTAAGCCGTCACTATACAATTCATTAGCAGAAGGCGCTCTCCAGGCAAGCCCTAAATTGCCATTCAATTGCCAATAATCGTTGATTTTCCATAGTGCACCAACAGATCCGGTCAAATTGTGAAATCTTCTGCCCCCCTTGTAAAAGGTTGGTCCCTCGTTTGTTTTATACCTATAACCTGCTGCATCAAACATGCTAAAATCATACCTGAGACCAAATTCCAATTCATAATTATCCGTTACAAATTTCTCTATTGCAAAAAGTGCAGCAGAAAGCCGATCAAAATTGGGAATAAAAGGAACCGATAGCGTTCCGGGCGCATTATTATTTACCTGATAACCAATATTAAAACCAATATGATGTTGTAGCCTTGCGTGATTTAGATTTTTGTAATAACCCTCCAGTTTATGATCACTCAGCACCATATCTGTAATTGGCAAAGCTTCCCTATCGCCCCTTCTAATATCAAACTCCTGCCTATGGTTTTTTTGTAACGCATACATCAATGAAAATGTATTGTTATTCTTCAACGAATAATCAACTTTCAACTTTACTAAATCATGAACAACCTTTTGTTTTGGTGCAGAAATAGCATAGCTAAACCCGTAATCTTCAAATGGCCTTCCTGCTTCAATGCGTGCATTTATATCCTCAATTGTACCAATATGAGCACTATAAAGAATACCAAGATCAGTACTAAATCGGCTATAATAACCTTCATACTTTGCTTTTCGAGCCCTATATTCAACTGAAGCAGAATAATTTAATTCCTTAGCACCTGTATTTCCGAGATAATAATCAGCAGAACGAATATTCCCGCCTCCTTTTATAGAGCTCTGTAGCCTCCATGCCAGCGCGGGTATTTTAAGAATTCTTCCATTCAACATCACTGAAGCTACCCCGGTTCTACCATTTGTCGCCCCCATTAAATTGACCTCTCCTTCAAGATTCCTGCTAGCCGGAAATAAAGGAGGTTCAAGTAAAATTACTCCCCCCATTGCTTCCGATCCATATCTTATAGATTCAGCCCCTTTAATTACATGGATACTTTGGGCTGTAAACGGATCAAGCTCTGGTGCATGTTCCGCACCCCATTGTTGCCCCTCCAACCTAACCCCATTATTCAAGAGTACAATGCGGCTGCTATGCAATCCATGAATAACGGGTTTGGAAATAGTACCACCTGTTTGCAGTAAGGCTACCCCTGGAATTTCTTTTATACTCTCTCCCAGGCTGCTACCTCTAACTTCATCCAATTGCTTACCAGATAGCGTAGAGGAAACATGGGTTTTGCCTGAGGGGGCTTTTCTGATCAAAATCTTTACCTCTTTTAAAGTCTCAGCTTGTTTTGCTCTCTTATATCTGGAGCCCAGGCTATCCGGTTCCTGGGCAAAAGAACCATAGCTATAAATTAAAAAAGTGGACAATGCTAAAAGCTTTCTCATTCTACAAATGCAATTAAGTTGCAAATATATTTTATTTTTAATTGCAAATGCAACTAAATTGCTTTTATTTGTAAAAAGAAAAAAACAATAAATTATATGAAGCCTTCTATTAAATCAGTATCGCTAGACCAATTGGGAATTACTGCCTCTGTAGCATGTGCAATACACTGCGCAGCACTTCCGTTTATCATCACTACATTACCACTCTGGGGTTTGGAGTTTCTTGCTCATAGCTGGGTTGAGTTGAGTATGATCTGTTTATCACTCGTTATAGGAATATGCTCATTATCGACCTCTTTTCCTAAACACGAAAAAGTTCTTCCAATAATGGTATTGGTAACCGGCTTTGGTTTTATCGCTATAGGTCATTATGCATTTCATAGTCTTGAGGCTGTTTTGATTCCTATTAGCGGCTTTACCATCGCTGCGGCACACTACTTGAACTGGAAATACAGTCGTAGCTGTAATCATCATAAAACGAAGTAACAGCAATAGCCGTAGCAATTACTTTACATGAATAGTATATGCAATTAAATTGCATATACTATTTTTGTACAACGCACACATGATATGAACAAGAAACTAATATTCGGTACATTAATGATTTTCGTAAGCATGATCAACCCAGGTTGTCAGCACGGAAAAGTAGATGGAAAGCAGCTTTATTTGAAATATTTGAAAAATCATTTAAAGAAATAGCAATTATGATATCATTAAAATCCGTTTCACACGATTATTCTGGTGGACATCGTATTTCTTTTAAAGACTGGCAGATTGCCAATGGAGACCAATGGTTGTTACTTGGCGAATCTGGCAGCGGAAAAACTACTTTACTACATATATTAACAGGCATATTACAGCCTAAAGAAGGTGAAGTACTTATCAATAATACCTCTATTTATAATCTATCATCTAAAGAGCTAGATCAGTTTAGAGGCAGAAATATTGGCATTATTTTCCAGCGTCCACATTTGATTAAAAGTCTGAGTATAGCTGAAAATTTAGTTCTGGCTCAAAGTTTAGCTGGCCTGCCGACCGATCTAAACAGAGTAAACGAAGTGCTGGCATCGTTAAGCATTGCCGATAAAAAAAGATCTTACCCAAACGAGCTTAGTCAGGGGCAATTGCAAAGGGTATCTATAGCAAGAGCTGTGATTAACAAGCCTGCCTTACTGATTGCAGATGAGCCTACATCTAGTTTGGATGATAAGAATGCTACTGCGGTGTTATCGTTGTTAATGGAGCAATCAGGCCTTAATCATGCCACACTTGTAGTTGCCACACACGATAAAAGAGTTAAAGATGCATTTATAAACACCTACGAATTAACATGAGTCCATTTAAAATAAGCTGGAAAAGCTTGTGGTCTAAACCACTATCAGCAGCATTAAACATCATGCTAATTGCTTTCGGAACAGGTATATTAACGATTCTTTTACTGGCATCAAGACAAATCGGAGAGAAACTTGACAATAACTCTAAAGATATCGACCTAGTTGTTGGTGCTAAAGGAAGTCCTTTACAATTGGTTTTAAGCAGTATTTATTATATAGACTTTCCGACAGGTAATATCCCATTAAAAGAAGCAATGGAACTTGCCCGAAGCCCTTTTGTAAAACGTGCAGTGCCACTTGCATTAGGTGACAATTACGAGGGTATTAGAATTGTAGGAACGGATAGTAATTTTGTAAGCTTGTATAAACTAAAGACTGCACAAGGAAAATTCTGGGAAAAAGATTTCGAGGCGACTATAGGGGCTACTGTAGCAAGTCAACAAGGGCTTAAAATTGGTGATACCTTTTATGGGGCGCATGGATTATCAGGTAGTTCAGATGTGCACAAAGAACACCAATATACTGTTTCAGGGATTCTTGAACATCAGGGAAACGTCGCTGACAATCTGATACTTACCAATATAAAAAGTGTATGGAAAATGCACGATGAACATGATGACCACGATCACGATAGCCATGAAGGACATCATCATCCCCCAGGCGAAGTACATCATCATCCTGACGGAGAAGAACACAGCCATGAAGAAAATGAAAAAGCTGATGAGTCAAGAGAATTGACTTCTTTATTGATTCAATATAGATCTCCAATGTCTGTTGCTATGTTCCCAAGAATGGTGAATGAAACTACAAATATGCAAGCAGCTTCACCTGCTCAGGAAAGCACTCGTTTATTTTCGTTAATAGGCGTCGGTGTAGATACACTTCAATGGTTTGCCATTCTTATTATGCTAATTGCAGCAATAAGCGTATTTGTCAACCTTTATAACTCGTTAAAGGAAAGAAGCTACGATCTTGCCATCATGCGTACTTTGGGTGCTTCCAGGACAAAGCTATTCGTAATTGTTATTTCAGAAGGCATCATGCTTACCTTAGCGGGTACAGTGATTGGCATAGTTTTAGGCCACATAGTATTGGAATTCATTGGCAGCAATCAAGAAAGTGGACAGGCACAGCTTAGTGGGTTTGTTTTACTTTATGATGAGTTATACCTATTTGTTGCAGGCTTGGCGATTGGTATATTTGCAGCTATAATCCCTGCTGTGCAGGCATATCGGTCGAACATTTCAAAAATACTGTCTAAAAATTAATAAAGAGCTAATACACAACATGATGATAAAGAAAATAGCATTAATAGTTTTATTGTTTACAGGCTTTGCGGTGAAAGCACAACACAATCCTGATGATCAGATCATGTCTGGAAACTGGGATATTGTTGGAGGTGTAGACTTTAAAATTGTTAAAGACACTGAAATGCAAGCCATTTTCACGCCAGAAATTAAAAAACATGCCAACAAACAGTTTGAACTTGAAGGATATATTGTGCCTATTAAAGATGGCATGAAACAGACCAAGTTTATGCTGTCTACTTTGCCGATTAATCAATGTTTTTATTGCGGAAAAAATGGTGTACCAATCATGGTACTTGTTGAAATGGCTGAACCCATTAAATTCACTTATAAAACAGTAACCGTAAAAGGCGTTTTGAAATTAAATGGAGGTAATGCAATGGACAACCCTCCTATTGCGCTGGTTGCAGCTAAAATAATATAATCATGAAGATTGATCCTATACATCTTTTAAAGGAGCACGATTTAAAACACACCAAACAACGGGTACGTGTTTTAGAGGAAATAGCTTTAGATACTGCTGCTATATCACAGCCTAATCTGGAAAAAAAACTAGGTAAAGAAATTGATAGAGTAACGCTTTACAGGATTTTAAACACTTATGAGGAAAAAGGAATCCTTCATAGGATTATGGATATGCATGGAACTGCAAATTATGCGATTTGCTCTTCATCCTGTACCGAAGATCATCATCATGATGAACATGTACATTTTAACTGTACCAACTGTTTTAAGATATATTGTCTGGAGGTTGAGGCACCACGTATTAAGATGCCTGAAGGATTTACCGCAAAAACCGTAAGCTCTATTGCTTACGGCATTTGCAATAAATGTAATGCTATTTAGTGACCTGAATGGCCATCAGCGCCATGCGCATGACCATGAGCCAATTCTTCTTGTGTAGCTTCACGTACAGCTAAGATTTCACCTGCGAAAATCAGGTCTTTTCCAGCCATAGGGTGATTTAAATTAACGTTAACCACATCTTCATGAATAGCAGTAACGCCTGCTCTGAAGTGGTTACCTTGATTATCCTGCAAAGGAATCACATCACCAACAGCTGGCAATTCAACATCCTTAAACATTTCTTTAGGCAGGTCAGCAAATGCTCCTGGATCGATTTCTCCGTAGCCATCAGCTGCAGAAAGTTCAAAACTATAAGCATCACCAACATTTAAGCCAGCAAGATGTTCTTCAAACTTTGGCAACATCATTCCTGTACCATATAAAAAAACGAGTGGATTTTCCTTCTCTGTTTTTTCTACAAAAACCTGTTGTCCTTCTTCATTAGTCGTATGCAATTCATACGTTAATGATACCACTGTATTGGGCTTAATACTCATTAGAATGTTATTTAGTTATTAATTTTAATGCTTCATCAACGGTTGCAACCGGCAACTGGCACACTTTATTTCGGCAAATATAGATTTTTGTTTCAATGCTTTGCTTATCTTTTAACAAAGGAAGTCCGGAATTTGTTCCTCCCAATGTAACTTTATTAGGAATGTAATGTTTGTTAAGCGACCATTTTACTCTTTCAAGATCATTTCCCGTAAGCGCAATTTCATTTATACCAAACACAGATTCCAACATCTGGATTGCCCAATTTGAATAAGCAGAACCATAGGTTTTAATTTGTGGTAATACGGCAGCCAACATCCCTTCTGCTTTCAGAATGTATTTATCATCGTCAAACAGTAATCCTAATTTATGAAGATTTTGAGCCATTGTAGAATTAGAAGCTGGGATCACATTATCCATAATTTCATGCTTACGTGCAATTAAAGCTTCTCCATTTGCTGCAGTATAAAACAACATAGGACTTGCTCCGTCTTCAAAGTTCATTAACACATAGTCAGTAAGACTCCTTGCTTCTTCGAGCCATTTTTCATCAAAATCATATTGGTATAATGCGATAAGGGCCTCAATAAAGAAAGCATAATCATCTAAGAAACCAGGGATAGTAGCCTTATTATTTTTAAAGTTCCGGTATAAACCACCGTCTGAGGTCTTTAAATTTTTCAGAATAAATACTGCTGCTCTTTTAGCTAAGTCATAGTAATGTATATGATCGAATATCCCAGCACTTTCTGCCAGGCCTTTTATTGCCATGGCATTCCAGGCGGTTAAACATTTATCATCCAGACCAGGTCGTACCCTTTTACTACGTTCATTCAATAACTTCTGCTTTGCTGCTTTTATTTTCTGTTGCAGTGCCATAATGGTAAGCCCTTTAACATCCGCATATTCTTGTTCATCAAACTTCCTAAGCAGAATATTCGTTTGTTCTTCTTCCCAATTTCCCTCCTCAATAACATTGAAATAATCAGCAAGTAAAACAGCATCTTCTCCAACTACAGCATCAAACTCTGACTTATCCCAAACATAAAACTTTCCTTCTACACCTTCGCTATCAGCATCAAGTGCCGAATAAAACAAACCCTCTGCTGATGTCATTTCCCGTTCCAGCCAAACAATTGTTTCTTCAGCAATATCTTTAAACAATTCTGATTTTGAATATTGATAGGCCTCCGCATATAAACTGATCAATTGTCCGTTGTCATATAACATTTTTTCAAAATGAGGGACATGCCAGTTACCATCCACAGAATAGCGGGCAAAGCCACCACCTACATGATCGTAAATTCCCCCCATAGCCATTTTCTCTAACGTTAACAAAGCTGAAACATGGGTACCATCATCCTCCATCAGGTGACTATAACGCAACATAAATTGCCAGTTATTGGGTAATGGAAATTTAGGTGCACGATTATATCCCCCTTCTCCCATATCGAAATAACGTTTCCAGGGTTCAATAATTTCAGTTAAATGAGCTTTAGTATATTCATCAACCTTTATATTAGGAATAATCTTCTCTGCCTGATGTATGCCTTCGGTTAAACGGTCTGCATATTGTATCGCTTTATCCGGCTCATTCTTCCACATATCGGCAACACTTAACAACACATTTATCCAATCAGTCTTTTTAAAATAAGTACCGCCATATATTGGGCGCTGATCTGGTAAACAAATACAGTTTAAGGGCCAACCTCCACTACCCGTCATCAGTTGTATAGCCAGCATATAAATCTGATCTATATCAGGTCTTTCCTCCCTATCCACCTTAATACAAACATAATGCTGGTTCATTACTTCTGCAACCTCATGGTTTTCAAAACTCTCCCTTTCCATCACGTGGCACCAGTGACAAGCAGAATAGCCTATACTTACCAATATCAATTTATTTTCATCCTTAGCTTTCTGCAAAGCTTCAGGTCCCCATTCAAACCAATTTACAGGATTATAAGCATGTTGCAATAAATATGGTGAAGAGGCTTTAATTAAGCTATTGGATTCTTTATTCATATTATAAAGATAAAATTTATGTTGTACTTTTATGTTAAACCATTATCAAAAATGAAGATAACCCATACCGAAATTTACCGCTTTAGTATACCAACTGAACCTTTTGTAATTGCAACCGGAACCATGCATTTTGCTCAAAATGTATTGGTTAGAATTTATACCGATACTGGCATTTATGGTGTTGGAGAATGTTCTGCTTTTCCGATGATTGTTGGTGAAACTCAGGAAACATGTTTAGCAATGGCTAAGGATTTTGCAAAGATTCTTATAGATAAAGATCCACTGGATATTCCTGAACGGATGAACGACTTAATGGGTTATGCGGCTAATAACAACACTATTAAAAGCGCTTTTGATATGGCATTGTTTGATATTGCGGCAAAACATGCTGGACTGCCCTTGTATCAGTTTCTAGGCGGGCATAAACGTACGGTTGAAACTGATATGACCATTGGTATAGGCAGTCCTGAAACCATGGCTCAATACGCCATGAAATACAAGGGACAAGGCTGTAGAATTATCAAAATTAAATTAGGTAAAAATATTCATGATGATATTGAACGTGTAAAACAGATCAGGGCTGCGGTTGGTGAGGATATTAAGTTGCGACTAGACGCTAATCAGGGATGGAGTTTTGATGATGCTTTATTTGCTTTAGGTGCAATGGAGCCTTTTAATATTGAGTTTTGTGAACAGCCTATGCGTACCTGGTATGATGATCTCTTACCGGAACTTAGTTTAAACTCGCCAATCAAAATAATGGCTGATGAAAGCTGTTACAATCATCATGATGCCAGGAAGTTGATTAACAGCAAATCATGTGAGTACCTTAATATTAAATTCTCTAAGTCGGGTGGTATTTTAGAAGCACAAAAAATTCACGAGGTTGCTTTGCAGACTGGTGTAAAATGCATGATTGGTGGAATGCTGGAAAGTAGAATAGCCATTAGTGCCAAACTTCATTTTGCGCTGGCTAGTCCTAATGTTGTATTTTATGATCTTGATAGCTGCTTAATAGGCCACCTGATTGATCCCGTTACAGGAGGAGTAACCTATAATGGTTTTTTTGTTGATGTACCAGATACGCCAGGATTAGGTGCAGATGCTGACAGTAGATTCTTATTAAGCTGTGATAAATGGATAGTATAGTACTTATCTCTTAATGACAATCGTACGTCCAGTAACCAGATTAAAAGTATAAATCTTGTATAGCCCATCATCGGAAGTCTCCACGCTCTCTACCAGGCCAGTTTTACTAAAGGTATCCGTTACCAAATCTCCTTTTTTAACTTCCTGCAATACTTCTGATGGTGTTTCGTTGTTTAATCTGATCATGGGGTAAAATTATACTTTTTTCTGGTTAATATTTCATTAGGTATCAGTTGATATATCCATTAAGGAAAGTATTTCAGCAATGGAAAAATAAGCACCACACACAAACTCATCTGCTGCACCATAATAAATGGTTAACTGATCACCGTCAACTACATGTCCATTCGTAAAAACTACATAACCAAAGAACCCGCTTAGTTCATAATGAGCTGTAGGCACCATAATTGGCTCAGTTGTCCTAGCTATTACAACTGAAGGGTCATTAATATCCATTAAAAAAGCACCCAGGCAATACTGATGCTCCATATTGGCACCATGATAAATTTCCAGCCAACCCTTTGTTGTCTTTATAGGAGCAGCACCGGCACCTACCCTTGCACTATCCCATAACCCTGGCCTTGATTTTATGATACATTTATGATTTCCCCAGTACACGCCATCAGGAGACTCGGAAAGCCATATGTAATTACCACCAATTTCCTTACTGCTAGGTCTGTGCAAAGCATAAAATTTACCATTTACCTGCTCCTCAAATATTGCCACGTCTTTATTATGAGGTGGGAAGATCATACCTTTCCTATCAAAGTGCAGCCAGTCTTTTGTTATTCTAAGTCCTACACCTACCCCACTTTCAGAAACAGCTGTATAAGTCAGGTAATAATCATTCCCAATCTGACTCACTCTACAATCTTCTACCCCATACCTTTCCAGATCACCTTCCCCAAAAATAGAAGCAGGAAAATCTGGTTGAAAGAAATGAATACCATCATCACTACACAAGAGGCGTAAATGAGATATAGTCGTTAGATAGTCTAAACCTTTATAATTCACTATTCTTGCATCATTCGCTATCAGTTCCGGGTCATTTAACGGAACTTCAATGATTTCCATTTTTCCCTGGTCATTTAATACTGGAAAAAAGATCACTCCCTCTTTTTGCACAATACTCTCTGCGACACGTACCAACAACCAGATTTTCCCATTATATCGGAACACACCAGGATTTAATAAACTGATAACCTGAAGTTCAGAACTGCTTGATTTTAAATCCTTTGGCATTAAAATCGGATTATTACTGAAACGCCTGGCAAGATCGGTCATAATTGAACAAATTTGAGAATATAAAGACTACAAAATATGCTATCAATTAAAACATGAGATCACTTAAATAGTTTGGATGTAGAATATAACAAAATGTTGAGTATAAGATTGATCCTCGTTTTAAAAAACTATTAAATTTCTGTAAACTTGCAGCTCAGGGATAAAAAATGGCAAGCTATGTTACACTTTCTGATCAGGAACTGGCAGACCTTTTAAGGGATGGTAATGAAACCGTGTTTAAAATTATCTATGACCGCTTTTGGAGCAAGCTTTATTTCGTTGCCTCAAAAAGGTTAAATGATCCCGCTGAAGCTGAAGAAGCTGTACAGGATATCTTTTTAAATCTTTGGAAAAACAGAGAATCCTTTCAGCTAAAAGTAAATTTTGAAAATTACCTTGCTATTGCTATAAAATTTCAGGTGATTAAAAGAAGATCTAAACGTTTTAGAAGATCAATCATTGAACAACAACTTGGGACTGAAGCTGAATTAGAAAATTTTCAAAGTCAACATTACGACTGGAACCAATATGATTTAGAAGAACTCCAGAACCGCCTGGGTAAAATTATAGACACCCTACCGCCTAAATGTAAATTGGTTTTTAACATGAGCAGAGATGAGAATTATACCAATAAAAAGATTGCCGCTGAGTTAGGCATCTCTGAAAAAGCAGTTGAAAAACATGTAACACAAGCTTTAAAAGTTTTAAGAACCAAACTGGGTCTATCCCTGATATTTATACTATTCCTCAATTGAAATTTGCCTTGTCCGGAACATAAGTTAAAAAAAATAAAAAATTATTAAAATAAAAGGTAGGGTATAGCACTACTCGTGGGACTATGTTCTAAACTGCCCTAAAAATGGACGAACATAAAATAAATATGCTTTCCGATAAAATCGTTAAAGGAACTATTTCCGAACAGGAAATGGAGGAGTTTAACGATTGGTATGCTACTTACGACAATCTGGAACAAACTGTAATTTCTGATCAGAGTCAGGATGCCTTAGCCGAACGCATATTTAAAAATATTACAACAGAGGCGAATCTTCATATTCCAAAATCTCGCAATATTAAAATTTGGCCGCGTATAGCTGTTGCAGCATCATTTGCATTAGTTGTTGGCCTAAGCTTATTCTATTACACTGAAAAACAAGCTAATAAAGCTAGAGAAAGTGCTTATCTGAAAAATATAAAACCTGGCGGTAATGGAGCTGTACTTACTTTGGCAGATGGTCGCAAAATCAGATTAGATGCCGCTACCAAAGGAGAATTAGCAAATGAAGCAGGAGTTAGAATTACCAAAACTAAAGATGGACAGATTCTTTATGAGAATAAGGCTATAGCTTCAGCAAAAGATAAAATAAATACACTCTCCACCGCTAATGGCGAAACTTATAGCATTACCCTACCCGATCATACAGTAGTATATCTTAATGCGGCTTCTTCCATCAGCTATCCAGCTTCATTTGCCACACTTAATGAGCGTAAAGTGGAACTAAGTGGAGAAGCTTACTTTGAGGTAGCTAAAGATAGCTCCCATCCTTTTATAGTTCGTACAGCAGATCAGGAAATAAAAGTCTTAGGTACCCATTTCAATGTGAATTCATATAAAGACGACGGAAATACTAAAACAACGCTATTAGAAGGATCTGTGCAGATTGGTTTTTCATCAAATAAAAATGAAACAGGAACAATCATTAAGCCAGGAGAACAAGCCTACATAAAAGCCAATAGAATTTATATCGATCAAGTGAAAGCTGAAGATGCAATAGCCTGGAAAAATGGTTACTTCAGATTCAACAATGAAACACTAGAACAAGCTATGAATAAAATAGCCCGCTGGTATAACGTCAAAATTGAATACAAAGACCAAAGCATTAAAAATAAAAATGTTTACGGTTCATTGAGCCGTTTCAGCAATATAGCAGATGTATTAAACCTTTTAGAGCTTACAGAGGCAGTAGAGTTTGAAATAGAAGGAAACAAAATCATCGTATTGAAAAAGTAAAATAGATAATACCAGAATAGAAACCAAAACACCAACCACCCACAAAAAATCATTAAGAATTAACAGATTAAAAATGTATAAAATTTATACCAAAATTTTATGCAGGCAATCGCGCTGCATACACAAATCACTATTAATTATGAGGCTAACAGCTTTTCTATTAATTACCACACTGCTCCAGGTTAGCGCGGCTTCATTTGCACAGAAGCTAACCATGACAAAAAACAATAGCTCCTTTGATGAGGTATTCAGAGAAATCAGAAAACAAACTGGTTATGATGTATTGTTGATTTCAAAGAAAGTTAAAAGTACGGAACGTGTAGATGTAAAATTTAACAACACCCCACTTGATAAAGTGATGGATGAATTGTTAAAAGGAAAAAATCTAAACTATACGATTGACAAAAAAACAGTTGTAATCAAAGAAAAAGAAACAACTTTAATCGACCGTGTAATCAACAGTTTATCAACTATTGATGTAAAAGGTAAAGTAGTAAATGAAAACAACGAAGGTTTAGCAGGTGCTACAATTGCAGTAAAAGGCTCATCACAAGTAACAAAAACAAATGCGGACGGAGATTTCGTATTAACTAATGTTGATGAAAACGCCATACTAGTTGTCAGCTACATTGGTTTTCAAGTTAAGGAAATCAAAGCTGCAAGAGATTTAAAAGTAATCCGCATGACTTTGCAAACCAGCGATCTTAACGAGGTAAACATTGTAATGACAGGTTACCAAGACCTGAATAAACGATTATTCACTGGAGCTTCCTCAAAAATCAAAGCTTCAGATGCAGAACGTGCAGGTGTTCCCGATGTAAGTCGTATGCTTGAAGGTCAGGTTGCCGGTGTTTCTGTACAAAATGTTTCAGGAACTTTTGGTGCTGCTCCAAAAATCAGAGTTAGGGGGGCAACCTCTATCAATGGTGAAAATAAACCGCTATGGGTAGTTGATGGTATTATATTGGAAGATGTGGTGAATATTTCCAATGAACAACTTTCTACCGGTGATCCGAGTACATTAGTTGGTTCTTCTGTAGCGGGATTAAATCCGGATGATATTGAAAGTTTCGAAATATTAAAAGATGCATCAGCAACAGCTATGTATGGTGCACGTGCTATGAATGGGGTAATTGTTGTTACCACTAAAAAAGGTAAAAAAACAGACGGTAAGCCAGTATTATCCTATACAGGTAACTTCACTACTTACCTGAAACCGTCTTATAATCAATATGACATTATGAATTCTGCAAACCAGATGTCTGTATATGCAGAAATGATGAACAAAGGTTGGTTAAACCATTCAGAGGTTTCTAGAGGTGCAAGTGGTGGCGTTTTTTATAAGATGTATAATAAAATGTATCAATATGATGCAGCCACAGATGAGTTCAATCTAAGAAATGATGCTCCAAGTAGAAAAGAGTTTTTAAAGAGATATGCCAATGCAAATACAGATTGGTTTGACCTCTTATTTAAAAATTCATTTATGCAAGAACATGCATTAAGTGTTACCAGTGGTACAGACAAATCAAAATTTTATATATCTACAAGTTACTTAGGAGATAATGGATGGACTGTAGGAAACAGTGTGGATAGATTTACCGGAAACGTAAGAGGTACTTTTGACTTATCCAGTAAACTAACTATTGAGGTAATTACCCAAGGATCAATTCGTAATCAGTTTACACCAGGTTCTCTTGGAAGAAGAAGCAGTCCTTCAACTGGTACCTTTACCAGAGAATTTGATATTAATCCTTTTACTTATGCGCTAAATACCAGTCGTACACTTACAGCATTTGATGAACAGGGAAATAAAGAATTCTTTGTACAGAACTTCGCCCCTTTTAACATACTTCATGAGCTTGAAAATAATACCATGCAGCTTAAAATGTTGGATTTTAAACTTCAAGGTGGTTTAAAGTATAAGATCATTAATGGACTGAAATATTCATTTGATGCTGCCTATCGTTATGTAAAAAGTGATAATGAGCATAGAATCAATGACAATTCGAATATGCCGATGGCTTATAGAGCAGCTGGTGATTCATATGTAATCGCTAATAATAAGTTCCTTTATAAGGATCCGGATAACCCGAATGCTTTACCGAGAGTAATTTTACCAGCAGGTGGTTTTTACAATGTAAATAGTGACAATATGGAAAACTATTACATGAGAAACTCACTTGAATGGAATAAAGAATATAATCATGACCATTTGTTCAACGCATTCTTATCAACCGAAATGCGCTTTACAGACAGACAGCGCCGTACTTTTGATGGAGTAGGTTATCAATACGACCGCGGTGGGGTACCTTTTATCGATCCTGACTATTTTAAGAAAAGTGTAGAAAGTAACTTTTTCTATTACAATATGAATACCCTAAAAGAAAGATACCTTTCTTATTTAGGTAGAGTGGCCTATGCTTATAAAGGCAAATACAGTGTAAACGGTACAATGAGATATGATGGTTCTAACTTACTGGGAGGTACATCTACAGCAAGATGGTTACCAACATGGAACATCAGTGGTGCCTGGAATATTGACAATGAAGAATTCTTCGACAAACAAGATATATTAAGCAGAGCGACTTTAAGAGGTACATACGGTTTAACCGCCAGTATGGGGCCTGCAACAAATGCAAGTTTGATCCTAAATAACCAAAGTACAAAAAGACCATTTTTAAGAGATATTGAAACTGCGTTAGTAATTGGCGGTCTTAAAAACTCAGAGCTTACCTGGGAAAAACAATTAGAAACCAATATTGGATTTGATCTGGGCTTCTTAAAAGACCGTTTAAGTCTTACTGTAGACCTATACAAAAGAAATGGTTATGACCTGATTGGTGCGGTAAGAACTTCAGGTATTGGTGGACAGTATATAAAATATGCCAACTATGCCGATATGAAATCTAAAGGTATTGAGGTAACAACCGCAGCTCAGATTTTAAATGGAGCTGGTCTAAAATGGCGTACCCAGTTAAATTTTGGTTACCATAAAGGTAAAATAACCAAATTAGAGAGTGTTCCATTAGTATGGAGTTTAATATCTCCAGGAGGAGATGCATTACAAGGATATCCACAAAGAGGATTATTCTCTGTTCAATTTGATGGTCTAAATCCACAAACAGGTATTCCTACTTTCGTTGGAGTAAATGGTGAACGAAATGTAACTAATGTTTATCTACAAGATGATAATATTGGTCATCTGAAATATGAAGGGCCTACAGATCCTTTGATGAATGGTGGTTTTTTTAATTCCTTTTCATACAAAAGCTTTTCTTTAAGCACTTTATTAACCTTCAGTGCAGGTAATAAAATCAGATTAAATCCTGCCTTCTCTGCAAGCTATAATGATCTTTCATCTATGTCAAACGATTTTGTTGGCAGATGGATGCAACCGGGAGATGAACTTAAAACCAACATTCCGGCTATAGCTGATAGATTTGTACAAAGTAATCTGGGCTCGGACTATCCTTACAATGTTTACAATTATTCTGATGTAAGAGTTGCTGACGGAGGTTTCATTCGCATTAAACAAATTATGTTAAGCTATAACCTTCCAAAGCTTATTTCTGGAAAAATTGGCGCAAACAACGCATCAGTTAGTGTTGTAGGGAATAACTTAGGCTTATTATATTCTGATAAACGCTTAAACGGACAAGATCCTGAATTCTATACTTCAGGTGGTGTATCCCTCCCTGTTCCACGTCAATTTACTGTCTCATTAAAATTAGGTTTCTAAACACAGATTATCATGAACTTAAATAAAAACTTAAAATATATACTGGTTGCAACGATTGCTCTTTCTACAACAGGTTGTGAGAAATACCTGGATACAGTTCCTGACATGCGGTCGGAATTGAACTCTGTTGAAAAAGTTGCCGAGCTTTTAACATCAGCCTACCCTAAAGCCGAATACATCACCTTTACAGAACCCGCATCAGATAGCTCAGAAGATAAAGGTCCAAACGAAGGTACTGAAGATCCAACCAACACAGATCCATACATGTGGCAGGAAGTAAGAGATAGAGCACAAGGTTCGACAGATTTTTACTGGAATGCATGTTATACAGCTATTGCAGCAGCCAACGAGGCACTTAGTTATATTGACAAAAACATGAATGATCCTAAAGTCCATCCTTATAGAGGCGAAGCTTTAGTAGCACGTGCATATGCCCATTTTATGTTGGTAACACTTTATGCTACACCTTATGAGATTAATGGTGCAAATAGTGCTCCTGGTGTGCCATACGTAACTGCTCCAGAAACAGTTGTATTTGAAAAGTATAATAGAGGAACAGTAAAAGCAGTATATGAGCAAATAGAGAAAGATCTTGAAGAAGGTCTCCCTTTAATTAAAAATACGGCTTACAAAGTTCAGAAGTATCATTTTAACATTGCCGCAGCAAATGCTTTTGCAACTCGTTTCTATCTTTTCAAAGGTGATTATAACAAAGTTATAAAACATGCAGGTAATGTTTTTACAGGTGAAATTGTAGAGACAAGCTTACGTCCATGGAGTACAGAATATTTCTCATTAACACCACAGGATTTACGCGCCAGATTTACACAAACTACAGAAAAATCTAACCTTCTTTTAATAGAAACGGTTTCATGGTGGGCAAGAAGAGGTTCTCCAAGATTTGGTTTCGGTCAGAAATTGGCAGATGAGCTATTTAACCGTAGTAATGCTACTGGCAGAGTATGGGCACATAAATTATACTCATTTGGTGGTGCTCCTCATTATACCATGGCTAAGTGGAAAGAGCATTTTTCGCTTACAAGTGTAAACTCAACTTCAGGTATAGGTTATACCATCCTTCCTGCCTTTACTACAGATGAGGCACTACTTAACAGAGCTGAAGCTTATGTGAATCTGCAAAATACTGAGTTAGCCTTAAAAGACCTTAACAGCTTTATTAGTACCAGAATTGTGAATTTTAATCCTACTACAGATGCTTTAACCCTGGATAAACTTAAAGGTTATTACAGAAGTACTGATGAAAAAGAAGTATTGATTAAAGGTATCCTTGATTTTAAGAAAATGGAATTCATTACGGAAGGTATGCGTTGGTTTGATGTATTAAGACACAAAATGACAATAAAACATAATATATTGGATATTAACGGGAAAGAGAAAATAGTTGAATTGGCTCCAGGTGATCCACGTAGATTGTTTCAATTACCAAAAGAAGTTGTCCTTTCAGGAGTAGCTCAAAATCCACGTTAAAAATAGGCAGACTTAAAATAAACATTACAAAAAGATATTTTATAATGAAAAAACTAATTAACTATATAGCTATCCTAAGTCTGGCATTGGCCTCTTGTAAAAAAGAAAGCCCACTAAATGCAGATATGGACAACTTTAACATTGATACTTACAAAAACGGGCAAATTGATGAATGGTTACAAAAGGAATACCTTAGCCCATTTAACATTGAAGTTTTATATCGCTGGGACCGTTATCAGCTAGCGCTGAATAAAGATTTGGTTCCTCCATTAGAACGCAATGTTCTACCTGCTTTGGAAACAGTAAAATCTATATGGCTTAGCCCCTACCTTGATATTGCCGGTAAGGAGTTTATCAAACCTTACGCACCAAAGCAAATTGTTTTAATTGGTAGTGCCGAATACAATAACGATGGGACCATTACACTTGGAACAGCAGATGCAGGAAGAAGAATTAACCTATTTATCATCAATAGTTTTCAAAAATCTAATTCAGCCAATGTAGAACAAATGATGCATACTATTCATCATGAATTTGGCCATATCCTTCATCAGAATTCACCTATTCCTGAAGATTTCCCAAGAATATCTCCTGAGTATGCAGCAAACTGGACAGCTAACGTAAATACAGCTAACGAAGCCAAAAGACTTGGTTTTGTTTCCAGATATGCTAGAAGTAATGACAATGAGGATTTTGTAGAAATGATTGCATTTTTGCTAGTTGAAGGTCAGGATTGGTTTGATGCATATGTAAATACTGCAGGTGAATTAGGAAAGCCGAGACTAAGACAAAAAGAGCAAATGGTGGTGGACTACTTCAGAACAGCTTACAATATTAATTTCAGAGCACTACAAGCAGAAGTTAAAGCGGCTATTGATAGAGAAACTGGCCGAACCACAAAATTTGCAGCCAACATGGCTAGAAATACTTATAGTAAAATGGTGATAACTAAAACTGATGAAAATCAGTCAGCCACATTTACTGCTGCCTATACTTCTGCAGCTGCAGCTGTAAAAACAGCAAGTACTGCACTTACTCTTGCAGATCAATTCGAATTTAGATTCGGCATGTTGGTTGGTAAACCGATTGCAACCCTGGTTATGACTGTAAAAAATGGCAGTACAAATGAAGAATGGTTTTTCAACTACAAAGTAACTGTTGTAGGAGATAAAGTAACTTTTGTGCCGGATAATACAATTACAGGAGTAGAAACCGATAAAGGAACAAAATATAGACCCCAGTTAAAACCTTTGCTTGATATCATTGAACAAGCATCAATAGCTGAATTTTTATCTCCTCAAAATTTAACAAAAGGAGGCTTTAAGGGTGAGACTAATACCTCAAACTACTTTTACGGATCACTAATCAGATAGAATTATTATGAAAACAAAAATATTAAGCATATTCTGTTTAGCTCTGGCACTAAGCAGCTGTAAAAAAGGATCAGAAGATTTGATGATCGACGGAAAAATGCCAGAATTAAGATCACAAGAAAGCTTAGAAACATACGGAAAGACACTTACCTCAGCAAAAAATGGCTGGGCGGCCTATTTATTCACAGAAGGTGGTGGCGGATATGGTTTCTACATGGATTTTAATGACGAGGATCGTGTAAAAATGCTTGCCGAGATTGATGCCGGTACGTCTACTGATATCATGGAAAGTTCTTACAGGCTGAAAGCAATTATGGGTCCTTCCCTATTATTCGATACCTATAATTATTTGCACCTACTTGCAGATCCAAATCCAGATATTATTGAAGGAACTTCAGGAGTAGGTTTTAGATCTGATTTTGAATTCGAATTTTCTGCCATAAAAGGAGATACCGTAAAACTGATTGGAAAGAAAAGAAGAAGCGACTTGTTTCTGGTAAAATTAAATGCGGAACAGCAAGATTTTTACTTAAAAGGAGGGCTTAAACCATTAGTATCTGACCTGACAAACTATTTCAATGTCAATAAGAATCTTTACATAACAGGCAATAATGAAGTAAACAAAGTTCAGTTTTCTGTAAATATGGCTTTAAATGTGAAAAAAGCATTTTTTACCTGGGTAGAAAAGGGTGTGGTAAAAACGGCCGAAGCCCCCTTTGCTTATACAACTAATGGCATGTTCTTTAATAAACCGCTTGTTTTTAATGACATTGCATTCAAAACAATAGAATGGAGTAAAACAAAGAATCAGCTTATAGCTACTACTACTACAGGTAAACAAATTGAGATCTTAAAAGGTGATCTTCCAATTATTCCTTTACATATTTTAATGGGAACTGATAGATTTAAATCTATTACTGTATTTTCTACACCATTCCAGACCTGGTCTCCAAGCTTTACAACGATGCGCGCTACAATGTCTACATCACTAACACTTAATTCCAGGAGACTAGGAAATATTAATTTCATTTTCAATGATGAAATTAAAGAAATGAAGCTTACAGTTACTACTATCAGAAGTATTCTTCCAACTGTTTCGGAATTTGTTTACACCTACTCTAAAACCATAGACGGAACCTATGATTTTGAATTTGTGAATACTGAAGAAAGAACGGCGGTAATATTAAATGCTGTTCTACCGTTAACAAAAATCTTTAATGATCATAAATTTACATTAGATTATAAAATAGATCCGGTTCAAGGACAAGTGGGTAGTATTACTAGTGTTGATGATCCTAATTTTTATCTATCGGGAGAATTGAAATAATTGATTTATAACAAATGACAAAAGCGATTAAGTAAAAATTACTCTTTACTTAATCGCTTTTTTTATATACATAGTAGCCAGCATTTCTGTTATAAAATAGTAAGATTAAATTCTTTCCTCTCTAATCTCTGTCCATTTACAATAATCTCTATAAAATGTTTTCCTTTATAGTGTTTGCGTGTAGTAAGATCTTTAAACATTTGGTTTTTAGAAAACTTAATCGTTTGATCTGGCAGTAATGATACTTCCTTTAGTTTGAATACTTTTTTAGAATGTTCTCCAGAAGCTTTTACATAATGAATCGCGTAGTCGACAACTAATTTTTGCGCTGTGGACTTTAGACTACTAAGTTCAAACTCAAAATGCAAATTTTCGCCTAGCTGAACATGTTCTGTACTTATTCTAAAATTATCAATACGTAGCTTTATATCTTTCTCAAAATTGAACAACGATAATGAATCCAAATTTCCTTTTTTTATAAGTGATCGACTTGCATGTTTAATGATCCATCTGGTATTTTGATTGGTACCATCCCAACCTTTAACCAGATTCAACATATAAGTAGTATTATCTTTAGAGATATCATTGAGGTGATTGGCCACCGATTTTCTTACATAGAGCATTTCATCAGCTTTCAGTTTTTCCAGAATATCACTCGTTAATGAAGGATTCTTGATTATTTCATCCAATTTAAATGACCAAGGTAAGCGCGGTCTGCTCCCCTCTGAAGCTAATCTCCTCACATGTTCATTTTTATCTTCAGCCCATTGTTTCATCACTTTCAGCGTTTTTTCCAAATCCGTTTTCAGAAATTCCCTGATGCCAAATTCTGAAGATCCAAGTGAAGTAAAATCTCTAAGTGCCTCCATAGAAAGATCGAAGTATTCTTTACCATAAAGCGCTACAAAATCAGGCAATACCAATGTGGTATATCCACGTCTTAAAAAAGGTGAAGCTTTATAGAGGACATCAACAGCTTTCTTAAAATCATTAGGTAAATATTGTTGCAGTACAATTGAAGTATTTCGCAGACGTCCATTTAGTTCCAACTTATTTAAGTCGGATGTAACATTGTTTACAAAAGCATTTGAATTAAAGTTTTTATCGACATCTGCAAATACCCCAGCAAAATATTGGTAAAATTCGCGGTTGAACATCTCTTTTAATGGTTCCATCAGCTATTACATAAAAAATGCAATTTACATATATTCCCTAAACTACTTCCGTTGCGATAAAAGTAAGTACCTATTCGTTTATCCAGTTCATCCAACAAATAAAAAACCGTCTAATACATTTAAATATTAGACGGTTCCTCTCAATAGTGGTGCCCGAAGAGAGACTCGAACTCTCAAGGATTGTACTCCAACGGCTTCTGAGACCGCAACGTTTACCAATTTCGCCATCCGGGCATTGACAACTAAACGTATCTTTATTGACTAGCAAATATAATATTATTGAAGTCTTTTTAAGAATAGCAAATTCGCAAAACTGCATATTTTTCTCATTTTAAACCTTATAATAAGGGCTATCGCTTGATTATAAAAACATTGCATCATTACATTTTTTTTTTGCACTTATAAAGATTAACTGGTTTTTACTAACTTACAACATATCTATTAATGTAAACTTATTCTATGAACTGGTTGCTGATTAGTGAAATCGCTTATGTTTTCATTTTGATTTTAGTTTGTCTACGCATTGTTTACGATACGCGCAGCACAACAAAAACATTAGCCTATCTTCTTTTCGCCGTTTTTGTCCCTGTTTTTGGAATGATCTTCTACTTCTTTTTTGGGATCAATTACCGACACAGAAAAATGTATAGCAAAAAGCTATTTGAAAATGATGATTTAGCAGCTAAATTCAGAAGAGATTTACTTCAATACTCAGAAAAGACATACGAGGAAAATAACGCGGAAATCATTAGTAATAAAGAACTGGCATTTATGGTGTTAAATGACTCTATGAGTCCTTTAACCTCTAAAAATGCAGTAAAACTATTACTAAATGGAGAAAACAAATTCCCTGAAGCTTTGGAAGCAATCAAAAATGCCAAACATCATATACATATAGAATATTACATATTTGAAGATGATGAAATAGGGACTGCATTAGCTGAAGCAATGATTGCAAAAGCGAAAGAGGGTATAAAAGTCAGATTTATATATGATGATTTTGGAAGTAAAACTATTCGTAAAAAACTGGTTCCAAAGCTAATTGAAAATGGTGTAGAAGCATATCCTTTCCTAAAAGTACATTTTATATTACTGGCCAATCGTCTCAATTACCGTAACCACCGTAAGATTATTGTAATTGATGGTTACACATCATTTGTAGGAGGAATTAATGTTAGTGACAGATATATAAATGGTAATGGAGAACAAATATACTGGCGCGACACCCATTTACGCATAGATGGTCCTGGTACACAATACCTTCAATATCTATTTATATGCGATTGGAACTTCTGTTCTGATAGTATTTTAGAACCTAACAGATACTTTTTCCCAGCCAACCCACAAAAAGCTGCTGAAGAAAATAAGATTGTTCAAATCGCAGCAAGTGGCCCAGACTCTGAGTCGCCCACTATTTTGTTTTCTACCCTTCAAGCTATTAACCTGGCTACTACAGAAATCCTGATCACCAGTCCCTATTTCATTCCGGGTGAGAGTCTTCTTGATGCACTTAGCATATCTTCATTAAGCGGGATTTCAGTAAAACTCCTGGTTCCGGGCAGATCGGATTCTATTTTGGTCAACTCTGCTGCCCGCTCCTACTATAATGACTTGTTAAAGGCAGGTGTTGAAATATATCAGTACCAAAAAGGGTTTGTACATGCAAAAACCATGGTAACTGATAAAAAGGTAGCAATTGTAGGAACAGCAAATATGGATTTCAGAAGCTTTGACCTCAATTTTGAAGTAAATGCAATAGTTTATGATACTGAAATTGCCAGCGAGTTAAGTGAAATATTTTACGATGATCTTAAAGATGCAATAAGAATAGACGCAGAACAATGGGCAAATCGACCTTTATACAGACAACTATTAGAAAAAGCAGCAAGGCTACTCTCCCCCCTGCTTTAATACAACAAGCTACCTAAAACTTAAAAACTTACTACTTAATCAATAAACGATCAAAAGCAAGACTATCGCCATTAAATGCATTAAAGTCTACAACATGATTAATACCAGAGATTTTTGCTTTATCCGAATGTTGCCAGAAATGCCATTTTGTGTCACTACCTATTTTTAACTTAGGTTGATAATAGTGAGCGATCCATAATGGATACGCATCAAAATGTCCTTTAAGATAATCCTTATAAAAGGATAATCCAGTATATAAAATAGGTTTAACACCAGTTTTCTTTTCGACATGATTTAAAAATTCAATAAGCTGAACCCTCATTTTTGATGCAGATACCCCATCGAGTTCTTCAATATCTACGACTGGAGGCAAATCACCAGTTTCGAATTTAACTGTCTGCAAAAAGAATTTAGCTTGCCATTCACCAGACTTTTGTGGTCTGAAATAATGATAAGCGCCACAAATAACCCCTGCTTTAGGTGCTTCACGCCAGTTACGTTGAAAATATGGATCCACTTTAAAAACTCCCTCTGTAGCCTTTATGAATGCAAAATCTATCTTCACATCGTCCTCCCTCATAGATTTAACCTGCTTCCAATCTATCTTTCCCTGATAATATGAAACATCAATACCATGAATACTATATCCCTTAGGGATTTTGATATCAAAACTGTGATAAGTACGGTAATTGGGATCTTCACCAATGTCTCTGATCCATCTCCATGTAGAACTAAAGCCCTTAATCACATATCCATAATAAAACGGCGAAAGTAATATAAGTATCAATGCTGCAATTAAAAACTTAAGCCAGGTAGGCCATGACTTTTTCTTTGTTACTTTTTTTCTAGAAACCGCCTTCTTACGTGGGCGACCAGACGCATCTGATTCGTAGGTTTGGCGAAAAGTGGGGCTTCTGGATGTACTTTTTTTTCGGGGCGTAGTTGTTTTTCTAGGTGCTGGAGGCATGATACAGCAAAAGTACACCTTTCATATATGCATCCAAAATAAAAACACCAATGTTCCTGATCGATATTCGGATTCTATTTCTGAATCCGCCAAGAGCAGGAATATTGGTGTTTTTATAAAATCAGGTATCATGCGATTACGCACAATGCGAATTTATTATTTACTTAATTCTGCAAAATACTTATGGAACAAAGGCAAAGTCTCAATTCCTTTATAATAGTTATATATATCGTATTTCTCATTTGGCGAATGCAAAGCATCACTATCTAAGCCAAAGCCAAATAAAACAGATTTAATACCCAATGCACTTTCGAACAAAGCAACGATAGGAATACTTCCACCACCACGGGTAGGAATTGGTGCTTGACCAAATGAATCTACAATGGCTTTTTCAGCTGCACGGTAAGCCGCACTATCTGTTGGTGTAACCACTGGTTCTCCACCATGATGAGCTGTTACTTTAACTTTCACATAGTCAGGTGCAATACTCTCGAAGTGTTTTGCAAAAATCTCTGAAATTTCTTCTGAGCTCTGGTTAGGTACCAAGCGCATAGAAATTTTAGCGTTTGCTTTAGATGGAAGCACCGTTTTAGCACCTTCTCCTGTATAACCACTCCAAATTCCGTTAACCTCTAAAGTAGGTCTGGTTCCTGTACGTTCTAATGTTGAATAGCCTTTCTCCCCCCACTCTGCTTTAATTTCCAGATCTTCTTTGTATTCATTTAAATCAAATGGAGCTGAGTTTAAGGCTTTTTTCTCTTCATCACTTAATTCAACTACCTTATCGTAAAATGCAGGAATAGTAATATGATTATTTTCATCATGCAATGAAGCAATCATCTTGCATAATATAGTTGCAGGGTTTGCTACCGCACCACCATAAACACCAGAGTGTAAATCACGATTAGGCCCAACAACTTCAACCTCCATATAAGCCAGACCTCTTAAGCCCGTTTCTATAGATGGATTTTCCATGCTGATCATTGAAGTATCAGAAATCAGAACTACATCTGCTTTCAATTTCTCTACATTAGCATTTACGAAAATGCCAAGGTTAGCTGAACCTACTTCCTCTTCTCCCTCGATCATAAATTTCACATTACAGGCTAATGTATTGGTTTTCATCATCAATTCGAAAGCCTTTACATGCATGTAAAATTGTCCTTTATCATCACAAGCACCACGGGCATAAATCTTTCCATCACGTACAGTTGGCTCAAATGGAGGAGTATGCCACAATTCCAAGGGGTCTGCTGGCTGCACATCATAATGACCGTATACTAAAACGGTAGGTAAATTTGCATCAATAATCTTTTCACCATATACTATAGGATAACCTGCAGTTTCGCAGATTTCAACATGATCAGCACCAGCATCTTTCAACTTCTGTGCAACGAAGTCTGCCGTTTTAAGAACATCTTCTTTATATTTTGGGTCGGCACTAACCGAAGGGAAGCGCAACAATTCAAATAGCTCATCTAAAAAGCGTTGCTTGTTGTCCTCTACATATTTTTTGATCTCTTGCATAACAAATTAGTTTGGACAAACTTAGATAAAATTGCGAAAAGCAGCAATTTTACCAACACATTCCATTAAGACACATAATTTCTTTAAATTTGTAATTTGAATTACTAATACACAATTCAATAGTATACTTTTAAATAGCAGAAACGGATTTTGGATTATTTAGCAGGTTTAAACCCCCAACAACGCGCAGCAGTAGAGAACACACAAGGACCAGCAATGATCGTAGCGGGTGCAGGCTCCGGAAAGACAAGGGTAATCACCTTTAGGGTGGCACATCTGATTGAAAAGGGAGTAGATCCTTTTAATATTCTTGTACTGACATTTACCAACAAAGCATCGAAAGATATGCGTGAACGTATCTCTAAGGTTGTTGGTGCAGAAGCTAAAAACATATGGATGGGTACTTTCCACTCTGTTTTTTCAAAAATATTAAGGGTTGAAGCAGAAAAAATCGGCTATCCATCCAACTTCACTATTTATGATACCGATGATAGTAAAAGTCTGATCAGGACTATTTTACGCGAAATGCAGCTGGATGATAAATTATACAATGCAAACTTTGTTTACAACCGCATTTCATCTGCAAAAAACAACCTCGTTTCTCATGTTGAATACATGGAAAATACAGAAATCCAGGCAGAGGACATCAGTAATAAAAGACCTTTAATAGGAGTAATTTATGAAACTTATACCAAACGTTGTTTTAAAGCCGGGGCAATGGATTTCGACGATTTACTCTTTAAAACTAATGTTCTGCTGAAAACCCACCCTGATGTACTGAATAAATACCAGCAAAAGTTTAAATATCTGATGGTAGATGAGTATCAGGACACCAACTTTTCTCAGTATACAATTGTTAAAAAACTGGCAGCAGCTTATCAGAATATATGTGTGGTGGGTGATGATGCACAAAGTATCTATGCTTTTAGGGGTGCTAACATTCAAAATATATTAAATTTTGAACGCGATTATCCTGATCTGAAGGTATATAAACTGGAGCAAAACTACCGTTCAACACAAAACATTGTTAAAGTAGCAAATAGTATCATTGCCAACAACAAGAATCAATTGGAGAAGAATGTATTCTCTGATAATGAATCTGGTGATCATATCAAGGTTCAACGTGCATTTACAGATAACGAAGAAGGTAAAATTGTAGCAGATTCAATTGTTCAAGATCGTACGACGAAGGGCTATAATTATAATGACTTCGCTATTCTTTATAGAACAAATGCCCAATCAAGGGCAATGGAGGAAGCTTTAAGAAAGCTGAATGTACCTTATAAAATATATGGGGGCCTATCTTTCTATCAGCGTAAAGAGATTAAAGATTTAATCGCTTATTTCAGATTAACTTTTAATCCGGCAGATGAAGAGGCTATAAAAAGGGTGATTAACTACCCCAAAAGAGGACTGGGCGACACTACAGTAGAGAAAATTAGTGTAGCTGCCGATCAACACAATATCACAATGTGGCAAGTAATCTGCAATCCTCAACAATATATACCTGGACGTATTGCAAATCAACTAAACGATTTTGCAGTGATGATCCAAAGTTTTGCAGCAGAGTCAAAAAAATTAGATGCCTACGAAACAGCCTTATATATTGCTCAGCATTCTGGAATTTTAAAAGAATTACATGCCGATCAATCTGAGGAAGGTCGTGGCAGACATGAGAACATACAGGAATTGCTAAATGGTATCAAGGAATTTGGTGAACGTGAGGACATTGAAGACCGTAGTCTGGCTGTTTTTATGCAGGATATTGCCTTGTTAACAAATGATGACAAAGCAGATGATAAAAATAAAGACACTGTTTCTTTAATGACAATACACTCCTCTAAAGGTTTGGAATTCAAAAACGTATATGTCGTGGGATTGGAAGAAAATCTGTTCCCTTCGCAGATGTCGCTCAACTCAAGAACTGATCTGGAAGAAGAGCGCAGACTATTTTATGTTGCTGTTACTCGTGCAGAAAAGAAACTGACGCTTACTTACTCTACCTCTAGATATAGATGGGGTAGTCTTACCAATTGTGAGCCAAGTCGTTTTATTGATGAGATAGATGCTCGTTTCCTTGAAATTGAAGTAGCAAAACCTGCAAAAAGCAGCTTAGGTGAAAACAGTTTTAATGATGAAAGACGTACCTGGACACAACAACGTGATACTTTTAGTAAACCAAAACCAGCTTCATCGGGTTCAACAGGTACAGTAAGTGCACCGAGGCCAAAAACTACTTCAATGCTTCCAAAAGCACACGTACCGACTCCTGGCTTTACTCCAGATCCGGCAAATGCTTTTCAAAATGGCATGGATGTAGAACATGAAAAATTTGGTTTTGGTAAAATCATTAGCCTTGAAGGGACTTTACCTGACGTAAAAGCTACTGTATTTTTTCAGGGACTTGGCAATAAGCAACTGCTATTAAAATTTGCTAAGTTGCGAATTGTTAAATAAGCCTTATATTTACAGAACTTATGGGCGCTTTTTTGTTGCCTAACAAAATAAAAATATTGATTATAATATAATAAAACTGGCTTTTTTCGTTATTTCTTGAATAACTGTGTCAGTTTATCGTATTGAGTTTAAAAGCAAATAATAAACTCAAGATAGTCTCAGAACAAAAGAGAAAATAAAAGTATTAACGAAAACATATAGATGAATTTCGAATATAACACCACAAGAAGCGAGTTGATATTGGCCGAATATGGTCGTAATGTACAAAATATGGTAAAGTACATTATTGATCTTCCCGATCTTGAAGAACGTAACAAATATGCTCAGGCAGTGATAGACCTGATGGGTTTTCTAAACCCTCATTTAAGGGACGTAGCTGATTTTAAACATAAACTTTGGGATCACCTGCATATTATTTCTGGCTATAAAATAGATGTAGATAGTCCCTACCCAAAACCAACTCCTGAAGGTGCATTGGTAAAACCACAGCATATAGGTTATCCTCAACAAAGAATTACCTATAAACATTATGGTAAAACTGTTGAAATGATGATTGAAAAAGCTAAAGCGGTAGATGAACCTGAACGCAGAGCAGCGATGGTACAAGGGATAGCTAATTTCATGAAAATGGCTTATGTTACCTGGAACAAAGACAGCGTAGCTGATGAAACCATATTAAAAAATCTTCGCGAATTATCGGGCGGGCAACTTCAACTTGATGAAAACATTAACCTGAATAAGGTTGAGTTTAAACCAGCAGTTTCCAGACCATCTAATAACAATAACCGCGGAAGAAATAACAACAATGGTAAAGGCCGACAAAACAACAATAATCGTCCTGCCCGTAATAATAACGCTAAACAGCGTCATTAATTTATACTCGTTTTTTATCATCCATACACCTTACGAATAACATGAACGCATTTGAAATAATTGGCGGTAAGAAATTAAAGGGCGAAATCCAACCTCAGGGAGCTAAGAATGAAGCCTTGCAAATTATTGCCGCAGTTTTATTAACTGATCAGAAAATTACTATCAGCAACATTCCTGACATTAAGGATGTTAACAAACTTATTGAACTACTGGGTGATATGGGCGTTACAATTGAACGCCTGAGTAAAGACACTTATACATTTGAAGCTAAAGATATTAATCTTGATTTTTTTCAATCTGATATATTTAAGAAAAAAGGAGGAGGATTAAGAGGCTCAATCATGATTGTAGGCCCTTTATTAGGTCGTTTTGGCAAAGCAGCAATACCTAAACCAGGAGGTGATAAAATAGGTCGTCGCAGACTAGATACTCATTTTATTGGCTTTGAAAAATTAGGTGCTAAGTTTGTGTACGACAGCAAAAAAGAATTCTTCAATGTAGATGCAACCAATTTAAAAGGGGCTTATATTCTACTTGATGAGGCTTCTGTAACAGGTACTGCAAACATCGTAATGGCAGCCGTACTTGCCAAAGGAACAACTACCATTTACAATGCTGCCTGCGAACCATATCTACAACAATTGTGTAAAATGCTTAACCGCATGGGTGCAAAAATTTCTGGTGTAGGTTCAAATCTTCTAACCATAGAAGGCGTTAGCAAACTAGGGGGAACTGAGCATAGAATGCTTCCTGACATGATAGAAATAGGCTCTTTTATTGGCTTAGCAGCTATGACAGAGTCTGAGATTACAATTAAAAATGTATGCTATTCAGAACTTGGTGTAATCCCTGATGTATTTAAAAAACTGGGAATTAAATTTGAATTAAAAGGTGATGATATTTATATCCCTTCTCAAAAGCACTATGTAATTGAATCATTTATAGATGGTTCCATGCTAACTATAGCAGATTCTCCATGGCCTGGATTTACTCCAGATCTACTGAGTATTGTTTTAGTTGTAGCTACACAAGCAAGAGGAAATGTATTGATACATCAGAAAATGTTTGAAAGCAGATTATTCTTTGTAGATAAACTAATTGATATGGGGGCACAGATTATTCTTTGCGATCCACATCGTGCTTCGGTAAATGGAATTGATAAAAAATACAAATTAAGGGGAATTAGTATGACTTCTCCTGATATTAGGGCTGGTGTTTCTTTGTTAATCGCCGCTTTATCAGCCGAAGGGAAATCTACAATCTTCAATATAGAACAAATTGAGCGTGGATACCAGGATATTGATACACGTTTACGGGCCTTGGGTGCTGATATTAAACGAGTAGAAGCATCTGCTCCTACTCATTAATACAACAAAAACATTCTAATAAAAAACCCCAGAAAGTATCTAACTTCTTGGGGTTTTTCAATTCAGAGCTTCTTTATTTAACCAGAAATTGCATTAATAATATCATACTGGGTAATAATTTCAATTTTTCCTTGCTCATCTTCAACAAGAACTGCACTATTCTCCTTATTAATTAAAGAAGAAATTCTATCTATAGAAGTGTTCATATCTACAAATGGAAATCCGGCAGACATAATCTGTTCTACAGGAGCAGATTTTAGTGATGGATTCTCAAGTAAAGCCTTTAAAATATCCCCTTCTGCCAACTTACCCACAACCATTCCTTTCTGTGTAACAGGTATTTGAGAAATATTCAAGGTATTCATATTATTAATTGCTTCAAGAATAGTCTTTTCACAATCAATAGTAATGATCTCTGTATTTTCTTTCTTCTCAATGATTGAGCGAGCTGTTAACTTCTCATCTTTAAGGAAACCACGCTCTCTTAGCCAATCTTCGTTGTACATTTTCCCCATATACCGACTTCCGTGATCATGAAATATGACTACCACAACATCTTCAGGTTTTAATTTATCTTTTAGTTGCAGCAATCCTGCAATAGCCGAGCCTGCTGAATTACCCACAAAAATCCCCTCTTTACGCGCAATATCACGAGTCATTAATGCTGCATCCTTATCTGTTACCTTCTCAAACAGATCAATAATGTCGAAATCTACATTCTTTGGCAAGAAATCCTCGCCAATTCCTTCGGTGATATAAGGATAAATTTCATTCTTATCTAAAATACCCGTTTCCTTATACTTCTTAAACACTGAGCCATAAGTATCTATTCCCCAGACCTTAATATCAGGATTCTTCTCTTTTAAATACCTACCGGTTCCAGAAATTGTTCCACCAGTACCTACCCCTACTACAAGATGGGTAATTTTGCCTTCAGTCTGCTGCCAGATTTCAGGACCAGTCTGCTCATAATGCGCCGCCGAATTGGCCAGGTTATCATATTGATTTGGCTTCCAGGAATTTGGAACTTCACGTTCTAAACGTGAAGAAACCGAATAATAAGACCTTGGGTCTTCAGGCTCAACATTAGTAGGACACACGATAACTTCAGCACCAAAAGCCCTTAAAGCATCTACTTTTTCCTTGGATTGCTTATCTGTAGTTGTAAAAATACACTTGTATCCTTTAATAATAGCCGCCATAGCCAGTCCCATGCCAGTATTACCGGATGTTCCTTCTATAATAGTACCGCCAGGTTTTAGCAATCCACTCTTCTCTGCTTCCTCTATCATCTTTACAGCCATACGATCCTTAATAGAATTACCCGGGTTGGTTGTTTCAATTTTAGCCAGCACAGTTGCAGGAATTTCCTTAGTAATGTTATTCAATTTTACCAATGGCGTATTGCCAATAGTTTCCAAAATATTATTATACCACATAAGGCAAAAATACAGATTGAAGATTGGAATTTTACATACAAATAAATATTCGAAATATAATATCAATATAATCCATTTTGCAAAATTATATTTTAATCTAGTATTATAGTAGACTTAAAAACAGATGTAAATAAGGTGAAGCAAAAAATATATCAATTTAATTTATAGACTTTCCCTGGCAAAGCTGTCACAATTCCCTGTATTTCGAGATTTAACAAAAGCATTGCCAGTTTACTCTGACTAAAGCCAGAACCTAACACCAACTTATCTACAGAAAGAGTTACATCGCTTAATATTTCGACTATTTTCTGTTCTTCAGTGGAAAAATTTAAAGCTAATTTAGATTGCAATCCACTTTGATCTGATAACTTATCATTCCATCCCAGATAATAAATTAGGTCTTTAGCATGATTAATCAAGCCTGCTCTATGTGTCTTAATCAGAAAATTACAACCCTCAGAGCAGGGATCATTTATTCGGCCAGGGAAAGCAAATACATCCCTATCATAGGAATTTGCAATATCTGCTGTAATCAGTGCGCCTCCTTTCCCAGCTGCCTCTACCACAACTATTGCATCTGCAAGGCCAGCTATAATCCGGTTCCTTTTCGGAAAGTTCTCTTTATCAGGGATTGTTCCTGGTATAAATTCAGTTAGCAATCCACCATTCAGCAACATTTTTTGTGCTATTGGCTTATGCGAAGGAGGGTAAATGCGGTCTAATCCATGTGCCATCACCCCTATTGTAGGTATATTAAGATGTAAACTCTCTTTATGTATAGTTACGTCAATACCATATGCAAGTCCACTTATAATCACAACACCATATGGCGCAAGGGATTCTGTAAGTTGCTGGCACAACATTCTACCATAAGCAGTAGCATTTCGGGTTCCCACTACGCTGATAATCCTAGGATGATTTAAATCTATGTTCCCCTTATAATACAATAACACAGGGGCATCATGACAGTATTTTAATCTTTGAGGATAAGAAATATCAGTGTAAAAAAGCACTTGCACCTTATGTTTTCTGATAAACACCAGCTGCTTTTCGGCTTCTTTTAAGACATTATTACTTAAAATCAGGCCAGAAATAACAGGACCTATACCACTTACTTCCATCAATTGATTCCCTTTAGCCTTAAAAATAGCTTCAGCAGAACCAAAATGATCTAGTAAATTCTTAGCATGTACATGTCCAACACCCTTTATTAAGGTGAGGCCAATTTTATGGATAAGACTCATAGGCTAACTTATGCATTTACGCATAAAGCAAGCACAAATAATGAGCTGGTTTTAATAAACAGTGCTATTGTGGGATGTAAACAACGTATTTAGTTTCGAAAAATTCTTCTTCAAAGTATTCAGAAAGTGGATATAATTCAGCTTTTAAACGAGATTCAGCAATCTCTTCAGATAAATCACCTCCTTTTAAATATAAAATCCCATTTTGAATGGCATTTTTAGATTCTTTATTAAATTTCCCTTTTACCCATGGATAGAAGTCAATCAGGCGTGTTACTGCTCTTGAAACTACAAAATCATATTTATCGATTACTTGTTCTGCTCTCAAATGACTTGCTGTTACATTCTTTAAGCCTAATGAATGTGCTACTTCTGCAACTACTTTTATCTTTTTACCAATTGAATCTACCAAATGAAATTCAGTTTCAGGAAATAAAATGGCCAATGGAATTCCTGGAAAACCACCACCAGTACCAACATCTAAAACAGTCTCTCCCGGTTTAAAAGTGCAAAATTTTGCAATGCCAAGTGAATGTAAAATATGACGTTCATAAAGCTCATCAATATCTTTTCTGGAAATCACATTGATCTGTGCATTCCAAAAACTGTATAAATCATACAACTGATCAAACTGTGCAATTTGCTGTTCAGTAAGATCCTTAAAATATTTCTGTATTAACGCTGATTTCATTTCCACTTAACTTTTTTGACAAATATAGACAGAATGCCGTTAAACACTAAAAAAATGAATAATAGCATATCTAAAACCGGGAACCACCATTTTAAATCTCCATAATTTAAACGTTTGAGAATCCGCGGGTAAATAAAACACCTGATTACAATACTTAAAGCCAGCACACCCAAAGCCAGATAAAGTGTTGATTTGAAACACATCAGTACAACTAAGGTAACATAAAATAGAAATTGTATGATGATCTGCGCAGACAAAATAAATTTATGTTTGGGTTTATACAATTTCCCTGCACCAAAATGACGCTTCTTTTGCCGTAAATATGCACCAAAGCTGGTATTTGGTTCGCTCCATACCTGAGCATCAGGATGAATACAAATTCCGGTATTTCCATTATGTGCATGAGCATTTACAAAAAGGTCATCATCACCGGAAGGGATATGCATATGCGCAGCAAAGCCTTTATTCTTAAAAAACAACGACTTTTTATAAGCCATATTTCTCCCAACTCCCATATAAGGCATACCTTTTATAGCAAATGAAAGGTAATTCACAGCAGTAAAAAAAGTCTCAAAACGAATCAACGCATTTAATAACCCTCTCTTTTTTAAATATGGAGAATAGCCTAATAAAATTTCTGTGTCCTCCTGCTCCGGCTGCTGCATTCCATACAACCATTTCGATGATGCCGGAAAACAATCTGCATCGGTAAATACTAACCATTCGTTCTTTGCCGCTTTAATCCCCATCGTTGCTGCAAATTTCTTTCCGGCAATAAAACGCTCTCCATCAAGTACCGTTACTATCTTTAAGTGCTTATACTGCTTTGAAAAATCTTTAAGTAGATCCTCTGTTCCATCCCAGGAACGGTCATTTACTACAACAACTTCAAAATCCGGATAATCCTGCTCTAATACTAAAGGTAAATACTGCTTAAGATTTTCGGCCTCGTTGCGGGCACAAATCACTACACTTAATGGCTTTCTGGCATTTTCAGATAACGTATCTATTCTTAAACGTGCTAAACGTAAGTGAACAAACAAGCTAAAGTATAGCTGAATAAGAAAACAAAAAAATAAAATACCGAGCAGGTAGTACTCAAAGCGTCCAAATAAAACGCCATCTAAAAAGCTTAATTCCACGATGTAATTTTGAAAGGGTCAAATTTCTGATTTTTAATCTGTAATGTTCCTTTATGTTGATAAAAAATTTAACCTATTAATAGCTTGTTTTTTGCTATTTTTGCGCAGATTTTCAAGGAGATTAAGCATTAGCCCTCCTTAAAACAATAAACACATAAAGATGAAATTCAATTTACAAGGGAAAGATATAAATTCAAAAGCAAGAGCAGGAACAATAACTACAGATCATGGGGAAATACAAACACCTATTTTCATGCCTGTTGGAACAGCAGGAACAGTTAAATCCATAAATCAGCAACAGCTTAAAAATGATATCGACGCTAAAATCATCTTAGGAAATACTTACCATTTATATCTGAGACCTGGATTAAATGTTCTGGAACAAGCCGGCGGCCTGCATAAATTTATAGGTTGGGACAGGCCAATTTTGACTGACAGTGGAGGTTATCAAGTATATTCTTTAAGTAAAGTAAGAAAAATCAAGGAAGAAGGTGTTACATTTCGTTCACATATAGACGGATCAAAACATCTTTTCACGCCTGAATACGCAATGGATATCCAACGCACAATTGGAGCCGATATTATTATGGCCTTTGATGAATGTACGCCCTATCCTTGCGATTATAAATATGCCGCAAATTCTATCAACATGACACACCGTTGGTTAAAGCGTTGCTGCACACGTTTCGACATTACAGAACCAAAATACGGCTTCAACCAAACGCTATTTCCAATTGTACAAGGATCTGTATACAAGGACTTAAGAATAAAATCTGCAGAATTCATAGCTTCGATGGACAGAGAAGGAAATGCTATTGGAGGACTTTCTGTAGGTGAACCAGCGGAGGAAATGTATGGAATGACGGAAGTCGTATGTAATATATTGCCTGAAGAAAAGCCACGTTACCTAATGGGTGTGGGCACTCCTATCAATATACTGGAGAACATTGCTTTAGGTGTAGACATGTTTGATTGTGTTATGCCGACCAGAAATGCAAGAAACGGGATGCTTTTCACTAAAAATGGCGTTATAAATATTAGCAATAAAAAATGGGCTGATGATTTCTCTCCCATTGAAGCTGATAGCGACCTTATTGCCGATCAAGTATATTCTAAAGCTTATCTAAGACATCTAATGCACTCAAAAGAGATGCTAGGTGCACAAATTGCTACGCTACATAACCTACATTTTTACCTTTGGTTGGTAAAAACTGCCAGAGAAAAAATCTTAAGTGGCGAGTTTTACGCATGGAAAAACAAAATGGTTACTATTTTAGGTAATAAATTATAAATGAACATTATCAAAGACAGGATAAAAATTCTCGACTGGTATATCATCAGCAAATATCTGGGTACATTTTTATATACCCTAACCCTATTTGTTGTTATTATCATCATCTTTGATTTATCTGAGAAACTAGATGATTTTTTAGGCGCCAACCTTACTTTTTGGCAGGTCATATCCCTTTATTATGCAGGTTCTATACCGTATTATGTGAATATGTTATCGCCCCTAATCAACTTTATTGCAGTAATTTTCTTTACCGCAAAAATGGCCGACCAAACTGAAATTGTCCCTATACTAAGTGGTGGGGTTAGCTTTAACAGATTCCTTGTCCCTTATTTCATCTCTGCTTTTATCATATTTGCAGCCAATCTGGCTTCTAATTTGTACATTCTACCTTATACAAATCAGCTTAAAAACAGCTTTGAAAACAACTATGTAAAGAAGAACGACCCTTCTAGTAAAAGTAATATCCATATGAAACTGGATAACAATACTTACATTCACATAGACAACTTTGACAATAAAAGTAAGACCGGAACACGTTTCTCATTAGACAACTTTAAAGGCGATGTACTGACTAAAAAGCTAATTGCCGATGAAATCAAATGGGATTCAATAAAACGCTCCTGGAAGCTTATAAATTACTCTGTAAGAGATATCAATGGACTTAAAGAAACTTTCACTGGTGGATCTTCTTTAACTAAAGATACCGTATTAGATATGCGTCCTGACGATTTCTCTGCATATGATAACGTTTTTGAAAACCTAACTAACAAAGAGCTTTCAGAAAAGATCAAAAAAGAAAAAATCAGGGGATCAGGAATATGGAATGACCTTCTATTTGAACAATATAAACGTTACTTACACCCTCTTTCAGCCTTTGTACTTACACTTATTGGCGTTGCATTATCATCCAGAAAGGTTCGTGGCGGTGTTGGACTACCTCTTGGAATTGGAATTTTATTAAGTTTTGCTTACATCGTATTTAATCAATTCGCAAAAATGTTTTCTCTAAAAGGAGGAATGCCACCGCTTATTGCAGTATTAGCTCCCACCATATTCTTTGGTTTATTAGGATACTACCTACTGAGAAAAGCGCCAAAATAATGATAAAGGAAGCTATAAATAGCAATAAAAACCTACTGATCCTCCACTTTACAGTATTTATCTGGGGCTTTACAGGGATACTGGGTGCATTGATCTCGGTAGATGCTGTACAAATGGTTTGGCATAGGGTATTAATTGCTACTATTACGCTTTTCCTATATTTTAAACTTAGTAAAACCAGCCTAAAAGTTACCAAAAAGCAGTTTTTACAATTCATATTAACAGGAAGCATTGTAGCCCTCCATTGGATTCTTTTTTTCCATGCCATCAAAGTTTCAACCGTTTCGGTAACCCTCGTCTGTCTATCATCCTTTACGTTATTTACAGCCATAATAGAGCCTATAATAAAGAAACAACGCATCCAAATACCTGATATAGTTATTGGATTAATCATCATTCTGGGCATTTATTTAATCTTTAAATTTGAATCAAAATATACATTAGGCATCATTTTTGGCCTTTCAGCAGCTCTTGCATCCAGTCTTTTCGGCAGCATTAATTCCATTCTTGTACAAAAAAGCGACGCCCTTGTCATTAGTTTTTATGAGATAATGGGCGCCTTCTTATGGATCACCTTATACCGTTTATTTGACCAAAGTTTGTTCACAGAACACTTCGATCTAAGTAGTACGGACTGGCTTTATCTTGGTTTACTAGGGACCATTTGCACAGCGCTTGCCTATGTTGCCGGGGTATCTGTAATGCGTACAATCACCGCCTTTCGAGTAGCTCTAATCACTAACCTGGAACCGGTATATGGTATCTTATTAGCCTTCATTTTCTTCGGAACAAAAGAAGCTATGTCTATAGGATTTTACTTCGGCGCCATCATTATTCTGGGTGCTGTGTTCCTATATCCGATCTACAAAAAACGCAGCAATATTTAGCACTTTCGAACTCCTCACCCATAGGGTAGGGGCAAGAAAACCTATCCTTAAAAAGGACTATCCAGAGCCTCTACGCTCTTTATAAAACACTCTAAAAGACACCCCAATCCAACAAGAAAACCCAGCATATTGCTTCTAAAAAAAAGAGGTTTTCAGCCATAGAAATTTAAAGACAAGCATCCTATTCTGTATACAAAATAAAAATCCTACGCTTAAATTTAATTTTATTTATCAACCTAAATAGTGTATCTTAATTGCCAATTAAACTTACTTTTAAAGCGAACACAAAAAACACTAAAACAACGCTTAAAAACATCATAAAAATCCAACAAAAACGAACAAACAACCAAAAACTAACAAAACTTCAACAAACTGAATATCAATAAAAATAATACAACCATATAAAATAAAAAGTTAACTAAAAACAGCAATAAAAAAATCAAAATACTAATTAATTTAGTAAACCACTTAAATGAAACAAAATAAACTGTATAAATCACTGATAATCAAGATTAAAATAACACTTATATTAAGTTTAATTTCACAATCAGTGTTTTCACAAATTTTCGACGAAGAACAAAACCCACTTAGTGTAAAATGGCGCCAAATAAATTCATCCGGTTTTAAAATCATCTATCCAACCGAGCTGGAAAAAGAAGCCCAAAGAATGGCCAACACCTTACCCCATATTTACCCTCTTGTAGGGAGTAGCCTGGGAGTCAAAAAAACAACCATCCCTGTACTCCTCCAAAACCAGGGAGTCATCGCAAATGGCTTCGCCCAACTAGGCCCAAAAAAGTCTGAATTTTTCAGCACTCCCCCACAGCAGTTCGACAGTCAGGACTGGCTAAATAACCTGGCAGTTCACGAACTCAGGCACGTGGCTCAGTTCGACAAACTAACCGGTGGAAAAGCTAAACCATTTCCGGAACTTGTGTACTTTGTATGGTTCGGTGCAAGCCTGCCGATCTGGTTTTTTGAAGGCGATGCAGTAACTACAGAAACTGCACTTACAAATGCCGGACGCGGAAGACAACCATCATGGATCATGCCGTATAGAGCAAGCCTGCTTGAAGGGAAAAAACTTTCTTACAGTAAGGCCAGTTTCGGATCAAACACTGACATCACACCGGGATACTACCAACTAGGCTACCTCCTATCTTCGAACATCAGAACACAACAAGGAGAAAACATATTTGAGGAAGTGCTGACCGATATCAAGAAACGACCGCTTCGCCTTTACCCTTTTTCTAACACATTAAAAAAACTAACAGGAAAGGGAAGTCACAAATGGTACAAACAAACAGACTCTCTGCTTAGAACAAAATGGACAGCTCAGGATCAAGCAACATCCACGGTAGATTACCAGTCACTAACTAAACCAGCAAAATATGCAACCAACTACTTTACTCCTGTAAAATTAAATGACAATTGCATATTAACTTTAAAGCAAAGTAAAACCGAGGCAACACATTTGATTATGATTGACAGCAATCGTACAGAAAAACATTTGCTCTACATCGGCTACCAGGAACAACCCTGGTTCAGTTATGCTAATGATCTTGTAATCTGGGATGAGGTGAGATACGACCCAAGATATAGAAAACGCAATTACAATATCATTTGCAGTTATAATCTAAAAACAAAAAAAGTTAAAAAACTCAGTTCAACATCCAGACTCTTTGCTCCTTCACTTTCTGCTGACGGTAAAAAAATAATTGCAGTAAAAATCGAACTGAATAATCAATGTAACCTTGTGGAGCTTGACGCAAAATCCGGAAGTATCATTTTCACTTACCCGAACCCTAAAAATTTAATTCTTCAAACTCCATCATTTGACGAAAGTGGAAATACCATTGCTTACATCAGCGTGAGCGAAAAAGGCAAGGCGCTGCACACCATCAACAGATCAGGAGAAATACGTGAACTCATAGCCCCAACACAACAACAACTGACAAGGCCAGTATTCATTGGTCAACAGATCGCATTTAACGCTCACTACAACGGGATCGACAACATTTATGAGATAGACGTCATATCAAAAAAAATAAGCGCTCTGAGCAACGCAAAATACGGCGCCTTCAATCCTTCATTCTCAAAAACATCATCGACATTAATTTTCAACAATTTTAGGCATACAGGCTACGACATTTCTGAAACCCCAATAAAACCAGAACCTCTCTCCAAAAACAATTTTGTTTATTTTGGTGCTGCAGCAGAAAAACAAGAAAATACAGGAAATGTATTTAGCAAAATCCCTGATAGCATCTACGACTCTAAACCATATCGCGCTTTAGGCAATCTGATCAACCTGCATAGTATAACTCCCGTGATTGAAGACGAATATCTCTTTGGACTACAACTAAATTCAGATAACCTACTCAACACTTTCAGCTCATTTGTTGGTGCGGAGTATCATCGTGACCTGAGGCGCTTTGAATACAATGCAGGGTTTATTCTTAAAAGCTTTTATCCAGTCATTAGCAGTACCTATAGAAATAGGCCCAGAAGGACTTTTTATACTACTAACCAAGGCATTATGCAGGGCGATTGGAGAGAAAACAATATTCAGCTCCAGGCACTTGTCCCAATTAATTTCAATAGTCTTGGCGATAACTATAGTTTCAATTTTAAAGCTGCAACAAGTTATACCCAGAGATATATGGGACAGAATATGCCAGCCAATTACATCACCAGTCTAAAATTGCCAATGGAATACGGATTCTCATTTGCTCATTCCACAAGACAAGCTGATCGTGACATTGCACCAAGATGGGCACAAACACTTAAACTAACTTACCTCCACCAGCCTTTCGATAACAGACTGGATGGAGAGCTATTTGCAGCAGAAGCTTTTTTATACTTCCCAGGTCTATTTAAAAACCATTCTTTTACTGCAAATTTCAATTACCAGTATTCATCTGGTGTAAGAAGGTATGACAATGAAATTAATGCAGTATATGGCTACAACAACATCATGGCCCGCAATTTTTTAAAAAACACGTTGCTTTTCAACTATAGATTTCCTTTCGCTTTCCCCGACGCTGAACTTGGTCCACTTGCTTACATCAGAAATATACGCGGTGGATTATTTTGCCATTACGAAAATCTGGGTATAGACACTGATATGGGTCAACCTAAAACATACGGTTTTGAATTACGAAGCAGCATGAATTTACTCCGTTACCAACCAATTATTGATTTAGGCACTAGATTTATCTTCGTAAATAAAGTTTACAATCAAAATCCTATATTCGAATTAATTTTAAACTATAGCTTCTAAATCATGCGAGCAAAAACCATTTTCATTATCATTTTCACTGCACTTATCACCATTTTTTTAATGATCAATACTGATGCAGTTGAATTTAACTTCATAGTCGTTAAAAAGGACATCTCTAAACTTGTGGTTGTTGGCGTATGTACTTTTGTAGGATTCCTCCTCGGATATTGGGCTGGCCGACCAAAAACGACAATAAGCACGTATGATAAAGAGTTAGACGGATACAGCAATGACAATAAAAGTAATCTAAGCGACGAAGACAGAGAATATATCAAGTAAAAAAGATTTATCATTATAAAACAAAAGACCGGATTACTTCATCAGTAATCCGGTCTTTTGTTTTAAACACTATCTAATTGATAAAAACTCTTTTCAACTATGCCAAAGCTTGATTAATATCTTCAAGAATATCATTGATATGTTCCAAACCGATAGATAAACGAATAGTCCCCTGTTCGATTCCAACCTGCAAACGCTCATCTTCTGTCAATTTTGAATGTGTACTTGTCGCCGGATGTGTAGCTATAGACCTGGTATCGCCAAGATTAGCAGAAATAGAAAACATTTTTAACTTATTCATGAAAGCACTTGCGACTTCAACTCCACCTTCAATTACCATTGTCACAATCCCGCCCCCTTGTTTCATCTGTTTTTTAGCGATTTCATATTGAGGATGAGAAGGCAGAAAAGGGTACATTACCCTTTTTATACTTTTATGATTCTGCAAAAACTCAGCAACTTTCAAAGCATTTTCACAATGTCTGTCCATACGTACCGCCAGTGTTTCTAAACTTTTAGATAACAACCACGCATTAAATGGAGACATTGCAGGCCCACTGTGTCTGGCAAAACCTTCAATTTCTTTAATTAATTTATTCGAACCTAATATAACTCCACCTAGTGTACGGCCCTGTCCATCAATAAATTTTGTAGCGGAATGAATAGAAATATCAGCACCCAATTTTATTGGTTGTTGTAAATATGGTGTAGCAAAGCAATTATCCACAGTTAATAAAACATTATGTTGCTTTGCCAGTTTAGCTAACCATTCCAAATCAATAATATCTATCCCAGGGTTAGACGGCGTTTCCACAAAAATCATTTTTGTATTAGGCTGTATGTTGTTTTCCCATTGCTCAGGCTTATCCAAATCCGCATAAGTATAATTAATACCCCATTTTGCAAAAACATTATTTAATAGCTGATGAGTTGAACCAAAAACAGAACGGCTAGACAATACATGGTCGCCAGACTTTAAAAAAGTGGCAAGAGTAGTAAATATAGCTGCCATTCCTGAAGCCGTAACCCAACCTGTCTCAGCACCTTCAAGAACAGACATTTTATCAATTAATTCTGTTGTATTCGGATTAGCATACCTGCTATAAACATTCCCTTCTTTTTCGTTTGCAAACAACGCTCTCATATCCTCTGCATCATCGAACTTATAACTTGACGTTAAATACAGTGGCACAGAATGCTCTTTATATTGTGTTCTTTCGGCTTGCAAACGTATAGCCAGTGTTTCGAAATTCTCTTCTTCCATTTTATTATTGATGAATAGTATAAGTAAAGTTAATGGTAGCAGAGCGTCCCAAAATATTAGAAACAGAACAATATTTATCAAATGTCATGTTTAATGCACGCTCCACCTTTGTCACGCTTAAAGCGCCATATAAATTAAAATGAATATCTATTACGTCGAAAATCGGCGGCATTTCTTCATCTTTCCTGGTTGCCTTGATTGAAATTTTCACGTCATCCAAAGGCTCTTTCTGCTTGGTTAACACATTAACCATATCTATCCCACTGCAACCACCTAAGCCTATTAAAAGCATTTCCATAGGTCTAAAACCCTTGCCTTCTCCACCAATTGCAGGTTTAGCATCAAGCTCAACAGTAAAACCACTTGAATTTTCTGCTTCAAAATTAAACTTACCGCTTTTACGTACTAAATTAATTTCCATGTTCGTATTAGTTATTCTCCTCCATCACAACATCAGTACAAGTACTAATCCTGTAACTTATTAAATGTTATAATAAACCTTATTTTCACGCTCTAGTTCCGGCAAATGAACTTGCTGATCAAAAATTGCAAAAACACTTGAACCACTACCGCTCATTAAAGAGAATAATGCGCCAGATTGATATAATTTTGATTTGATCTGCTCAATCTCCGGATATTTTGAAAAAACAGAAGTTTCAAAATCATTCTTGAGACAAGATCTCCATTCTTTCACAGGCAAATGTATTAAATCTTTTACCCATCTACTAGGAATTATAGGCTTTATTCCAGCATAAGCATCTGCCGTTGAAACGTGTACAGGCGGTTTTACCAACACAAGAAAAAAAATTGACAAATCTATTGCGATTGAATTAAGCTCATCACCTATACCAAATGCATATGCTGGTTCATTTTTAATAAAGAATGAACAGTCAGCTCCCAAAGGGCGAACATAGTCTTCCATTACAGCTGTTGACAAACCCAATTTGAATTTATCATTTAACAATTTAACTAAATGAGCTGCATCTGAAGAACCTCCTCCTAACCCGGCTCCTACAGGAATATTTTTAAGTAAAGTAATTTGCTGTTCAGGCAGATCAAATTCCTTTTGAATAGACTTAAAGGCCTTCATGCAAATATTATCTGCAGTATTTCCTGGTACGTCGATTCCTTTTATCAAACAAGAAGTTTCCGACGCATCTGTCAACTCCACCACATCGTAAAGCTTTACAGGATAAAATACAGTTTCGATATCATGATACCCATCTGGCCTTTTTTCTATGACATTTAAACCAAGGTTAATCTTGGCATTTGCAAAAGCAAGCATACATGTGGTATTTAATTTTTGGAAAGCAAACTTACTAAAATTGCAAATACCAAAAACCAATGATATGTTAATACTCAGAAAAATCAACAACCTCAAACAATTCTTCTAAATTCAAAGAAAAGCCAGGAAGCACATCTGAAGTAAACATTCCACTGACAAAACAAGGCTGCTTTGCTACGAAGAAACCACCTTCATTAAGTACATACTTTAATATTGATGCTGTGTAGGAATCTAAAACCCAATACTCAAGGACCCCAGAAGCTTCATAAACTTTAAATTTAAAATCAAGATCTTTCTTATTATTGCCAGGCGAAAGCACTTCTACAACTATATCAGGAGCCCCAATGCAACCTTTGCCATCTATTTTTCGATCGTCGCACACTACACAGATATCTGGCTGAAGTACAGTAAACACTTCCTGATCGGATAAAGAATCACCAGGAAACGTACATCAAAAGGAGAAATAAAAACCCTGCAAGGTTTTCCTTTCAAAAACTGATGTAACTCTGCAAAAACACTCCCCGTACAAATCTGATGCTTTGTAGTTGGAGCAGACATCTGAAATATCTTTCCTTTAATAAGCTCTAATCTTTCCTCAAATGTCCAACTTAAATAGCTGGCATAAGAATAAGTACCTGAAAGATCAATTTCATTAAAAGTCATTGTCTCAGGTTCATCTGTTTTATAGGGATTTAATGATTTATCCGAACCATTTTGTTCTACATCATAATTTTCATCTTTCATATTCATACAATTTAAAGTTTTTCAAATTCTATTAGCATCGCAACGAACGTCTTGATTATTTCAGGATTATTGAAATCTTGCTCCAAAAATTTAATTTAACAATCCCCATTCTTTTAAAAGCATTCATATATATGTACTTTTGTACTTAAAGCAGCCCATCGAATGCAACACAACGTTAATCAAAGACATTATCTTTCAATTGAAAAAATATAATAGATGAAACAATATTTAGATCTAATGCAACATGTGCTGGATCATGGCACTCAAAAACACGATCGTACCGGTACTGGAACAATTAGCGTATTTGGATATCAGATGCGTTTTAACCTACAAGACGGTTTTCCAATTGTGACTACAAAAAAACTACATTTAAAATCTATTATACACGAGCTGATCTGGTTTTTAAGTGGCGATACCAATATCAAATACCTAAAAGACAATGGTGTTAGAATATGGGATGAGTGGGCAGATGAAAATGGCGATCTTGGCCCTGTTTATGGTTCACAATGGCGGTCATGGCCAAAACCAGATGGAGGACACATCGATCAGATCGCACAAATCATAAATACCATTAAAAACAACCCAGACTCCAGACGGATCATCGTTTCTGCATGGAATGTTGCAGAAGTTGAGAATATGGCGCTTCCACCTTGTCACGCTTTTTTTCAATTTTATGTTGCCGATGGAAAATTAAGCTGTCAGCTTTACCAACGTAGTGCTGATATATTTTTAGGTGTGCCTTTTAATATAGCATCCTATGCTCTACTTACAATGATGGTAGCTCAGGTATGTGGTTTACAATACGGTGATTTTATTCATACACTTGGTGATGCCCATCTCTACAATAATCATCTTGAACAAGCAAAGCTACAATTAAGCCGTGAACCTAAAAAATTGCCTACTATGCATATAAATCCAGAGGTAAAAGACATCTTCAATTTTAAATACGAAGATTTTACGTTGATAAATTACGATGCGCATCCGCATATAAAAGGAGTAGTAGCTGTATGATGATATCCGTAGTTGTTGCTATTGGCGAGAACAATGCCATAGGTAAAGACAATCAGCTGTTATGGCATTTACCTGCTGATTTAAAACATTTTAAAGAGATCACATCGGGCCATACCATTATTATGGGTCGAAAAACGTATGACTCCATAGGTAAACCATTACCTAACAGACGTAATATTGTGATGACAAGAACTCCTGGGCTTCAAATTCAGGATGTTGAAGTAGTCAGCAATATTGATGAAGCACTAGCACTTTGTACTACTGAAAAAGAAGTATTTATTATAGGTGGTGCTGAAATCTATAAATCAACCTTAAACATCGTAAACAAGATCTACCTTACCAGAGTCCATCAGAGTTATGATGCTGATACTTTTTTCCCCAAGATCGATTCTAACTTATGGGATGAAACGGATGTCAAAAAACATCTCCCAGATGAAAAAAATCATATAGCTTACACTTTTTCGACACTTTTGCGTAAATAGTTGAGCTCCTATAATAAAAAATCAATAAGGTAGCCTATTAATTAAAAAAATAATTAGATTTGCCGACTTGTTAAAAAAATATATAGCATATATAGACTAATAATTACAAACAAATGCAGGGTAAAGGTTTTATTAAATTTATGGCAATACTATTAGGTATTGTCTGTGTGTACTCTCTCTCATTCAACTTTGTTACCTCGAAGGTTGAAAAAGACGCAAAGGCTTACGCTAAAGGAGATGTAGAAAAGGAAAAAGCATATTTAGATTCGATGGCCACTGTGCCCGTTTATCCGCTTTTAGGTTTTAATTATCAGTTCTGTAAAGCAAAAGAAATAAACCTTGGATTAGACCTTAAAGGTGGTATGAACGTAACGATGGAAATATCGTTAGGTGAATTAGTTAAATCATTAGCAGGAAATACAGATGATGCTAATTTTAATAAAGCATTAGCGACTGCTCAGCAACAGTTAAATGCTGGTGGTAAAGATTTCGTTTCTTTATTTGTAAACGAATACGAGAAGTTGGAGCCAAACAAGCAATTGGTAGATTTCTTCTCTAATCAGGACAATGCAAAATTGTTAAAACCTAATGCCAGTAATTCTGAAGTTAAGAACTTCTTATCAAAAGAGGCAACAAGTGCAATCGACCGCTCATTCATTATCATCAGAAGTCGTATTGATGGTTTTGGTGTAGTGAGTCCGAACATGCAGAAACAAGAAGGCACAAACCGTATCCTTATTGAGATGCCAGGTGTTCAAGATAAAGAACGTGTTCACAAACTATTACAAGGTTCTGCAGAATTACAGTTCTGGCAAGTTTACCAAAACGAGGAAGTATATCCTGTTTTGGAGAACATTAACAAGACACTAGCTACAACTTTAAAAGATACAACAACTGTTACTGGTACTGACACGGCTGCAAAAACTGGCAGTAAATTAGCAGGTTTAGCTAAAAAAGCAGACACAAAAGATTCAACCGCTTTAAAAAATCAGGAGCTTTCTAAATCCAATCCATTATTCGCTGTATTAAATATTCCTACTTATCAGTCAGAAACTGGTCAGCCTTCATTGCGTCCGGGACCAGTTGTAGGATGGGTTGCACAAAAAGATACTGCAAAAGTAAACGCATTCTTCAAAAGACCAGAAATTGCATCTATCATTCCTCAGACATATAAATTTATGTGGAGTGTTAAGCCAGCTGATCTTGGTGCACAAACACCAAGTAAGATTTTTGAATTATACGCAATCAAAGTTACCTCTTTAGATGGCAAACCAGATTTAGGTGGTGAAGCCATCAGCGATGCACGTCATGACTTTGATCAGAAAGGACATCCTGAAGTAACCATGTACATGACTGCTGATGGTGCTGCAAAATGGAAAAAAATTACTGCAGAGGCTTCTGCTGATCCTAACAATAAAAAAGCAATTGCTATTGTTCTTGACAACACAGTTTATTCTGCTCCTACAGTGCAAAATGAAATTCCTAACGGTATTTCTTCCATCACAGGTAACTTCACGCAAAATGACACGCAAGATTTATCAAACATTTTAAAGGCTGGTAAATTACCTGCTCCTGCTAGAATTGTTGGTGAATTCGTAGTTGGTCCTTCATTAGGTGAAGCAGCGATCCACAATGGTTTATTATCGTTTGTTCTTGCATTCGTCGTAATCCTTGTGTTTATGGCTTTGTATTATAACAAAGCTGGATGGGTTGCGAACCTTGCATTGGTGATCAATTTATTCTTCATCATGGGAATATTGGTATCACTCGGTGCTGTTTTAACATTACCAGGTATTGCGGGGATCGTATTGGTAATTGGTTTATCAGTAGATGCTAACATTTTGATATTTGAACGTGTAAGAGAGGAATTAACCTTAGGTAAATCTACTCCATTAGCAATCAGCGAAGGTTTTAAGCATGCAATGTCTTCAATCATCGATTCAAACGTTACTGTTTTGGTATTAGGTGTTATCCTATATGTATTCGGTAGCGGTCCGGTTCAAGGATTTGCAACGACACTTTGTATTGGTATTTTATCATCGTTGTTTTGTGCTGTACTTATCTCACGTTTAGTATTTGATACTTTACTGGATAAAAAAGCTAACATTTCGTTTGGTAATAAACATACCATACATGCATTTAAAAATATCGCATTCGACTTCGTTGGACACAGAAAGTTATATTATATCATTTCAACCGTAATTATTGTTTTAGGAACAATCTTCTATTTCAAACATGGTGGTTTAAACTTAGGTATCGATTTTAAAGGAGGTAGAACTTATATTGTTCACTTCGATCAGGGCATGAAGACTGAGGATGTTAAAGAAAAATTAACTGCAGTATTCCCTGAGTCTGAAACAATTGTAAAAACGGCAGGTGGCGATCATGAATTAAAAATCACTACTACCTACCATATTACTGATACTGATACTGAAGCAGATAAAATTGTTGAATCGGCTTTAAAAGATGGTTTATCAAAAACAGGAGTAAAATATAACATTGTGAGTAATGAGAAAGTTGGTCCGATCATCGCGAGTGACATTCTATATAGTGCTTACGGTGCTATCTTATTCTCTTGTTTAGTAATGTTTATCTATATCGTAGTAAGGTTTAAGAAAGTAAACTATGGTTTAGGTGCGGTAATCGCGTTATTCCACGACGTTTTACTAGTATTATCATTCTATACTATTTTAGACGGTGTATTACCTTTCTCCCTTGAGATTGGACAGGATTTCATCGCTGCTATTCTTACAGTAATGGGTTATACTATGACTGAAACAGTTGTAGTATTTGACAGGATTCGTGAAAAGTTAGCACAACAAGGTAAAGAAGATCTTCATGGAAAAGAAAGAGAAACGCTAATCAACTTTGCATTAAACAGCACGTTAAGTCGTACTATTCTAACTTCATTAACTGTATTCTTTGTATTGTTAGTAATTTTTATCTTCGGTGGCGCCAGTATCAGAGGATTTATATTTGCCTTATTAATTGGTCGTATTATTGGTACCTATTCATCATTATGTATCTCTACTCCGATTGTATTGGATTTAGGTGAGGCAAAATTCAAATCAAAAAAATAATTACTTCTTAATTACATCATATTAATAATTAAAGGCATCCTTTTTGGGATGCCTTTTGTTGTTATATGTATATTTACTCAAACCCAAGATTATGAATCAACATTTTCCGAAAGGCGCTAAACAAAGAATTGTAATTGTAGGAGGCGGATTTGGGGGAATTGAACTCGCAAAAAAGTTAAAAAAAGCAGATGTGGAAGTAATGATGCTGGATAAGCATAACTATCATACTTTCCAACCTTTACTTTATCAAGTTGCTACAGGTGGATTAGAAGCCGATTCAATTGCCTTTCCTTTACGAAAGATTTTTAAAGGACAAAAAAATCTCACTTTTAGAGTAACAAAAGTAAAAAATGTACGCTCTAGCGAGAACATCATAGAAACATCGATAGGAACTATAGAATATGATCATCTTGTATTGGCAACGGGAACAAGTAGTAATTTTTTCGGAAATGCAGAAATTGAGCATAATGCGATGCCAATGAAATCAATTCCTGAAGCTTTAAACTTACGTAGTCTTATTCTCCAAAATCTTGAAGCAGCACAAATTGAGATTAACCCGGTAGAAAGAGCTGAACTATTAAATTTTGTAGTAGTTGGTGGCGGCCCTACCGGAGTAGAAACAGCTGGTGCATTGGCAGAGTTGAAGAAACATGTATTAAAAAATGACTACCCGGAATTAAATATTGATGATGTAAATATTTACCTTATTGAAGGATCTCCAGAGTTACTTGGAGCTATGTCTACACAATCTCAAATAAAATCTGCAGACTTTTTACGCGAGCTTGGGGTAACCATCATGAACAGTGCCCGTGTAAAAAGCTATGATGGAAATGCTTTAAGTCTGGAAGATGGACAAAAAATCCCCTCTTCCACAGTAATCTGGTCGGCCGGTGTAAAAGGTGTTGTGTTAGATGGCATAAATACAGAAATAATAGTTAGAGGGAACAGATTAAAAGTAAATGAGATTAATCTGGTTGAGGGTTACAATAATATTTATGCTATAGGAGATGTTGCAGCTATGATCACTGAAGAATTTCCAAATGGCCATCCTGGCGTAGCTCCTGCTGCTATACAACAGGGAACTTTACTTGCTAAGAATCTGGTAAACATTATAGATAAAAAGCCTGTAGAGCCATTCAAATATCATGATAAAGGAACTATGGCAACTGTTGGTAGGAACCGGGCTGTTGTGGACTTGCATAAGATCAGGTTCCAGGGAGTATTCGCATGGTTTACCTGGATGTTTGTGCATTTAATGACACTAGTTGGGTTTAGAAATAAACTGGTTGTATTTGTAAATTGGGTTTGGAGTTACTTTAGTTATGACCGCGGTACAAGGCTAATCATAAGACCATTTTTTAAAAATAAAAGTATAAAAGAGTTAGATCATGCAAATGCTACAAAAACCGATTAAACTTATAGAATGTCCCAGAGATGCCATGCAAGGTATCCATGATTTTATAGATACAGATCTAAAGGCAGCCTATATCAATTTACTATTAAAAGTAGGTTTTGATACAATCGATTTCGGAAGTTTTGTTTCTCCAAAAGCCATCCCCCAATTGCGTGATACAAAAGAAGTTTTATCAAAACTTGACCTGAGCAATACAAAATCAAAGCTATTGGCTATTGTAGCTAATTTAAGAGGTGCGCAGGAAGCCTGTGCTCACGAACAGATTAGTTATCTGGGCTTCCCATTTTCGATATCTGAAACTTTCCAACAGCGCAATACAAATTCAGGCATTGTCCAATCTGTAGATACTATAAAACAACTCTTGACTTTATGCGATGAACATAATAAAACGGCAGTTATATATATATCAATGGGTTTTGGCAATCCTTATGGAGATCCCTGGAATGTAGAGATTGTAGAAAAATGGGCAGATGAATTAGCTAGTCATGGTGTAAAAATTCTTGCTTTATCAGATACAACAGGTGTATCTACTTCTGAAAAGATTAAAGAGATTGTTCCCGCACTAATTAAGAAATTTGAATCAGGTAATTCACTTGAACACTCCGCTCAGTCGAAAGTTGAAATTGGATTACATTTACACAGCACTCCCTATACCAGGTTTGAAAAGATACAAGCTGCTTATGAAAGTGGTTGCAGACGTTTTGATAGTGCACTAAAAGGTTTTGGAGGCTGTCCGATGGCTACAGACGACTTAACAGGCAACATGGCAACAGAAGATCTGATTAGTTACTTAAACACAAAAGGTGAGCTATTAAACCTTAATATAGAAAAATGGCAGGAAGCGCTTAGCCTCTCTGCCAAAGTATTTAATTAACTCTTTTTCACCATTTTAAAGTGTTGAATTCCCGCTTCTTCAAACTGTTCTCCTTCTGCAATAAAACCAAAGCGAGCGTATAAAGGCAAGGCATGTAATTGGGCGTTCAAATAAATATAACGAGCATCATCAGGCAAATCAGCCAGTGCTGCAGCCATTAATGCCTGCCCTATCCTTTTACCTCTAAATTCCTTTAATACAGCAAACCGCTCAAGCTTATAACCAAGGTCAGTTTTACGCCAACGACAAGCGCCACAAGCTGTACCGTTAAGTTCTGCGAGGAAATGAACAGACTCCTCTTCATTTTCCCATTCCAGTTCGGGTGGACAATTCTGTTCATCAACGAATACTTTTCTTCTAATGGCAAAAGCTTTTTCCAGTTCTTCCTTATTTTTGATTTTGTTTACCAACAGTGCTTCCATGGCTTTTTGTAGTTTTTATTTTTCTTTCGTGAATTTCCGCTGCTGCATCTATAGAATGGGAACAATGAATATCACTTTCTTCTTTAGATAGTTGTGATAATGTTACATAAAATTTGTGCAATTGATCCAATTCTTTTTCAGACAAATCTTCAATGTCTACCATCCTGTTACTAGCCCTTTCATGTGCTGCAATCAATTCATTCAACTTTAACTGAATGGCTTTCCCATCCTTGTTTTGTGCTTTCTGAATTAAAAATACCATCAAAAATGTAATAATAGTCGTTCCTGTATTAATCACCAGTTGCCAGGTTTCCGAATAATCAAACACCGGCCCACTTAGGGCCCATATAACTACAATGGCAATCGCGGCAAGAAAAGCAGCAGAACTACCTGTAAATATTGTAGCTGCATTAGCGAAACGCTCAAAAAGTTTATGGTTACGTTTTTCCATTTGAATACATTTATCTTCCTGTCTATTCAGGCTTATAAGCCTAGCACAAAAAAAGCGCCATAAGGTTTATCCTTATGGCGCTTACGTAATGTTATAATTAGATTACAATTTATCGCTTGCGTTTCTGCAATTTAAATCGTCAAATGCCTGAGTCAGACGCTTAACAAATTGCTCTTCACCTTTACGTAACCAAACACGTGGATCATAATATTTCTTATTTGGTTTATCGTCACCTTCAGGGTTACCAATCTGTCCCTGAAGATAAGCTTCATTAGCTTTATAGTAATCAAGAATACCTTCCCACATTGCCCACTGCATATCAGTATCGATATTCATTTTGATTGCACCATAAGAAATAGCTTCTCTGATTTCTTCCTGAGAAGAACCAGAACCACCATGGAATACAAAGTTTATTGGTTTTTCAGCTGTTAAACCAAACTTTTGCTGAATATATTCTTGTGAATTTTTAAGAATTACAGGCTGTAATTTAACATTACCTGGTTTATAAACACCATGTACATTACCAAATGCTGCTGCAACTGTAAATTTATCACTTACTTTACTTAGTTCCTCATAAGCATATGCTACTTCTGAAGGCTGTGTATACAATTTAGAACTATCAACATCAGAATTATCTACACCATCTTCTTCACCGCCAGTTACACCAAGCTCGATTTCGATAGTCATACCCATTTTAGCCATACGAGCTAAATATTTAGCAGAAATCTCAATATTTTCTTCGATAGACTCTTCCGAAAGGTCAAGCATATGCGATGAAAATAGTGGTTTACCATGTTCAGCGAAGAATTTCTCGCCATGATCTAACAATCCATCAATCCAAGGTAATAATTTTTTTGCAGCGTGATCAGTATGTAATACAACTGCAACACCATAGTGTTCTGCAAGTAAATGAACATGCTTAGCTGCTGATACCGCCCCTAATACGCATGCATTTAAATTATCATTGTTTAATGTTTTTCCTGCATAAAACTGCGCACCTCCGTTTGATAACTGGATCATAACAGGTGAATTAACAGCCTTTGCAGTCTCCATAACCGCATTAATCGTATTAGTACCTGTAACGTTTACTGCCGGTAAAGCAAATTGATGTTTCTTAGCTTGTTCAAACAGTTCCTGAACAGCATCTCCGTAAATTACGCCTTTATAGCCTTTTAAACTCATTATTTTTAATTTTAGATTAGCCGAAGTTATGAAAAATATAAGTTTGGGCAAATTAATTTAGGCTAAACTACCTTAAACTGTTCTAATTTTTTTTCGTTTCTTTGTACTCGTATTTTTCAATAATAACATGGCTTGGTTTAAGAGAGAAAAAAAAGGTATCAGTACATTAACGGAAGAAAAGAAAGAGGCACCAGATGGTTTGTGGAACAAATGCCCGAATTGCAAGAAAGCGTTACACAGTGCTGACCTTGTAGAAAATAAATATGTTTGTCAATACTGCAATTATCATTTGCGAGTTGGCTCTAAAGAGTATTTTGAAGTATTGTTCGATAACAATCAGTTTACAGAATTATTTAGTAACCTGACATCAGGTGACCCGTTGCACTTTACGGACAGCAAAAAATATACAGACAGATTGATTGAGAGTCAGAATAAAACTGGTTTAAAAGATGCTATCAGAGCTGCTCATGGTAAAATAGAAGGTGAAGACCTGGTAATTGCCTGTATGGACTTCAATTTCATTGGTGGTTCTATGGGTTCTGTAGTAGGAGAAAAAATTGCCCGCTCTATTGATTACAGTATTAAGCACAAAGTACCTTTCCTGATGATTTCAAAATCAGGAGGTGCAAGAATGATGGAAGCTGCATTTTCATTGATGCAAATGGCTAAAACATCTGCTAAACTAGCATTACTGAGTCAGGCAAAAATCCCTTATATTTCCTTATTAACTGATCCTACTACTGGTGGTGTCACTGCTTCTTATGCTATGTTAGGAGACATCAATATTGCTGAACCTGGTGCTTTAATTGGCTTCGCTGGCCCAAGGGTAATTAAAGAAACGATTAAAAAAGATTTGCCTAAAGGTTTCCAGACTGCAGAGTTTGTACTGGAACACGGATTTTTAGATTTTATTGTTGATAGAAGAGCAATGAAAGCTAAACTGGCAGCATTCATTAAAATGATGAATAACTAAGATTTTGACTCATGTAAAAAAGAAGGGTTTGTGTAATCACAAACTCTTCTTTTTTACTTTTGGTTATATATCTTGACTCCTACTGGGTAGAATTCCGGGTTCATGACTTGATCCTAGTGGCCTATTCTTTCTTTTCGGTCTGATCACGAAATCATTTCTCCCCATATCCACAACAGAAGAAGTATCGCCACTATCTATTTCCTTTTCATTAATCAGATCTTCCGTTTCTTTATAAACAGTTTTTCTGTGAGCATGCCTTTCTTGTGCTTCGTCTATCGAGCCTTTTTTTTTAGATACTTCTTTTTTGTCCCCAGCTTTTTTTATCGTTTTCATAATCAAAAGTATTTATCATAACAAACCCTATTTGTTATATCATAAACAACTCTGACCCTTCTTGTGTTTGAATTAAACTGTTACATTTTTATCAACAATATCCTTTAACTTTTCCACTACATAATCCAATTCGGCTTTGGTATTATATTTACTGAAAGAAAAACGTACAGAAGGTCTGTTTGGATCAGTACCTATACCTGTAAGCACATGAGACCCAATATTAGATCCTGACGAACAAGCACTACCTCCAGAAGCAGAAACACCATTTATATCAAGATTAAACAGTAACATATCTGCCAAATCCATTGCCGGGAAAGAAACATTTAATACTGTATATAAGCTTTTGTCTGCGTCAGTCTCTCCATTAAAAGTTATATCAGGAATTGTTGCAATAAGACTATCCTTCAGGTATGTTTTCAACTCCTGAATATGGCTATGATGTTTCTCCATTTCTGCATAAGCCATTTCCAGTGCTTTAGCCAATCCTACAATTCCATAAACATTCTCTGTACCACCACGCATATTGCGTTCCTGTGCTCCTCCAAAAATCATCGGACTGATTTTTACGGTGTGGTTTACAAACAGAAATCCTACACCTTTAGGTCCGTGTAATTTATGTGCAGCACAAACAATAAAGTGAGCCTTAAGCTTTCTTACATCATGAATATAATGCCCCATTGTCTGCACTGTATCACAATGATATATAGCATTATAACTTTCACATATATCCCCTACTCTTTCTATATCTGTTAAAGTACCTATTTCATTATTGGCATGCATCAGGGATACAAAAGAGCGATCGTTGTTCTTAAGTAATTCTTCCAGATGGTTGTAATCGACATTTCCCTTTTCATCAATATCGACAAAACTCAACTTATCAATTATACCTTGCTGTAGCAACATATCAAAGGTGTGTTCTACTGCATGGTGTTCTATTTTAGACGTAATTGCATGTTTAATATTAAAAGCAGCAATGCCACAACGAATAGCCGTATTATCAGCTTCTGTACCGCCAGAAGTAAAGAAAATCTCAGCAGGAGTAGCATTTAAAAGTCCGGCAACTGTCTTTCTCGCTTTTTCTATTAAAGTACGAACTTCTCGGCCCTGGGCATGAATTGAAGATGGATTTCCGTAATAATTACTCATCACGTTTATCATCTCCGCCATCACATCCTTATCCAAAGGAGTGGTGGCGGCATTATCTAAATAAACCCGTTCCATTATAATAAGTTAGTTTTTTTGTTAATTCAGTTTTAATATTTCTTTGATATCCGAAATGATTTTTATGGCTAAACCTTCGGCTACTATTTCGGTACCAGCTTCACTATAAATACGGATAATAGGCTCAGTATTTGATTTACGCAAATGAACCCACTCCTTATCAAATTCAATTTTCAATCCATCAATCGTACTATGCGGTTGATCTTTATATTTTTCCTGAACTTTAATCAACAATGCATCGATATCCATTTCAGGAGTTAAAGTAATTTTATTTTTGGAAATATGATATTCAGGATAGCTTTTACGCAACATTGAAATAGGCTTCTCAAATTTAGCCAGATGAGTTAAAAACAAAGCAATGCCTACCAAAGCATCACGTCCATAATGTAATTCCGGATAAATAATACCGCCATTTCCCTCTCCACCGATCACCGCATTTGTTGCTTTCATTTGGTTTACCACATTAACCTCTCCAACCGCAGATGCATGATATTCCCCACCAGAAAGCTCAGTCACATCTCTTAAAGCCCTTGTAGATGAAAGGTTCGAAACAGCATTCCCTGGTGTATTTTTAAGAATATAATCAGCCACCGCAACAAGTGTATATTCTTCACCAAACATTTCTCCATCTTCACAAACAAAGCACAAACGATCTACATCTGGATCAACGACAATACCCAAATCTGCCTTTTTATTTTGCACAACCTTTGCAATTTCTATTAAGTTTTCAGGCAAAGGCTCTGGATTATGTGGGAAATGCCCATCAGGCTCGCAGTATAATTCATAAATAGTTTCTACACCTAGTGCTTTTAATAAAGCTGGTACAAATATCCCACCTGTAGAGTTAACACAATCAATTGCTACTTTAAAATTAGCTTTTTTTATAGCTTCTACGTCGACAAGTGGCAGATCAAGTATTATATCAATGTGCTTTTGCAGATAAGTATCATTACTGGTTACTTTACCAAGACTGTCAACATCAGCAAATTCAAATTCAGACTTTTCAGCGATCTCCAACACTTCCTTTCCATCTGCATCACTGATAAACTCACCTTTATCATTCAATAATTTAAGTGCATTCCATTGTTTTGGGTTGTGACTTGCAGTTAAAATAATACCTCCACCAGCTTTTTCCATAGGAACGGCAATTTCAACTGTAGGTGTCGTAGACAGCCCCAAATCAATCACTTCAATACCTAATCCTTGCAAAGTTCCGATGACCAGGTTATTCACCATTTCACCAGAGATCCTGGCATCGCGACCAAGAACTATCTTTTTTATATTGGTTCTGTTGATTACCCATGAGCCGTATGCTGCAGTAAATTTAACAATGTCTATGGGCGTTAAACCATTGCCGGCAATGCCGCCAATTGTGCCCCTGATACCGGAGATTGATTTTATTAGTGTCAAGTTATAGAAGTTATAGAGTTTGCTCCAAAAATAAGAAAAAAACAGAGAACCAATATTTAACTTTGGTCATTATTATCACAAATGCACTTAAATTGCATTTACTATATAATTATTATCATCTGTTGCAGAGCAAAACACTATATTTGTCTTTTTCTAAACATCAAAAATACTGTCTCTATGCAGCGTAAATGGTTTCAATATTGGTTCAACTCTCCCTATTATCACATTCTTTATAGCCAACGTGATGATGCAGAGGCTGAATACTTAATTGACAACCTTTCGGTCTATTTAAAACCTACAGCAAATTCAAGAATACTTGATATTGCTTGCGGAAGAGGTCGCCATGCCATTTATCTGAATAAAAAGGGTTATGATGTAACAGGAATAGACCTTTCAGAACAAAGTATTAAATATGCGCAACAGTTTGAACAAAAACACCTACACTTTTTTGTTCATGACATGAGGAAACTATGCTTTATCAATTACTTTGATATTGCCTTGAATCTTTTTACCAGTTTTGGTTATTTCGATACTGAAAAAGATCATGTAAATGCTTTAAAATCTTTCAGAAAAGGCTTGAAGACAGATGGCACCTTGGTTTTAGATTACTTCAATACGCAAAAGATTATTAAGAATCTTACTCAAAACGAGATTAAAACTGTTGAAGGAATTGAATTCCATCTCAATAAGTTTGTCTCTAATGGCAAAATCATTAAGCACATTAATTTTGAGCACCGTGGTAAACCTTATGCCTTCGAAGAGCGTGTCCAGGCATTTGAACTAGCAGATTTTGAAAGAATGCTTGCAAAAAGTGGGTTGCAGATTAGCGCGACCTTTGGAAGCTATTCATTGGAAGAATTTGACGAAAACAAATCTGAGCGTTTAATTTTAATTTGTAAAAAAGCATGATAGAGAGCTTACAGCACTTTGATGTAGAGCTTTTTCTAAAAATCCATAGAGGAATGGCCAATCCGTTCTTTGACTGGCTACTACCTTTAATGCGCAACCGATATTTTTGGGCTCCGCTTTATTTATTTATTATCATTTTTTGTTTTATTGAATACAAAAAAAAAGGTGCTTATATCATCGGCATGATGCTGGTAACTTTTGCAATGGGCGACATGCTAGCTTCAAGAATTATCAAGCCTCTGTTTGCCCGAATCAGACCATGTAATGAAATCACATTAGTTGACGAGATTATACGTCGAGTACCTTGTGGAAGTGGATATAGCTTTCCATCTGCTCATGCTACCAATCACTTTGCAATTGCAATATTTCTGATTTTTGTTTTTTATGACAAATGGAAACCGATCCTCCCTATTGGCTTGGCCTGGGCATTTATCATTTCTTTCTCTCAAATATATGTTGGGGTACACTACCCCGTAGATACTATGGTTGGAGCAGTTCTGGGTACTGCTATAGGCCTCATTACATCAAAAATTTATAAAAAAATACAACCACAATCAGAATGGAAATCTGGAAACTAGTCATGTTATTTTTTAGTGCTTTCTTAGGGGGCACAGCAATCTTTTTAGTTAAAAGTGACAAATCACAATTACTAAAGTTAATTCTTTCCTTTAGTGGTGCGTACTTATTTGCAATTACAGTATTACACCTCATCCCAGAAGCATATAGTGGAGCAGATCATCATGATATCGGGATATTTATACTTATCGGTTTCTTACTACAGATCCTGTTAGAACAATTCTCTCAAGGCGTTGAACATGGACATATCCACAAACACAACGATAGCAAAGCCTTTCCTTATGGAATTATGATCAGCTTATGCCTGCATGCTTTTCTTGAAGGCATGCCTTTGGCAAAAGATCAACATAATGCTTTAATTTATGGTATTTCACTACATCATATTCCTGCAGCCTTTGCGCTTGCAAGTATCCTGCTTCAAAGTAAGTTTAACAGAAACAGTGTGATTTTCTATATCAGCATATTTGCTGCTATGGCACCACTAGGTTTTTACGTAAGCTATGGCTTAAGTAATGGAAGTATTGGAGGTGTTGAAGCTTATTTTAATAAGATTATGGGTATTGTAATTGGTATTTTCCTACATATTTCTACCACAATTTTGTTTGAGTCCAGCGTTGACCACAAGGTAAGTAAACGTAAAATGATTGCGGTATTATGTGGTGTTGGAATTGCCCTGATTGGTTTTTATACCTCAGGGCATAGCGGCCATGCGCACTAACCTCTTAATTTATCCAGAAGCATGTTTAATTGAGTGGCTTCTTCAATCGACAAATTAGGAGCCACCATTGCAGATAAATCTACTTCCAGATCAATCTGTTTAAGTAACAACAAGCCTTTTCTGGTAATTACGACATCTACTGAACGTTTATCTGTTGCACTGGTTGATTTCATTACAAGGCCCTTTTGAACCAAACGATCCACAATCCTTGAAGCATCACTCATCTTATCCAGCATTCTTTCTTTCAACGTGTTTACGCTGCAAGGTGTAGGATTCTGGCCCCTTAAGATCCTTAGAATATTAAACTGCTGTATCGTAATGTCGTATGGAGACATTGTCTTTTTCATATGAGTATTACACCAGTTATAGGTAAAAAATACATTAACTATAGCCTGTTGATGTGCACTTTCAAACCTGGAAATTTTTAATTCTTTCTGCAAATCCATTATTTCTGTTGTTTACCATCATTAGGGTCTTTCCCTTTTACTTTGCCATAATTCCAGGGACAATGTTTACATTTATTTTTACAACAGTATCCTCGTTTCAGATGATACACTTTAGTGAACACCATTAAACCCTCATCGTTAAAATAATAATCATCCCCTTCAATCATCAGTTTAGCAATTTAACGACCAAACTTCCTTCAAAGTGATTTTTCAGTTGTATTCCATCTCCATGATTCGTCCATATCTCAGATGGCTTTACCTTTTTAACGGTAAAAAGAATGTCATTCCAGTCCGCATGATCAGAAATCAACAACTGGATTCCATTGTTATTCTGTAAATGTTTCCATCCACTTGCAAACACTCTAATCACATTAATGGCCTTAAAATAACTTCTAAACACCATTGGAGGAACTAAATACACCATATTGGTGGGATTGTTTTTCATCACCTTGCGGTCATACATTTCATACCTCCCCAGATTGACCCCCATCTCCTCATATATTTTAACAAAAGATAACATACTATGGTGTACCAAAATCCTTTTTTCTAGACAATGATCATTCATTAAACTAATCAGTCGCTGACACTTACCTAAAGCATAAGCTCCTAGCATAATGTTAGTTTCTGTACCGTTCAATTTTAAAATCTCTTCTTCTGCAGTTGGATGTTGTGTATCAGGATCAGCAAAAGTAGTCTCTGTAATCAGCACATCAGCCTCCACAAACTCAATAGGTTCGCAAGTTTTATCTGGCTGCAATTTATAATCTCCGGTATAAAGGTATTTTATCCCTCTGTATTCCATTAACACCTGGGCAGAACCCAAAATATGGCCAGCTGGTATAAAACTTATCATAACACCATTCAAATCAAAAACTTCATGATAAGCTTTAATATGAAATTCATTACCAGCAAACTTCCTGTATCTGTGTTTCATGAACAAAGCAGTAGCTTCAGTACAAAACACATTTAAATTACCACCAATCGCATGGTCACCATGTGCATGAGAAACCACAGCATTTTTCACAATCTCTTTAGGATCTAAATAAAAATCCCCGTAACTACAAAACAAACCTGTATTGTTTAATACTATAAAATCATCAAGTATCATTCAGAAATATTTAAAAACAGTTGATGTAACCTTGTCACTTGAATGATCAATGAATCTGTTTCGTTGTTATAAATAATATGGTCAGCCTTTTTTGTTTTCTCTTCATCAGACATCTGTTTGTCCATCCGTGCCTTTACAAGTTCTGCTGTTACACCATCACGTTGCATTACTCTTTGAATTTTCACTTCTTCAGGTGCAATAACCAGTAAATTCTGATCGCACATTTTGTATGATCCGCTTTCAAATAAAAGTGCTGCTTCCTTTAATATATATGGAACAGATTGAGGAATCTGCTTTACCCAATCATCAAATGCACGGAATACTGCTGGATGCACCAGTTCATTTAACCTGGCCAGTTCCTTAGCATTATGGAACACAATACCTGCGATGTGTTTATTATTTAAAACTCCATCCTTTGTATAACTTTCTATTCCAAAAGCCTCTTTAACACTTTTTATCAAGATTTCGTCAGTCACCATGATCTGCTTGGCAACCGTGTCTGCATAAAAAACCGGTATCCCTAATGTTTCAAATATCCTGCAAATGGTTGTTTTTCCACTTCCTATTCCTCCTGTTATCCCTATCTTCAACATTACTTTTCTATAATAAAATCAACTTTCCCTGGTGTAATTGAAATCATCTTACAATAATCAGGGAAACGAACCACCTTAGCCCTTAGTTTATTATGTTTTAATTCTTTCCACTCGTTCATATCGACCACGGCCTCAATAAATTCTTCATTAACCTGGCTATATTTAGACAGTGCTACCAAAAAAGTAACTTTTACCTTTCTTGGGTACAATTTCACACTATAATATTCCCTATTATTAATCACCTTAAGTGGAATTTCCAAAACCTTTTCGGTAAACTCATCAACGGGAATTTTCACTTCAACACTTGCAGGAAAAATGCTAACATTTTTCATTTTACTCTGCATCATTGGAACTACTTTCTTTGAAGTATACTGTATATCATCAAGAGTAAGCGAATCTGTTTTCCACTCTTTGATCTTATGTAATTCTTCTTCAGGACCAGAAATAGTTACATAATCCGGAGTAATTTCAATCGGATTTGAGATTCCGTATTGCTTTACAAACCCAATTTCAGACTGCAGCTTTACAGGCACTCTTTTCACTGTTTTCTCAGAAAAATCGAAATATAGCGTATCCGGTTTTACAGATATGATCTTTTGTGAAGTTTCGAGCTGATCATTAACATTATACAATTGCTCAGAAAAAAGAATAAAATTTCTATTATTTAACTTTTCAAGACTGATAGATATAGATTGAGGTTTAATTCTTAATCGGGAAAACAATAGCTGCCAGCCAGTTCCCTCTACCTTTAAATCTACTGTATCTGATTGCAATGGGTGGAAAGCCTTTTTCTGCGGAATATTATTATACTTTAAAACAGTTTTTACAGTATAAGGATATTTATTATCTAATGCCATAAACAACCATGCTGCAATTGCTATAAGCATACAGGTGGTTAAAACGAGGATTCGTTTACGCTCTACTTTTGTCAGTTTTATAAAGGGCATCGATGTAAAAATACAAATAATTACGAAGAGGCCATCCATAAAAAAAGTCTGTACCGAGAGATACAGACTTTTGATAAGTTTTTACAGAGATTATGCTTTTGTAGTGTCCTCTGTTTTAGGAGCAACTGCTTTAGTAGCGTCCAATGATACCGCTGTTTTATCAAAACGGATTTTTGTACCGCCTTCAACTTCAATTAAAAATGTAGTTTCATTCATATCTGCAATACGGCCATGAATACCTGCAGTGGTAACAATTTTATCTCCTTTTTTTAAAGCTTCAACCATTTTCTTAAGGTCTTTCGCTTTTTTAACCTGAGGTCTGATCATGAAAAAGTAAAACACTACCATGATTAAAACCATTGGTATAAGTGTACTTAACATACCATTTCCCTGGGCTTGCAAAATTACTGTTGATATCATATTCTATTATATAAATTGTATATTAATTTGATTCTTAATTAATTTCGCCAGTTAAATGTAAACTAGCAATATTCGGGGTTGCATTCGAGGTAACAGTGATCACTTTATCCTGCACTCCGGATTTTCCCTGGCTGTCAAACACCACTTTAATCTCTCCTTCTTCACCAGGTTTAATTGGTGCAGCAGGTATTTCAGGTACTGTACAACCGCAAGTTGCAGTAGCATTTAAAATAATTAAAGGACTTTTACCGACATTTTTTACCTTATAGCTGTAAGAAATCTTTTCACCCTGGGAAATTTTACCAAAGTTATAATTTTCTTTTTCGAAGCTCATTACTGCAGCTTCGCCATCAGGAATGGCTTCATGACCAGCATTTACTGTTAATTCATTAGCATTACCTGCTGTCCTGTTATTTTTTTCAGAATTCTGACAAGCTGCAAATGATACAGCTAACAATGCCAATACAAAGATTCTCTTCATTTTGTTATTCTTCTATTAATCCACGACCTGTCTTATGAATACTATCAGTTCTCTTAAGGTCGCCTAAAATTTTATCCAAGATACCGTTAATAAACGAATTACTTTTCGGTGTACTGTAATCTTTTGATAAATCAAGGTATTCGTTTATAGTTACCTTTACTGGTATTGAAGGGAAATTTAACAACTCGCAGATGGCCATTTTCATTAGAATTGTATCCATCAATGCAATACGCTCTGATTCCCAGTTTTTTGTTCTTTCGGCAATTAATTCATGATATTCCTTATTGTTTCTAAGGGTATATGCAAATAGGTCCTGAACAAATTTACTGTCCTCTTCCCAATCCTGACTGATTGGAGTCAGACTATTTTTAAAAGGATCTTCAGAGGTAAAATTTTTAATTGTCTTAGCTACCATTCCCTGCATCACTTCTTTATCCACAGACCAGTTGATGAACTTATCTTCAAATGCCTGAATGATATTGTGACTTTTAAGGATGATTTTTCTGAAGATGAACTTGATGATTGTTTTAGAACCTTCAAGACTATTGTCTTCATCTGCCAGATATGCAGCGTACTCGGGAGTAACTTTTAATGTGTTAAAAATAGCTTTTACAAACTCCGGATCAGCCATCCAGTTGATCTTGTACTTGTGGATTGCAGCAATATAATCAGGGTTTTGTTTTAATGTAACCGCGAATTTGTTGTTTAACAACTTCATATTCGGGTTTAGATCTTCTGCTGTAGGCAAGTGTTTATTAGAACGCTCAATAGCATCTATACCTGTATACTCTGTAGTCTCAACTAATAAGGAAAGCATGCCAACGTACATTTCGTATACGTCGTCAATACTTTTCATTAACGCCTTCTTTGAAGCTGCCAGATCTTTTTTGTCTGTCATTTGCCAAGCAAAAATATTTTGCAGAGCTTTAATTCTTAAGTGCCTTCTATTTAACATGAATGTAAGAACGAGTGGTAAATTACCTGGTGATTAAAATGATGATTTTATTTTTTTGATATCTATTATCCTTTGTTCAGCAATACGGTTAGCCGCCCATATTGTTGGTATATTATCTGTTTTAGACATTTTTATAACGTCTCTTGTTGCATTATAAATATTCTCAGTAAGCTGCATTGTACGTTTCTTACCAAAGCCTGTCAGCTCAGAATAACAACTAATCAGTCCACCTGCATTAATCAAATAATCCGGAGCAAATAATATTCCCTTATCTAACAGCAGTTGTCCATGCACAGTTTCATCAGCAAGCTGATTATTTGCAGAACCTGCGATGATGGCAAACTTCATTTTGTTGATCGTTTTGTCATTCACAGTTGCACCCAATGCACAGGGTGCATATATATCTGCATCTAGTCCGAATATTTTATCAGCACTTATAGGTTTTGCTTTATAAGTGCGGGCAACATGTTGTAGTTTCTCCTCATTGATATCGCTGATATAAACCTCTACGTTTTCAGCTCTTAGCAACGCAACAAGGTGTTCGCCTACATTACCTATCCCCTGTACAACAACAGAACGTCCGGCAAGCATATCTGTTCCAAATACTTCTTTTACACAAGCTTTGATTCCTAAATAAACACCTTTAGCAGTTGTTGGTGCAGGATTACCTGCTCCGCCTAATGATTCTGGCACACCTGTCACATGGTTAGTTTCCATGCGGATGTACTCCATATCTTTAGTCGTAGTTCCTAAATCTTCGGCAGTAATAAACTCACCATTCAGATTCTTAATAAACCGTCCGTAGCTACGCATCAAAGCTTCAGATTTTTCCTTTCTGGAATCACCAATGATAACAGCTTTACCACCACCTAAATTTAATCCGGTGATAGAAGCTTTATAAGTCATCGCACTTGATAATCTGAGGACATCTTCCAGCGCTTCTGACTCCGTAGCATAGCTCCACATTCTGGTTCCACCTAAAGCAGGACCTAATGTAGTATCATGAATCGCAATAATGGCTTTTAATCCGGTATCAGGATCGTTGCAAAATACGACCTTCTTGTGCCCCGATGCACTCAACTGATCTAAAACTGAATTCACAATAGAACTATTCCCAGACATATAATTTCGTTTATCAGATATGTCGCAAAACTAGCATAAAAAAACATTATTTACATTGTTTTAACCAAAGAGTTTAAAAAAAGTAGGTTCATTTGGATAACTTTACATCCTGATGAAGCACCTCCGATTTTTAAATAAATATTTCTATAAATATAAATGGTGGATTATCCCAGGGGTTTTCTTTGTGATTATCTCCAATATCTTCGGGGTAATTCCAGCACAGGTAATAGGCCATGCCTTTAACCTCATCACCGAAAACATACAGATTTACCGCCTGTTTAATGGTTTCGAACGAGCATCTATTGTATACGATATATTTAGTGTAAGCCTTTTCTATTTTGGATTACTGGTATTGGTGCTCTATTTATTACGAGGGCTTTTCCTGTTCTTTATGCGGCAAACCATCATTTTAATGTCCAGACATATTGAGTTTGACATGAAAAACGAGATTTATGCACATTACCAAAAACTGAGTCTTGGCTTCTACCGTCGCAATAATACCGGCGATCTGATGAACCGAGCTACGGAAGATGTAAACCGGGTTAGGATGTATGTTGGCCCCGCCATAATGTACACCATTAACACAGCAGTATTATTCTTGTTGGTTATATATGCCATGTTTTCGGTAAATGTCACATTAGCCATCTGGTGTTTGGTGCCTTTACCTATCCTGGTTTTGATTATTTACTTTGTCAATACACTCATCAACCAAAAAAGCGAGCAAATACAAGTACAACTATCCAAATTATCCAGTTTTGTACAGGAAAGATTCTCAGGCATAAGAGTGATAAAATCTTATGTAAGAGAAAATTACACGCAAGAGATATTTGCAAAGGAAAGCCAGGGATACAAAGACAATGCAATGGGCCTTGTTAAAATACAAGCGCTCTTTTATCCAACAATGCTATTGTTAGTGGGTTTAAGTACTATTCTAACCATCTATATTGGCGGTATACAAGTAATAGATGGCTCCATTACCCCAGGAAACATTGCTGAATTTATTGTATATGTAAATCAACTTACTTTTCCTGTTTCTATGTTGGGTTGGGTAACTACTTTAATTCAGCGAGCCTCCGCCTCTCAAAAACGCATTAATGAATTTTTACAGTTGCAACCAGACATCACTTCAAACAATACAAGAACTTCACAGCTTGCCGGAAATATTAAGTTTGATCAAGTTAGCTTTACCTATCCAGACACAGGTATTCAGGCGATTAAAGATATAAGTTTTGAAATTGAACAAGGTCAATTTGTTGCTATCATTGGCCGTACGGGATCAGGAAAATCAACCCTTGCTAATTTAATCATGAGGATGTATGATGTGGATAAGGGCTCAATTAGCGTGGATAACGCCCCATTAAAAGATGCAAATTTAAATGATTACCGAAACCAAATCGGTTTTGTCCCGCAGGAAGTATTTCTATTTTCAGATACCATAAAAAACAATATTGCATTTGGTTTGGATGAGGTCACTGATCTAGAGATAGAGGCTGCCGCTAAAGATGCAGCTGTATATTATAATATCATTGATTTTGAACAAAAGTTTGAAACCATGCTTGGCGAAAGGGGAATTACTTTATCTGGTGGACAAAAACAAAGGGTATCAATTGCAAGAGCTTTAATTAAAGAACCACGTTTATTGATTTTTGATGATTGTCTTTCTGCTGTAGACACAAGAACAGAAGAAGAAATTCTGAATAATCTTAGCAGAATTATGAAAAACAGGACAAGTATTTTGATTGCCCATCGAATTTCCACTATAAAAAATGCAGATAAGATTATTGTACTTGATGCCGGTCAAATCATAGAACAAGGTACACATACACAACTATTGGCTCTTGGTGGTGCTTATTCTGAAATATATCAGAACCAATTATTAGAAGAAGAGAATCAAACTAACTAATTTCATTTTGAAGTTTAATAATTATTAGTTTATATTTACCCGAACCAAAAACCAAGATCAATACCAACCATGGGAGAATTTGACAACAAAGAGAGAGAAGAGGTTTTCTCGAAGAAAGTAAGGGCCGGTAAAAGAACTTATTTTTTCGACGTGAAAGCAACCAGATCGGGAGATTATTACCTAACCCTTACAGAGAGCAAGAAAAGGCTAGAGGACGGTGTATTTGTAAAACATAAGATTTTCTTATACAAGGAAGATTTTGAGAAGTTTGCAGAGGGGTTAAATGAAACCGTTGAATACATCAAGAACCATCAGGATGTTGTTGAAAAACGCTACGAATATTCTGAAAATCATGAAGGAGTGGGAAACAAGAGTCATAACGACGATTTTTCATTCTAAAAACATAGCATTGTAAATCAATAAAAAAACCTTAAACATTTAAAAAATGTTTAAGGTTTTTTTATTGATTTGATTTCTACTTCCAATTTGAGCATACACCTACCTCCCCCAGACACTTATTCTCCTCTTCATTCATTTATATTCCCCTAGAATACCTTTCTAGATATTTTATATCTAGAACACTTATTTTAACCTCTTTAAAGAAACACAAATTAATTGTGTACGTTAACGAAAAAAAAATATATAAATTAGAGTTAAACAATTTAACCCCTTTATTATGAAAAAAAGCATTTTATTATTGGGAGTAACATTTATCTTCCTTTCTTCCTGTGATAAGCAGGAAACTGACAAAGACACTCAACTATTAAAAAGTGGAGTAAAATCAACAAGTGAGCTTTCCCTATTAGCAACGACGATTGTTAATGTAACACCCACTACAGTTTTCAATACTGCATTTTGGACCAATATTCAAACGTTACTGCAATCAAATCCTGTTGACATCGTTTTTGCTGATGGAACATACAATTTAACATCAACGATTTCTTTAACTAACATCGGACATACAACCAATAACCTGGAATTGAAATGTAATACAATTGGTTCTGCTATAATTACTGGATCTATTGCCAAATTAATGGGATTAAGTTCTTGTAAAAATATTTTAATACATCGATTAAAGTTTACGGGTCCTGTAACCGATTATGCACTTACGATACAAAGAAGCCAGAATGTAACGGTAGCTTACTGTAGATTCGAAGATATGCCAAATGTTTACTATGGTGCTTTAGGAGCTCATTATGATACTTCAGACAATATAATTGTCAGGCAAAATGTATTCTCAAAAGTTGGATTAGATTCTCATTGTCATATGATATACGGCGCATATGGAGTGAAAAGACTTAAAGTTATTAACAACACATTTACAGATTGTGCGGGATCCTTTGTGAGATTCAGAGGGAATAATTCCACCCATGGCGTTGTTTATGGCAATACCTTTATCTCAACCGGAACATATTTAACTGGAGTCAATCCAATTTTTGTTGAAGTACCAGTTTTCAATGATGTAAATCCAGGAGATGAAAGATTTGGCACCAGCTTCATGATCACCAGTAATAGTTTTAGTTATAGTACTTCAGGTACTCAAGCCACAAGATACGCCCTCGTTTTTCATCATAGCGGATATAATCCCCCTGATAGAACACATTTAATTAGTGCAGCTGATGCAGCTACACTAGGCAGTGGAAGCAGCACGGTAGCAGCAAAAAGGGCAATAATGTCTTCTAAATTAGGTTTAGACGGAACGAAAATACTTTTCGGGGGCAATACCAATACAAATGTAGCTACTAATGTATCTTACAGATGCCAGGGTGGATATGGAGCCGTTGCTCCCTGGACAGGAATTGTAAGTATCGGAACAGCAGTGACAGCAACTGGCCTGGCTACCAGCTATGCAGAAGCTTTAGCTTTTTATGATGATTTATACTAATTAATACGCTCTAATAACTAAAAAGCTCTGTTGAAAGATTCAACAGAGCTTTTTAGTTTACTATCCACTTACATAAAGCTTCCGTCTCCTCTGCGCATAATTCCTCTGCCACCTTTTCCTTTAGCACCAGACCACTTTTGCAGTCTCATACTAAAACGTAGCATGAAATAACGACTTAAGGCATTAGATTTGGTATCTGTATAACCACCATCCTGACTAACATCACGACTTACGAAATTATTCTGGTTCAGTAAATCGAAGGCCTGAAGGGTGAGTCTTCCTCTACGGTTAAACATCTCTTTTTCAAGATATGCATTTATTACAAACGGATTACTAGTTACATTTGCATTAATACCACTCACATAATTTTTACTTGCACTATATCCAAACAAGAAAGTATCCCATAAATACACACGTCCATCTACGTTTAACGCAAGTGTGTTTGTTCTCGAATCAATGAAGCCTTCAAGACTGTTTTCAGATCTGGTGTAATTGTAAGAAACGAAAGGATTAATCTCAAACCATTCCGTAGGATTAATTCTTGGACCAAAACGTTCTACCATTGTCAACACCGTATTAACATTCTGCTGAGAAGCATTCATTGAAATTCTACGATCATAGTTTACCGAGCCACTTAATGATAAATTATACTTACGGTTGTTAAGTTGTTTACTGATATTGTAGTTTCCACCAACCTTATAAACCCCATTCATATTTAAATACCTTGTCTCTCTAATATAGATTGTATCCTTTCTGGCACCCTCTTTCAAAATCTGATCTATGATTTGAACGTTATCTCTTACAACAGAATTTTCTGTTAATGAAGAATTCAAATTAAAGGTCATATTTAATTTTGAATTTGGGATGTAGTTATTATAACTCGCATTCACGGAATGAACAAAAGTAGAAAGCAGATCCGGGTTACCAACAATAGGGTTTTGAGGATTAGAGACATCACGCACAGGTTGTATCTGATCAAATGTAGGTTCTACGGCATTACCAGAGTAATTAATCGCAATCTTTTGTTGTCTAGACCACAAATATTCAAAACGAGCAATTGGAATCAGATTAAAGCTACTTCTACTGGTTGATGTACCTAAACTCATCTTTGTACCAGATAATAAAGTAGGAACAGCAGTTACACCTAAGGAGAATCTTACTTTCGACATGTTACTTAATCCAAAGCGGTAATTCAAAGCCAATCTTCCTTGCGTAAATGAGTAATTATAAATATTACTTAAAGAGTCAATCACATTTGAAGGTCCTCCGTTTATTATATTCCTGGTTGTTGCAGTATTATCATATCCATTGTAATTCACCTGTGCATTCAATTCCAGTTGAGTGTTAAGGGTTAATGGTTCTACATAAGTAAAACTACCGCGATAATTATTCTGAAGATTTTTACGCGCAACAATTCGGTTTACCACAGAGTCTCGCTTTTCCGTTTCGTCCTGACTTAAGTAATAAATGATATTAATATCCTGTTCCGTTTCCTGATCCTGATCATTGCTATTAAAATCAGCCTGTATAGACATATTTCTTCTAGACTTAGCAAAAATATGCTGATAAAATACAGAGGCACCCAATTGAGGCCTGGTATTTTTGGTTGAATTCAAACCGTCTCTAAGCTGGTGTAGAAAACCAGTCTGTTTAACGTTTGAATTTCTTTTATTATCAGAAAGACTATATTTAAAAGTAGGAACAAAACGTAAAAAGTTATTGCTATCTAAATTAATCTCAATCTCCGCTCTTAAGTTATGATTTCTGGAAATATTGTCACCATTAATGATACTGTTTGCAAAAGTATTAACTGTCGAATCTCTACCGGAAACTGTATCCCGGACTCTGTTTGGAGTAACAGAATAACTATCATTCAATGATTTTGTTCTGGTAGTAGAGAAACCATAATTCAGGTTATATTCTATTTTCTTACCAACTTTATCACGGATACTGAATGAACCATTTCCAGAGGTAGTCGTACCCCCACTCCCACTGCTATTGCTGCTTCCCTGATTTCCACCACGGCCGCCTCTTCCTCCGCCGCTATCACCACCATTATCTCCCCCACCGGCGACACCATTTACAGTATTATTAAATTTAGCATTTACACCAATATTCTGGTTGCCATTAATACGTGTACCAAAAAGCCCTGCATCATAACGCTTGTTATTTCCAATGCCTCCATTAACACGAAGCATATTACCCACCGACTTATCCGTACGGGTAGTAATGTTCAATACCTTTTCAGGGTCACCATCTTTAATCCCGGTACGAGCTGCCTGATCACCATAATCATCAACAATTTGAATTCTGTCAACAATCTCAGCTGGTAAGTTTTTTATAGCATTGGCAATATCTCCACCAAGATATTCCTTTCCGTTAAGCTTTGCCTTGGTTACATTTTGCCCCTGGTGAACAAGTGTACCATCATTCCCAACTTCCATTCCCTCCATCTTCTTCAGCAACTCGTCAACTGTTGAATTAGCTCTTACAACATAATCACTAGCCTTGTATTCTACAGTATCAGTTTTATAAGTAATCGCAGGTGCTCCACTAATTACCACTTCATTCAAGAGGTTTTTTTCTTCTTTTAGCATTATTGGATCCATAACGATCCTGGGAATCATGTCATTTTGCTTAAAGCGCATAACTGGCGACTTAGCATAACCTATACTTTGAACGACTAATGTATAGGTAGCAGATTTAACTTCCTTAAATACAAAAATTCCATCGCTGTTTGTTGAAGTTTTTAAGGTGTCTCTGTCCGATGTCAGGCTTACAGTTGCCCCTATCACTCCTAAATCTGTACTGTCTTTTACGATACCGCTAATCTGTCGGGTAGGCAAAGGAGGGGGAGGATCCTGTTTTGCGGGCTGCTGCGAAAACACCTCGGTAAAACTAAACATCATTAATAAAATGATGCTCAGTTTCTTAAAACGCTGTAGGTATTCCGGCATAAAAATGGCATTTAATTTTCTGGCCGTAACCCGATTAAAATAATTCATTTGTGTGTTTGTGTGTATGTTGGGGTAAATTTGTGTGTTCTCTACACCATTAAGATATTACTTTTTGGCAAGGGTGTATTTTCCCCAAAAATCGGTAGGACTTAACATTGCCTGGAAATCCATACCTCCACCACCACGGCCGAAGTTTCCGCCACCGCCACCACCGAAATTACCACGACCTCCGCCTCCAAATCCTCCACCGTCTAGGCCCGGTAAGTGTAATCCATTTAACTTAATATTATATGCAAATTCCTTTGGTGAATCAACTGAAAGCCCCAGTGCTTCTAGCGGAATGGCTACTTCATAAAAGAACGAATTATCATTTTCAATATTTGCAAATGCTTTAATACCATGTTCATTATAAATAGATACTAACGTGTCAGTCGTATTCTTAAATCCCCTGATTTTAATCTCTTTAGCAGTCTTCAATTGTGTTTTTTGCCTGGCTACCATAAAAGAATCTCTTTGTTTAGCATCTGGTCTGGCCCCACCTCCCATAGCCATAGTCATGCCCACTGCAGGCCTGCTTCCTCTTGCTCTGGCAGGATTGACTACAAGTGGGTAGGTTAGCGTTATACTCTCCTTTTCTTTTTTCTTACCATCAGGATTTACTGAAAAAGTAATTCCACCAGCCATTATTTTAGAATTATTAGGCACATCAGTAGACTTAATGATCAGATAAAGATTCTTTTCATCATTACTGATTATATAAGAAAGATTAGTACGCTTACTAACTGAGAAATCACTCTCCTTCCATTCAAAATTCTTACCATCAATCTTTATTGCATGAGGCGCAAATATACTAACCTCTTGTAATTCATTAACTTTTTGAGCCTGGGCAATATTACCAAGGCTGGCAAATAATACCGTACAAAGTGCAACTTTTTGGAATCCTGATCTCATATTTAGTGTTGTATTTAAGTCCGACATTGGTTGTATGACTTCATAAAATGATTTAGGTTTAATAGTTTCTGCTATATAAAACAAAACATTTCATTCAATTCTTTAAAAAGATCACGAATTAAGTACAAAAAAATCTGTTTTCTGTTCTTCGCTAAATTTGTTACAAAAAAACCAAAACTGATAAATACCTGGGTGATATTTTTCTAGTGATCAGCAACTGTTTTCTTGGATGTTTGGAATATATAAATCAGATAAACCAATGCAGGTAAAATAAACAAACTGCCAATCAACAATGCATATCCTAATGTTTCAATTGTTTTAGCTTGCCCCTGATGTGCCATTAAAGAAAGATTTTCACCATTCTTAAGCAAGATAATATCTGGGAAATGTGAATATGTTGCAGCAAATAAAATCATTGTTACCTGAAAACCAGCTAATAAGCGTAGTAATATAGACTTATTTCTATTTAAGGCATAAAACATCACAATTAATGATAAACTAGCCGCGACAATAGCAATAAGTCCCGGGGTATCTCCAAAAATCCAGTTCACCAGCGGGATGTGTTCAATAGCAGCAGCAATAAAAACCAATGCTCCACAAGCCATTACAAAAAAGATTGCCCGTCTCGCTTTTCCCACAAAATGAACTCTGTCTCCCTCATCATCGGTTTGTCCAATTATAAAAATTGTGGCTAGAAAACCACAAATGCTTACCGTAAACACACCTACGGCAACAGAGAACCAATTTAACCAACTAAAAATATAAGCAGACAAGAAGTCATTAGCCTGTGGATCGATATAACCAGAAACAGCACTGGCAGCTATAATACCAAGAAAAAATGGTGTTATTAAACTAGAATACACGAAAATAGGTGTATAAACCTTCTGCATATCATCCTTTACAGCGTCATAATTTCTAAATACAAAGGCAGTTCCTCTTGCAATGATTCCTAATAACATACACACCAAGGGAATATGTAAGTAAACAGAAACAGTAGTATATATTTTAGGAAAACCTACAAACAAAATCACAACTGCAATAATGAGCCACATATGATTAGCTTCCCAAATGGGACCAATTGCCTTATACATGGTTTTACGAGTTTTAGCTTTATTAACTTTAGCTGTCATCAGTTCAATTATACCAGCTCCAAAATCAGCGCCACCAAGTAAAATATATAATAAAATGGATGTCCATAAAAAAACGATAACTACATAAATCATAATGGCTTATCTTTTGAAAGGTTTTCAGAATCATACAAATTACCCACCATCGTAATCTGCCTATATAACAGCAGACTTACAATAATAGAAAGAGAGATATATACAGCAGTAAACATATAAAAAGAATAAACTATACCCGGCATAGGCGTTACTGCATCAGCAGTTTTCATTATTCCTCTAATGATCCAGGGTTGTCGCCCTACCTCTGTAACTGTCCACCCCGCCTCCAGAGCAATAAAGCCTAAAGGAGTAGCAAAAACAAATAACTTCAGGAGCCATCGACTATCCAACCATTTCCTTTTTTTCCATAAGGCAATAAAATACAAAACTGCAATGAGCACCATGAGCATACCTAACCCAACCATAATTTGAAAAGCGTAATGCGTGACAGCAACTGGAGGTTGCTCATCTTTAGGAAAACTCTCTAAACCTTTAACCTCTCCATTAAAATCCCCCGTTGCCATCAAACTGAGTAAGCCAGGGATTTTAATAGCATAATCTACCTTCTTGTTTAAAGTATCAGGTATTCCACCAATAATCAATGGAGCATTGCGTTCAGTATGAAAATGAGCTTCCATTGCTGCCAGCTTTTCAGGTTGTCTCACTGCTACATCTTTAGCAGAGATATCACCACTTATAGGCTGCAAACAGGCAGCCACAGTTCCAAAAATAGCAGCGATTTTAAAAGCCTTACTGTGAAAACCTATATTTTTACCTTTAAGAATCATAAGGGCATGAACACCAGCAACTGCAAAACCAGTGGACACAAAAGCAGCCACACTCATGTGTAGGGCTTGTGAAAACCATGCATCATTAAACATAGCCTTAATGGGATCGATGTTTAAGTACTGCCCATTAATATAATCAAAGCCCGTTGGACTATTCATCCAGGCATTTGCAGCAACAACAAGAATACCCGATGCTAATCCACTCAAACCAACCACTACCCCTGTAGCCCAATGAAACCATGGGTTGAGCTTATTCCATCCATACAAATAAAACCCAAGGGCTATTGCCTCAATAAAAAAAGCAGTCCCTTCCAAAGAAAATGGCATTCCAAATATAGGCCCTGCATGTTCCATAAATTTAGGCCAGAGCAAACCAAGTTCAAATGATAATACTGTACCTGAAACCGCGCCAGTAGCAAAGAAAATAGCAACACCTTTACTCCAGGCTTTGGTAACATCTTTGTAAACTGCTTTTTTGGTTTTAAGCCAGTAAAAATGGGCTACTGTCATGAAAAAAGGCATTACCATCCCAATACAAGCAAAAACAATGTGAAAGCCCAACGAGAAGGCCATCTGAAGGCGGGCTGCTAGAAAGTCGTCCATATTTTAGAATTATGTACAAAAGAAATCGTTCCGTAAAAGTACAGCTTATCTCCTATGAAAAAACTTTTTTCAGCTGAAGATTATCATAATTCTAACATATTTCCCTAAAAACATTTTTTCTTATAAATCTGCAGTTTATCGTAGAATATTTCCATGTAGCCCAACTTATCAAAACACACTACAAAAATAATTAATATCTCTAAAAAAAATACAACAACAATTTTAAAGTAAAAATTTTCATTACCAATACAATAATCATTACGTTCACCATTATAAAATGGTCTAAACATTAAACTAAATCAACGGTATCATGAAAAGTATTAAACCTTTACATTTTGTAGCCCTCTGTGCATTTATTGTCTTATTGTCCTGTAAAAAAGAAACAAAACCTCAAACTGAGGAACCAAAGTCAAAAAAAGAGGAACCTGTATCCCCTCAACCTACGGATCAGGGTAAATACATCCCTATAAAACTAGAAGCTAATGGAACAACCTTGACTCTGAAGTATAAAGAAAATAGTGCACTGCTGACAGAAATCACCGATTCAGACGGAAGTAAAACCACCATAATGTATAATGCAGATGGTTTTCCACAAAAATTAGAAAAATATAAAAATGGGAAACTATTTTTTATCGATTACTATGAACAAAAGGATAAAAAACTCACTAATAAAATACAATCATTTGACCATGATGCCATAACTAATCGCACAAGCCCCAATGGATATTACACATTAACTTATAATGATCAACTAAGAATCAGTACAATTGATTACTATAATAACAACAAAGCACTAATTAAAACAAGTAATCTATACTACAGTGAATCTTTAAATTTATCAAAAATAAGCAGTATTCACTCTAAGACGAGTTATACCTATGATCTCAAAAATGGGATTAGCAGTAATATCACTTTTAGCGAATTATTTACTTTACAGCTTGAACATTGGTTTTTAAGATGTATTAATAATAATCTTACAACTATACTTAGTCAGGAAAACAATGAAAATAACATTGATTTTAGTTATGAATATAATGACAACGGTTATCCCTCAAAGGCAATACTAACCAGCGTCAAAAATAAACAAAGTATAATTATAACATACAAACGCTTGGAATAGTGATTAATTCAATAGCCTTTGTGCTCTAAATAGATGATCTGCAGTCTGTAAAATTTTAGCTTTTAATTTAGGATTATAATCAGGGTGGCTTTTTAAAAACTCATTTACAATCTCAGCTGCTTCTGTACTTTGGTAATAGCCTAATGTAGCCTGCAACCAACTTTGAGGAAAAAATATGTCTCCTGTGGTTTGAATTTCTTCCAACAGTTCAAGACTTTTTTTAAGGTATTTTATAGATGTAGCCTGTCTTAATGGATGATGTAAATAATACAATGCCACTCCGACATTAGATTCCTTTTCTCTGTTTGCTTTCAATTCCAGGCTCTTAAAAAAAAGATCTCTTTGCTTCACTTCAGCAGAAAGAGAAGGCATGATAAATTCAAATCTTCTCTTTCTGTCTGCATTACTTATACGTAACAATTGCTCATTCAATATAACAGCACTGCTATCTGTTCTTAAAGCTAGTGAAAAAGCCAGAGTAGTATAATCATCTTCAGAAAGCTTTACCCCCTCAGGTGCTTTTCCTGTTTTCCATATTTCATACAATTTTTTGTAAGCTATACTGTTTAAAAATATATCCTGATATGTTTTAAAAAGAAGCTTTTTAACATTAGACTCCTTTTGTTCTAAAATAGCATTCCAAATTTGTTTTTCCAGAGATTCACTTAATCGCTCTCTATCTTGACGAGTCAGGAACTCCCAATAAATAGTGCTGATATAATTACTAATCAATTTAACATTCAACTCCTCTTTTTCCTTATTTAACCCATTTATAAAAAGAGTTAATAAATCAACTGGTTTAATATACCTCCCATTCAGCATATTCTCATAAAGCGAAATATAAGATACTGCACGATTTAAAGGCTTATCCATACTGTACAAGCGATCAAAGATTGCAGGATCTGTAGGCCATAAACCATACCCCTGACCTGAAGAATTGAAAAGCACAAATAAAGGAGCTTCCAGGCCTTCAGCTTCTTCAACCTCAATTTCTGCTGCATTAAAATTAACCGTTATGTCCTTGCTATAATTCTTATAATATAAACTCAATTCAAAAATTTGAGGCCAGACTCTATCGTTACCGTATTCTGAAACTTGTTTAATCGTAAACTTGCTAATCTTACTCCCTTCATATTTAATGGAATAATCGACAACCGGACGTCCAGGTTCATTTACCCAAACCTTATTCCATTGCTGTAAATCCTCATCAGCATATTTATCTAAAATACTGATCAGATCAGGCCAGGAAGCATTGCTGTTCGCAAACTTTTTAAGATATTCTCTTACACCCAGCTGAAACTTTTCCTTCCCCATTAAACGTTCCAGCTGGCGCATCATAATTGGTGATTTATGATAAATAATATTCCCATACATGGAACCAGCGTCCTTTAGATTATCCAATTGTTGTCGGATAGGATTTGAACCTGTAGTACGGTCTACACCATATGCCGATGGAAAATGATCCAATAAAAACTTTAAATCAAATACATCTTTACCAACACTTCCCTCTGCACTTTTATCGGCCATAAAATTAGCAAACACTTCTTTCATCCATACATCAGTAAACCAATTCATTGTCACCAGATCACCAAACCACATATGTGCTGTTTCATGTGCTATCAGGTTATTTCTGGAATTAATCTGATCTCTTGTTGCCGTAGCATCTAAAAATAAGGTAGCGGCTTTATATTGAATAGCGCCAATATGCTCCATTCCTCCGAATTGAAAGTCAGGAATTGCAACGAAATCAAACTTTTGAAATGGATAAGGGATATCTGTCCAATCTTCAAAATACCTAAGTGCATCATCATGAATCTTGAAAATCTGATTTATACTATGCCTGATTTTCCCTGTATCTGTCTCTCTGTACAAGAAAGCAGCTTTCTCATCACCTACTTTTCCAATTTGTTCTTCAAATTTCCCAGCTACAAATGAGAACAAATATGTACTTAAAGTATCTGAGGTTAAAAATTGATAAGTCTTTTGATTATTTAATACTGTAGATGTTTTTAATGGTGCATTAGCTATTGCTTTCCAATCGGCCGGCACTTTTAAAGTCAGATTATAGGTTGCTTTAATATCCGGCTGATCAAAACAAGGAAAGACTGTTCTTGCTCTGTCAGGCACAAATAATGTATATAAATAATCAGTATTGCGATTTAATGCTCCCTCACCAGATTGAAATTTTATCTGTACCTCATTCATTCCCCTCTTCAAATATCTGGCAGGAATCAGCAGGTGTTCCTTTTCATGATCTATACTTACAGATTTCCCATTCACTGTTAGTTTTAAAAGTTTTGATTTATCTTCCTTAAAATCCAACTGCAAGGCACGGTCTTTTTTATCAAGATGAAAGCGCAACACCTCAGTGGCAGCAATCTTTTCCTTTCTTTCTCCTGGTATATCAAATTCAAGCGTATAATTAACTTTACTGATTACAGATTTTCTATACTTGGCCAATTCTATTGAAACCCCTGTCTCTACTGACTGAGCCAATGATTTTATAGAAGCTGCACATAAACAAAAGAAAGAAATGCTGAACAAGATATAACGAAAACCTACCATGAGAGCGAATTTAAGCATGATTTTCTAATTTATTCGTCAAGTTTCCTTTTATACTACATTTAAACTATACAATACACGAACAGATATGTAATTTAGTCCCGACAAAACTTATAACCAGGTCTGTTAAGACCTTTGTAAACATTTAAAAACAAAAAATAATTATATGAAAACAACGTTTAAAACAATGTTATTTTTAGCACTAGCTGTAGTTCTGAGTATTGATGTTCAGGCGCAAGGTCTTAAAATGCCACAAGCTAGTACGGGCCAAACTATTTCTCAGAATTTTGCTTTGGGAAAAATTACACTTAACTATTCACGTCCAAATGTAAAAGGCCGCAAGATTTTTGGTGCAATGGAGCCTTATGGATCTGTATGGCGTACAGGTGCAAATTCTGCGACAGTGATTACATTCTCTGAAACTGTAAAAATCGCTGGTAAAGATCTTCCTGCAGGAGAATATGGATTATTTACTATTCCTGGTAAAGACGAGTGGACAGTAATATTCAACAAAGGCGCTAAACAATGGGGTTCATATGAATATAAAGCATCAGATGATGTGCTGAGAGTTAAGGTAAAGCCTATTAATTTGAAAGATAAAGTAGAAACTTTTACCATTCAATTTGCCGATGTTTTACCAACTACTGCTAAATTACAGTTAATGTGGGAGAACACGTTAGTAAATGTAGAGTTAAGTGCTGATATCGACGCGACCGTAATGGCTAGTATTGATGAAGCGATGAAAGGTGAGAAAAAACCTTATTTCCAGGCTGCACAATATTACTTTAACAATAGCAAAGACCTGAAAAAAGCACTGGAATGGGTTAATGCGGCTGAAGCAGCAGACGGCAAAGCACCATGGATTAAATTATGGAAAGGACGCATTCAAATGAAAATGGGTGACAAAGCAGGTGCAGTTAAAACTGCAACAGATGGTTTAAAACTTGCTACTGAGCTTAAAAATCAAGAGTATATCCGTTTACATACTGAATTGCTTAAAGAAACTAAAAAATAAGAAAACATTGGTTTTCATTTAAAGGGGCTACATCATTTTTATAATGGATGCAGCCCCTTTTTTATGTCCTCCAATCAGACTTCTATTTTAACTAAGAATTAGCTATTTATATTCAAGGAGATAACAAGGTATTAATTATATCATAGATACTGTTTACATACTGTTATCACCCTGTTTGCACCCTGTTTAGACCCTGTTTATATATAACGTAAAACAAAGATTCAGCGAACTTATTTTGAACGATAATTTAAGAGGATAAAGATTAAATTTCCAGGTTTAATTCAATTAACAGATACAGTCTTTGGCTTTCCTGTATTAATGATCCGCTGAATGATCAAAGATATAATCACAACAAGTAAACAACCAATTACGTTAAGCCATAAATAGGCTACTACATCTGCACGTCCCAGGATCACAATAATAACTTCAGTAAACAGCGCAGCAATAAACACGGCCCTTCCATTTACCCTTTTTACATAAAATGCGACAAGGAAGACCCCGAGTATGGTACCATAAATATAAGACCCCAATATATTTACAGCCTCAAGGAGATTACCAATTTTACTTGCATATAGTGCCATTACTATACACACTACTCCCCAAAATACTGTCGCCAGCCTTGATGCCTGCAGGTATTCATGATCAGAAGCATCCTTTTTAATCAATCTCTTATAAATATCAATAACAGTTGTCGAGGCCAATGAATTTAAAGCACTCGCAGTAGAGCCCATAGAAGCAAGGAAGATAATCGCAATTAATAACCCTATTAATCCTTTTGGCAAATACTCCGTTACAAAACTCAGGAAAATGTAGTTGTTGTCTTTAATATTTGCATGCTCATCATTTTTTAACATTAAATCTGTCACCTCTTTTCTGATGGACTTTTCTTTTTCATCAGCAAGCTGTAAAGCTGTTCTTTGCTGATCAATCAATGCTTTATCATCAGCATTAAGCGCATCATTCATCTTATTAACTTCAACCTGTTTTTCTTCAAATACACGGTTATAATCAACTTTAATTCGATCCAATTCTGGCGCATACTTACTATTTTCCAGTTTATTTAACTCGAAACTATTGAAAAAAACAGGCGGCCGATTGTATTGATAAAATGCAAATACAAGTACACCAATTAATAGAATCAGGAATTGCATAGGTATTTTTACCAAGCCATTCATCAATAATCCTAATCGGCTCTGACTAACAGATGCTCCTGACAAATATCGTCCTACCTGGCTTTGATCCGTTCCAAAATAAGAAAGTTGTAAAAAGAAACCTCCTATTAACCCTGTCCACACTGTATATTGATTATTCAGATCAAGTTTAAAATCAATAGCATTTGTCCTACCCATTTTTCCTGCTATACTAATAGCTCTGCCAAAACCAATATCCCCTGGAAGCAGGTGTACCACCATAATTCCAGCGGCAAACAAACCGCAAAATATAATGCTCATTTGCAACATCTGAGTATAAGAAACAGCCTTAGTACCTCCGTAAACCGTATAAAAAATCACTAAACTACCAATAAACAACGTAGTATAAGTAGTATTAATATTTAATATAGTAGATAAAATTATGGAGGGAGCATAAATCGTAATTCCAGTAGAAAGTCCTCTTTGAATTAAAAATAGAAATGCTGTTAAGGCTCTTGTTTTTAAATCAAACCTTTGCTCAAGATATTCATAAGCAGTATAAACTTTTAAGCGATGAAATATGGGCACAAAAGTGATACAAAGGACAATCATAGCCAAAGGCAGTCCTAAATAAAACTGCACAAAACTCATTCCCGAAGAATAAGCCAGACCAGGAGCAGATAAAAAAGTTATTGCACTTGCTTGTGTAGCCATTACCGATAGACATACATGATACCATGGTAAAGACTGATTACCCAGCAAATACCCCTGAATATTCTGGGCTCCTCGACTTTTATATACTCCGTAAACAACAATTACAACGAGTGTAATGATTAATACTGACCAATCTATAACACTCATGAGAAATACACTGTAAATACGTAAAAAATTATAATCAACAATATCAACCAACCAATCAGCAAGCGATAAAACTGTTTCCAAGTCTTAACAAAAGGAGGCAGATCCTGTTCCTTTTCATCTATTGGTTCATTTTCTATCATATCCTTTGCAACAGTTATGTTTAATTACTTTTTAATAGATAACAAGTTTACGAACAATCGGTAGGCTCCGGGCACACCTGCAGGTAGCTGTCTGAAAAAAGAAATACCTGTATAAACAAATCTACCTTTGCCATAGTTCGCAACGATTAATGAACCTGTTTTAGCAGTTTCATCAGTATCATTCATGCTCAGAATCGAAGTATATTTTTGATCAGCATCTGTAACAAAATAAAGTCCACGTTCTTGAATCCAACCTTCAAAATCCTTATCAGTAATCTTATTAGGATAATTTAAAATATCATTTTGAGGAGCTAACATACGTACCTTAGCATCTTCTTCGGTAACTCTATCGCGCGACAAACGGAAAGGATAAGGACCTATATTGTTGATTTTTAGTGGATTGTTAACATTATACTGAATCAATAAGTTCCCACCATTTTCCACATACTTCATCAATTTAGGCTGCATACTCTTGATCTGATCATTTACATTATATAACCTGACCCCAGCAACAATCGCATCAAAACCAGAAAGATCTGAATTGATTACCTGGTCATTTGTCAGATTGATCACTTCGTAACCAATCTGCTTCAAAGATTCCGGCACTAAATCCCCTGCACCTGCAATATAACCAATTCGTTTTCCAGCAAATTTCAGATCTACTTTATCCAGTCTTGCTTCTGCGTATGGGAAAAGAGTTTGTACCGGAATATGTTCATAATTGATAACACGTAAGCCTTTATTATAGGTTTTGCCATCAACCGTCACATTCAGCAATAGATCGCCACCTGTAGTGTTTCCTGCAGGTGTAATGGTAAAAGTAACTGACTGCTCATCTCCTTTTTTGTTCAAAGTAAAATCAACTTTCTGCGGACTCACTTTCCATCCTGTTGGTAACTGAGGCACCAATATTCCTGAAGCCTGATTTTTAAACCCTTTTAATAATACTGTGATAATTTTTGGCTCATTACCATTAAATATAAAAGCCTTTTCTGAAAGAGTAGCCGTTACCGGAGGAGCAATCACCAATGGCTGATAAACTTCTCCACGCACCTGATCAGTGTACTTATACACCACGGCACGTTTCTTTTCAATTACCTCATCACCAATCTTTATTTTAAAAATTGCAGATAGTGCTGGTCCATTTTCAGGCATTCCAATCTTAGTAAGGGAGTCTACTACAAAATAACCCAGCGGATGTTTTTTCTCCAACCAGTAAGCTTGTGTGGTGCCTATATTAGTGGTAACAACATCTTTATCTTTGCTAACAAACACATTAGGCAATAAATCGAATTTTGTTGCTGTATTTTTTTCTTCCAAACTTATAGGCAATGGGAAATCAGAAGGCACTCTTGCAATACCTTGTACTTTTACACTTACAGGCTCTGCCAAAGCATAAGAAGCATTAGTAGCGGCACTCTCAAACCAAATTCCTGCACAAGCTAAAATCAGGTCATCCAGTAACTCATGCTTAAAAGCTTTTCCTTTTACCAGCTGTCTTAATTTTATAAGATCTTTAATAGATCTGGATGGATTGGCTGCATCATATTTTTTATTTATTTCTTCCAGCAATTGCTTTACAGCAGCATTATCTGGTATTCTGCTTAAGCTGAAATCGACACCATCAAAAATATCATTGTTTGCTTTTTCACCGGCTACAGGGGTAAAATATTCTATCGAAGTACCACGTTGTCTTGCTGCACCAAAACCCTGACTTCTGTGGTTAGACCTGCTTTCTGCAGCAATTTCACCATAACTTTTACCCAACAAAGGGTTGTATAAACCGACATCAATCTTCATCTGATCATCTGCCGTAGTATTGTTCCCCCCAAAGTTAAAAGTGTTCCAGACAATACGCTTAGCTTTCCAGGGTTTAACCAGGGTTAATTGTTCAGGAAACTGTTTAGGGTCGGCCGCAGCAACAAATGCTTCACGAGCAAGAATTGCGGAACCAGAATGATGACCATGTCCGGCACGTCCATCTTCCGGGAAACGGGTAATGATAACATCTGGCTGAAATTTACGAATCACCCATACTACATCGGAAAGGATCTTTGCCTTATCCCATATTTTGAAACTTTCTTGTGGATTTTTAGAGAAACCGAAATCATTAGCTCGAGTAAAAAACTGCTCTGCTCCATCCATACGACGTGCTGCCAGCAGTTCCTGAGTTCGGATTAATCCCAGCAGTTCTGCCTGTTCATTACCTATCAGATTCTGTCCGCCATCACCTCTGGTCAGAGATAAATATCCAGTTCTAACTTTTTTCTCTTTGGCCAGGTACCCCAATAAACGAGTATTCTCGTCATCGGGATGAGCAGCAATGTACAACACACTACCAGTAACGTTTAAGGCTTCAAGGCCTTGTTTAATCTCAGCAGCATTTAATTGCTGCATATTTTGTGCAGTTGCAAAAAAAGGAGTAACTGCAATAAAAAAGAGCGTGGATAAACGAAACTTCATATTCTGATTTTAAATGAGGTTGTCATAAAAACTAAAATACAGTCTTTAAGACAACCTCCGAAATTAATTAAAATCATTGAGATGAAGTTCAAAAGCGAATTAAACTCCGTAACAATCCTGCAAGATTAAAGCAATATTTTACTGCTTACTTCTTTATCTACAGTAATAAATCCCGGATATTTCACCAGGGTATTTCCTACTTTTATACTTGGTCTGATCTTAAGAGTCAGAATTCCTTTCTTTTCAGGGCCACCATTTTTCCCACCCTTCATAAATTCAGCAATCTCTCCCATCACTTTGCTGTTAGAAATAAATGGATAAACATTTATTTCCATATCAACAGGTACAGTAGTTGATTGTCCACCGGCAACATTTAAGGATTGGTTTACAAAACCAGTTGCCAGCTCTTGTCTGTTAATCAAAATTTTGTATTCAAATTCATTGATGGAAGCATCGTTGCCTGTAGGGTTTTTTACTTCCAGATTTAAACGGCCCCTTAATGGAACATCTTTTCTAAGCAGCCCCAAAGCCAAACTTGGCAAACTACCTAAATTGATATCACCCTTTTCAATCATCTTCTTAACATCTGCTCCACCTAAGGTAACCTGATCAGCAGATGCGATCCTATAAGTACATTTTTCAAGTGCTTTTATTTGTTGTGCTTGTTTATTAATACCACAACTTGATATTACGACAGCCGTAAGGCATAATAGCATTATTTTCTTCATAACAGCTATAACGGTATTTGATCTGAAATAATATCTTGATTATCGCTTACGGCTATATAAACTTTTACTGATCATTTGATCAATACTATATTTCCCTGGTCCTGATACAAACAAGAAAACATAGGCTAACAGGTAATGCAATCCCATTTCCTTTTTATCAAAGCCATCCGCTGCATGTACAATAAACACAGCTATCACCATTGTAATAATTAATGGTATTGTTGCTAATCTTGTTGCAAAGCCCAATAATAGGAAAATAGAACAAAAGAACTCAGCAAATACGGCTAAATATAATGATGTTGCTATACCCACTCCTATTGGATCACCAAATTGAATTTCTCCACCTGCTGTAAGCATTCCTAGTTTTTGATAACCATGAACCATCATAAAAGATGCAATACCTACACGTAAAATAAGTAACATAAAGTGGAGCGCTTCCTGATTCAGATTGGTGTTAAATAGTCTTTTCATAAATTGAAATTATTGTTTAATGTTAATGTGGATAATTGAATTGTTATTTGTTTATGATAATTAGCATTTTGATTATACGAGAAGCGATTTAATAAAACCGGATATTGCATCCTGTAAAATTCGACGGTCTTGCGCATCTGGATTCCCTTCAGTCCTGATCATCTGAATTGACACCAGTCCATGAAGAATAGATAAATAAGTATGATATTTAAGGAATACATCAGCATCCGGATCAGGGCTTGCTTTGATAGTTTCTTCTATAGTCGAAATCATTATTGTAGTCATTGTTTTCATTTCCACAATTTGATTTACTCTTTCACAGGCAGGAATTCCCAGACCAAACATTAACTGATAATATTCTTTATGCTCAAAAGCAAAATCCCAGTAAGCATAAGCTATGACTTCCAGCTGTTTTGCAGGCTTATCATGTAGTACCTTAACTTCATTCATTGCATCAGCTAACTTCTGAAAGCCCTCTTTGGTAAATTCAAGCAATATAGCTTCCTTGTTTTCAAAATGGTTATAAATAACAGGGATACTATATTCTATGGCATCTGCTATTTTTCGGATAGATAATGACTGCCAGCCTTCAGTTAATACCTGATGCCATGCAGCCTCCAGTATACTTGCTCTAAACTCCTCCTTTTGTCTTATTTTACGTTCTGCAATTCCCATATGCTATATATTTTAGTTAACAGTGTTAACAAAAGTAATGGTTAGAATTGTTTTACAAAACAATTTTCTGTTTTCTGACATAATTACCATAAAATTATTTGCAGAAGGCAAGAGATTATCAAACCTATTTATGTATGAAACGAAAGGTTAGATTAATACGTGAACCAGTCGGAATGATTGTTTTAGGTAATCTTTGCTCCCATAAATGCTGTGTTTCAGCCTTCATAATTAATAAACTACCATGAGTAAGTTCAACAGAAATAATAGGAATTTTATCTATGAAATTTCTAAACTGAAATATTCTGGGAGCTCCAAAACTTACTGACGCAATGAAAGGGTATTTCCCCAATTTCTTTTTATTGTCGCGGTGCCAGCCAAGGTTGTCTGCCTCTGACCTGTAATGACTAAGCGTACAACTGTTAAATTCCACATCAAATTTACCTTCAATATATTCTTTGATTGTTTGTAATTCAGGAATCCAGGGCTGTGCATTCATTATAATTCCACTATGATTATAGCTAATCCCTTCATCACCATAAAAAGCAGAATATCTTGGTAATAAAGTGGTTTTTCCGAATAACTGTACTTTTTCCTGTTTCCAGTCTGCAGCCTTTATAATAAGATTGAAATACCTGTCACTTTCCTCTTCATTAAAGAAGTCAGGATAGAAAAAAGCTTCTCCCGGGATTGGTAACAAGTTTAAATGATCCAGGTACAGCGATTTATCCATGATATGTAAATATACTAGATATATTCCATCATATATGATTTTGGTTTTTCTGCGCGAAGTGTTTTTAAAGCTTTATCCTTAATTTGTCGTACACGTTCCTTACCTAAGTTCATTTTATAACCAATCTCATCGAGTCCGATTGCAGTATTTCCACCTAAGCCATAAAACATAAAAAGAATTTCTTTTTCCCTCTGGGGCAGTCTTTTCATTAATCTTTTAATATCAATTAAAATAGAGTCTTCCAGAACTAATGAATCTGTCTTTTCTATATTTTCATCTTCAATAGTATCAGCAAGTGTAAAACCTGACTCTTCCCCAATTACTGTATCTAATGAAGTTGTCATTGGAGCATGAAAAAGATAATCCGAAACCTTTTCTTCTGGCATTTCAATAAATTCGCAGACTTCCTCAAAACTTGGCTGTCTTTCTAAACGTTGCTCCAGATCTCCCATTGCTTTATTTATCTTAATTATTCCACCAATTTGATTTGCAGGAAGCCTAACCATTCTTTTTTGTTCAGCGATAGCAATCATAATACTCTGACGTATCCACCATACGGCAAAAGAGATAAACTTAAATCCTTTGGTTTCGTCAAAACGTTGTGCAGCTTTTATTAAACCGATATTACCTTCAGCAATCAGGTCAGAAAGGCGAATACCCTGATTTTGATACTTTTTAGCTACCGACACTACGAAGCGTAGATTAGCTTTTACCAATCGGTCCAAGGCCATTTGATCCCCCTTTTTGATCTTTCGAGCCAATGTGATCTCATCCTCCACACTCAGCAGGTCAATTCTCGAAATATCATACAAGTATTTTTCTATTGAGTCCGAATCACGGTTTGTAATGGACTGCTCAATCTTTAATTGTCTCATCGTGGACAAGGTCAGGAGATTTGAACTTTAGATCAATGGATACAATTTATTTCCGATTATTTTACGGAAAAATCTGAAAAAACTTTCAACTTTTACGGTTTTAAAACTCTATCTGCCATTTTTTTTTATTAAATTCGAAATTTCAGTGTAATAGGTACACTTTCTACTAATTTAGGGGTAATGAGTCATACAGATTTAGACAAAACAGACATCGGCATATTAAGACTATTGCAACAGGATGCATTGCTGAGCAATAAACAATTGGCCCTTGAACTAAACAAATCTACGGCAACCATCCACGAAAGAGTAAGAAGATTAAAATCAGAAGGTTACATAAAACGTTCTGTTGCTATTCTGGATGCAAAAAAAATTGGGAAAAGCCTCATTGCTTACTCACAGGTACAGTTAAAAGAACATACCGATAGTGCATTAAGTGGCTTTGAAAAAGAGGTTGTAAAATTCCCTGAAGTAATGGAATGCTATCACATGACTGGCGCGTTCGACTTTATCCTCAGGATTGTAATCTCTGATATGGATGCTTATCATCATTTTTTAAGAAGTAAACTCGCTCAACTAAGTAATATCGGCACTGTTCAAAGCTTTTTTGTCATGTCTGAAATAAAAACAGAATCGGCTTACCCGCTTTAATAACAAAATCAGATCAAGCTGATTTTATTCCTGTAATCTTATAAAGAGGAAAATCTAAGGGCTGCTCTTTACCTTTAATCAGTTTATACTCATAAAATCGATCCAGATACTTTTTAAACCTCTCTAAAGAAGGAATTGCAACACTATATTCTTCGTCATACTCTACAGTTTCTCCAACTTTAAGTGCCGGCTCAGGATCAGTCAACTTATGCATCTCTGTTAAGTCGTTTGGGTTTATGTTATGTCTTAAATCTTCCATAATACGTTTTTATCAAACCTACAATATTAAAAGGGTAACTAACCTATATATCGTATTACATTGCAAAATTAAATTCAATATCAATTATTAATTCCTTCTCGAAAAAAATGCTATTTTTACAGGTATGGATTACTTTAACACTCTCGAACCACTACTTCGGGCTTTTTGGTTTATTGCTCTTCCCGTAAGTCTGATCTTTGCTGTCCAGACAGTAATGACCTTTCTCGGGCTTGATAGTGCTGATGGTATAGATGCTGATTTTGATGGCAATCTTGACCATGCAGATGCCCCCTTTCAACTATTCTCTTTTAGGAACCTGATTAATTTTTTGTTAGGATTAAGCTGGACGGGTATTTCATTTTATCAACTCATTGGCAATAAGCCCTTACTCATCCTACTTTCAATTGCAGTAGGGATTGGATTTATTCTGTTATTTTTTGCGATCATCAAACAAATTCAAAAACTAGCGGAAGACAATACATTTAAAACTGAACATGCCTTAAACAAATCTGGCTCTGTTTACTTACGTATCCCTGGACAAAGAAGCGGTAGAGGAAAAGTTCAGGTCAGCGTAAAAGGTTCATTTAAAGAACTTGACGCCATAACAGATCAAGACACAATAGAAAGCGGAGCCAACATCCGTATTATTAAAATAGAAAACCAAAACCTAGTACTCGTAGAAAAAATTTAATGGAAAACCTTTTACAATCCCCTCTCACGATCATTCTTGTGGTCGTTATCGTTATTTTTGTGACTCTATCGGCTCTTATTTCCCGATATAAAAGATGTCCTTCAGATAAAATCCTTGTTATCTATGGTAAAACAGGTGGTACATCTGCAAAATGTGTACATGGTGGTGGTGCTTTTATCTGGCCTGTAATACAAGATTTCGCCTACCTTGATCTTAAACCTATATCTATTGAAGCCAATCTTGTAAATGCACTGAGTCGTCAAAACATTAGAGTTGATGTTCCTTGTCGATTTACTATCGCCATTTCAACAGAAAGCGACAGCATGAATAATGCTGCTGAGCGTCTATTAGGTTTAGCGGCTACAGATATTCAGGAATTAGCTAAAGACATCCTTTTTGGTCAGCTTCGTCTGGTTATTGCGACCATGACTATTGAGGAGATCAATTCAGACAGGGACAAATTTCTTGATAACATCTCTAAAAACGTAGATACGGAACTTAAAAAAATTGGTTTAAAACTAATCAACGTAAACGTAACAGATATTAAAGATGAATCTGGTTATATTGAGGCTTTAGGAAAAGAAGCAGCTGCAAAAGCGATCAATGAAGCTTTAATCAGCGTAGCAGAACAAACCAAGATTGGTGAAACGGGTAAAGCCATTGCCGACCGTGAAAAAGATGTACAGATTGCTGAAACTCAGCGTGAGCGCGATGTTAAAATTGCCATTACACAAAAAGACAGAGAAGTAAGTATTGCTTCTGCAGTTAAAGATGAGGCTATTGGTAAGGCTGAAGCAGAAAGAGATACGCGTATAAAAACCTCAGCTGCAAATGCATTCGCAGTTCAGGGAGAGAACGAAGCAAAGATAAACATTGCCAACTCTGATGCTTTACGTCGTGAAAAAGAAGCGGAATCATTGAAAATTGCTGTTTCGGCTGAAAAAGTTCAACAGGCGCAAGCTTTAGAAGCATCTTATCTTGCGGAGCAAAAAGCAGAGGCTGCCCGTTCTGAACGCGAAAGAGCAACTCAAATTGCAAACATTGTAATTCCTGCAGAAATTGCGAAACAAAGAGCCATCATCCAGGCACAGGCGGATGCAGAAACCATAAGAGAAAATGCAAAAGGTGAAGCTGATGCTATCTTCGCTAAAATGGAAGCTGAAGCAAAGGGTTTATTTGAAATCCTTACTAAACAAGCCGAAGGTTATAGAGAGGTTGTTGCCGCAGCAGGTGGAGATCCAACTAAAGCATTCCAATTACTATTAATTGAAAAATTACCTGAATTGGTAAAAACACAGGTAGAAGCTGTTAAAAACATAAAAATCGATAAGATTACTGTCTGGGACTCAGGAAACGGAAATAATGAGAACGGTAATTCTTCAACTGCCAATTTCGTTTCTGGTATGATGAAAACCGTCCCACCATTAAACGACCTGTTTAATATGGCCGGACTAAATCTTCCAACATATTTAAAAGGTGCTGATGAAGATTCCGGGAACATCAGCAATATCAACTCAGGTAAAACAAACTCAAGTAATACAGGCAGCAGTACTACTAAAGACCTCTCTGTTGATTAAGCAAGCTTAGCAAAGTATAATTAGCTACAAAATAAATTATCAAAGTAGCAATCAAGATAAAGGGGTTGAACCAATGGTTCAACCCCTTTATCTTTTATCATAAAAATTACCTTCTCTGAAAGGACATAGGAACTTTGCCTTTTTCAGGCAAAGATTCCAGTCCTAGAGGAGAATGGTTATTTTTACACTTTCATTGCCAGAACGATCAACTGCAGTAACAGCGACTTTATTCAGTTTAGCATTCCCTTCCAATGCCGCCTTAACCAGAAAACGATCATTACGATTCAAAATAACCGAAGTCCAGGTGTCACCATATTGATAATAAACAATCCATCTGAACACATCTTTAGTATCTGTATGATTCCAGGTAATCTTCCATTGTCCCTGTGTTAACTCTGTTTTAACTGCAGGTGCAGCCGGAGCTTTATCATCCAACCAGGAAGAAGAAGGAACCAGTGCTTGTTTTTTGTAAGGTCCATCTGCAATACCTTTAATTAATTTTTCATGCTTCGTCAAACCTCCAATACTCCAATGTGCCGCTCCAGGACTATTGGGTAGCATTCCACGTGTTATCATGATTTGATTTACAATTTCATCGACATTCTTTTCATCCCCACCAAGTGCCACATTCATACCGGGCCATAAGTGTCTGTTCATCGTATTCTCTCCAGCCCACCACCCCAGCAATACCGGAAAACTTTGGGCAGAATTATTTACAGTCCAATATAATTGAGGCATAAAGTAATCAATCCAACCCTTATTCAGCCAGAGTTTTGCATCAGCATATAACTTATTGTACTGATCAAAGCCTTTGATTGATGCTGGGTAACCTGGTTTCCATATTCCAAATGGACTAAGTCCGAATTTCACATATTTTTTCTCAGCTTTGATTTCTTTATAGACTCTTTCTATAAATTGATTTACACCTTGTCTACGCCAGTCACCACGACTTAACTTTCCCCCTACCTTCAGATAAGCATTCCAACTAATACTATCTGGAAAATCTGCTCCGCCATTATATGATTCATAGGGATAGAAATAATCATCAAAATGTACACCATCAATATCATAACGTTTAACAATATCCTTTATCACTCCTGAAACATGATCCTGAGTACCTTTATTTGATGGATCCATCCAATACTGACCATCTTTAAGTTTTACAACAAGGTCTGGTCTTTTTTTAACGATAGATTGATCACTGATTACCTTTCCAGTCGTATGATGAGCTCGATAAGGATTAAGCCACACATGGAGCTCCAGTCCGCGGTCATGAGCAGCTTCAATCCAAAACTGTAGTGGATCATAATATGGATTCGGGGCCTGCCCCTGCTTTCCTGTCAAGAAAACTGACCAGGGCTCAAGACTACTGTTATAAAAAGCATCAGCCTGGGGTCTTACCTGGAATATTACCGCATTAAAATTATTTTTCTTTAAAAAATCCAGTAAAACAATAGCTTCCTTTTGTTGATCTGCAGTACTTAATCCCGATTTTGATGGCCAATTGATATTAGCTACCGAGGCTACCCAAGCGGCACGAAATTCTCTATTTATTTCTGGAGGAGGATTCCCAACGTTCTTAACATCAGATACAGTATTTACAGCTTTCTTACTGGATCCACAAGAATATAACAAAAAAAGGCTGCAGCAAGATAATGCCAGCAACCCTTTTTTAAGATTTTTAAATGATATTTTCAATGGTTTGTAGCTTTAATTTATGATGTAACTGTTTGTTATTACATAAATTTACAAACTTTATTCACCTTTAAGCACTGGTATGTGTTTTTTTACAATAGCTTAAGCCGTTTGTAATTTTGCGATGTTTCTATAAGGAAATTCACCAAAAATGTGACGACGTGCAAATCTACCAGGAGAATCAGCGTTAACCAATTTCACATAAACTGCCTTTGGTACGCCAAAATATTCATAAGCACTACCATCCAAGAACTGTACAGTAAGTACCAATCCAGCCCAGTTGTAATCAGCGATCCCACAATTAGTCGTAGTCTGTGTGTATTCATCGATAGAAAGAGCCAGTGTTTCAGGTGCTATACTTACCAGGAAATGGTAAGCTTCGATAATCTCTTTACTTTTAATTTCGGCTTCTAATTTAGCCTCTTCGCTGTCCTGAAACTTATCCGGGTGCCAGTCTTTCATTAAATTCCTGTAAATGGATTTCAATTCTTTCAATTCGGCATCCTTTTGTACACCCAATAGTTTTCTGTAATCAGTGATCTTCTTCATAAAATTTGCGCGAAGGTAAGGAGATTACTTCGCAATTGCATTAATTTTCAATTATTTATATCAAAATAGCTTCTTCATGTTTTCTTCATCCTAATGTTTCAACTTTACATTAGTAATTAACGAATAGCATTAAAAAAACAGAACATCATGAAAAAGTTATTAGGATTAATCGCAATTATGGCATTAGGATTTACAACAGCTTTTGCTCAAACACCTGCTGCTGTGAAAAATGCACAAACAAAAGCAGTTGCTAAAAAAGAAGTAAAAAAAGTTACTGTTCCAGCAAAAAAAGAGGCCAAAGCGACTACTGCAACAATGGCTTCTACTAAAGTCAAATCTGCTACTTTGAAAAAAGACGGTACACCTGACATGCGTTTAAAAGAAAATAAAACAAAAGCTGTAGTTAAAACAACAGCTCATGTTAAAAAAGACGGCACTCCGGATATGCGCTATAAAGCAAATAAAACAAGCAAAAAAGGTTAACTGTTAGTACTTCAAACAAAAAAGTGCTGTCCATAGGGCAGCACTTTTTGTTTGAAGTAGTTTGTAACTTTTTCAGGCAATTACTATAGCAACTAAAGTAAAAGAACTTGCAATTCCTGCTCTTAAGTTAAAATCCTTTTATATTTTGCGAACATGTTTAAAATTGGATTAGCTGAAGACGACCAAAAAATAGCGGCACTTATAAAAACCGGCCTGGAAGAATATGGTTATGAAATAACCAGCATTCCAGATGGACAACAAGCATTGGAAATTTTCAATGCGAACCATTTTGACCTGGTCATTCTGGACATCATGATGCCAGGACTTAATGGCATAGCGGTCTGCCGCCAACTAAGAACAGCAAACAAGTCAATCTCCATTCTTATGCTAAGTGCTTTAGGAGCTATTGACGATAAGGTAACCGGACTCAACTCTGGTGCCGATGATTACCTGGTAAAACCTTTCCATTTTAAAGAATTATTGGCAAGGATTGAAGCATTATTAAGAAGGCATCAGCCTCTGGCGACCAAAATAGATGAACAGATACTTAGCTATGATGATATTACTTTAAACATCTATAGCAAAGAAGTACAACGTGCAGGTACCCCCATTACACTTACTGCCAAAGAGTTTACTTTGTTAGAACTATTTTTACGTAACCCTAACCGACTGCTATCCAGACAATATATTGCTGAAAACGCATGGGACATTAATTTTGACACTGGCACCAATGTAATCGATGTTTACATCAACTTTCTACGCAATAAAATTGAAAAAGGCTTTGATAAAAAGCTTATCCATACTAAAATAAACATGGGCTACATCCTTAAATAACAGGTATGAAAATAAAAGACAGACTAGCATTATACTTCACTTTAAGCACCACCTTAATTATGCTGGTTATATTGTCTGCTATTTATTTCACCTTTCTTAAATTCATGGAGGCAGACTTCTTTGCAAGACTTACAGATCGCACCATGGTTACAGCAAAGTTATATCTGGAGGCTGATGAAATCTCCTCAGATTCACTAAATAAGATCAGGAGCTTATACCTTGAAAAGCTCAACAGTGAAGTAATCAGGATTTACGACTCCAAAAATAGTGCTGCATTTATTGGTGATGACCAGCAATACTGGAGCAACAGCACCATTAATAAAGTACGAAATGCAAAAAAACTAAGGTTCAAGGACGGAGAAAGACAAGTCGTAGGGATCTATTATAAAGACAACCAGGGAGATTTCGTAATCATAGCCTCGGCCGTTGACCAGAGCACGCACTACCGACTGGATAAATTACGTAAAATCATGCTGGCTACTTTCGTAATCGTTTTTATAGGCCTGCTCTTGTCTGGGCGTTGGATTGCAAAAACAATACTAAACCCTCTAAATCTCTTTATCAAAGAAGTTAAACAGATCAAATCCAGCAACCTGCACTTTAGAGTACAAGAGGGAAAGAACAAAGATGAGATCAACTTGCTTGCGCAAAATTTCAACAACCTGATGGAACACCTGGAACAAGCTTTTGCATTACAAAGAACCTTTGTGGCCAATGCATCTCATGAATTGAGAACACCAATAACCAGAATGACAATTGCTGCTGAGCTTGCCCTCTCCCAGGAAAGGGAAAAACAAGATTATAAACAAGCATTAAACTCCGTTCTGGAAGATGCCGAAAAAATGGAAAGTATCATTACCGGATTAGTCAATCTTGCACAAGCAGATCTCGAATTTGCCAGTTCTCAACTTAATCCTGTTCGGATAGATGAATTGTTATGGACATTGCAAAAAGACTGGAAAGAGAAAGAATCTCTTGAACTCATCATCACCATGAATAATTTACCGATGGATGAAGCTGAGCTTATTATTCAGGCAAATCCAACGCTTTTACATATTGCATTCAATAATATCATCTCTAATGCATTTAAGTTTTCTGATAATCACTCAGTACAATGCTCACTAAATATCAAACAAACAGAGATTTGTATTTCTATAGTGGATCAGGGGACAGGAATACCTGAGACAGCAATAAAGGAAATATTTAAACCCTTTTATAGCGCTGCTTCTGAAAGCAGGCACAGAGGTAATGGAATGGGGCTCTATATGGCACACAAAATCATTACACTTTACAAAGGAAGCATTACTATCCATTCAAAAAAAGGTCATGGCAGTACCATAACTGTCACTTTTCCAAAATTTTAATCCCATTTTAATTTCCCTTTAATTCTTCTTTAATTCCATAGTAATAGGTTTGACCAAACACTACACAAATGGTTCATTTATCGCTAAAAATCAGTTCATTATTGAGCTTATTGACTTTGCTATTAATAGCATCGACAACTTCAGCTCAAACAGATACCAGGATTCAGCTCAGTCTTTCCGATGCAGAAAAACGTTTTGTACAAAACAATTATCAGTTAATTGCCCAGCAATACCAAACAGATCAAGCCTATGCAGATGTCATAACTGCCCGTCTATTTGAAAATCCGGAAATCAGTTATGAAAATCTGCTATACAATCCTGAAACCAAGAGATTTCTTGGTACAAGCCGGGCTTATGGACAATACCAGGCATCCATATCACAAATGATCAAACTTGCCCGCAAACGTAATAAGAACATACAATTGGCCACTACAGGAGTTAAGCTTACTGAATACCAATATTTTGACCTGATGCGCACCTTGCGCTTTAACCTCAGGTCTACCTTTTACAAAACTTATTATAACCAGCAATCGGCCAAAGTTTACGAAGAACAACTCAATTCTTTAAAGTTGCTGTTAACTGCTAACGAGCAGCAATTAAAACTTGGAAACATCGCTCTGAAAGATATCATCAGAATTAAATCACTGCTATACACTTTACAAGGTGAATATAGTAACATCATGAATGATATAGAAGATTCAAAAACTGAAATTAAATTAATGACTAACCTCCCGGCAAATGCGGATCTGGATTTAATGGTATCAACAGAGGAAGAACAAAAATACCTGTTAAATAAGCACGTGTATAACAACTTACTAGATTCAGCACGTAATAACCGTGCAGACCTAAAATTAGCAAAAACAGAAGTTTCCTACGCAACACAAAATCTCAAGTTACAGAAAGCTAATGCCATCCCCGACATTGAACTTTCGCTTAGTTATGACCTTAAGGGAAGCTATCCGGACAACTATACAGGCATTGGAATTAAGCTTCCTATCCCTTTTTTCAATAGAAACCAGGGAGAAATTAAAAAAGCAAGAATCGCAATACAGGTCGGAGAAATTCAGGTGCAACAACAAGAAGCTATATTAGAAAATGAAGTTTATAACAGCTATACCTCAGCATTAAGAACGGAAAACCTATACCAGGGCCTCGACAAAAACTTCAATACAGATTTTGATAAGCTAATTGCTGAGGTGATCCGAAACTTTAAAAACAGAAATATCAGTCTTATTGAATTTATGGATTTCTATGATTCCTATAAGACCAGCACAATTCAGATGAACAATCTTAAATATGAGCGCATGCACGCAAAAGAAGAAATCAATTTTGTAACCGGATCAAACATTTTTAAATAGAGGCACACATGCAAAATATGCTAAAAAACATCGGTACGATAACCGCCTTATCTATCGCTTTACTTTTAACCAGCTGTGGCGAACAGGCTAAAGAGACACTAAAAGAGGAAAAGTTTGAACTGACAGACTCCCTTATCTCCCGACTAAAAATAGATACTGTAAGAGGTGCAAACAACCAGATTGACATTAATTTCTCTGCAAAAATCACTGCAAATGAAGAGAAGATGGCCAGAATCTATCCTATGGTAAGTGGGCATTTACAAAATGTTCCGGTAAAACTGGGCGATCGTGTGAACAAAGGCCAATTGCTTGCCACAATGAGCAGCGCAGAAATGGCTGGATTTGACAAAGAGGTCGTTAGTTCATCAGCAGAACTAAAAAATGCACAGCGCCATCTGAAATTAACAGAAGACCTATACCATAGTGGCCTCACATCTGCATTGGAACTGGAACAAGCAAAAAATGACCTGCTGGTAAAACAAGCCGAAGATAAAAGGAGCAAGTCTATTTTAAACCTGAATGGAGGTAACAAAAATGGTTTTTACAATTTAACCTCACCAATTTCAGGCTTTATCATTGAAAAAAATGTGACTGCTAATACACAAGTGAGACCAGACAACAATGAAAGCCTGTTTACTGTAGCTGACCTTTCTGATGTATGGGTCTTGATTAATATTTATGAAAGTGATATCTCTAAAGTAAAAGAAGGAGATGAGGTAGATATAGCTATTCTCTCCTATCCGGATAAATCTTTCAAAGGAAAAATCAGCAAAATCAACAATATGCTGAACAGCGACAGTAAAGTGATGAATGCGCGTGTAGTGATCAATAATCCAGGCTATTTAATCAAACCAGGTATGATGGCTTCGGTGCTGATTGCAACAAAAAGCAATAGTAGCCTTCCATCTGTCAATGCTAACTGTCTCATTTTCGACAACAATAGATATTATGTACTGGTATTGGACGAGGTAAAGAAAATAAGGATTCAGGAAATAGAAATCAGCCGTAAGTTTGAAAGTAAAGTCTACATCAGTAAAGGTTTAAATGCAGGTGATCGTGTAGTTGCATCTAAACAGTTGTTTCTTTTCGACAGCATAAAACCATAATCTTCATCATCCTTTAAATTTAAACTGTAATGAATAAATTCATTAAGTCGATCATAAACTTTGCCCTGAAGAATAAGTACTTCATTTTCTTTGCTACTTTCATTTTAGTACTGGCGGGCTATTTAAGTTTCAAAAAAACTACTATCGAGGCATTTCCGGATGTCACCAATACCAATATTACCATCATTACACAATGGCCGGGGCGCAGTGCCGAAGAAGTAGAAAAATTTGTCTCACGACCTCTTGAGATTGCAATGAACCCAACAGAGAAAAGAACCAGCATCCGCTCCTCTTCTCTTTTTGGCTTGTCAGTCGTAAAAATCACCTTTGAAGATGATGTCGATTACCAGTTTGCACGTGTACAGGTAAACAATCACCTTGATGATGCCGACCTCCCATCTGGCGCTAAGCCAGAGGTGCAACCTCCGTACGGACCTACGGGTGAAATCTTCCGTTATACTTTAAAAAGCGATAAGGAATCAGTAAGGGACTTAAAAACCATTCAGGATTGGGTTGTTCAACGAGAGCTGCTTTCCGTCCCGGGAATAGCAGATGTAGTTAGTTTCGGGGGAGAAGTAAAAACTTATCAGATTACTGTTCATCCTCAAAAATCTTTACAATACGGAGTAACTGCTACAGAATTATTTGAAGCGGTATCTAAAAGCAATGTCAATGTAGGTGGAGATGTTATTGAACAAAGCGGACAAGCTTATGTAGTCAGAGGAATTGGCATCTTAAACAATATTGATGAGATTAAAAATATAGTTGTAGACAACTTTAACGGCACACCTGTTTACGTAAAAACCATTGCTGAAGTTACAGAATCTGCCTTACCACGATTGGGACAAGTCGGACGCGATCTCGATCCTGATGTAGTAGAAGGGATTGTGGTAATGCGTAAAGGACAAAATCCAAGTGAAGTAATTGCTGCCCTGAAAGAGAAAATAAAAGACATAAATGATAACATTTTACCAGGTGATGTAAAAATCAGTCCTTTTTATGACCGTGAAGACCTGGTTAATTTCGCCACACATACCGTGATGGGTAACATGCTGGAAGGAATCATTTTTGTCACCTTGATTGTATTCCTATTCATGGCCGACTGGCGTACTACACTCATCGTCTCCTTAATCATCCCATTATCGCTGCTATTTGCCTTTATCTGCTTAAAAATGAAAGGCATGTCGGCCAATTTACTATCCATGGGTGCTATAGATTTCGGAATCATTATAGATGGCGCAGTAGTAATGGTGGAAGGGATTTTTGTAGCCCTCGATTACCATGCACGCAAAAATGGGATGGATAAATTTAACCGGATGAGTAAACTAGGCATGATTAAAAAGGCATGCCTGGAAAATGGAAAAGGAATCTTTTTTGCCAAACTAATTATCATTACCGGCCTGATGCCCATCTTCACTTTCGAAAAGGTAGAAGGTAAAATGTTTTCACCATTGGCATGGACGCTAAGTTTTGCTTTATTAGGGGCCTTATTGCTAACATTTACACTGGTACCGGCATTGGCTAGTATATTGTTAAAGAAAAACGTAAAAGAAAAGCACAACATCTTTTTAGTATACCTTACAAAAGGTGTGATGGGTACGTTTAATGCCGCTTTTAAAGCTCGAAAAACTGTTTTTACAGGAGCAATGGTTGCATTAGCTTTGGGAATATTTTCATTCAATTTTCTAGGCACTGAATTTTTACCCACCCTTGATGAAGGTTCTATCTATGTACGTGCCAGCGCTCCACTTAGTGTTTCCCTGAATGAAACAAAAAAAATGAGTAATGAAATGCGGAAAGTATTTTTAAGTTTTGACGAGGTGAAGCAGGTGATGTCACAAACCGGACGACCAAATGATGGTACCGATGCTACTGGCTTTTACAACATGGAATTTCTGGTAGATATTTATCCCAGGAAAGAATGGAAACGCAAAGAAAGCAAGGAACAACTTGTACAACGCATGCAAGAAAAACTAAAGGGTTATCCTGGCATTAGCCTGAATTTCTCCCAACCCATATCTGATAACGTTGAAGAAGCCGTATCAGGTGTCAAAGGCTCCATTGTTGTAAAAATGTTTGGCAATGACTTCAATTTTATAGAAGAGCAAGAAGAAAAAATAGAAAGGATCCTGAAAACTGTTCCCGGGATTGAGGATCTTGGAATTTTAAGAAACATGGGGCAACCAGAACTAAGAATTAATCTGGATCAGCGCAAAATGGCCTTATATGGAGTAACAACAGAAGATGCAAATGCTGTTATTGAAATGGCGATTGGTGGAAAAGCTGCCACCCAGATTTACGAAGGAGAACGAAAATTCGACCTCCGGATTCGTTACCCAGAGGATTTCAGGAATGATGAAGCTGCAATAGGCGCATTGCGTATTCCTACCCTTTCTGGAGCGAAAGTACCATTGAGTGAAATTTCAAATATCAGGAAGATCACTGGCCCAAGTATTATCTATAGAGATAAACACCAAAGATATGGAGCTATAAAATTCTCCATCCGTGGACGTGATATGGGTAGTACCATTGCCGAAGCTCAGGAAAAAGTTGCCGCTGAAATCAAATTGCCAAAAGCATATAAATTAGAGTGGGCTGGAGATTTTGAGAACCAGCAAAGGGCGACTTCCAGGTTATCAACAGCAGTCCCTATTAGCTTAATGCTTATCTTTTTTATCCTGTTTGTCCTGTTCGGGAATATTAAAGATTCTTTACTGGTATTAAACAACGTCCCTTTTGCATTAATTGGTGGTATACTCGCCCTGCTCATTACCAAGGTAAATTTCAATATCTCTGCGGGAATAGGATTTATAGCACTTTTTGGAATTTGCGTTCAGAATGGTGTAATTCTGATCACCCGGTTCAAAACAAATATGGCTGAATTGAAACATCATCCCGGCTGGAGCTTTGCCGATGCCATCAGAGATGGCGTAGCTACCAGACTCAGACCAGTAATTATGACCGCGATGATGGCTGCTATTGGTTTAATGCCAGCAGCTTTATCAACTGGTATAGGATCAGAAGCCTCAAAGCCATTGGCCATCGTAGTGATTGGAGGCTTAATTACCAATACCATTTTCTGCTTATTTGTGTACCCAATTGTATTCTATTGGGCTTATCAGAAAAAGGCTAGACAATAATATCATTTTAATGCAAAGCTAATTGACTTAGTCAATTAGCTTTGATAGGCGTAGACCATACTTTTTTTAGCGTGTAGTTTATCATCGACACGTTTCAAATGGTCTTTAAACAAAACATGATCAGTATCACTATCTGTTGCCAGTAAAGCCAGTTTATACTTTTCCTTTGCAAGCACAAAGTCGTGTTGCATTTCAGCATTCAAACCCAACTGTCCGTAAATCTCAGCTTTACCAACTCCAGGTACAAGCAATGCCTTTTCAGCAATAAGTTCAACTGATTTATACATTTTCAGCGTAACCAGCAACTTTAAATAATCAGTATATACATCTGGAAATTCAGCTTCAAGTTCTATACATTTTTTGAAATAAAAACCTGCTGTCTGATAGTTTTTAAACTGATAATAATAAAAACAACCTAACTGATAGTAAGCCCTGGCATAGCCAGGATCTATATTAATGATTTCATTAAATATGTGAAGTGCCTTTGGTAATTCACCGTAATGCAGCTCCTCTATTCCCTGCAGATATTTTTCGTCTACAGTATATAAAATGTCCATAAGGATATATTTTTTGTCAGGGACTTAGCCTTAACATTGATTCTTAAATAATTGAATAAATATTGGTATTGAAAGCTTAAATAAGCATGGGCACTAGTGGCCGGGAAGAAAAATAAAATCCATACCCTGCCTCATCAGCCAATAAGTCCGGCTATTTTGCTTTTTCTGGATATGTTGAATATGTAACATGACTTTAATTTTTTACAAATATAGGGTTTTATCTGTATCACAAAGAATTTAAGCGGGTTACCTATTTTTTTTCATAAATAATTTGCATAACCGTTTGGTTATATATAAATTTACATAACCAAACGGTTATATAAATAAATATGAAAGCACGCAGAGATGTATTCCAGGCAATAGCTGACCCAACCCGCCGAGAAATACTCGGATTACTTGCCGGACAAACATTAACCTTCAATAAGATTATAGAAAACTTCCAGATTAGCCAGCCCGCAGTATCAAAACACATTAGAATATTAACAGAATGTGGTTTGGTTTCGATCACTCAGCAAGGACGTGAAAAATTTTGTGAGGCACGTCTGGATCAGTTAAATGAAGTCACCAACTGGGTTGAGCAATCCAAAAAACTATGGAATCACAGATTTGAAAAACTAGATAATTTCTTAATCGACTTACAAACTAAAAATCAAAACGATGGAACAAAGTAAAAATCAGCAAGGAAAAGAGTTGTTGATTACACATCTTTTCAATGCGCCAAGATCTCTTGTATTTGAGGCCTGGACAGATCCCGAAAAATTAAAACATTGGTATGCTCCTGATGGCTGTACTATTGAATTTAAATCTTTAAATGCGACACAAGGTGGTTCCTTTCATTCTTGTGTTCACGATCCCGTACATGGAGATTGCTGGATAAAGGGATTATACAAAGAAGTAACAGCTCCGGAAAAACTAGTATTCAGCATGATTATTTCTAATGAAAATGGAGATGATGTGAGATCAATAGATGCAGGTAAACCGGAAGACTGGCCGGAAGAGGTGCTGACGACAGTTACATTTGCTGAGATTGGAGAACAAACCAAGCTTACCATACATCAGACGGTTTCTGAAGCCGAAGCTAAACAAACTGGTGCTTATCAAAGCTGGATTAAAATGTTTAACAAATTAGAAGAAATATTGTAACATAATATCGAACCAATCCTATCTTTGATTGTTATTGGTATAATTACAAAAAATAAAAGATGGATTTAATGGGTTACTACCTGATTGCAGGTATAATGTTTGTTGTTGGACTGATTGTGAGCAATCGGCTCAAAAGTAAATTTAACGAATACAGTCAGATTGGACTTCAGAATGGTATGAGCGGTAAAGAAATTGCACAAAAAATGCTTACAGATAACGGCATTTATGATGTACGTGTGATTTCAACACCCGGTCATTTAAGCGACCATTATAATCCACAGGATAAAACGGTTAATTTGAGTCCGGAGGTATATGAAGGACGAAGTATATCAGCAGCAGCAGTTGCAGCGCATGAGTGTGGCCATGCGCTGCAACATGCAACTGCTTATTCTATGCTGACTTTTCGTAGTGCAATTGTTCCCATAGTCAATGTCAGTTCTCAATTATCTCAATGGATCATACTAGCTGGACTTGGCTTTCTATTTGGCTCAGCAAACCCCACAATCCTATTGGTAGGAATAGCCTTATTTGCCATCACCACACTTTTCACCATTATTACACTTCCGGTTGAATATGATGCTAGTAACCGTGCATTAATTTGGTTGGAAAGAAATAACATTACAACTCGTGCCGAACATGATAAAGCCGCAGATGCACTTAAGTGGGCTGCGCGAACTTATGTTGTTGCTGCAATCAGCTCGGTCGCAACCCTACTTTATTACATTCTGCTCTTCGTAAACAGCAGAGATCGTCATTAATTATTTAGAACAAACCATCTAACAAGCTATCATTAACCAGGTGGGGCACAGTTATATTCAATGCAGGAGTCCTTTCCATCTCTCTTTCAATGGCAAACCGGGCTGCTGCATTTCTAGCCCAGCTTCTTCTCGCAATGCCATTGTTTACATCGAAAAACAACATACTCTTCAACTTTACAGCTGCAGCTGCTGAACCATCCAGTACCATTCCAAAACCACCGTTAGTCACTTCTCCCCAGCCTACTCCACCGCCATTATGAATGGACACCCAGGTTGCGCCTCTAAAACTATCCCCAATAACATTATGAATAGCCATATCAGCAGTAAAGCGACTACCATCATAAATATTACTGGTTTCCCTGAAAGGAGAATCTGTTCCGCTTACATCATGATGATCTCTACCCAATACAACTGGTGCCGATAACAAACCTGATTCCACTGCTTCGTTAAATCTTTCTGCCATTTTAGCCCGACCTTCAGCATCCGCATAAAGAATCCTGGCCTGTGAGCCTACTACCATTTTATTGGCACCAGCTTCTTTAATCCAGGTGATATTATCCTGAAGTTGCTGTTGTATTTCGTCAGGAGCTACCTCTTTAATCCCTTGCAATACCTCCATTGCCAGGCGATCTGTTATGGCTAAGTCTTTTGGATCTCCTGATGTACAAACCCACCTGAAAGGTCCAAATCCATAGTCAAAACACATAGGGCCTAAAATATCTTCTACATAGGAAGGATATTTAAAATCTATTCCATTAGCAGCCATTACATCTGCTCCTGCCCTGCTACATTCCAATAAGAAAGCATTGCCATAATCAAAGAAATAAGTCCCTTTAGCTACATGACTGTTCACCGCAGCCGCATGTCTAACCAATGAAGCCTGTACCTTTTCTTTAAAACGTTCAGGTTCTGCAGCCATCATCAAATTTGATGCTTCATAACTCAGACCTACCGGATAATATCCACCAGACCACGGGTTATGTAATGAAGTCTGGTCTGATCCAATCTCCACAAAAATCCCGTGTTGATCAAAGTATTCCCAAACATCAACAATATTTCCAATAAAGGCCAGAGATACGGTTTGCTGATCAGCTTGTGCTGTTTTTATCCTTTCTACCAGCACTGCCAAATCTTCAATCAATTCATCAACCCAACCTTGTTCATGTCTTTTTCGTGCTGCAGCAGGATTAATTTCTGCACAAACCGTAATGCAGCCCGTAATGTTACCAGCCTTTGGTTGTGCCCCACTCATTCCACCTAATCCGGCAGTAAGGAAAATCCGGCCAGCAGGTGTAGCTGAAGTGCCCAATTTCTTTCTGAAAGCATTCATCAATGTAATTGTAGTTCCATGAACAATCCCCTGCGGACCAATATACATGTATGAACCAGCAGTCATTTGTCCGTATTGGGTTACCCCAAGGGCGCTATATTTTTCCAGATCATCTGGTGATGAATAATTTGGAATCATCATTCCATTCGTAACCACAACCCTTGGCGCAGCGGCCGAAGAAGGAAACAATCCCTGCGGATGCCCACTATACATATTCAACGTTTGCTCATCTGTCATCTTTGCCAGGTATTGCATGGTTAACAGATATTGCGCCCAGTTCTGAAAAACACCACCATTACCACCATAAGTAATCAGCTCATGAGGATGTTGTGCAATAGCAGGATCAAGGTTATTCTGAATCATCAACATGATACAGGCAGCATGTATGCTCTGATAAGGATACTCCGTAACCGGGCGTGCATACATCTCATAATCCGGTCTGAACCGATGCATATAAATCCGCCCGTAAGCTTGAAGTTCAGCCAAAAAATCTGCCGCCAATTCCTTATGCCATACTTCCGGAAAATACCGTAATGCATTACGAAGGGCTAACTTCTTCTCTTCTTTAGTTAATATATCCTTTCTTACCGGTGCATGGCTAACCTTCAGATCGTATTCTTTTTTTGCAGGCAATTGCTTAGGAATTCCCTGTAAAACTTGTTCCTTAAAATTCATGGTAACTGGAATTAAATAGATAAAATCCGGAATTAATAATTTTCAAACAGATCCGTAAAGATTGTGGTATTGGCAACACCTTCTTTTTTTGCAGCATTCACTGCAATTTCAAGTATCGTTCCATCCTTCACCATTTCTATTACTTTTTCCATCATCTCATACATGATCTGATCTTCTTCCAGATGTTCAACTTTTGAACGAACGTAATCATGTACAGCATTGATCATTTTTCCTGATTTTAACGGAGCATGATAATCTATGGCCTGTGCTGCACAGAAAAGTTCTATTCCTAAAATTCTTTCTACGTTTTCAATAACTTGCAAAGCTTTTCTTCCGCTGATTGAGCCCATACTCACATGATCTTCCTGCCCTAGTGAAGTAGGAATACTATCTGCACTTGCCGGGAAACAAAGGCCTTTGTTCTCACTAGCCAATGCCGCAGAAGTATATTGAAGAATCATGAAACCTGAATTTAAACCCGTTTCACGCATTAATAACTTAGGTACGCCATCCGTATTTCCTTCCAGAGAAAGATAAATCCTGCGGTCTGATATATTTCCAATTTCTGAAGCTGCAAGACAAGCATAATCCAAAGGCATAGCAATAGGCTGTCCGTGGAAATTACCACCACTGATCGTCAGGTCTTCACTAAATATAACGGGATTATCAGTAACGGAGTTTATTTCTATTTCCAGTGTTTCTTTCAAATGTAACCAGGCATTTCTAGATGCACCATGTACTTGTGGAATACAACGCAGCGAATAAGGGTCCTGTACTTTTGCACAATCCAGGTGTGAACCCACAATCTCCGAATCAGCTAATAGGTTTCTGATGTTAGCAGCAACATGCTGGTTACCTTTATAAGGCCTTAACTCATGTAATCCCTCATGAAATGGCTTAGCTGAGCCCATTAATCCTTCCAGCATCATGGCAGCCGTAATATCTGCAGTCGCCAGAACATTATGAAAACGCGCAACTACTTTTACTGCGTGTGCAGCAATAAACTGAGTACCGTTAATCAATGCGAGGCCTTCTTTAGCACCTAATCCAATTGGCTTTAAACCATATTCTTTTAAAACTTCCTCTGTGGATACAATATTCCCCTTATAATGCACTCTACCCAATCCAATTAATGGGAGAAAAAGATGAGATAAAGGAGCTAAATCGCCCGATGCTCCTACTGATCCTTGTTTCGGAACTACAGGAATTACATCGTTCTCTAAATGCCAGATCATACGATCTAATGTAGCTTCCTGAATGCCTGAATAACCTTTGGCCAATGCCTGCAATTTAAGCACCAACATAATTTTAGAAATCTCATCATCAATTGGTGTTCCAACGCCTACAGCATGACTCTTCAAAATATTCTCCTGAAGCTTTTTGGTATCTTCTGAAGAGATCATAGATGTACAAAGTGGGCCAAACCCAGTATTGATTCCATATACTGCTTTATCAGAAAGCGCTATTTTCTCAACAATAGCACTGCTTTCTTTTATCTTCCGACGAGTTTCCTCGTTTAAAACACCTTTAATTGTTCCTTTACTAATTGCAATTGTTTTGCTTACTGTAAGGAAATCTGAACCGTAATTAAAATTATGATTTGCACTCATCTCAAAATCGTTTACACAAATATAACCCCTATCTTTGATACTTATAAATACCAATTACATCATCAATCAATAACCATGAGTTATCAAATAGAACTGCGACACTTAAAATACTTCCAGGTTCTTGCCCAGGAATTGAAGTTTAGAAAAGCAGCAGAGCTGCTGTTTATTTCACAGCCCGGACTTAGCAGGCAGATTATGCAAATGGAAGAACTATTGGGCGCCAGTCTGTTTGACCGAAGTAAGAAAAAGGTAGAACTTACCGCAGCAGGATTGTATTTAAAAGAAGAAGTAGATTTCATTTTCAACCACCTGGAAACCATCCGCCGACAAATAGACAACATCAGTCAGGGTAAAGAAACTGAAATACGTATTGGATTTTTAGGTTCTGCAGCACAAAAAATAGTACCTGAATTGGTACTTAAACTAAATCAGCAATACCCGGGAATCCAGACCATCCTGGATGAGATGCCAAACAGGCTTCAGATAGAACAACTGGAAAAAGATAAGTTAGATCTTGCCTTTGTACGTTTACATAGATTACCAGATGGCCTTTCCAGACAACTTGTCCATCAGGATACCTTTGCCATGGTTTTACCCATAGGCCATCCAGTAAATGAAGCAAACTTTAACAGCGTCAGAGATTTCAGTAATGACCCATTTATCTTTTTCTCCAGTGATGACAGCCCCTTTTACCACGAGTTGATTACCAGTATCTGTGAAGACGCCGGTTTCAGACCAAAGGTATTTCATAAATCAGTAAATGCGCTGACCATATTTAAACTTGTAGAGGAAGGTCTTGGTGTAGCAATTGTACCCACTTCTTTGCAATATGGATACAATTTGAATGTTAAGTTTATCGAAATGAAAAACATCCCACAACGCACCGAACTTTATGTTGCATGGAAAGAATCGAATAGAAATCCTGCAATAAAAAATGTTGTAGAATTACTAATCTAGCTCAGAACTAAGCCAGCTGCCTGTAACAAAGCCTGGCCTGAAAATCTAAGAGTGCTTTCTTTCTAAGAACCAAATCCGTTTCCCTGGCTTTGCTTACATCATAACCTATTGCTTCAAATTGTTTCAAGGTATGTTCCAACTCATAAAAATCACGGTATTTTGTCTTTAGTTCATACAAAACATGACGTTGTGCGGCAATGAAATGGAAATATCTAAAAATATTGATATCCCTTTCCTTTAATTGGGCATTTAACAAATCATACTCATCCTTCAAAGAAGCATCATTGCTAATTTCATTTAACCTGTAAATATCATTTAAAGCCTGTTCATTAAACAATTCATCAATATGATAGATGGGGATAACTACGGGGTTTTGATAAATATCTTCCAGTTTTTCAGTAAATGGCTCTCTGTAATTGAAGTAACCTTTATAAACATCTGGATATTTCTTATCATAATTCATATTGTCGTTAGGTTTTGATTTGGTTCTGCAAATTAAAAAATAAAACTTAATCTTAGCTAAAGTGTTAGTATCTAAGGTATATCTTAATGTTTAATCATAATACAATTGTAATGGAAAATTTAGACATACAACCGGAAAACTTCGATATTAACATTAGTTTAAATGGTTCTATGAAGACAATTCAGGTAGAACCAGAAGAAACCACCGATGGTGCTGAATATTTCAAATGTAATGTGGAGGGCAAAAACATTACACAGATCAGACAGGAAAAAGATGGAAGTTGGGAGCAAATTTGGGGAGATCTAAGCAATATTGATGTTGTTAATATTGGAAAGGCAATAGCTGCATATAAAAGATAGAATAGTAAACAAACAAATTATCAATACTATGATTATGCATCAAAACACTTTAAAACTACGTTCTGGTAAATTTTCCATTGAAAAGCAGCATTATGAAAATATAGGATTGAATGAGCGAATGGTTTCCATGCTGTTAGGTGGGTTCTTAATTGGCAGAGGAATAAAACGTCCACTTCGTACATCATTTTTATACGGTTCTTACCTTGCTTACCGTGCTTTTACAGGTCATTGTATGTTTTATGAACTACTTGGGATTGATGCAAGCAGACCACATGCAATTAATATAAGGGGTGAATTCATTATCGACCGTCCTGCTAAAGAAGTCTATACTTACTGGCGTAATTTGAGTAATCTTCCAGTAAGTGTAAATCATCTATTAAATGTGGAAATGGAAGGAGAAAATCTTTCCCGATGGAAATCTAATATCCTTGGCAATGTATTTCCTGTAGATTGGCATGCTGAAATTGTTAAAGATGAACCCGGAAGGTTAATTGGATGGCGTTCGGCTCCCGGCACATTGATTCATCACATAGGCCGGGTAGAATTTGCTGAGCGTCCGGATTCAGAGGAGACCTTACTTAAAATTGTAATATCATACCACCCACCTGCAGGTGGTATAGGATTAGGTCTTGCTAAATTATTAAACCCCTACTTTGAAAGCTTGTTAAAAAAAGAAATCAAAACGTTTAAATATAAAATAGAAACAACTATGCAGCCCCACCAGTTTTAGCTACGATCATCATCAAAAAGCTAAAAATATACAATGAAAGTATAATAATGGTGATAATACCCCAGAACTTAAACAAGGACTTCATCTTTTTCATTGCAATGGTAAAATTCTCCTGATCGGCATACAATACTGCAGTAGTGGCTGCATTCGAGTATTTGAACAATAGAAAACTAGGATAAAACAGCATTAAAGAAAGGCATAAAAAATATACTGTTAAAAATGCGGTCCCCATTTGTACTAAAGCATTTCCCGGAGCTGCTAATGCAAGTCCATCGATAATTGCATTGGCACTAAAGGCCATTAAAGCTAGAAAAACAGCTACTACCAAACCCACAACAGAAAGGAATTTCGTCCATTTTGCTGTTTCATAAATATAGCTTCTGATCTCTTCTGTTACCACTAATTGCTCTTGCTCCTGACCAGGTTCTTCTACTGACTCAGCTTCTTCAAAATTATCCATAGTTGTTAATTATTATTCAATAATGTTAAGTAGCCCTAAACATAAAAAATATTTTTAAAAAATTGATACCTTTGCGCCAAATCAAGAAAAAAATCATTCATGGCATTACAATGTGGTATAGTTGGTTTACCAAATGTTGGAAAATCTACATTATTTAACTGTTTATCTAACGCAAAAGCCCAGGCGGCAAACTTTCCTTTCTGTACAATCGAACCGAATATAGGTGTAATTACCGTACCGGACGAGAGATTGACAAAATTAGCAGAATTGGTTAAGCCAAATCGTATTGTTCCGAACACTATAGAAATCGTTGATATTGCAGGTCTTGTAAAAGGTGCTTCTAAAGGTGAAGGTTTAGGAAACCAGTTTTTAGGTAATATCAGAGCAACAAATGCAATTATTCATGTGTTACGTTGTTTTGATGATGGCAATGTGATTCACGTAGATGGTTCTGTTGATCCGATCCGCGATAAAGAGATCATTGATACTGAATTACAATTGAAAGATCTGGATACTGTTACAAAACGTATTCAGAAAGTAGAGAAGATGGCTAAGACTGATAAGGATGCCAAAAGAACTTTCGATATTTTAAGTGTAATTAAAACGCATATTGAGAGTGGTAAATCTGTTCGTTCTGCAGCAGTTTCTGCTGAAGATTTTGAATATATCCAGGATCTGGGCTTGCTTACACAAAAACCTGTAATGTACGCTTGTAATGTGGACGAAGCATCTGTAGTTACTGGAAATGCTTATGTTGAACGAGTTAAAGAAGCTGTAAAAGATGAAAATGCTGAAGTACTTGTTATTTCTGCTAAAATAGAATCTGAAATTGCTGAGCTTGAAAGTTATGAAGAGCGTCAGGAGTTTTTAGCTGATCTTGGTTTGACTGAGTCTGGTGTAAACAAGCTGATTGTTGCGGCTTATCGTTTATTAGATTTATACACTTACTTTACTGCTGGTGTGCAAGAAGTAAGAGCGTGGACAATTACTAAAGGCTTTACTGCCCCTCAGGCTGCTGGAGTTATTCATACTGATTTCGAAAAAGGCTTCATCCGTGCAGAGGTTATTAAATATGAAGACTTTATAACCCTAGGTTCAGAGAATGCTTGTAAAGAGGCCGGTAAATTAGCTGTTGAAGGTAAAACATACGTTGTAGCAGATGGCGACATTATGCACTTCAGGTTTAACGTTTAGTATTGAAAATAAAGCAAGACTCTTCGAAGTCTGGAACCTTTTGCCATGAAGGATGGCAAAAATTCCTAGGTCTTCTCTGAGCATGCATTATTTTCTGCGCAAAACGAAGGATAGATCATTTCAACAAATTAAAAAGCAAAAGAATAAAATAGATGAAACAAATTAAATATTTAGTAGCTATAGCAGCAATTACACTTGGCTTTTCTGCTTGTAAAAAAGGATTTGATGCTGAGGCTCAATTTACTGCGGATACAACTGCAATAAGAGCTTACGTAACAGCTAATAACATTCCTGCTGTAAAGGATGAGTATGGTGTGTTTCATCATGTGATTACTCCAGGTTCAGGTTCAGTAAAATATACTGGAAGCAGTTTAGTTACGGTAGATTATTCAGGTAAGGTATTGTCTGGATCTGAAAATTTTGATAGCAGTAACGGTAGCCCAAGAGAATTTACATTAGGTGGTTTAATTGCAGGTTGGCAAATTGGTATTCCTTATATTCAAAAGGGTGGTAAAATCAGGTTGTTTATTCCTTCGAAATATGGTTATGGCAATGATTCTCAGCCAGGGATTCCTGCTAATTCTGTATTGGATTTCACCATTACACTATCAGACGTTAAATAAAATATATACAAGATAATTCATTCAAAAGGCCGATCATATTTTAATTGTGATCGGCCTTTTATTATTTATAACTTATTGCTCTTTTAGATTGAAGATATGGTTAGAGTAGTACTCCTTTTAAGAAGAACAGCGCCATAGAGAAATAAATGATCAGACCTGTCACATCTACCAGAGTAGCTACAAATGGGGTGGATGAGACAGCAGGATCGGCACCAAGCTTCTTTAAAAGCAAAGGTAGCATAGACCCCATTAATGTACCCCACAGAACCACACCTATTAAAGAACATCCGACCACCAATCCTATTAACACTGGTTCTGTAAGAGATCCAGAAAACACTTGCCAAAAGATAATCACAGAAAAACTTAACAAACATAATGTTGTGCCCAAAAACACTCCTGAAAATATCTCCCTGCGCATTACCCGCCACCAGTCTTTGATGGTAATTTCTCCAAGTGCCATTGCCTGAATGATTAAAGTTGCGGCCTGTGAACCGCTATTCCCACCACTTGAAATAATTAATGGTATGAATGTAGCCAGGATCACTACTTTTTCAATTTGCTGTTCAAAATTTGACATAGCAAAAATGGTTAGCAACTCCCCAAAAAAAAGCACGATTAACCAAACTACCCTCTTTTTATATAATTGAAATACCGGAACATCCAGGTATGGTTCATCCAAGGCCTGGGTACCCCCTATTTTATGGATATCTTCTGTATACTCTTCATTTGCTATCCACAAAATGTCATCAACAGTAACTATTCCAAGCAAAACATGATTATCATCTACAACAGGTAAAGCCACCCTATTATTCATCCTGAACACATTAATAGCCTCTTCCTGTGGGTCATTAACTTTTAATGAGATCAATCTATGATCAGTTAATTCACCTATTTTAGCTTCTGGATCAGCTAACAGTACTTCTCTGATTCTAATATCATCAAGCAAGACTCCATCCTTATCAATTACATAGATCACATCAATCGTCTCTGAATTTTTTCCGTAACGTCTGATGTGTGCCAATACCCGATTTACTGTCCAATCTTTCTTAACGGCCACATAGTCTGGTGTCATTAATCGACCCACACTATCCTCCTCATATCCCAAAAGTGAAAGTGCCTCTATCCTATCCTTTGCAGGCAAAAGGATGATCAATTTTTTTACGGCATCCCCTTTTAACTCACTAAATAGAGAAGTACGGTCATCTGGTGGCAAAAGGTTGATTAATTCTGCAAGCTTATTACCCGGAAGTTTCTTAATAATTCTTTCCTGAGTTGGAAAGTCAAGGATCCTGAAAACATTTACCGCTCTTTTAATAGATAGTGTATCAATAAATTTTACCGCGTACTGAGGAAGCTCATCTATCAGATGCTCAACATCTGAAATGTTGAGATTATCCAGATAAACTTTTAATTGCGCGTCATCCTCCTGTTCTATCAGTACAACAACCTCTTCAACAACTTCCTCTTCCATATATATGCAATTCTTTTACATCCTCATTCTATTATTCTACAGTTTTGCAAAAGTGCCTTTTATTTTTCAAAAAGCCAGCCTTTAATCAGTATAAATTTGGTTTAACCCTATCCTGGCTCTACATTCACCTTAGCACCTAACTTGATCACCCCAATAACCACCCTGCTCAACAAAGAACACTTTATTTAACCTTCATGCTTTACCAACTCGAATAACCACCCTGCTTGACAAAAAAATCACCTTCTCCAAAGCGACCTCAGGCGCTGTTGCCCTTCAGCAACAGATGCCAGACACTGAGGAGAATGGTTATTTTTTTCTTTACATTTGAACCCATGATTTCTAAAAACCAAGAAAAACGACCCGCAGCATTAAGTTTTATCTTCATTACATTATTGATCGACGTAATTGGCCTTGCCATCATCATTCCTGTCTTTCCAAAGCTTATTGAAGGGCTTATTCATGGCGATATTAGTGAAGCTTCTAAAATTTCTGGTCTTTTACTGGTAGCTTATGCAGTGATGCAATTTTTATGTGCTCCATTGGTAGGAAACCTCAGTGATAAATACGGTCGTCGTCCTGTTCTATTATTTTCACTACTTGGTTTTGGAATAGACTATCTTTTTCTTGCTTTTGCTCCCACTATAGGTTGGTTATTTCTGGGACGCATTATAGCTGGAATTACAGGAGCAAGCTTTACCACAGCATCCGCCTATATAGCAGATGTAAGTAGTCCTGAAAAAAGAGCACAGAACTTTGGAATGATCGGTGTTGCCTTTGGACTAGGATTCATATTAGGCCCGGTTATTGGAGGTATATTAGGTAAAATAGATGTACACTACCCCTTTTATGCTGCAGCGGCGCTCGCTTTGCTAAATGCAGCTTATGGATATTTTATTTTACCAGAATCGCTACCAAAAGAACACCGTCGCGAGTTAGATTGGAAGCGTTGCAATCCCTTAGGTTCATTACTTCAATTAAAAAAATACCCATCAGTAATTAGTCTATCAGTATGTCTGTTCATTATTTATTTTGCAGCGCATGCTGTACAAAGCGTATGGACCTTCTATACCATGCAAAAATTCGACTGGAATGAAGATATAGTAGGCTATTCATTAGGCTTTATAGGACTGATGATTGCTATTGTACAAGGTGGCCTCATCCGCATTGCCATTCCTAAACTAGGCCAGGAACGCAGTATCTGGATTGGATTGATGTTTTATGCCATAGGAATGGTTTTATTCGGCCTGGCCAATCAAGGCTGGATGATGTTTGCCTTTATGATTCCTTATGCACTAGGCGGAATTGCCGGCCCTGCATTACAAGGCATTATGACTAACCAGGTACCGGCAAATGAGCAAGGAGAACTACAAGGTAGTTTAACCAGTTTAATGAGCTTAAGTTCCATCTTTGGCCCCTGGTTTATGACCTATATTTTTTATTACTTCACTAATGCAAATGCACCGGCCTATATACCAGGTGCTCCTTATTTTATTGCCGCTGCATTGATGATGCTAAGTGCAATATTGGCTATGCGTAGTTTTAAAAGGAAATAATTTAATTATGTAATCCCTTTTTCCTTAAATACTCTATCAACTCCTTTGGACGATCCGTTTGAATCATAGTTGCCCCTTTATTGATGACCCATCCCCAACTTTGTTCTGCTTTGTTTTCTTCCACTGCCATATCATCATGATGTCCACCATTCAAACTAGGCCACAATGTATTAATCCAGATTTTTGAACCTGATTTTCTGATAAAACTCAGATCCTTTAACATAGCAACTGTATCCGTATTAAAAACCAGTTCAAATGCTAGGGGTTTAAGCTGTTTACTAAAATCTGTAATTACCGCTCTGGCATCTGGTTTAGTAATGTTTACAATAGGCATATAAATTACATTCTTTAAGATATCACCATTTTCAGAAAGTACCTGATCGTATCTTTTTCCTCCCTTAATGACTACTTGTTTTGCAGTCCCTGTTCTTTTAATTACTTCATAAGCTTCTTTAAAATGATTGTAGCCTTTATCTATGTTCACCAGGATATTCCCTTTACAAGCATCAAGTGCCTCCTCTAGTGTTGGTATTCTATGTGATGTTGGTACGCCCGCACCGTTACGTAAATACATTTTCTTTATTTCTTCGAGCGTATAATCACTCACCTTACCTTTACCTGTGGTTGTTCTGTCCAGCTTAGTATCGTGCATTAATACCAACTCTCCATCTTTTGTTTTCTGAATATCAATTTCTACCATATCAACTCCCATTTCAATCACATTTTTTATAGCCTGAATAGAGTTTTCAGGAGCACTACGCCAGTCCCCCCTATGTGCAATAACCATCACATTTTTAGACATCGGGGTATTGAGAGTTTTCAATAAAGCATCTACTTTCTTTATACTGGATACGGTTTGTGCTTGTAAAATCTGGGCGAAACAGATACCCAAAAACAATAGAAACTGTCTTTTAATCATTTGTTATAACTTAAATATTTATGAAGTTGATTTAAGCCGGTAAGTTAATGAAAATTAATATTATAGAAATGAGCAAATTTCTGGCACATTATTAGATAATACTTATCAAATACATAAATATGAAAATGACTTACTTCATTCTTGTAATTGCAACAATAATGCTCAGTAGTTCATGTTACACAACAAGAACAGCAGGAAATAGTGGCAAAGTGCCTCCAGGTCAGACAAAAAAAGCAACCGGTTCAAACTCTGCTAAACCATTTGCCCCAGGTCAACAAAAAAAACATTAATAAAAAAGCTCCTTTTCAGGAGCCTTCTTAGCTTTTCACTATGACATAAAAAGCATGTGTATTATCAGAATAGTGATAATTTCTTCTTCTAGCTTATTGTTTAAGCGTAATGATTCCTAAACTGGTGTTTTGACCAAGAGCCACATTTACATTTGTAATTGTACTGTCTCTATAACCCACAACAGGTGCAAATTTTACAGAATAATTGCCTGCTGCAAGTCCACCAACGGTAAAATTCCCATTTAAAGGATCTGCAATTGTACCAACAGTGTCGGTCCCTGAAATTACCAATACTTCAGGATGGCTCAATAAAGGCAATACTGTTCCAGATATTAAGCCCGATGTGGCAGCAGTAAGTCCTCTCACTACAGGCTTAAGTAAGTATTTTCCATTTCCAGTGCTTACGATAGATTTTGCTGCATCGAAATCCAGCAAAAGTGAATAAGTTACTCCAGGTAACAAAGATGGATTGGCTTTTAGTTTAACTTTCCAGCCGGAAGATTGAGCACTCGGAGTTTTCAACTCTTGAGAAACACCACCAACAACAATCGTATTTCCTGAATCGTTCAATACCAATCTTATTTCGGTAATCTCTCCACTAGGCATCTCTCCTGAAGCTACCAAAATATCAGGATTATTTGTCCCAATCCTGAAATCTAAAATATTAAAGATATCTGTTTTGGCAGCAAAAGTATATGGTTTACCTTCAGAAAATAATATAATCTCTTTAACATTCAGGTTAATTTCATCAAAATCTCCAGGTGCGTCAGTCATTCTTATCTCCACCTTGGTTGTACCACTAGCAGTACTATTATTGTCTTTTGTGCATCCACTCAGGATAGCCATACCTGCGAAAAATAAAGCAAGACCGGAATACATAATTTTCTTCTTCATAATTTTAGTTTTAGTATCTATTTAACATTCTCGTTACACAAAATTCAAAAACGAAGATGAAATCAACATGAAATATCAAAAGTATTTGATTCCCGAATTTCATCTTAATTTCATTTTTCAAACGGAGCTTTGTTAACATACTTTATTATATTTACATAATGGACAGACCATTCATTTTCAAATATTTACTAATGTTTATCTTTATTTTAGTGCTGCCTCCATTAGTGCGCGCCAACCTATCCTATCCAATAGGATACAATTTTCAGGATGAGAAAAAGGATAAAAGCAAGGAACAGCCTATTGACAATAAAAAACCAGATTATAAACAAGAACCTAATCAACCAGACATCCAAAAGGTACCAAAAGCCCGCAAGCAAGGAAGACCTCCTGTTGTGATTAAACCAAAAATAAAGGCAAAACCCAAGGTTATTCGTCCAAAAATTAAAAGACCATAGTGTATAACCTATGAGATTTATTTTTCTATTAATTCTAATTAGCACAACTTCCTTTAACGTACAGGCACAACAAGACAGTGTTAAAAAAACAACGTTAACACTTGCAACATTATACAATAGTAACGTTAGCTATTATGGACAAACTACTGATGAAAAACTTCCCTATATATTAGGTAATGCAACTGTCCGGTTTCCTATCGGATTATATTTATCAGCGGGTGCATATAAGTTACTAAATTATGGTTCAGGCCTATCCGAAACAGACATTGGTATTGGTTATGATTATAATTTCAATGAGAAGATCAATACAACACTTGCATATACACGTTCCTTTTTTCCTGCAAACTCTCCATTACTACAGGCTTCTAATGAAAATAATATAAACTTATCTATAAATTATAAATGGAAATGGCTTCAAAGCTCACTCAGTACCGATTATGCATTTGGGAAGGAGAATGATATATTCATAAGTTTAACTCATTCCAAAGAAATAAGTATTGGGAGTTTATTTAATGAGAAAAACATACTTTCAATTGAACCTGCTTTTGAACTTATTGCTGGCACTCGTCATTTTTACGAGACCTATACAATTGAAAAAAACAAACGTAACAATAGTCATGGGAAAGGAAAAGGTCCTGCATCTTCAGGAAATTCTAACTCCACTTCCATCACTACTGTGGCTTCTGAAAGCTTTAACTTATTATCTTACAATTTTAAACTTCCATTAAGTTTAAGCCGCGCATCGTATCTCGCAGAAATCAGCTATCAAATATCTATCCTGGGACCCAAAGCCGAAGCAGATTTAAAACCTCAACAATCTTTTTTTGGTGTAGCCTTTTACTATCAGTTTTAATTTATTTACTTATGAGAGTATTAATCGTTGATGATGAAAAGACAATTGCCTTTGAAATGGAAGCCTTTTTAAAAAAGAGCTTCTATTTATGTGATATTGCACACACATTAAAAGAAGGGCTTGAACAACTTGAACTGAATAAATATGATTTTGTTTTAATAGACTTAAGTTTACCAGATGGCAATGGATTAAAAATTCTTGAAAGTGCTAAAAAGAATAATCCTGATGCAGCATACATTATAATATCGGCCAGAACAAACCTAAAAGACAGGGTTAAAGGACTAGACCTGGGTGCAGATGATTATCTGGCAAAGCCATTTTACCTTTTGGAACTGCAATCCAGAATGCAGGCCATTGCTCGTCGCAAGTTTAATATCACTGAAGAATTGTTGTCAATTGGAGAATTCAACATAGATTTTCAAAAAAGAATTATCTTGTTTAAGGAACAATCAATTGAACTTTCACGCAAGGAGTTTGATCTTTTAAGCTATCTTTTACTTCATAAAAACCGCGTATTAACACGTGTTCAGCTTAGTGAACACATTTGGGGTTCTTTTGTAAATGACAATTATGATTCTAATTATATCGATGCTCACATTAAAAATATCCGGAAAAAACTTAATGTATGGGCTGCCACTGAATGGCTGGAAACTGTACGCGGTGTAGGCTATCGAATTAAAAAATAACATGAAATTATCAACCAAACTTACCCTTTTCATTACTGGTTCAAAACTAGTAATAGTGTTGTTATTTATTCTCACATTACCTTTTCTGGTCAAGCAAATTGCTTCAGAATATACTAATTATACGCTAAAACAGCAGCGAAAAAAAGTGCTCAACATAGTCCATAAAAATGGCCTGGATTATTATTTTCAAGGCGACGACAACTATGGTAGTTACACCATGCTTAAAGAAGAGTTTATAGCACTCCTACCTGTTAAAAATAATCTAAAAATAGATGAGATTAAAAATTCCCAACGACTTATAGAAAGCGACACGCTTAATTATAGGGTATTGAGTTACACTTTTAAAGACAAAAATAAAAACTACTTACTCGAGATTGGCAAAACAACCACAAGTATTAATCAATATAACATACCTCTGCAACGTGTCGCATTATATGTACTAATCACTCTTATCGCATTAACGATATTACTTGATCTTACTTTTATACGAGTGTTGATCCGACCACTCACAGAAATAATTAATACCAAACTTTTAAACCGCAAATTTCCATTCAAAGATGGAAAAGAAAGGATTAAGACCAGTACTGCCGATTTTAAGTATTTGGATGAGTCGCTTTTAATATTAATGAAACAGATCAATGAAGCTTTTTACAAGGAGCGAGAATTTACATCCAATGCTTCTCATGAACTTATGACTCCTATTAGTATTCTTCAAAATAAAATGGAAAATCTGCTTACTGATGAAACCCTTGACGAACCATCTCTAATGGCCATTTTGGAAATGATGAAAACAGTGGATAGATTAAAGAACATTACGAAGTCATTATTATTGATTTCCAGAATAGATAATGAACAATACATTAGAAATGACCAGGTTAAACCTATCTTAATATTTAATGAAATTATTGAAGAGATTAGCCATAGGCTAGAAGAAAAACAAGTGCAGATCTTCCTTAATATTTCCGCAGAGTCTACATTAAAAAATGTAAATAAGGATTTGCTATTTCAGCTTTTTTTTAATCTTATCCATAATGCCATCAAGTTTAACCGGAACAATGGAAGTATTCATATTAATGATAAATACTTAAATAATGGTAGCTATGAAATCATCATTATCGATACTGGTATTGGAATACCAAAAGCCGATTTGCCATTTATTTTTGACCGCTTCACAAAAACAAATCTTGAAGGCGATGTGGGTTATGGTTTAGGATTAGCTATTGTAAAAAGTATTGCGGCATACCATCAAATGCAAATTAGGGTTCAATCTGAAATTGGAGAGGGAACAACTTTTAGAATATTATTTTAGAAACCCGTGACATCTTGCCACGGGTTCACTGTTAAACCTGGTTCTATTTATTGCTATCAGACTTTTTTAATATAACAGCAATCGATCTGGTATTCACTTTTCCAATCCTTTTCCCACCTTTAAATGTTGTCGCTTTTATGGTTACTGGTATTTTACTTTTAAAAGTACCAGTATAAAGTTTTGAATCCATTGACGGCTCTGTCCCATCCAGTGTAAATCTGATTTCCGGTTTATAATTGTAGGCAGCTAAGGAAATATCTGCAATAGCTGATGCCGTATCTATTTTAGCCTCACACCAAACCGAATAAATACTCTTTGCATAATTAATATCAGCAGCTTTGTACTTAATGAATTCATGCTCCAGTCTTCTTGAAAAATCAGTCCAGTTTTTTAATGCATTGGATGTCCATCCTACCTCTGCAACCGCAGCCAATCTGGGGAACAGCATATACTCTACAGATTCAGGAGAATGAATATACTCTGTCCAGACATTTGCCTGTACACCTTTGATATATTTCTTCTCAGCGTTATTTAATTCAGAAGGAACAGGCTCATAACCATATACTTTCTGGATAGGCAATAAATTACCATAAGCATAAGGTTCCATATGATGCTCTCCCTGATAATAGTCAAAATACATATAAGTATTAGGACTCATGACTACTTCATGCTTCAGTTTTGCTGCAGCTATCCCTCCTTGTGTACCTCTCCAGGACATTACCATTGCATTAGGTGCTAAACCTCCTTCTAAAATTTCATCCCATCCTATGATTTTTTTGTTTTTGGTAGCTAGAAACTTTTCCATACGTCTGATAAAGTAACTCTGAAGTTCATGCTCATCTTTTAATCCCTCCTTTTTTATTCTTTCCTGACATTTCGGACATACTTTCCATCTGTCTTTCGGACATTCATCTCCCCCAATATGGATTATGTTACTTGGAAAAAGTGCTGCTACCTCTGTCAACACATCTTCTAAAAACTTAAAAGTCTGTTCATTTCCTGCACAATAAACTTCCTTTTCCACTTTCCATTGCCCCGGAATATCAAATGGTCCTCCTGTACAGGATAGTGCAGGAAAAACAGATAAGGCAGCAACAGAATGACCAGGCATTTCAATTTCCGGGATAATTGTGATGAATTTAGACTGCGCATATTTTACAACCTCTCTGATCTGATCTTGCGTGTAAAATCCACCATGCGGATTTTTATCCACCCATCTGTTTCCACCTCTGGCATACTGGGTTTCAGATCTCCATGCACCTTTCTGTGTTAACTCTGGATATTTCAAGATTTCAATTCTCCAACCTTGATCTTCAGTCAGGTGCCAGTGAAATACATTCATCTTATAAATAGCCATATGATCCAGCATTTTTTTGATAAACTCAACCGAATAAAAATACCTTCCTACATCAAGCATCAAACCTCTCCATCCAAATCTAGGTTTATCATAAACTTTTGCTGATGGAATCTGGTACAAGCTATTCTTCTTATTGATCATTTGAATAATTGTCTGGATTCCATAAAAAACACCTTGTGCATTCTTGCTGCTAATCACTACTGAATTTGAACTACTTTTTAATAAATATCCCTCAGCTCCTAAGGAATCAACTGCTCCCTTTGTGGTCAGATTGATAAAGCCACTTTTCATCCCTGGTTCCTTTTGTAAAACAGGAAGCTTTAACCCTGTTATTTTATATATATGGGCCGACAATTGATTTCCCGTAGATTTTAGATCAGCCTGCCCTGGCTCAACATAAATTACCGTTTTATTATTGATGTTAAAATTACCCTGAGTCCTCTTATAATATAATGGTCTGGGTATTATATTAGTAGTATCGCTAACGCATATACCTTCTTTTACAAAGAATATGTTCAATAGCAGGAGTATAATTACAATTCTCATAACTTAGTTTTAGTAACGTTCTTATATTTTCTGAAATTCTTTACTTTGTGGAAAGTGAGATAATTGGCATCATGCTGCCTGTGTACTCCTCCATAAGCATCATCAAAAGCAGTCCTGGATACGAATACTATATCTTTTTTGTTAAACAACCAATCTATATACTGATAACCATGGTGATCCATATCCTTATGGTGAAGGATATATTTGTGAATCTGCCAACTTTTAAGATCGGTGGATGAACATAATGCGATCGTATTGCGAATCTTTCCTGTTTCCTTTATTTCCATCAGTTCGGGTGCAATCACATTCGACAGTGTCCAGTATAAATCAGTTTCCTGATCATACCTGACACTGAATTTTTTTGATCCGCCTGGAAAATCTATAAAACCATTCTCCCGATCAAAAACAGCAGACCAACCATCATCCGATACATTGACTAAAGCTGCCTTTTCGACTCCTTTAATCTGGGTGCTTACTCTTAACAAATTCACAATCCGATTTTGCTTATTCAACAATGCATTCCCTTCCAGCCAAGCCATAAACCCGCCTTTTAAATAAGTTGAATCATAGGGTAAACTGTTGGTTTTTCTCCAATTTGATGCTTTCATCAAATCTGCATTTAACGGTATAGAAAACATACTGCTCATGAACATTTTCCCCCATCCTTTCTGATTCTTATCTATTTCCTCTACAGCTCTCCACAAATAACCATTATGAATCAATACCGGCATAGGTGCAGTATGGTATTTTCCTTCAAATATCAATCCTGAATTCTCATCTGATGGCTCCGTCCAGTTGTACCCTCCATCTGCAGACTTCCTTAAAATAAAATTCCCATATTCTTTGTCTGTCCCCATCAAGTATAATACCCCTTTAGATTCATACAGATTTGACCAGAACTGTCCCTGGATGGTACTTATTTTCTCCCATGATCTCCCCTTATTTATTGATTTATAGACAACGGTTACTCCCTGCTTTCTTTCAACCGCCCCCGGGCCAAAAAAATCATGTGATGCGATATACTCTCCATTTTCTCTGATACATATCGAGGGCGAACCAATATACTTTCCACTTGAAGCAGGTTGATGTGTAATAACTATCCCTGGTGGCTTTTCGAAATTGGTTTTCTGACCATACCCTTTTATAGAGATCAAAAAAATTACAGCCAGGAATAACTTGTTTTTCTTTAACTTCATATCCACATCATTTTATAAACTTTGCATAATCTTCAAGCACATAAGAGGTAAACCTATTGGCATCATGAAAGTTAGCCGAACCTCCCCAGGATTCCCGCACTACAAATACGATGTCCTTATCACTGAAAACAAAATCTACATATTGGTACCCCACCTGTAGTAAGGTATCGTCCCAGATATTTAAGTTGTCATCGTAAAGCACTGTCTCGACTATATCCCAATGAAGTAAGTCTTTCGAAGAAACCAGTGATAATACACATCTATGTCCTGCAAAAGTGGTGTCGACACTATTATTCACCAAAGAATAATATCTTTTAGTGCTATTATCATATTTAATAGAAAACTTTGTATTCCCTCCTGGAAAATCGATAATATCTTTAGGGTAATTAAACATTAAACTTTTACCATCAGGAGAAAGTCTCATCACCGCAGCTTTATCACTATATGGCCTTGAATTGAACCTGATGAAATTCCATACCTTACCATCTGGTGCCTGAACAGCATTTCCCTCCAGCCATCCTGGAGCTAGAAAGCGATAAGGTTCTTTCCAGTTTTTATAATCATAACTTAACTTCTCTGTAGCTGCCCAGCTTTCGGCATCCAACAGATCTCCATTTTCAGGCGCAGAAATTAAAAATGCTTTCATTTTAGGGAACTCATGCGGGTCATTGTCTTCAAATGCCCTGTAAATCCTGCCATTTGCTTTTAGCACTGGTGTTGGGGCTGTATGGTGATTGGGTGGCCTGTCATAAGGTTTTGTACCTCCTTTGAACAGAATCCCGGTTTTACTGTCCGAAGCTTTCGTCCAGTTCAGACCTTTATCCATGCTTTTCCTAATGATAATATCACCCAAACTATTATTTGTTCCTATTAAATAAAGTGCCCCATTATGCTGAAAAAGCGTTGCCCACATGATCCCTGAAAGTGTAGCTTGTAAACGCCATGATTTCGCACCATCCTCTGATATATAAATGTAATTTACCAGACCGGTTCCACTATTTGTACAACTCGCTATTAAAGTTCCATCTGATAACCTTTCAATGCTAGGATTCGATACGTACTTTTTTTGTGCAGGGTCGAGATACAATAGCTCTTGTCTTGTCTGTCTTACATTTCTTTTAGGGGCAGGATATTGATCAGGGAGGAAATAATCTGGTATTATGGCAAGACTTGCTTTAGCAGCTTCCTGCTTAAAACGATCTGCATGATCACCAAAAACAACTAGTTTGCCTGATAGATCCTGATAACTTTTCTTATCCAGTATAAGAGAGACTGCATCAACTGGTGCAAACAGCACATTATGTCTGACCAGTAACGCCCCTCTAATCATTTTTTTCTGATTATTGAGCATCATAAAATTATCACCACTCTTCATCATCGCATTTCTTTGCTTGCTTTTGATTTTCAAAGCCCCCATCTTCTGATCCCAGTTTACTTCGGCATTAAATCTTTTCGCAACAAAAGAAATTGGGACATAAAGAAGACTATTTTCGACAAATGGCACTACCAAAGCATTATCATCATTGATGAAATATCTTTTATCGTCAGCAATTGCATGATTTTTTCCGGCATAAAGGGCTACATTGTTTTTCATCAATGTTTTAATCGTATTGACCTTTTTTCGTTCCAAATCCTGCGGACTCACTAAATCCGGATTCAGATCTGGTCTTGCCAATGCATGTATTTCTGAATCACTTAATTTTCTACGATACAACCTGACCTCATCAATACCTCCATTAAAACTGAAATTCCTTCCTTTAAAGCCTCCAATAAAATCATTTATATATTGCTTTTCGGCCACATAATTATTCTCTGTAAAATCCGGTTGTTTACCTACTTTTACACCCAGTTTTTTGCCATTTACATAAAGGACAAACTCCTTGTTTGTATAATCAACCATTGCAACTAGGTGTACCCAGATCCCCGAAAAAGTATAGTTAAATCCATTTGATTTATACGGTTCTGCGGAGGTACTTCTACCTCCTATTCGTAGCTCTCCTTTTGGGGCTATATAAACACAGAAACCAGCTCCAGCCCCATTAAAAGTATTAAAAATATCATAACGAAGATCCGGATGATCTGTATTCTTTACCCAGCATGACAGTGTAATCTGACTGGCACCATTTAACTTATCTGACAGCTTCTTCCCAAGGTCTATATATCCATTTGAAGTTGACACAAAATGAGCAGCACTTTTGTACTTACCTGGCCCCAAGGACACTTCAGTTAATATACCACTAATTCCATTTCCCTCATCCATAGTCCACTGACCAACCAAGTCGTTTTGTAAACTGGGGGGAAGTTCTTGCCCATATGCTGTTACATAACACATACAGGCAATAGCTCCCTTTAGTATTTTTTTTAAGTTCATTATTTATAGTTTAATAGCTTAATAACATCTGATCTCAAATATTCTGGACAATTTATCACCATGCGTTTTTTGCACAGTAATACGTAGGTTATCAGCTTTTACAACCGGAAACTTATGAATAAACTTTCTCAGATAATTATCCTTTATTAAGGTTTTGTAGACCGGTTTCCCTTGATAAGTAAGCTCAATTAAAAAGTCGGACACTGTTTCTGGCTGAGGACCTCTCACCTGATCTTTTAAGACCACTTTTTCTCCTGAAATTCTTAAAAAGCGATGCAATCCGGTATCAAACGTACATTCGACCTGGGAAACTGAAACCGCTTGTTTCCAATCCAATGCAATCCATGGACTTACACTTCCCATTTCAGCCTGCCATTGATGAACATTTCCGTCTTTGATTTCTCTGTTGATCCCATCAATTACCCGAACAGCTTTACCTTTTTCAGTTTCAGACGAAGCTTTAACATTCGCCTTTCTGGCTAAATCCTTTTCATCTGTATTAACTACTCCCAGAATTGGCTGATCCTGACGTAGCAGTATCTGTTGAAGTTCAGCTATTTTCCCTCTCTCCGCACACAATTTAGCTGGTGTTATATTTTGACGGATACAGTAATTTATAGCTGTACCAACTGCTTGTCCAATAGCCGCACAGGTTGCCATAACCCGGGTAGAAGATAATGCGATATGAGATACACTAATGTTTCTTCCCGCCATTAGTAAATTATCAAAGCTCTTGCTGTATAAAGATCTCATAGGGATAGAATACGGACCTTTTAGCGCCACTGCTCTAAAAGGCTTTGCATTGGTATCATCCATACCCTTAGGTAAATGATCATCTAAAGCCCAGCCACCATAAGCAACACGGTCATACAGATCTTCAGGGAATTGCACATCTTTTTGTACCATAATATAATCACCTGTGATTCTTCTGCTTTCCCTTTTTCCAGGAACAGCACCAAACCAGGAAAGAGCCCATCTGGCAGATTCAGGATGATTCCCTGAATTTTTAATGTAATCCCATACACCAAACAACACAGCCATCAGGTCTTCTCTGATTTTCTGCCCATCCTTGATAATCTCTTCTGTTCCCCCCAGCTCTAACCACCAGTATCCATATTCAAATGAGGTAATTTTACGATGTTCAAAATCCTTAAAAGTATATTTCCTTGCCCATGATGGTGCTATAAATGGCATGGTTCTATCATGCTCTTCTGCCATAAAAAGCAAGCTATTACCCATCGTTATTTCATCTGGCTTTTCATGACCCAATGATTCATTCCATTTCGATTTGGCTTCCCTACCTGTCATAAACTCAGCTCCTGCCAAAGCAGCCATAGTTCCATCACCAGTGCAGTCAACGTAATACTTTGCTTTAATATGATATAGTTCTTCTGTTTGCGAACAATAAGATTTAACATTGGTAATCTGCCTGTTTTTTGTTTCTACATCAAAAACACTAGCATCAAATAAGATGGTAATATTAGGCTCTGAAATCACCTTATCATATAAGACATAATCAAAAATCTCATATGATTTCTGCGGATTTGTTACCGCTTCTGTAAGCATCAGTTCCTCCAATATTCCCGTTTCCCGCCATACCTGTCTCAAAACACTAGCTCCTGAAATATGCATTCTTATTTCACTGCTGGCATTCCCTCCGAATCTTGATCGGTTATGTATAAACACAACTTTAGATCCATTTCTTGCAGCCGCTAAAGCTGCACAAACACCAGACATTCCTCCACCAGCTACCACAACATCTGTGCTTAACTTACGTAGTTTATAAACCTCAGGATGTCCGGTTGTACTGATCTTCTCTTTAGTATTTTCTCCACTAAAGGCAATTGCAGGATTAATTAAGAAAGTTCCTGAGCTTAGTCCCATTACCTTTAAAAAATTACGTCTGTTATCTTTCATTATTACAATGTTTTATTTGGTTCTATTACGTGTTACAATTCCATTAAAAAATCAGTAGCTGATTGTACTACTTCAGGTTTCGTGGCATTTAACAACATTTTCATTTCATTCATGAAGCTCTGTTTTATAGTGCTTCGGTTTCTATCTAAAATTTTAAATGTTAAGGCTAATTGTGCAGGTGTTAATACAGGAATAACTTTTATGATATCCCTGAGAGTCCCGGAACTTAAGTCCTGTTTTGATAAATTCTCAAGAATACTTATCCTTACAGGATTACTGTATTGATCTAGTTTTTGTAGTACGCTCTGTTGGAAACTTTCGCGGTCCCATATTTTTAATGGTAATCTGGAAAGTGCATACAATGGTATGTATGCGTCTTTGTCAGAGATCAGTCTGATCAATTCCTCCTCAAATTTTTCGACTTTATGATCAGGAATATATTCGATTAAAAAAAACTTATACACCTTATGATCAGACAGAAGCAATCGCTTGATTTCTGTATCCGTAAACACATTCTTTTTAGAATATTCAAGCATAGCTTTTTTGATATCGCCATTTACAAAATGCCACAGTGTATATACGGTATACACTGCACCTTGTACTACTGCTCCTTCAAAAGTTGGATTTGTAGCTCCTGTTACAGCATCTACTTTAATTTGTGAAACAACTTTAACGGTTGTATCAACCAGATCATTCATACCGTAATCTCTAAGCAATGAATTCGTATCCGAAAGAATTTCATGAAGTTTATGATGATCTTCTTTTGTCAATTCTACATGATCAAACTTTGTCAATTCGTTGCCTTTGGCAACTTTATAATCAACAAAATTCCCAAGCAGATCCCAATAAACATCAATATTGATTGGACGACATAAACTGTCTGAACACACATTTCCAGATAAATTAGCCATATACAGTTCATAATCTCCTGCCTGATTAAGTAGCAAATTAACCCTGACTTCAGCATCATCAGTTCGAAAATTAAAGCCGTTGGCTTTTCGAACCTTCTGATCATTTAACTGTGCAAATGATCCCAGGCTATTCATCACTAAAAGAAACAGAATCCCTACACTCTTTAATAACATCATTTTCCCCACAACGTCTTAATAAACGTTAATTTCGAGTTCCTTAACTACCTTTTTTTCATCATATACATTTGCATTTTTTACGATGAATACGGCTTTATATTTCCCGGCTTTGCTATAGGTGTAAGTGTAAAATTTTAAATCAGGATCCTCTACTGTTTTAACTGAAATGGGTTTATCAGGTCCCAGATCTATCTGTTTCTCAATCTTCAGTCCTTTAGTTATAGCATATGCTTCAGTAGTGATCTCATTATTTCTTGCATTAGCAATAAAGTTTACATAAGTCGGGAGCAATGATGCCCGACCCGTCTCATAATTATCTGAAAGTACAAGATTCAATCCGGCAGTACTGTGTGTCGCCAAAGTAACACTATTTCCATTCGTAACGGACTCCAGTAAATAGCTTTGAATGCGCCAGATATTAAACCTTCCATATGCAGTGAATGGTTTAGTAACATACTTAAAAGCAAAATAAACTGTCTTTTCACTATCAACATAATTAGAAACATCTATTTTTCCGGATGGCACATAAACTCTGTTATCAGAATGTTGTGCAATTCTGAATTTATCTGTTATATCGCTCCAGTCAGCCGCATTTATATTTTGCAGATTATAATTTCCATCAAAATTATCAGAGGTCAGAATTGACAATTGATTTTCCTGAGCACCATCAAGAATCTGAGAATTGAAAGACATCAGTATCTCTGCATCTTTTGTTCTTCCCTCTTTAAAAGAGTAATCCGACCCGACCTCTCCTGAATAAAAATAAATAAAATCAGAAGTACCTGATAAATTAAACTTAACCTCATCCCCGGCCTTTACATTTACAGATTCAGGCTGAATCTCCAGATTAGGATTGTTTACAACTTCTTCCTTTTTACAAGACGAAAGGGCTATTAAAAAACCCACATAAAATAAATATTTCTTCATCATTTTAAATATTGAATTGTGTTTTTACCAGCCTTTATTTTGTACCAGATTAGGATTAACACCCATTTCATGAGATGGAATAGGCCATATAACATCCCTTCCAGTTGCATTGGTATAATAAATCAATGCATTATTCCTGTCTGTAAAAGCAGGTGCAGTTAATGTTTCAGTTTTACATACTCCCATTCTTTCTTCAAAAATCCCCCACCTTACCAAATCACCCTTTCTCAACAACTCAAAAGACAGCTCCCTTGCTCTTTCTTTCTGAATGTAATCTTTAAATGAAACCTTATCTACAATCCCATCACTTGCAGAAATTTCAGCATCCTGAATAGTTGTCAATATCACTTTGGCAGTTGCTCCAGTTCCAACACCTGTAATTGTTATTGTTGGAACTGTGGAATATTTGTTTCCTGGATTACTGATATTAATTGCTGTAATTTTACCTCCGGAAACAGTTGCAGTAGCTAAGGCACCAGAACCACCTCCACCCGAAATAGTCACAGTAGGAGCAGCAGTATAACCTGTTCCACCATTTAGTATTTCAATTGTTTTAACACTTTCCGATGCACTTCCTACCCCATTTAAATTTTTGCCATAACCTCGTCTTCTCACCTGGTTCACATATTCAATGGATGTAGTAGTTGGCCCATTTATTTCATTATCAGCTTCAGCATACATTAATAAAACATCAGCATAACGCAATAAGGGGAAATTAATAGAAGTGTATCCGTCTACCTTCGGTGTTAAAGTTTCTTTCTCCCGTCTGAACTTACCAACACAACGCTGACTAATTTCTGTTACAGTATGATTTGTCTTAACCGCAGGATTTGTACTGCTGTACTTAAATGGAGCGATTGACCAGTCTCTTCTCAGATCATAAGAATAAAGCTTGTCAGGAGAATCATATAACTTATAAAAATAAATGCTGGGATGTGTATACCCAACAGCGTAGCCAATGGTTGGGTCTGTTGAAGTGTATCTGATTCCGTTACCACGACCAACCATTCCACCATTTAAATAAGGCCCTATACTATTATTTCCCCAGAACTCAACTTCCCAGATGCTTTCCTTATAATCATATTTGTCCTGAGCATAGTTAATGAATACATCTTCGTAAGAATTGTTAAGTTGATGAAAGCCTCCATCAATTACCTTACCTGCCCATTCTTTTGCCTTAATAAACTTACTATGATCATTAACAGGGTTTCCAGCCATATGCAGACAGACTCTTGCCATCACTCCCCATACAGCGGATTTACTAACTTTTCCTCCAAAGCCAATGCTTTGTATGTCTTCTACCAGGTTCGATGCAGTCTCCATATCAGCAAGAATCTGCTCATAAATCTGTTTTGCCGGAGTTCCTGGCAAATGCAGACTTTCTACAGATGAAGAAGCTGGAGTCTTTAATACCATCGGAACATTGCCAAAATAACTGACTAGCATAAAATAAAAATAGCTCCGTAAGAATAAGGCCTGTCCCTTAATAGCGCCTCTTTTTGTTGCATCCATATCTGGCTTATCTATATTATCCAGCAATAGATTTGCTTTATTTATCCCTATATACAACTCCTTCCAAAAAGCTTCTATCTTAATATCATTAGCAGAAACAGTATAACCGCCAACAGTAGCCAGTTCATTAGTAAAAGCATTAAATCCTTCATCAGCTTCTAATCCCATACGTCCCAACATATAATTGCCATAAAGATTTGAGCTCTTTAAGGTTGCATATACCCCGTTCAAAGCAGTCTGTAACTGAGCTTCAGTTTCATAATAGTTTTTAGGACTTAAAAAATCTTTCGGCGTAGTGTCAAGAAACTTTTCGCATGATGAAAGTATCAGCCCAAAACACAATAAGGGAGCTACAAAAAATAATTTTTTCATTTTTTAATATTTTATCTGTTGATTCCTCAATTAATTAAAGTGACACTTTGATACCAAAAGTGATCGCTTTCTCTCTTGGGTATGCAGAATAATCGTATCCTGGTGTTAGTGTTGAATTTTGAACAGAAACTTCAGGATCCATTCCCGAGTAATTGGTCCACGTATGTAAATTCTGGGCTGAAATGTACGTTTCAATGCTTTTCAATTTCAACTTTTTATTAATCTGCTCCGGTAAACGATAAGATAAAGAAACAGTCTTTAAACGTAGATAAGAACCATCTTCTATTAATCTGGATGAAAACATACCAGTAGGGCCTTGTCCGCCTGGTCTGAAATATTTATTCCCCGGATTTTCCGGTGTCCACCTATCTACATAAGTAGCATATTGGTTTAAATTGCTCCGGTTATAAGCGTTGCCTTCGAACATATCACGGTTAGCATTAAAAATATCATTGCCATATGACCATTGAAAAAAGACATTCAGCGACAAGGATTTATAGGTAAAATTATTGTTGAACCCTCCGATATGAATAGGAATAGCACGTCCTATGTAAACCCTATCTTTATCGTTAACAATACCATCATCGTTAAGATCCTTATACTTAATATCTCCTGGCTTAATATTTTGCCGTGGGGTACCATTTGATGCAATGTTTGATTTCAATTGATAAGCACCTCCTGATAAAACATCAAAATCTTCAATCTGATAATTACCTAGCCATTCATAACCAAAGAAAGTTGCAGCAGGGCCACCAACTTTGGCCAGAAACAATTGTGCCTCGGTATAACTGGCCGGAAAATTTACAGATGAAATTAAGGTTTGTTGCCCCTCCGCTAATTCAAGTATTTTATTGTTGTTAAATGCAATATTAAAATCACTTGACCATTCAAAATTTTCAGTCTTAACATTTACGGTATTTAAAGAGAACTCCATCCCCTGATTTCTTATCTTACCAATGTTCTTTAATATTTTACCATATCCGGTACTATAAGGAACAACAGCATTCAATAACAAATCGTTGGTATTTTTTCTGTATAAGTCTACAACCAGATTAATTCTGTTTTTAAAGAAGGAAATGTCATAGCCAATATCTACTTGTGCAGTACTTTCCCATTTTAAATCTTCATTACCATAGGTGCTTGGTAAAATACCGTTTGAAGGAGTTTGATTGTTATAAGAATAGTAATTGTTATAAGGCATTGTTAACGACGACAGATAGGGAAAATCTGTTACCCTGTTATTTCCTGTAATTCCATAACTAATTCTGAATTTAGCATCTGAGACAACATTCGAGCTTTTCATAAAATTTTCTTTGCCCATATTCCAGGCAAAAGCAGCTGAGGGGAAATATCCCCATTTATGCCCCTTGGCAAACTTTGAAGAAGCATCTGCTCTGAATGATGCCGTAAATAAATACTTAGATTTATAATTGTAATTAACTCTGGATAAAAAGGAAACTAAAGTATTTTCAGTATCCAGAGAAGCCAGGGAAGTAAGCTCTCCCTGATCCAGACCACTTATACCTAACTCGGGGTTAGGAACCCGTTGAGCTTCGTAACCATTTCGCTTATATTTGTTAGATTGGAAAGTAACACCGCCAATCACATCCAGATAATTATTTTTATTGATCTGGTTTTTATACGTCAATATATTTTCATTTACCCAGGTATTTAAATAGGTATTATATATAGATCCATTGACTCCCCTTGTATTATCAGGAAAAGGATAACCTCTTGATGTTAACTCATTATAAAAGGACTCATTTAATAAAGTTCTATTATTCACTCCCCCCCTGATCGCAAGATCAAAGTTTTTAGAAATGGCGTAATTGATTCTTGCATTAGCGAAAAGGGTACTTGTTGTCTGTTTTCTTATTTCATTTTTCGCTGACAAGTAAGGATTAAATCGAGAGTCATTGGCTGATTCATCGATGGGGTTTTCTTCCAGATCTGTTCCCTCAGTAGGAATGGGCCTGTAGCCCCATATCTGATACATCAGATAGGTTGAATAGGCTTGCCCGCTTGTTGACCGTGAAGAGGAAACTGGTTGTCCGTAACTTTTTTCAGAGCTTGTATTCAAGTTAACGAATAGCCTCAGTTTTTTATTTATGCGCTGATCCAATAGGAATCTACCTTGATAACGGTTGTATCCTGAATTCACAATTACTCCCTCCTGGTCAAAAATTGAACCCGAAATGGAATATTTAGTTTGGTCAGTGCCTCCTGATAAAGAAAGATTATGAATATGCAAAGGAGCAAGACTAAACATCTTTTCCTGCCAGTCAATAGGTTTAATGTTATGATAATCTTCCAGAACTCTATTCGGACTAGTGAGATAAGTAGAAGTTGCTATTGCAGGATTGATCTCTAATTGATATTTAACAAAGTCATACGCGCTCATTAAATCCATTTTATTAGTCACATCTTGAAAACCAATTGATCCATCATAAGATAAAACAGGAAGTCCTATTTTTCCTTTTTTGGTTTCCACTACAATTACACCATTTGCTCCTCTAGATCCATAAATAGCTGTGGCAGAAGCATCTTTTAATACTGTTACAGATTCAATATCCTTGGGATTTAATACTGAACTTATGGCATCCTCTACAGGGAATCCATCTATCACATACAATGGAGAATTAGATTGTGTTAAGGAATTACCACCTCTAATCACAATATTCATTCCCGCTCCAGGCTGTCCCTCATCAGAACTTACCTGTACCCCGGCAATCCTACCAGCAAGTGCCTGTTCCATTGTTGCAACTGGTGCTTTGGCTAAATCCTTCATATTGACCTCACCAACTGATCCTGTAAGATCACTTTTCTTTACTGTTCCGTAGCCCACAACGACCACTCCATCAAGTGACGTAGTTTGCTCTTTTAAAACAACGTTAATTACAGTACTGTTCAGAACAGCTTTTTCATAAGGGATAAATCCCAGGTATTGAAACAGTAAAACTGTCTGCTCATCAGGCACGTTTAATTTATACTTTCCATGCTGATCTGATGCCGTTCCAGTCTGTGCTCCTTTAATTTTAACACTTACACCTTGAATTGGAATGCCACTTCCATCAGTAATTGTTCCTGTTATACCTATAATCCGACTATTTTTTTTGTTGTCCTTTTTAGGTTTAACAACAATCGTTTTATTTTTAATGGTATAATCTAAAGGTTGATTTGCAAAAGAAAATCTGAGAACCTCCTCTAACGTTTCTTTATTAAATCTGGCATTAACCGGTTTTGAAACCTTTAATTCCTCAGCATCATAAAAAACATTAAAATCGGTTTGGGCCTCAACTTCTTTTAAGATCTGCTTAAGTGTTGCTTCCTTATTTGTGAATGTTATCCTTTGAGCAAAGGTTTTCATACTCACACTGGTCAAAGCAAAAAATAATGCAATGGGTACAAAATTACTGCGCCTTAGTATAGACGGAATATAAAAATTCATACATTTAGTTAAATTTGGTTATGGTTTGTTTGTTGATTATTTAACAGCAAATACAAAACTGGCCAGGGGTGGCTCCAATCACTCCTGGTTTATTTGTATTTCTTTCTGGTTTTCTGATTAATTCATCACTATTACCCTCCTTCCTTCAACTACAAAATGTACAGAACCAGTGAGTTCTAATATTTCAAGTGCCTGTTCCAAGCTCTCAAAACGAGAAATAGTACCTCCAAAAACTTTGTTGGCAGTACGATTCCCTTTATACTCCACATCCACATCGTACCACCTGCTAATCTGACGCATAATGGTTTGCAGATTTTGGTCATTGAAAATAAACTTTCCATCTTTCCAGGCCATAGCTTCATCAATATTTGCTATTTTAATATGAAGCAAAGTACCTGCGTTGCTTACAACAAGCTGTTGACCTGGAGATAAAATGGTTCCTTTAGTTGACCCTCTACGCATAACATTCACACTTCCTTCTAAAAGAGTAGTTTTAGTTTCACTTTCATCCTGATAACTATTTACATTGAAATGTGTACCAAGAACTTCAATTTCCTGTTTCTCTGTAGAAACGATAAATGGTTTATCTTTATTTTTAGAAACCTCAAAATAAGCCTCACCATTCAACTCCACTTTACGTTGACCAACCCCATTGAAAGTTGCAGGAAATTTAAGAGAAGAGGCAGCATTAAGCCACACTTTTGTACCATCAGGTAAACGTAATTGATATTGACCACCTTTAGGAGTTTCAATCTTATTGTATACAAGACTCCCGGCCTTATTAATATCAGCTGAGTATACCAGTTTGCCATCAGCCTCTTTAATAATCGAATTCCCTGATTGCTGTGCAAGCTTTCCGTTTTCGGCATCATTCAATAACACACGTTCACCATTTGCTAAGGTTAAAACAGCCTTATTACTACCCGGAGGAATATGTACACTGGTTTTTGTTACAATCTGCTTTACTGGCTCATGAACCTGATATATGAAGAGATACAGCCCTGTTATGATTAATAAAACGGCAGCTACACCCGCTATACGATAATACAATCTGGTTGTTTTAACCTGATGAACAGGTAATCTGCCCAATAGTTTCTGTTCTATAGCATCAAAATCAACCTGTCCCGGCATTGTCTCTGCCTGATCAATTTCATGGTTATACCAGTGTTCCAGCAAAAGCTTTTCCTCATGAGTAGCCTTGCCTTCCAGATACTTATTTATTAATTCCTGTGCTTTTAATCTGTCCATATTAAACCGGGCATTTTATCCCTTATTTAACTTAAGACAAACTCAGCCTCCCATGGTATACATCAAAAAGAAAATAAAAGTGAAGATATTTGTGACCTCAATACTTTAAGCGCCCTGTTAATGGTTTTTTTTACTGCATGATCAGTAATATCAAGCTCATCGGCAATTGCCTTGTTTGATAAGCCCTCATTCCTGCTCATTTCAAATATCCTTTTCATTTTTGGAGAGAATGCTGCAACTTCACGTTCAATCCGTTCAGCAAAATCACGATAACAAACCTCCTCTTCGGTAGATAAGGCTCCTTTATTAATAAAATCTACTAATGATTCAAGATACTTGTGTTTTAACTTACTTCTATTAATCCGATTAAGGGTATGGTTACGAACAGCCATATAGAGATAGGATTTTACCGATACATCCGGACTAATCTCTATCTTCTTTTCCCAAAGAATTGTATAGATATCCTGAACAACATCCATAGCTTCATCATCATCTCTAAGCATTTTTCGGGCATGAAGATATAATAATGGCCAGTATCTCTTATATAATTGCGTATAGGCGAGCTGATCACCTTTTTTTAGTAAGCTGGTTAATTCATTATCGGAAAGTTTACTATATGAATCCATATTAAACATCTTACTAAGGCAAGAAACTCCTATAAAAGGAAAGTATTAATCAGGATATCAAATATAGAATAAAGTTTCTTATTCTATCTGTTTATATAAACCAAATTCTGAGATTGTTGGATTTAAGCGTGAAGAATTGATCGTTACTCTAACCTTTTCAGAAGTTACTGGTTTAAATCTAAGTAAACGTTTATAACCAACAGTTGTTCCCTCAGTAAGAGCTTTCCATTTACCATTATCTAAATATTCAATAGAAAACTTTTCTATACGCTGACCGATTGTGATATTTTCCTGTAGCATTGCTACATCAAAAGTAGCTGATTTTTGTAGCGTAAATTCTATTACTGAAGTAGTATCTGTTCCTTTTGTAGTCCAGTGAGTTTTATAGTTACCATCTAACAGTGCCTTTTCATCCTTACCATTTGAAGAAACGACTCTCGCCTTAGCAGCCAGGTTTGTCTTAAATGTTCCATTTCTAATTCTTGCCCATTCGTTCAAGCTATTGATATCACTTTTATTGATCAATCCTCTAGTATCCGGAGGGATATTCATCAATAGTACACTATTCTTACCTACAGAACTGTAATAAATGTCCAGCAGTTTTTCCGGTGTTTTAACTTTGGTATCTTCCGAAGGACGATAGAACCACCCTGGTCTAATGGATACATCTGTTTCAGCAGGATACCACACAAGTCCTTTAGCATTTTTAAGTTTATCTCGACCTCCAATATCTGCTCCTTTTAGAAATCCTGTTGGTTTCGTATTCATCTCCTGCTGTGAATCTTCTGAGATCTTGGTCTGAGATAAGTTATTTGCCGGCAATACACTCCATTCTGTATCTCTGCCATAACCTGTTTCCGTTCCAACCCACCGTACATCCGGTCCCATAATTGCAATGGTCGCTTTTGGTTGAAGTTTGCGGATGTGTGCATACCAGCGATCAAAATCATACTCTTGCTTTTTACCATTGGGGCCTTCGCCATTTGCACCATCAAACCAAACCTCATCTACCTGTCCATACAGACTAAGTAACTCTGTTAACTGATCTATAAAAAGATCATTATAACTATTTGTACCATAAAGTGGTGAATTCATATCCCATGGAGAAAGGTAAATACCAAATCCAATCTCATACTTTTTACAAGCATCAGCAACTTCTTTCACAACATCTCCCTTCCCTGATTTCCAGAGACTACTTTTTACAGAATGATCAGTTGTACGGGTTGGCCATAAACAAAAGCCATCGTGGTGCTTAGCTGTTAATATGATTTGCTTAAATCCAGCATCCTTTGCTACTTTTACCCATTGTATGGCATCCAGATTCGACGGATTAAAAATCTTAGGATCTTCTTTTCCAGTCCCCCATTCTCTATTCGTAAATGTATTTACACCAAAATGAAAAAATGCAGTCAGTTCCAGCTTCTGCCAATTTAACTGACGTGGTGAAGGTGTGATATTTGCAGCTTTTCTGATAATTTCAGCTTCGCTGTCACTTGAAGATATGATATCGTAATTCTGTTGCGCTATTGCTGAACTGCACAACATCAACAATGAACCAATTATAAGACTTGATTTCATTTCCATATTATTTCTTATTGTCCTTTTCTAAAATTCTCAGGGCATCATTATCTTCAAATTGCTCAATCTGACTGATTAACTCTTTGTTCAAACCAGCAGTAATAGCCTCATACCCCTTCTTTCCATATTTGTTATCCATTTCATCCGGATCTGTTTTAAGATCATACAATTCCCAACCTTCTACTCGTTTATAGAATCTGATCAATTTATATCTTTTTGTACGGATTCCAAAATGCGGAGAAACGGCATGCTCCCCATTTTCATAATAATGGTAATACAATACCTGTCTACCTTTATCAGCTTTATTTTTTAAGACAGGCAACATAGATTTGCCTTGTACATCTTTGGGAATAGGTAGTCCTGCTGCTTCAAGTACTGTTGGGGCAATATCCAGATTCATCACAAAACGATCAGAAACAGTTCCCGCTTTAATCAGTCCCGGGTAGCGCATTACCATTGGAGTACGAAAAGATTCTTCATAAATCCATCGTTTATCAAACCAACCATGCTCCCCCATATAAAATCCCTGATCAGATAAGTAGATTACGATAGTATTGTCATTAAGGCCATGCTTATCCAGATAATCCAGCGTACGTCCTATGTTTCGATCGAGAGATGCAGCTGTACTCAGGTAATCCCGCATATAACGTTGAAATTTCCATTCTGTCAATGCCTTCCCTTCTAATTTCAAGCCATTAAACTTAGCTTCAATTGGCTTATAATATGCATCAACCTTTGCACGTTGCTTTACATTCATTCTTTTAAAATTACCATCTATATTTTCCTTTTCGTCTGAGCCAAACATTTTTAAGTCATATCCTATCAACATAGTTTTTGCTATGGACATATCTTGTATCCCTGCAGCCTTTCTACCCTTATAAGTATCGTAAAAATTAGCAGGTAGTGGAAAATTTACCTGATCAAACTTACCTAAATCAGCTGTATCGGGTAACCATACCCGATGTGTAGCTTTATGACCTATCACCAAACAAAATGGTTTAGATTCATCTCTGTTATTTAGCCAATTTTCAGTTTCCTCAGTAATTACGTTAGTAACATAGCCCTCCACCCTCTTTTTACTACCATCCATCATATTAAAATCCGGATTATAATACTGTCCCTGATTAGGTAATATCTGCCAGAAATCGAAACCTTGGGGTTTACTTTCCAGATGCCATTTGCCTATCCATGCTGTTTGATAGCCTCCACCTTGTAATTGCTTAACAAAAGAGTCCTGATCACCGTTAAAAACTGAACTCTCATTATCTTTGAACCCATTTTTATGACTGTATTTTCCCGTTAGGATTACAGCCCTGCTAGGTCCACAAATAGAATTAGTTACATAAGCCTTATCAAAACGAACACCTTCATTTGCAATTCGGTCTATGTTAGGCGTCTGCATCATTTTGCTTCCATAAGCACTGATTGTTTGATAAGCATGATCATCCGAAATGATGATCACAATATTTGGTCGTTTCACAGCAGCTTCTTTTTGGGGTACTTGTGCAAAAAGAAGCATACTGCTACTAACCAATACAAGGAGAATTAAAGTTTTAAATATTTTCATCAGTACATAATTTGATGTTAATTAACCTCCTTGTTGTTATACAACATAGGGTTTAATGTAAATATACTTCTTCCTGCTGCTCCTAGCCTTTTTGAATGGAAATATAATTTATTATTAAACCTGATCCAGTCTTTATTTGTCTTTGGCGACCAAAGTACTTTAATGGTTAAACACCTAATTACCTACTTTATATTGCCAGAGTTCCTTTGTACGTCTGAAATAAAGATTCCCATCCTTATCCATTGCAAGGAGACTAGCTCCTTTAACCAATATTGTCGGTGTCTTTGTTTTAGGATCTATTTTAAACAAATGATCATTTCCCGTTCCATATACCTCTCCTGAAGGATGAATCACTAGTGTACCACCCCTCCAGACATGACTGGTAAGTGGGGGCACATCATATAACTTATGTGTAGAAATCACTTCCCGTTTTTCAGTGTCAAAAATAAAAAGCATGCCTCCAGCAATTCCCCAAACATTTCCATCTGGTCCATTAATCAGGCAAGTAATTGCAGACGCACCTGGAACCGGCACCAACTCAAACTCCTTTCTATTGGTATCCATATTCCATCCAAAAAGCACAGCTTCTTTAGCGACAGGTTTTACACCCAATCCACCAGAAATTGTTGTGCCACCCAACACCAGATCAGTAGTTTTAACAAGACTGGAAATAGATTGCATTGAAATAACTTTTCCATATGAAGAAAGTTTATCACTCGCTTTATCGTATACCAGCAATGCCCCACCAAGTTTACCATAATCGGGAATCATACCAAACACCATTTTCTGCTGATCAGGAATGCTTAAAATTGCAAACGAACGGCTTTGACCCTCAATCTCTCCAATTTTTCGGGGATTATTTGCATCTGGATTCCATTTCTCATCAGTATTATAAACATAAAATCTGCCTTTGGGATAAATCCCAAAGTAAATGAATTTTTCCTGAACGGCCATTCCTTCTGTTTGATCAAGTCCCTCATATCTTGTATTTTTACCAGTTACAGGATCATAAGTAGCATGCCCACCTGCCAGATATCCACCCATCCATATTTTTTCATCAGGCCCGTATAAAATTGCATTAATTGGAATCGCTTGTTGTGGAATAGCCAGTTTCTGAGTTTTAACTTTACCATTCTCAGTATTGTACTTTACCAAAATTCCCTTATCAGTTAAAATATGTATTTTTCCATCCTGGCCCATTGTAATTGCATTTGCAGTTCCAATACCTGCAGCTAAAGTTTTCGCAAATGAAACAGATACAGCAGGATTAAAACTCATAAGGTTGAATTTTGAAGTATAAAAAACCCTGTCATTTGCTTTATCATCCCATACCATTTTCATATCCATACCTTCAATTTCCTGTTCAACTTGATGTGTCTTCAGATTATAAACGAGTGTTTGACGACCTGAAGTAAGCAACACAAGCAACCTATCTACACCATCCCTCCCATTTACCAATTCAAGTCCATATACAAACTCCTTAGATTTATATTTTTCAGGAAGTATATCTCTTCTAATCCCTGTTATGGGATCAATTTCGATCAAATGAGCATGAGACCCTATTCCTGCATAAAGTAATCCTGTCCTTTCATTAAAAACCAAGCTTCTAACATAATTTTCTCCATTCACCAATGGCCCCTTTCCTACATCAGAAAAACCATCAGCAGCATGATACCTGAATACTCTACAACCTGGATATGTGGCGCCAAAAATTTCACCATTTTTCCCAACGGTCAGGTTCCACACATAAGTCTCTCCTTTCAGGGCTAACCCAAGATTTTCTACCAACTGAGTACCTGGACGATGCCTAAACAAAAAACCACTAGCTCCGGGAATATATAGATAACCATCAGAAGAATAAGCCATATCCCATGCCCCATCAGCCCCCGTTAACTCCTTATCCAATATCAGTTTACCTGAATTTACCTCATAACCTAACAGATGGGCAGGTTCTCCTCTAACAACCGTAAATACAAGTTCCCTCCCATTATTATCTTTTAGAAAAATACTTCCTTGAATCATTGCTGCACCAACCTGAACACCCAGATTTGTTAATTTACCGTCCTGAGCTTTCGGCGTTAAAGAAATTAACATCAGGCATAACAGTGTCAGACCTATTAAATCTCTTCTCATATTTAGCGTTTATTAAGTTTTACCTTTTTTGGTTTTACAAAATCGGCATTCATTGTTTCCGGTAACATATAAACATTGCCTTTTTTATCAGTAAAATACAATCTTGATACTGACCGCTTTCTACCGTGGCCGTCAGCCCAAAAAGCATAAAAACCATCATTAACATTAACAGGCCTTCTTGCATACGAATGATTGTACAGACTATGTTTAGTTAAAAGCTTAGACGTCCATTTCCTGCCTTGGTTCTTACTAATCCATAAAACCATTTCCCCGCCAGTATTGTATGCTTGAGGTCCCCGGGCAGTGGGTCCGATCATACGCCAAACATCCTTATCATCGACATATAAAGAGCCCATATCATAGTTATTGTCAGACTTCGTAATGGGTAGTATTTCCCATTCAGCGCCAGTAAATCTAGCTGTATGCCATAACCGAGGGCCATTTTTCGGACCAGCTTGATAACCCTTTCCGGTAAGGTACAAAATAATCGGATTACCTCTTTTATCAAAGGTTAAATCATTGATATACACATTTAAACCACTGCTATAATAATCTTTAACCAAAGCAGAGTTTTCAATTGTATTCAATGGTAACTGAAGTGTTTTACCCTCGATAGTGCTCCATGTTTTACCAAAATCTGTACTCTCTATATAATATAGGTTTGAACGATAATTTAAGCCATTCTCATTCTGCTTAATTGGATGAAAGTTAAACGCAGAAGCTAATTTATTTTGATACTGACCACTAGTTTGATAATGTCCCTCCTCAATGGTAGCCAAATCAGTCCATTCACCATATTTCACACCATCTGAGGATGTCATGTAACTAATAGTTCTTCTTGGCTTGGTTGGCTGTCCTGGAATCACATTTCTATCATAGTGAGTAAAGAGATTAATGAAACCATTTGCAGGTTGATACCAACTCTGCAGATAAGAGAAATTATCCATGGGCACTATTTCACCATTTTCTGTTTTGGTGGTATGAACCTGTACAAAGGTGGTAATGTCATAGGGTTTTAAACTCTTATGAACATAGGAAGGACTATTAGTCCCGTGAGCGGTAGAGAATAACCAGATAAATCCTTCCTTATCTATGTTCATTACAGGATTATCGTGTGCATTATCAGTCTTTTTATCTAAAACGATAGTAGGCCTTGGTACTTTACCTGTACTATGGTCATAATAAGAAACCATATGCAGTAAGGTTTTGCCTTTGGCATCAGTTCCGCCATAACAAAAAAAGGTTTTATTTACAGCCTTTACATAAACTGAAAATGGATAATGATTAGCAGGATAAGTGCCTAACCCTCCACTATATTTATATACGTACTCATCATTGGAAGGTTGATTGCTATACCAAATTCCTCGATAACCATCGTCCTTTTGGTTCAGGGTTAATGGTTTCTGGGCTAACACAGCACTGTAATATGAGACAGCAAAAAACAACAAAAAAATAGATTTCTTCATCAAGATATTGATGGTTATAACGAATAAAAATTTCAGGCTGCATCGTAAATCCTGATCTATGATGCAGTCTGAAACTCAAAAAATTAATTAGTATAGAGTGGATTTTGAATAATCATCCCTGGATTGATGTCAATCTGACTTTGTGGTATAGGAAAAACATTATGGTGCGTCTGCATCCCCAGAGAACCTAATAAGGTTATTGCTCTACCTGTTCTGACAAGATCAAACCAACGATGGCCTTCAAATGCAAGTTCAACCCTTCGTTCCTGCTCAATTGCCAGTCTAAATGCCTCCTGATCCGGAACTCTTAACGCAACAACGGGGTTATTACTTGTTTTTATTCCCAATCCTGCTCTGCCCCTAATCTGATTTAAATAACCAAAAGCAGGGCCTTCTGCTACATATCCAATTTCATTCAAAGCTTCGGCATACATCAATAATACATCTGCATACCTTAGTACAATCCAGTTGTTATCACTATCCAGACTTGCTGCTGGTACACCACTATATTTAACAATGTAGTTGTGCATAACAGTATTAGCACCCAGCACATAACTGTTACGCATAGAAACAGTCTTTCTTGCATCATTAGCCTCATAAGCATTGTTCATATCAGCCGTTGGAATGTTTTGACCAAGGGGATTGCCTATACTTACTACAGCTGTACCAGAACCAATAGGTGCAAACTGATTGGTAAATGGACTTCCTTCTCCCCCAGATCCTTTTTTAAATTGCACTTCAAAAATAGATTCTCTATTGTTCTCATTTGCAATACCAAAAACTCCAGCATAAGTAGGAAGAAGCTGATATTTATTGAGGCTAACCTGATCTATAACTTCCTTAAGTTTCTGTGAAGCCAGGTCCCATCTTTTCTGGGTTAAATATACTTTGCCCAATAATGTCATGGCAGCCCCTTTAGTTGCTCTTCCTATATCTGCACCTGTATATTCGTAGATCAAACTTTGTTCAGCATCTTTAAGATCGTTGATAATTTGATCGTAAACTAAATTGACAGCCTCTCTTTTATATTTATAGCCCTCTTCAGGATTCGTAATGACTGCAGTAACCAAAGGAACATCACCAAAAATCCTAACTAAATTGAAATACATCAAGGCCCTTAGAAACTTAGCTTCACCTGTATATCTGGCTTTCAAACTTTCATCCATAGTGACAGATTTAATTTTTTCAATCACAATATTTGTGGATTGAATAGCCTGGTAATGACCTGCCCAAGTATTACTGCTGATGGAATTAGTTGCCAGATTCTGAAATTTATCTACGGCATCTTGATCAGCACCTGCATTAACGTTTGTAATTTCTGTATTATCAGAACGTAAATCACCAATAATATGCATAGATGAATAATACAAACCTCCATACTGTAACCCTCCATAAGCAGCGGTAAGGGCATTCTTCATGTCTTCAGCTGTTTTATAGAAATTGTTCCCATTTTGTTGAGCTATAGGAGCGAGATCTAAAAAACTTTTCTTGCAGCTAGTTGCAGAAACTAATACAATTAATCCCATTGCAAATAATGTCTTAATATTTTTCATATCTATAACCGTATTAAAATCCAAAATTTAAACCAAACATAAATGTGCGGGCAAGAGGGTAACCACCAGAATCAACTCCTGGCACCAAGGGATTCCCTCCTTCTACACTAACCTCAGGATTATAACCTTCATAATTGGTAAATGTAAAAGCATTTTGAACCGTAAGGCTTAACCTGGCATTTGCAACTTTTAGCGTTTTCAACATTGAGGAAGGCAAATTATATCCTAACGTGATATTTCTAATTCTTAAAAAAGATCCATCCTCTACAAATTGAGAAGTTACACTATTAATTACAGAACTAACTCCCACAGCGCCGAAGTTGCGATCAATCTGGGGACTTACCCCGTTTCCACGGTCTGATTCCGATTTCCAGCCATTTGCAGTACTACTCAACACATTGTATGTACCAGCATAGTTACCATAAAAACGTCTGGCGGCGTTCAATACTTCAAATCCTTGTACGCCTTGCAAGGTAAAAGCAAAGTCAAAATTCTTATAAAAGAAGCTATTCGTCATGCCATAAGTAAATTCAGGGAACGGACTTCCAATAGTTGTTCTGTCATTCGCTGTAATGATCCCGTCGCCATCCACATCAGCAAATTTTAGTTGACCAGGTTTAGAAGTTTTATTTCCAGCAGCATCCTGCAGTGCTGCACTATTAGCCACTTCAGCAGCATTTTGATAAACGCCGATAACTTTATAACCGTAAAAAGAACCTGGCGCTGATCCTATCTGGGTTATATGAGTAGAGCCAGCAGCAAATGTAATTTGCCTGGCCAGAATCGGTGACCCGTCTGGCCCTAACGCTGATACTTTTATGTTATTAGTAGACAAATTGAAATCGGTTGTCCATTTGAATTCTTTGATCATATTTCTACTGGTCAGACTAAATTCAAAACCTTTATTCTTAATCTCTCCTATATTTCGAAGTGCATTACTATAGCCTGTTAAAGTTGGAACCGGAACATTAAGTAATAAATCGGATGTAGTTTTGTTGTAATAATCAAAAGACATCGATAAGCGACTTTGAAATAACCCCATTTCCAAACCAAGGTCTAACTGTTTATTTCTTTCCCAACCTAACAATGAGTTTTCAATATTAATCAATTTGATGCCGTTGGTTACCGAGCCTCCACTTGCTCCAAACACATAATTCTCGATACCGGTTAAGCCTATAGCCCCGTAATTGGTAATAAAATTATTCCCGGTTAAACCATAACTTGAACGCACTCTCAATTCACTTAGCCAGTTAAGATTCTTTAAAAAACTCTCCTCAGAAATTCTCCAACCAATTGATATAGAAGGAAAAGAACCCCATTTATTATCGCCCCCAAAACGAGAAGAGCCATCACGTCTAAATGTTGCCGTCAATAAGTATTTATCATTATAACTATAGTTCAAACGAGCTAAATATGAAAGTAACGACCATTCCTGAGGTCCAGAATTGGCTCCAGTAGTCACCAAACCCGCAGCATTAACAGTTTTCACTAAATCATTAGCATAGTTTGTCCCGTTTAATATGGTTAAGTCCGTATTTTCTTTTTGGATTGTATAACCACCTAAAACATCAAACCGGTGTTCTCCGAATTGCTTTTTATAATTTAAAGTGAATTCCGACAACCAGTTTCTACTACTTGCATCTTCATAAGTACCTGTAGGCAATTTCGTAGCATTTACACTATTGGGATTAATAATTGATGGATTAAAAATATCCTGATCAAAGTTCTTTAGATCAACACCGACCAAAGTCTTAAAATTTAAGTCATTTAGAATATTTACATCAACAAAGGCTGTCCCTAATAACCTTAAAGTATTCTGCTTATGAAAATACTCCTTTGCAATCTTTACAGGGTTATCTACTTCACTTGTTCCTATTCCCTGACCAGTAATTTTTGTATAGCTCCCATTAGCATCATAAGGAGACAAATGCGGAGCAGCAGTTAATGCGGACTGAATGATACCTCCTCCCTGCCAGTTTCCTTCTACTAAACCTTGATTTGAAGTGGAGTATGAAGGGGTGATATTCGCTCCAACCTTTATACTTTTATTTACCTGAGACTCTACATTAACACGAAAAGTGTAGCGTTTTAAATCTGTGTTTAAAACCACTCCATCCTGGGTTAAATAACCACCTGATAGAAAATATTTTGTTTTATCATTCCCTCCTGAGAAATTTATCTGATAATTACTCATAGGCGCAGTTCTGAAAATTTCGTTCTGCCAGTTTGTTCCAACGCCTAGAGATTCAGGATCAGCAAATACTGCTGGTAAATTGTACATCACATTATTCCTTATATTATTCGGATCAGTAGGCAACCTATTTGGTCCTGAATTTACCCAGGCATTATTTCTCGCTTCATTGATATAAACAGCAAATTCCTTCGCATTCAGGACATCCAAGGTCTTCTCAACCTGCTGCAAACCAGTATTTATGCTAAAATCTACTTTAGATATCCCTGATTTTCCAGACTTAGTTGTAATAATAACAACTCCATTAGAACCCCTTGAACCATAAATAGCGGTTGCCGAAGCATCTTTTAATACTTGAATGTTATCTATATCAGCGGGATTAATTGAATTTAACGGATTGTTCCTTTGATTATAATCGTTCGTCACAGGGAAACCGTCTACTACATAAAGTGGTTCATTTCCTGCACTTAATGAACCAGCTCCTCTAATCCTTACAGTCGCACCGCCTCCAGGAGCACCTGTTGCTTGTGTAACTTGTACGCCTGACATTTGTCCAGCCATAGCCTGATCTATACTTACAACAGGTTGATCTTTAATTTTCTGAGAACTCATCGAACTGATAGCCCCTGTTATATCTTTCCTTTGCTGCGTACCGTATCCTACAACCACAACGGTATTCAAACTCTGGTTATCTTCTTTTAACACAATCTCAATTGAACTTTTACCTACAACTGATATCTCCTGAGATACATAGCCAGTATAAGAAATCACAAGAATCGCTGTTTCAGAAATACTTTCTAAAAGAAAATTACCTTTGCCATCGGTTGCTGTAACTTTATTAGAGCCTTTTACTTTAATTACTGCCCCAGGTAATGGCTGACCTTTTTCATCAATCACCTTTCCCTTGATTTCAGTTGCAGTTTTCTTTGAGGGCCGATCTTCAATACCTTTTACGATGATTGTTTTACTATCTATAGTATAACTAAAAGGTTGATTTTTAAAACTTTCTGCTAATGCTTTTTGTAAACTTACTCCCTTAAGATTAAGATTCAATGGTTTAGCATTGACTATTTCAGTGTATTTATAAAAAAAATAATAACCACTTTGTTCTCCAATAGAAATGAGCGCCTTTTCCAAAGAAATATTATTCCCTGTTAAAGTGATAGTTTGTGAAAAGCTTTTTGCATTGATTTGCAAACAGCCTAAAATTAATAGAGCAATGGTTAGTTTCATAGCCAGAAACAATTTTGAGGGGAATATTCCAGATAATATCCGGATTTTACCGTAAACATTTAATTGCATACTTTTGTAAAGTTTGGGTTAGTTGATAAGTTCTCACAAGATTTTTATGGGCTTAATCCAGACGGTCTTTTCTAACAGAATAGACAAAAGCCGGTTGTGTTGGTAGCACGCCGGTTTTTTTCGGATTATTAATTAAGAGTAACTATGTTTTCATATGCTCATTTATTAAATAAAACCTTCAATTAATTAGAAATTATTATTGTTCTTCCTTTTATAGTTGTATTGATATTACTCAACTTTAATATCCTTAACACACCAGAAACACTGTCTGTCCGTTTAATTTTGCCACCGAACAGGTCCCTTTTAAAATCATCTTTGTATATGACATCTACATTATACCAGCGACTTACCTGTCTCATGATCGTCTTAAGATCCGTTCTGCTAAATTTAAAATAACCATTTTTCCACGCGACTGCTTCATCAGATATGGCATGACTAATTCCTATTTCTTCCTTCCCTTTCTCAACTATAGCTACCTCACCGGGTTTAATGATTTCTGAACTTTTCTTCAGGCCTCTATTGGTGATTCTATACACCTTTACACTACCCTCTAGCAAAGTTGTTTTATCAAACTGTTCGTCTTCATAGGTATTCACATTAAAATGTGTTCCTAGAACCTCTATTTCCTGATTCTTTGAAAACACTCTAAAGGGCTTATTTTTATTTTTTGCTACTTCAAAATAAGCTTCACCAGTAATATCAACACGACGTTCAATTGCGCCAAATGCTGTTGGAAATTTAATAGATGAAGCCGCATTTAACCAGACTCTTGTACCATCAGTCAATGTTAGCTGATACTGCCCACCCCTGGGGGTGCGAATTGTGTTGAACACCTCTGCTTTGCCTTTTTCTGAATTGCTGTAAACAATTTCTCCGTCTTTAGTCTTACTCACCATTGCTCCCGCCTCTTTAAAAAGCTGACCATTCTTTTGATCATCCAACTTTATTACTGAACCGTCTGAAAGTGTAAGCATCGCATGATTTCCTCCTGGGGCAATATCTTCTATCTTGGTATCAACAAACTTTTTAGTTTCTATAATTGATGATGAATGGTTTTGTATTACAAAATAGCTAGCTATTCCCAGGATAATTAATACAGCAGCTGCGACTGCTATTCGATTAAAATTCCAAAAGCTTTGTTTAACCTGAGCTGTATTTTTCCCTATTTTTATATGTAATCCTGATTTGATTTCTTCTTTTAGCAAAAGTTTTGAAGATAGGTCCATTTTTTCAAATACGTTATCCTGAACTTCAAAAAGATTATAGTAAGCTTGTAAGAATTCAGCTTCATCTTCGGTTGCTTCTCCTGCTCTGTATTTTTTAAGAATCTTTAAAAATGCCTCTTTATCCATTTAAGTATCAACCTAATTAGTGGGTTTCTATAATACAGACCGACGAAAAGCAAAAAGTCCCAGAAAAAAAATAATTATTTATCAATATTCAACAATACCAATAAAAAAGCAACAGATCCCAGGGATGTGCGAAGTTGCACAACACTTTTCCGTAGTTGATTCTGAACAGTTTTACGACTTATATTCAAACGATCTGCAATTTCAGTTGTAGATAGATCTTCATGGTAACGAAGTTTGAATATTTCCTTCTGACTAGGAGTTAGTGCATTGATAATCAACTCATACCTTACCATAAGTTCGTTCTTAAGGATCAATCCGTCGCTTTGATCTTTGGACGTTTCCAATTGCAACAGTAATTCAGATATGGGTATATAACGCTGCTCTTTATCCAACCATTTGAAAACATTGTTCCTAACTGATGTATTTAAATAAGATGAGAGATTCTCTATATTAATCTCAGAACGTCTCAACCAAAGTTGAAGAAAAATATCTTGAGTAATGTCTTTTGCATAAGCAGAATCTTTTAATCGCTTATAGGCTGTGGAATAAACAATTTCCCAATATTTGTCATAAAGTGTATCAAAGGCATCAATACTCCCTTCTTGCATTTGCTGCAGCAATGACTTATCATCAGTTTTATTGTCATTTATTTTAATCATACAGATCGGTTAACCAAATTTATCGAATAATTCGGTTAACACAACTCTCCAGAAAATTTTATTACCGATATCTAAGCTTAATGTTTCTTGCTATTGCTTTCAATAAACCCAAATGATCTCCTACTGTTGAATCATCCGCATCCCAGTCTCCTTTTAAATTACGAACAAATGAAAACTCTTCATTATTTAGCCTAATCTGAATTGAATCCGTTTCTCTTGTAATTGACTTCGCTAAAACAATATAGGTATAGTCTTTTTCCTCAAAGGTAATGCGTAGCGGTAAACTCATAATGCAAATATAGCGTCGAGATTACATTTTTATTGTGTTACTATGCTTAAAATTTTTGCCATTGCTCTGAGGTCACAGGACGGCCAAGAACTTCATCACCCTGCATTGATTTATCACTAAATTCTGGTTGTATACTTGGATTTGATGGATAAGCTTTACCATTAAATTTAAGTATACGTTGTTTTCCACCACTTCTAACAATTAAATCTTTCCAATTATTTGTTGTAGAAGATAAAACTGTAAACGGATAGTCTGCAACAGTAAACTTAGTGAGTAAATCACGATTGCTATCAAGTAACAATACAGTACAACCTCCTGAACCACAAAAATACCCCCCGCTAAGACCAATAAAAATTTCCTTTTTCCCGTCCTGATTTAGGTCATATTCACTGTACACAAATTTTCTACTACCAGAATCCAATAAATTCTGATCAATATCCTTCTGATAATATTTACTTAAGAAAAGGCTCAAATCAGTTGCAGCATTTGCAGCCATTATGCTATCTGCTTTAATACCTTCGTTGTTTAACATCTCCTGATGAACACTATCTACAGAGGAACCACCCTCAACCGGCTTATTATTGGAGTTACATCCAAATACAAGCCCTAGCAGTGGTATAGATAAAAAGAATATCTTTTGTTTGATATTTGATTTTTTTATAATGCTAATCATTTCGAATCGATTTTTTATGAAGTGTAAAAATACGTAATTAAGATTACAGATCACCCATCTATTTAACACCTGCTGATTTTGATTAGTAACCTAGAAGGAACATCTTATTGACAAACAAAAACGTTGTTCATTTAGGGAATGAAACTAGTTTCCTTTAAGCCCAATAAAATTTCGTAAGCTTCAAAAATAGGATTAAATAGTTATTTATCAAATCCTGAATGCAACTACTTCAGATATCAGACAACAATCACTTTTGTAGTTACAGTTACTTAAACATTGTCACTCAGGAATGATTTTTCACAACTGCAACAGAAGGAGTTTCAGAACTTAATCTGGATTAATCATTACAATTAATTAATTCATTTTTTTTTATAAATTTCACAAACAATAAGAGTTTAAGTAAGACATTTTCAAAATCAAACGAACTTAGATTAACTGCGTAAATTTATACATTCAACAGCCCTTCTATGCCCAGATATGAAAAGGATCATACCATATCGGTAATCAGTATCCAAGGATTTAGAGAAGGTCAGTTCGCTGGCCGTGAAGAGATTTTGTTTAATGAACTGCATGGAGAAAGGGTAATCGAAAAGTCCCATTCACATGATTTCTTTATCATCAACCTCTTTGATCGGGCAAATGGGTTACACAATATAGACTCTATAGATCATCCCATTGGCGATCACCAGGTACATGTCTTATTTCCAGGACAAATGCATAAATGGAACATAGCAGCCGGTACAATAGGCTATCAACTGATGGTAGAACGAACATTTTTTGAAAAATTTGCGCCCTATTTCAGATTTTCATTTACCAACTACCAAAATCACCCAGTCATACAATTATCCGACAATGCTTTCAAACTTTTGCATTATGAATTCGACGCTATCAAAAATGAACTGAACCAGGAAGATTCCCTGGTACACTTGATTAGTGCCCGGGCAGCAGTTATAGCAGCAATTGTGAGCCGGGAAGCCGAACATGTTTTTACAGAATTTAAGGTCTACCAATCCAATACCAGATTAGCTGCATTCAATATGTTGATCGATGAATTTTTCAAACAGGAAAAGTTTGTAACATTTTACGCGGACAAACTAAATATTTCTGCCAACTATCTGAATATCCTTTGTAAAAAACATTTAAAAATATCAGCAACCCAGCTTATACAGCAACGCGTAAGTACAGAAGCCAAAAGACTGCTGCAAAGTACTGCTCTTTCTATTAAAGAAATCGCCTATGAGCTAGGTTTTGTCGACCATGCCTATTTCTCTAATTTTTTTAAAAGCCAGACAGCGATATCACCAACCGAATTCCGGGAGAAGAGATAAATTCTGCAAGTATTAATAGAAATTTCGCAAGTCTATTACAGGCCTGTTGTGTAAATTTGTAATAGGTATTTATTTCCTTAAAAACTTTGGAAATGTATCAAATCAACGAGCACAATTATGGAAAAGTCAAGTATATCACGCAAAAATTTTCTTAAAAATTCAGCATTAAGCCTCGCAGGCCTGGCATTTACTCCTGGGGTAATACAGGCACAATCCCTCAAATCAGCAGAAGATAAAAATAAAACGTCAGGTGGTACCTGTACTTTGAAAAATGTGCGGTTAGAAACTGGTTTCATATATGAAAACGATGAAGTTACCGCTACAAAAACCGAACTTTTTTCTATAGAAATAGCCAATGGAAAAATAAAAAAAATAAGTCCTAACCAGCCAGGAGCAAAAGGCATTGATGCCAAAGGAATGCTGATGCTTCCTTCTTTCAGGGACATGCACATTCATTTAGATAAAACCCTTTATGCTGACAAATGGCGTGCAATACGTCGTTCAGGTGGAATAAAAGGAATGATAGAACTTGAGCAAAGAACACTCAGGGAAATGTTGAAAAATTCTTCATACAAGGCTGAAAGGTTAATTGAGTTATTGCAGTCTTGCGGAACAGGATTTGCCCGCAGCCACGTCAATATAGAACCGACATCTAAGCTGGATTCACTCAAAAATCTGGAAATAGCTCTATCAAACAAAAAGAATAGTTTTGGTGCAGAACTGGTAGCTTTTCCTCAGCATGGCTTGTATTATACAAATTCGCTTCCCTATATGAAAGAAGCAGCAAAAACGAACATTGACTTTATAGGTGGTCTGGACCCAACAAATGTGGATGGCTCAATTGAAAGAACAATCGATACCACCGTACAACTCGCATTAGACCACCATAAGGGGATTGATATCCACTTACACGAATCAGGGGAGTCAGGTTTAAAAACTATTGAATATTTACTAACTAAAGTAAATGAAAACGAAATATTAAAAGGAAAAACATTTGTCAGTCACGCCTTTGCACTTGCAACTTTAGACAAAACAAAACAGCAGTCCATGGCAGAACAATTAGCGGCTGCACAAGTAGGCATTGTTTCGACCATTCCATTCACAGGATTGATCATGCCGATCCCCACCCTGATAAATTACGGTGTAAATGTGATGACAGGTAATGACAGTATTGTGGATTACTGGAGTACAATAGGAAGTGGAAGTGTATTGCAAAAAACAAACCTTGCAGCACAGTTGTACGGCCAGGTTACAGAATTTGGATTGTCCAGGATGTTAAAACTGGCGACGGCTGGATCAATCCCTTTAAATGACAAAGGTGAACAGCAATGGCCAAAAGCAGGCGATAGTGCCGACTTGGTGCTGATAGATGCGAGTTGTTCTGCTGAAGCAGTTTCAAGAATCTCACCAGTGAAATCACTAATACATAAAGGGAACATCGTTTTTTAATCACCATTTCATGAATAAATGAATATCCCAGACCAAATCATATAAAAGTACCAAACTACGGAAATGATTTCTAAAACCTTAGCATTTGCATACAAAGGGAATTTGTATTGGAAAGATAACGAATTGTAAAGAATTGCCATATGATAGTCACAGATACCCCTTAGTTTAAAGTTCAATAGTATTATTCTTATTTTTGGTGTTTAAATTAAGAATAAGGGAGGTAATAAATGCCAGTTAAAATTCCGAATAATCTACCAGCGATTGAGCTTTTAAAGAAGGAAAATATATTTGTTATGAGTGATCTGAGAGCAGATACTCAAGATATACGCCCAATGCGTGTGCTTATCCTTAACCTGATGCCTCTTAAAATATCTGCTGAAACGGATTTTGTTCGTTTATTATCCAACAATCCCCTACAGGTTGAAGTAGAATTTTTAAGACTTGATTCCCACACTTCTAAAAATACATCTGAAGAACATCTGGAAATGTTCTATAAAGGGTTTGGCGAAATAAAGGAAAACTTCTATGACGGTTTGATCGTTACCGGCGCTCCCGTAGAAATGCTGGAGTTCGAGGAAGTAAGCTATTGGAATGAGATCACTCAAATCTTCGACTGGGCCAGACAGCACGTCACCTCAACGCTCTATATTTGCTGGGCGTCTCAGGCTGCGCTCTATCATTTTTATGGGGTAGAAAAAAAACCATTAAACGAAAAATTATCCGGGGTTTTCAAGCATACTGCCACTGAAAACGGACACTCCTTGTTAAGAGGCTTTGACGACGAATTCTTTATTCCTCATAGCAGACATACCACAATATTGAAATCTGATTTCGCTGATAAGGAAGATCTTCGTATCCTGTCAGAATCTTCGGATGCAGGAATAGCCATTGTATGTTCCCGAGGTGGGCGTGAATTTTATCTTACTGGTCACTCAGAATACGCTCCGCTAACCCTTCACGAGGAATATGTCAGAGACCGGAACAAAGGCCTTGATGTACCTGTACCGAAAAACTATTACCGGGACAATAATCCAGAGAATGCGCCACTGGTATGTTGGACAAGTCATGCGAATTTACTATTCAATAATTGGCTCAACTACTTTGTTTACCAGGAAACACCTTATAATCTAGAAGACGTGGGTAAATTGGGAGAGATTGTTCAAAACGGTTAGATTTTTACATAAAAAAAAGAGGGAATCTCATCGCTGAAATTCCCTCTTTCTAAAGTGTCCCCGACGAGATTCGAACTCATATCGTTGGTACCGGAAACCAAAATTCTATCCATTGAACTACGGAGACAGGACCGCAAATATATGGATTCATTTAATTAAAATCTACATCAAATTACTTTACTGTAAAAGGAACTTGAATATCTCCCCAGACCAAAGCAACTTTACCACTTTTATCTATGGTAAACGTCATTTTCTCTGTAAATGCTGCTGCTTTAACTGGCTTAACTTTAATACGCAAGGCATCATCAGCTTCAACATGCTTATCAGCTGATACATTTGATTTTTTACCGAAGATAATCACCCATTCCTTTTCACCTGGAATAGAATACATACCATATTTACCAGCAGCAAGGTCTTTTCCATTAACCTTCACAGCCTTACTAACCTCAAATGTAGTTGGCTCGTTAGCTCCGGTACGCCACACTTTACCATATGGTGCCAGCTCTTTTCCAATAGTTCTTCCCTTTAAAGAAGGCTGACTGTAATCAATTGTTACTGCTACACCCGAATTAAGTGTTTCTTTTACTACATGAGGCGGACTTGGTCTTTTACTCTTGTCCTGCTGTGCAGAAACATTCAAAGTACCAAACATCCCTGCAATCATTGCTAATACAATTATTCTTTTCATAATTAATCTTTTTTTACTCCTAATATATGGAAAGCATTCCCTTTCGCCAAATAATAGTTTGGCATAAAAATAGTGTCAATCTTAAAATAGCACTTATATAAATTTGGATTTTAGCGAGAAATAAAATAAATTCAATAGTAATACTTCCACTGATGTTAATATAACTATCATGTTCAATCAAAAGGTATTAATTGTAAAAGAGAATGAACAGATTGAAGGTGAAGAACTTCTAAATAATCAACTTGTAAGTATTGGATGGCCGGAGAGTCAAATAATTAGTTGTTCGGGACTACCTTATCACATCGATCGTACTCAAACATATGAAGCTATTCTTTTCCTGACAGAGAATATAGATCATAGCGCGGTGCTGGTGTCTCAACTACATAATGATTTTCCGCTGATCCCGGTAATTATCATAACCAATATGATTCCATCAGCACAAATAATTCCTGATGGAGCTGATGATTGGTTACTTAGATCATGGTTAGAACCACTTTTATTAAAGAAAACTATACAACTGGCAAGGCACAGAAGACAAAACATGAATAACTACATGGATATCTTCAAAGAAAACCCAAGTCCAATGTATATTTATGAAGAAGGCTCATATTCCTTTCTTGAAGTAAATCTAACCGCATTAAAACAGTACGGCTATACCAAATCTGAATTTCTTCAGCTTACAGCCAAAGATATCAGACCTGAATCTGAACTTGAAGCATTTTACAAGGTCAACGAAGAACTTCCTCCAGATTATCTAAACGCCGGAATCTGGATACATACCCGAAAGAACAGAGAGGATTTTTATGTTCATATTTTTACACACAGAATTATCTTTGGAGGTAAAGCTTGTAAATTAGTGATGGCATTAGATATAGACGATGATGTTAAAGCAGACCTCGCGATAAAACAAAAAGCAGCTGAAGTTGAAAATATACTGGAAAGTATTACTGATGCCTTTTATACCGTAAATAAAAACTGGGAATTTACCTATATCAATAAATCATTTGAAAGAATTTTAAAACGTACAAGAGAAGAACTACTTGGAAAAGTTCTCTGGGAAGCCTTTCCTGACACTGTGGAACTTGATTATTATAATCAATATCACAAAGCAGTAAATGAAAAGGTATCAGTACATTTTGAAGAGTTTTATCCTTTCCCTCCCCTCTGGTTCAGCGTAAATGCATATCCTACTCATACTGGCCTTGCTGTATATCTCATGGACATTACAGATCAAAAGAATTACCAACAAAAAATTGAAAAACAAAACAGGCAGTTTAAAGAGATTGCATGGGTTCAGGCACATCAGATTCGAGGTCCCGTATCCAATTTAATGGGACTGGTAGATCTCTTTAATGTTGAACAGCATAACGATCCTGAAAATCTGGAGCTGCTTGCAAGAATTAAACATACAGCCATACAAATGGATGAATCCATTAAGGAAATTGTTTCCTTAACACAAAAGCTGGAATCCTAAATGGGAAGGCCTATAAAAAATCTTACTTTTAAAAAATTTTCTATCAAAATCTTTCAAATGAAAAAAATCATTACGCTATGCTGTATTACATTGCTGGCCACAAATATTAAAGCACAGAAAAATGCAGACCAACCGAGGACCCTGGTAGTTAAGGAAAAAAGTATCTCAATGCCTGGAAAACAAATCGACTTAAATACAGATGGTCTCCCCGCAATGATCAGTACTTCTTTAAATCTGGTTACGGAGCCAATACACTTTCATATCATTAATGCCGCTGATCATAAAGACATCAGATGGAATAATGGCATACTTCATTTCAAAAAACAAAGCCCAGAAAAAGTTAGCTGGATAGTTAAAAATACCTCTGATGCTTTGAGTATGGATATTGAAGGGGTAATTAAACCAGACGGAGAACTAAACTATACTGTTAAAATTAAAGCTCTGAATGATATAAACCTTGAAAATATCCGTTTGCATCTTCCTTTTACACCGGAAACTGCAAAAATTGTTAAAGGTTTAGGAAGAAAAGAAGAAACCTGGCCAGAAATTGTAGACTGGAAATGGAATACAGCAATGGAAGGGCTGTGGATTGGAAATGCATATGGAGGGCTTCAATATGTGTTGACCGATAAAAAGCACAAAATACTTCCAACATCCTGGTCTAACAATGGAAATGGAGGTATTCATGTCGAACAAAAAGGAAAAGCAATCCTGGCCGATAATTACAGCGCTGAACAGCACATGAAAAAGGGTGATGTTTTATATTATAATTTTAATATGTTAATCACTTCTGACGCAATCCCAAATTAAGAAACTGTTTATAAGATTAACCCTATATTGACATATAATACCTTCACTATGAAGTAATTTCCCTATTTTAGGATGTGGTATTTTTTAAAAAAATATTGTTAATCATCCTGACTTTTTTGACATTCCCACTTTATGCTCAAAAAGTAGGCTTGGTATTGAGTGGTGGCGGCGCTAAAGGCCTGGCTCATATCGGTACATTAAAGGCACTTGAAGAAAACAATATCCCAATTGACTACATCACAGGAACATCAATGGGAGGAATTGTGGGCGCTATGTATGCCGCAGGATATTCTCCCCTTCAAATAGAAAAAGTTGCATTAAGCCCGGAATTTCAAGATTGGGTTAGTGGAAGGTTTAAAAGTGATTTTAGTTATTTCTTTCAGAAACAACCTATAAACCCTTCAATTATTACAGCCAAATTATCTTTAGATACAAGTCTTCGCGTTAGCCTTAGACCGCATTTGGTAAATGATATTCCACTAAACTTCGCACTATTGGAATTGTTTTCCCAGGCATCAGCCATCTCAAAAGATAATTTTGATAATCTTTTCGTGCCATACCGCTGTATGGTTTCTGACGTCCTCTCACAAACAAGTATTACAGTTAAGAAAGGGAGCTTGGCAGAAGCTGTTAGGGCAACCATGACAGTCCCACTGATATACAGACCCATAAAACTCGATGGCAAATATGTTTTTGATGGTGGACTTTATAACAACTTCCCGGCTGATGTAATGAAGAAAGAATTTAATCCCGATATGATAATCGGGGCCAATGTTTCTTCTAAAACTTACAATGAATATCCTAAAAACCGTGATGAGCGGCTGATGAACCGTTTAATGCTATTTATGTTTCTTTCGAAATCGGATTCAACGCTAATCGGAGAAAATGGAGTTTACATCCAGCCAAATCTTAAAGAATACAACTCCACCAATTTCAATCCGGTGGAAGCCCTGATTAAACAAGGATATGATGCTACAATGGCTAATATGGATGAAATTAAAAAGAAGACCAGCAGAAGGGTAAGCCCAAACGAACTAACTAAAAGAAGAGATGCTTTTAACAAGAAAAAACCGGATCTGATTTTTAGTAATGTAACGGTAATCGGTGTAAACACACAGCAAAAGAAATATATCGAACGACTATTTAAACGTGATCAGAATACATTCGACTTAACGGATATTAAAAGAGGGTATTACAAACTTGTGGCAGATGAAACATTCGAAACTATATATCCGAAAATATCATATAATGCAGTTTCAGACAGCTATAACTTTGAAATACTAGCACAACCAACAAAAAGTTTAAAAATAGACTTTGGGGGTAATATATCTACCCGCCCCATCAGTAATGTATTTTTAGGCACTCAATATAATTACCTCAACAGGAGGTCGTATACCTTTGGATTAAACCTTTACTCTGGCCGTTTTTACGAGTCGGTACAGATGACCGGACGTATAGATTTTCCCTCACGTCTCCCCTTGTTTCTTGCTGCTGATGTAACTTACAACCACTTTAATTACTATAAAACCAGTTCTATATTTATTGAAAATCCTCATCCAACTTATATTGAGCAATCCGATAGGAAAATAAATCTTAATGTCGGGATGCCTTTAAACAGAAACACGAGAATAATAGTGGGTACAGCTTTTGTCAACAATAATGACAGATATAGTCCCAACAATACATTTGCTGTCGGCGATGAACTGGAAAAGACGATACTTAATGGCTCCAGATCTACTGTATCCTTTGAGCAATACACCTTTAACCGCAAACAATATGCAAACAGGGGCCGCCATTTCCTTTTTAGTGCCAACTACTTTACTGGCCGGGAAAGTTATACACCTGGAAATATTGTAGGAATTAGCGGTTCAACGGTCACTGCTAAAGTTCCGGTTACGAAAAAATTCAGACAATGGGTAAATGTAAAACTGAGTGATGAAAATTACTTCTTAAGGATCAACAAATATACTCTGGGTTATCAGGCTGAGGCTGTTTTTTCTAATCAACCATTATTTGCTAATTACTATTCTACTCTCTTGGCTGCTCCCGCATTTTACCCGTTACAGGATAGTAAATCAATATTTCTTGAAAACTTCAGGGCAACAACTTACCTGGCCGGTGGACTAAAGAATATTTATTCTTTAAAAAGAAATTTAGACTTGCGGATTGAGGCTTATGTATTTCTGCCGCATCGTGAATTTGAAAAAATAGGTTTCCAGGATGTAAAACACAGATCTCCTTTTACCAAATGGCACTATGCAGGTACCGCTGGTCTGGTTTACCAGACTCCACTCGGGCCAATAAGTTTCAGTTATAATATATATGATAACCCAATAAAAAGAAATGGCGTTTTACTACATTTGGGATATCTTATTTACAATAAACGATCTTTAGAATGAGACAAATATATTTATTGCTCCTGCTTTCCGTTTTCTGTATTTCGGCATTCGCCCAAAAAGCAGACATCAATAATTTCATAGTTAAAGAAAGCTTACTTAAAAACAGCAAGTTAGCAATTATTGCAGCAGACTCTTTAGACAATCCTCTGGAAAAAATTAACGGCAATTATACTTTCACTGTAAGTGGCTTTACTCAACCCCTACAGTTTAATGGTGGTGTTGCGATTCTCCCATTACAACTTGAACGTTCTACATTTGTCTATATTAAACATCAGAATGAAACCGGCACACATAGTAAACTACTATATGTTTACAAAAAAGAAGGATCATTAAATCCTTATACGATTAATAGCATGTGGTTGATTTTATTCCCAGCTATCATTGTATTTTTAGCTTTTGCTTTCAGAAAATTTATCATTGCAGCGGTAATTATTCTGGTAATCTATATTTATTTCAACCATAGCAATGGATTGAACCTATCTACCTTTTTCGAGACAATATTCGATGGTTTAAAAGCTATGTTTTAGCGATAAATACTAGAAAGGCATTCCAATTCCAAAATTGTATTGCACAAAGCGATACCTATCGGGAGAGTTAGCTGCATCATATGCACTTCTGAAAGCCTTACCACCACTTAAAAACTTATTAATGACCCATTGATCGGAACCAGTAAACTGTGGGTCCTTAAGCTTTAAACCTATATCAAAACGGAATACGAAATATTGAACATCATACCTGAATCCTGTTCCAGCTCCCAATGCAATCTGGCTACCCAAGGATTTAAAATCAAATCTTGTTTTAGATTCACCATTAGATACATTCCACACATTACCTGCATCTAAAAATATAGCTCCCTTAAGTTTAGCACCAAAAAACTTGTTCAATAATTTATACCGGTATTCAAAATTTGATTCAATATGTAATTCACCTGTCTGATCAAAACCATAAAGCAACCTACGTCCTTGTTCAGTTTCAATACTTTCTCCTCTATTATAATTCCCAGGGCCTAAAGTTCTCGCCTGCCAAGCTCTTACACCACTGGATCCTCCTGCATAAAACAGCTTTTCAAATGGAATATTTTTTGAATTTCCATAAGCATATGCTATCCCTACATTTAAACGGGCAACAAACTGCTTATCCCCCCCAAGTCCCTTATACCAACGAATGTCAAACTCAGGTCGTACGTACTGATTAAATGGAACTCCAAATATCATTGCAGCACCCGTCGAATCAACTCTGCTTCCAAACAGCTTGGAAAGTCCCTGTAACATATTACCAGCTAAATCAATATCTCCCTTAAAATAAATGAAGCTATTATTCGTAGCCAATTTCTCACCATTCAAGGTATAAGCGTATTTAATACCAAAAGTCACATTCTTTCTTTCCAAAAGCAACAGATTCGCATAATTATTAACAATCAGCGGATAATTGATATTTGTGGTATCAGTCTTATCAAAAAGTAAACCTCCAAAACGATACTCAAAATTCAATGGCGTTACCGTATGGAATTTAGACCTTGTTTCTCTAAACTCATAAGCAACTGAGGTTAGGATGACCTTACGTTGAAAAAAGTCTTTCTGCAAGGCATAAACATAGCTAGCCGAGAATATAGTATGTGGCATCCCTCCTTTTCCGGGTCTTGATCTCGAAAAAGGGATCATCAGTCTTGGTACTGTTAATGTTGTTCCCACTGAGAAATCACGTTGATAAATTTCATTGATAAAAGACCGTCCTTGTCCAAGTCTGGCCTGCAGACCGCCCTTAATCTGAAATTCAAATTTTTCTGCCCCTCTGAATAAATTATTGTTAGTGTAAGTATTACTAAGGGTAAAGCCAACAGTACCATTATTAAACGGCACTTCACCTTCAATTCTATTACTCATTATCTTTTGCGGAATCAACTGAAGCACTGGATTAACAGTATTAGAACTATCATTTTTCTTATTGTAGTCAATCTTAACATTCTTAAAAACATTAAGCTCATACATACGATCGTAGGTTACATTCTCATTCCTGATATCATACTGATCTCCGGGATGCAGAAAATTATATCGCACAATAGGATTTCTCCTAAACTTACCAGAGAGATCAGTATACCTTACATTTCTAAATACACGATTATTCATCTTAATCGAATCAGGGAAGCCATCGGAATTTGGTGCAATGATAATATTTGTTTCTCCCAGTGTATACTGCAAATGTCTGGGTTTATCTATTGGATTGTCGATGATTAATGTAACATTCGCTTTGTTGGCATTTAAGTTAGAATCAACCAGAAACTTAATATAAGGACGAGAAAAATCAAAATACCCTTTTTGTTTCATCACCTGATAAATCTGGTCACGTTCATAACCAAGAGAATCATCGTCATAGCGGTTACCTTCTTTCAAATGGGTAAAAGCTGCACGATCTGACAAATACAATTCTTTAACTCTATCATCAGGAATTTCGTACTTCACTTTATTTATAGTGAATACTTTTCCGGTATCTGCTTTAAAAAGTATTTCAGCACGTTTATTTTCAACTTTAATTTCAGACTCTACCTTAGCATTAAAATATCCCTTACTGATCAGGTATTTTTCTATCTGATTACGGGAAATTTCAACCAGGGTACTATCTAAAATCGGCGGAGGAGTTCCCAGTGGTTTAACATTGTTAGTTTTATATTTCCCGTCTTTGGTATTAAACATATTATAGATCAATACATTTATTCCAATCTTTGAAGAAGGGCGAATATCTTTCTGTATATAATTCAGGGCTTCTTCTTCAAATTTTTTTGGAATACTGTCTATTTCTACCTTTTTAACGATCGATTGGTAATCGGCTATATATTTTGTTGATGAACATCCTGTAACAAAAACAATAAAAAACAGTAATATTGCACGAAACAGGACATTTCTTTTATAATCGTGGTATGCTTTCAAAATCACAGATAAGTTTTATAAAATCGTTACATCAAAAAAAGTACCGTAAAGAGAACGGGATATTCATCATTGAAGGTATAAAATCTATCGAAGAATTTATTCTGTCCAATTACCAGGTTCACAGTATTTATTATCTGGCTCAATATCAATCTTCACTAACAGCTCTGCCAGCAAATATAAAGTTATTTGAAGTAAACAATGCTGAACTGGATAAGATTAGTACGTTACAAACGCCACAGGGAATTCTGGCTCTTGTACATATTCCAAAACCAGAGACGCTGAGTACTAAATCCTTAAAAAATGCTTTTACATTAGTCCTTGATGGTGTTCAAGACCCTGGAAATATGGGAACTATCATAAGAACAGCTGACTGGTTTGGTTTTAAACAAATTATTTGCTCCAATAACTGTGTTGAAGTTTATAATCCCAAAACTGTTCAGGCAACAATGGGCTCTTTGTGTAGAGTAAATATTTTTTATGAAGACCTTCCGTCAATACTAAAAGATATTAAAATCCCCATTTTTGGCGCTGTTTTAAATGGAAAAAGCATGTATAAAACAGATTGGGGGAAGGAAGGACTGGTAATTTTGGGCAACGAAGGACAAGGAATTACACCCGAAGTGATGAAATTGATAAATAATCCGGTAACCATTCCGCGCACGGGAAGTGCTGAATCATTGAACGTTGCGATATCTGCAGCAATTTTATGTGCAGATATTAGCAGAAACTTTCAAAAATAAATTGCTTCCTAATATTTAATTACTATTTTTGCAACCTGAAATTCAATAGGTCGAGTGGCCGAGTGGCTAGGCAGAGGTCTGCAAAACCTTGTACAGCGGTTCGAATCCGCTCTCGACCTCAAGATTTATTAATAAATAAAAAAGATTAACATGGCAGTTACAAGATTAAAAAGAAAAGACAGAAGAAATAAAACATTTGCTAAACTAGATGTTAAATTCTTAAAATTAGCTACCAACATTGAATTAGGCACAAGATCTAAACAATCTAGCAAAGATCAGTTAGCTAAAAACAACGCTGTTTTAGCTAAACTTACTGCAAGCGCATAAGCTTCAAGTTTAAAGCATAAAAAAACTCCTTTGTACAAACAAAGGAGTTTTTTTTATGCCCCTTACATTTTACATCAGCAAAAACATGAAATTTAAAACCCTTTTAGCTATTATCCTTACTTTATCAGTATACAGCTCTGGTTTTGCACAAAACATAGACAAATCAGTTAAAATGCCCATTAAAGATATCCCTGAATCCATTAAATATGAAGGAAAGGCTAAAGAGGCAATCAGATGGACAGATAAAGAAGGTACACACATTGTTTTAGCAACTGAAACAGGAATCTATATCGACAAAAATGTTAAGCATGAAAGTGACGGTGCCGATGCAGCATTATATGTGTACCATTACATTTTAAACAATGATCAGCCTCAATTAGAGTGGAAAATACAGGACTTTATTCAGGACTGCCCTTTAGACATCGAAGTTAGCTTTGTTAAAAACACACTACAAACTACCGATTTAAATGCTGACGGTATTCCTGAAATATGGGTGATGTACAAAACAGTCTGCCATGGCGACATTAGCCCCTCAGACCTAAAAATCATCATGTATCAGGGTAAGAAAAAATACGCAATGCGTGGAACCACGAAAGTACAAATCGCAGTCAGCAGTTATGAAGGCGGAGAATATAAATTTGATAAAGCTTTTTCAACAGCGCCTGAAAAATTCAGACAATTTGCTAAAAGTCTTTGGAATAAAAATATAACCGGAAAATAGATTACCCCTTAACCAACTCTTTACAAATCCTTTTCACAATTGCAGGTCCCTCATAAATAAAACCGGTATACAATTGCACCAATGACGCTCCTGCTTCCATTTTATCTTTAGCATCCTGCGGAGAATGAATACCTCCAACCCCTATAATCGGAAATGCTTTATTCGATTTCGTCGATAAATATCTGATCACTTCTGTAGAACGCACAGTTAGCGGTTTACCACTTAAACCTCCCGCCTCATTAACCAACTTCTCTGATGTATATAAACCACTCCTATCTATTGTTGTATTTGTAGCAATTACACCAGCTATCCCAGTTTGCAATACAATTTCAACAATATCATCCAATTGCTCATTAGTCAAATCCGGAGCAATCTTTAATAAAATAGGCCTGGATATATCATTCTTCTTATTACGCTGCTGTAAAGTGTTTAAAAGATTCATTAATGGCTCTTTTTCTTGTAACTCTCTTAAACCTGGTGTATTCGGAGAACTTACATTTACCACGAAATAATCTACCACATCAAACAGTCTGTCAAAACATTTAATGTAATCACTTACTGCATCTTCGTTTGGGGTATTTTTATTTTTACCAATGTTACCACCAACTACAATATCACTATGTTTACTTCTTAAAAGTCTTAATCTTTCTGCGAGTGTATCAACTCCTTTATTGTTAAAACCCATCCTATTAATCAGAGCAGAATCTTCTTCTAAACGGAACATTCTAGGTTTATCATTTCCAGGCTGTGGTAATGGAGTTACCGTTCCTACTTCTATGAAACCAAAGCCAAGATTACTCAATGCTTCAATGTATTCACCATTCTTATCAAACCCCGCAGCTAATCCTACCGGATTTTTAAACTTAATCCCAAAAACCTCACGTTCAAGCCCCTTAATATTCACATCAAAGCTGCTGCGCAGGATTGTTTTGCCCAATGGGAAGTTATCATGAAACCATTTTAGTCTTTTAACGACAAAATAGTGTACCTTTTCAGGATCAAACTGAAAGAAGATAGGTTTAATAAGCTGATACATGCTGCGAAGATAAGCAACGTTTTTATTGTTAAAGATATTTAACTGTAAAATCGTATTTTTGCAGCCAAATGATTTCTATAAACGACTTAACATTCCTACTGGGCTCTAGGGCCTTATACGACGAAGCAGACTGGCACATAAAACCGGGAGAGAGAATTGGACTGATTGGTGCCAATGGAACGGGAAAATCGACTTTATTAAAAATAATTGTTGGAGAATATGCACCTTCTTCTGGCTCGATTTCTATGTCGAAAGATCTAAAAATCGGTTACCTGAATCAGGATTTACTTTCATACGATTCACATCATAGCATTTTACATGTAGCAATGGAGGCTTTTGAACGCCAAAACCAGCTGCATGACGAAATTGAAGAGCTCTTAAAAAAGATTGAAACAGACTATTCTGAAGAAGTTTTAAATAAACTGAGCGACAAACAACAAGAGTTTGAAGCTTTGGATGGTTACAATATCGAATACAGAGCAAACGAGATTCTGGCAGGTCTGGGTTTTAGCACACAGGATCAGCACCGTCCGCTAAATACCTTTTCAGGAGGTTGGCGTATGCGTGTAATGCTTGCCAAAATCCTTCTACAAACTCCCGATATCCTATTACTGGATGAGCCTACCAATCACATGGACTTACCCTCTATCAAATGGTTAGAAACTTATTTACTTGGATTTGAAGGGGCTATCGTAATCGTTTCTCACGATAGATACTTCTTAGATAAAGTTGTAAACAAAATTGTAGAATCGCGTAAAGGAAAATTAACTCCGTACGCTGGTAACTATACTTTTTATTTAGAGGAAAAAGCTTTAAGAGCCGAAATTCAAAAAGGTGAATTTAAAAATCAACAGGCTAAAATTAAGCAGGAAGAGAAGTTAATTGAGCGTTTCAGAGCCAAAGCTTCTAAAGCTAAAATGGCACAATCAAGAATAAAAGCCTTAGATAAACTGGAACGTGTAGAAGATGTAGACGACGATAACCCAACGGTTAATTTTCAGTTTAAATTCTCTAAACCTTCTGGCCGTCATGTAATACGCATTGAAGAAGCATATAAAAGCTATCCTAATGTAGAAATTCTGGAAAATGCAGATGGGCTTATTGAAAAGGGAGATAAAATTGCCCTGATTGGTGCCAATGGCAAAGGTAAATCTACGGTATTGAGAATCATTGCCGGAGCTGAAGGCTTTAAAGGAAAATGTGAAACAGGTCATAATGTTACTACTACTTTCTTTGCACAGCACCAACTGGAATCTTTACACCTGGACAATACTATTTTAGAGGAATTACAAGCCTTTGCTCCTAAACACACTGATACAGAACTTCGTGGTATCCTTGGATGCTTCCTTTTTACAGGTGATGATGTTTTCAAAAAGATCAGAGTCCTTTCCGGAGGAGAAAAATCAAGAGTTGCTCTTGCGAAATCATTAACCACAGATTCTAACTTCCTGATTCTAGATGAGCCTACAAACCACCTGGATATACAGTCTGTAAACATCCTGATTCAGGCACTACAACAGTATGAAGGTACTTTCATCGCAGTATCTCACGACAGATATTTCCTTGATAATGTAGCCAACAAAATTTGGTTTATTGAAGATAAGGACATTAAAGAATATCCTGGCACCTACGCTGAATACGAGGAATGGAACGCAAAAAGACCACAACCAGTTCCAACTAGTATCCCGGTAAAGCAGGAGAAAGAAGTGAAGCCGAAAGTGGAAGAAAAGAAAGCAACTCCGAATGCCCAACAACAGCTTAAAAAGCTAAACGATCAGTTACAAAAAGTTGAACAGGAAATTGCTGCTTTTGAACAGAGTGTAAAAACGATCGAAATAAAGTTGGCTGACGAGGATGTTTATTCTAACTCAAGTAAACTGGCAGAAACCAATAAGGAATACACCTCAGCTAAGTTCTTATTAGATACAGCTCAAAAGAGCTGGGAAGATTTAGCTTCACAAATTATGGAACTGGAAACAAAATGATAAAACGGATAGGATTGTTCTTTTTGCTTGTACTGAGCATTCAGTTTGTGGGGGCTCAAACCCGACAATTTGTATATGACAATGAAATATATCTGCCACAAATAAAAACGGTGCAGTGTTTCAACAAGAACAAAGAACAATCCATTCCTGTAATCACTTTAAAATCCAATGAGCAATTGCATTTCTCATTTGATGATCTCGACGCCGGGAGTAAGATCTATTGGTATACAATAGAGCATTGCACATCGGACTGGAAGTCTTCACGCCTCTCTCCCATTGATTACCTTGAGGGCATATCCGAAGACAGGATTAATGATTATAAATACTCATTCAATACACTGCAAAAATACACGCATTACGAACTCAGCTTACCTAACTATCAGATTAAACCTAAAATTTCAGGTAATTATCTGTTAAAGGTTTACGAAGACGGAAATCAGCAGAAAGCAGTCATTTCGCAACGTTTTTATGTAGTGGAGAATCTTGTTGATGTAGGTATAGAAGTGGTGCCAAGCACACAAGTTCCTTTACGTTTCAGTAATCAGAAAATCAATTTTACCATTTTCCATAAAATGCCAATTCAGAACCCTTATACTGATCTGAAAGCAATTGTGATGCAAAATGGAATCCCACAAACAGCAATCTTAAATACTAAACCAAACTTTATCAGGCCTGGTTCATTGGTATACAATGAACTTACAGCCAATGATTTTGCAGCAGGCCATGAGTTTAGAAAGTTTGATATCCGGAGTCTGCGTTTCAAAGCTGAGAATGTGCAAGAAATTGTAAGAGGGACAAATATAGAAGTCATCCTTTTTCAAGATGTAAATGGAAATAAACCCAAATACACAAACCTGGTTGATGAGAACGGCAACTTCTTTATTCGCAATACCGATGGTCGTGAGAACAGTACGGATGCCGATTATGCTAAAGTGTATTTCACCTTAAATGCAGTTCCACCAACTGCCAAAGGCGATGCTTATGTGGTGGGAAGATTCAATAACTATATCATGAATGAAGGTAGTAAAATGACTTTCGAACCTTCTAAAAAAAGGTTTTATGGTAACATTTTACTAAAGCAAGGATTGTACGACTATAAATATGTTTGGTTAAATAAAGAGACAAATAAAACGGATCCGGCTATTTTTGAAGGCTCTTATTTTGAAACAGCAAATACTTATCAGGTATTCGCTTACTACAAAAAACCAGGATCAAGATGGGAAGAACTGATCGGATATGGTAATGTAAACACTTTAAAAAAGTAATTTTAAGAAGAGAATACCCATACAGAAACGCTACCCGCATTACAATAGAATTCTCCACAGCCATTTTCATCGATTAATACTTCTTCTTTTCTGACACCAAGTGCATCAATCATTACCTTTCCTGTGTGCCCAGTACCAATCTTCATCAACTTCATCCCCATTTCACCATTACTCATTAATACTGCAATACCTGACTGCTCTCTTTCTTCAATTCCCTCTCTTGTCCAACCGATACAAGTTGGAAAATCCAGGTAATCATGCTGTATGCCAAAGGCACGGTCTCTACGAATCCCAATCATTTCAGGCAATACAGCTAATGCCACCAGCTCTACTCCGGTTTCATACCCCTCTTCCGTCTTGTCTATATATTTTGCACCAAATAGATCGGGATAAAATATACAAGGGATCCCTCCTTCTCTGAATAAGATTAAAGCATAAGCCAAAGGCCTGAACCAGAAATCTATGTAGGATTCTAAAGCCTGTAAAGGCTGTGAGTCATGATTATCCACAAATGTTACAGCTAATAAAGGTTGAGCTTGAACCAGCGTATCATCAAAAATCTTTGTCAGATCGTACATCTTTGTCGTCGAGGCCATGAACAAATTATGATGCAATAAAGAATCAAATAATTGCATTCTTCCTCCTGTAATATTGATGTAATGCTGCAAAGATTCTACAGATTCAATGTTCCAGTTTTCAGCTACAAAGAAAAAGTCTAATCCACAGGCAGCCTTCATATGGTCAATCCAGTCAATCAGAAAATCTGAAGAGATATGTTTCACCGCATCCAAACGAAATCCTTTCATTCCGCAAGTATGATAATACCATTCTCCCCATCGTTTTACCTCCTCTCTAACCGCAGAATTTCTATATTCAATATCATTAAACATCAGGTAATCATAATTACCTAACTCCAATGATGGAACTTCTTCCCAACCATCGCCATACTCATTCTGAATGCTGTAAATACCAGTTTCCTTTAAGTCCTCAGCCCAATCTACTCCACTAAAACAATTCTTATCCCATACAAAATCAGAATAAGCTTTGTTTCTCCCCGGAAAAGTAAACTTTGTCCAGGCCTCTATATTAAACACCGCTGAAGTAAATGCCAATCTGTTTTCAGGATCGACAGTCCTCACAGGTACCTGTTCCAGTTCATCACCTCCTGCCTTATGGTTTAAAACCACATCAGCTATTGCAACTATACCATTATCCTGAAATACTTTTATAGCTTCCTGATAATCTAATTTATTTCCAAATCTGGTTTCAACAGTATTCTTCTGATCAAATTCGCCAAGATCGAAAAGATCATAAGGGTCGTAACCAATCGATGTTGCACCGGATTCAGCTTTATAAGCGGGAGGCAACCAAACACCTGTAATCCCTTTTTCAGCTAGAGATTGGGCATCTTTTTTAGCCTTAATCCATAACTTGTCTTCCTCATTATAATACCAATGAAAATATTGCAGCAGAGTTTGATTATCCATGTATAACAATAATACAAAAAACCGTATTTTGTTTGCCTGTTATACACATCTATTTATGCCCTTGAAAAAAAGCTACCATTGTGCGCTCCTAATCCTATTTTTTATTAATGCAATAACCGTCAAGGCACAATATGCTGATAGTATTTCAACAGCTAGAACAATAGATAACTCTTTCTGGAAAAGTAAATTTACAGAAAAGGCAGCAGTACCAGCTATATTGTTTGGTGCAACAGCCCTTACCTGGTCTAAAAGAGAAGAAATCCGGGAAGTACGCAATCGCTACATTCCAACATTTAGGTATCATTTTGACGATTACCTTCAATATGCTCCAGGAGTTGCAGTTCTAGGCCTAAATGCAATGGGTGTTAAGGGTAAACATTCACCAAAACGAATGATTGCTTCATATGGTTTCTCTATGGCAATCATGGGCATATTGGTAAATAGCATAAAGCGTACTGCTGGCGTTCAACGTCCTGATGCAAGCTCCAAGAATTCATTCCCCTCCGGCCATACTGCGATGGCTTTTACCAATGCGACAGTGTTACACAAAGAATATGGAACCTATCGACATCCCTTATATAGTGTTGGAGGATATACAGCTGCAACAGTAACCGCTTTAGGTAGAGGTCTGAATAACCGTCATTGGGTAACAGATGTATTGGCTGGTGCAGGGCTAGGAATTGCCTCTACTGAACTTGGTTACTTTTTGGCCGATCAGATTTTTAAAAATAAAGGGATGAACGCTCCCTTAAGAAACAACCCTGTCCCCATTAATAATAAACCCAGCTTTTTAGAATTACATCTTGGATATACTGTAGCGACCAGTGATCATCTTGCCCTGGCCACTTCAGATGAACTTTATGTAAAATCAGGTTTTAACTTTGGTATTGAAGGGGCCTGGTTCCCTTGTAAAAACTTTGGATTTGGAGGGGAGTTTGCTTTCAGTAGTTTCCCTGTTGGCTCAGATCGTATCGCTCCAGACCCAGACTTTCAGGATATCAGCGATGGCATATATACTCAACCTGTAGGCATCAGATATTTCAACATTGGACCTTATTTCAGTCTGCCATTGCCATACAATTGGTTCGTTACCGCAAAACTAAATACAGGTATGTCTCTAGGTAGTACCGGGAATATTATTTTGAATCTTAATGATCAAACTGAGAATGAGACAGGCAAAACTGAAATCCCTCTTTTAAAATACAAGCCAAAACCAGCTCCAAGTTGGACAGCCGGTATTGGCTTACAAAAAAGAATAGGACGTAATATGGCCATCAAAGTTTACGGTACTTATTTCAACTCTAAACATAACTTCGAATTGAACGGCCTGCAGGATATAGATGATGACGGTAAATTAATATATGAAAAACTTCCAGAAAGCCTTTCCAAACTTAAATTCAACCACTTTACATTTGGAACTGGCCTTACAGCATTTATTTGGTAGTGCTGCATAATTAGATTTAATCACAAATTGATCAAAAAGTGCCTATCTACAGACTTTTATATGACCCGGGGTCATACAGAGTCATACAACACTCATAGGAGACTCATACAATACTCATACAAACCATAGAACACAACAACATTACCATTTAAAAAACAACAAGTTACAATAAAAATTTATAAAAAAAAGCTGTTTTATTCAGTGTGTGTCAGGTTGTTCAATTTTGATTACTTTTGCAGCTGCTATGAGTACAAAAATTAAAAGCCCGAAAGATTCCTTCACCATCATGAATGAGTTGGTATTGCCTAATGATACCAATACCCTTAACAATTTAATGGGTGGAAGGCTATTACATTGGATGGACATTGCTGCTGCTATTTCTGCACAGAAACATTGCAACCGTATTGTAGTTACTGCTTCAGTAGACAATGTTTCTTTTAAGCAACCAATCAAATTGGGGGATGTGATTACTATTGAGGCTAAAGTTACCAGAGCCTTTAATACTTCAGTTGAAGTACGTCTGGATGTATGGGCTGAAAATATTCCATCTGGAGCAAGAGTAAAATCAAATGAGGCTTATTATACTTTTGTAGCAGTAGATCAAAGTGGAAGAACCATTCCTGTTCCTGAGTTAATTCCTGAAACCGCAGATGAAGAAGAATTATTTGCAGGTGCATTGAGAAGAAGACAGCTTCGCCTGATATTAGGAGGCAAAATGAAACCTAATGATGCGATTGAATTAAAAGCGTTATTTTTTCCGGAGTAAAGGGAAAAATAACCATTCTCTTCTGCGACTGGCATCTTTTTCTGAAGGGAAAAAGCGCCTGAGGTCGCCTCTGAGAAGGTAATTTTTCGGGTCAAAGCAAGTAGTACAGGCATACTCAATAAAACAAAACATACCTTTTTGAAAGGTCTTAGCGCTTCCTGATTTTTCATCAGGAAGATGCAGACTTGAAAAGGAATGGTTTATTTTGACCCCATTTCGAGGATTTTATCAAACTCTACTGCTTTTAAAGGCATTACAGAAAGGCGTCCCTGGCGAACCAAAGAAATATCTTTAAGACTTTCTTCTGCTTTAATTTGTTCAAGACTTACTGGATTTTTCAACGCTTCAACAGGTACTAGATCTACAACAACCCAGTTAGCATTATCAGTAGTAGGATCCTGATAAAATTCCTTTACCACCTTAGCAATACCAACCACGTTCTTACCCTCATTACTATGGTAAAACAATACCAGATCGCCCTCTTTCATTTCTTTCAGGTTGTTACGTGCCTGATAATTCCGCACTCCGTCCCAAAAGGTACGCTTGTCTTCATTAAATTTATCCCAGCTGTATTTAAAAGGTTCACTTTTTACTAACCAATATTGAGTATTTTTCATATTTATAAAGCTACAAATGGCAAAAATATACTTTTTATCCTTAATTCCTTATCAGTAAATTATTAGCTTGAAAAAGAAGAGTCAGAGAATTTCTTTTTAGCAAATTTGTAGAAAACTTCTGGCAAGCGGTTAATAACACCTTGTGGGTGAACAAAGAAAAAATCACGTTTCACTTCAAATCCCTCAATATCTACAACTTTTAATTCTCCACCTTTAAGCTCTTTCATAATAGAATAAACGGATAAGTAAGCCACACAATTACTATGCAGTAGAAAGTTTTTGATACTTTCTGTACTGGCCAGGATGACTTTGATATTCAGATCATGCCAATTTACTCCAATCTGCAATAATGCTTTTCGCAACACATCATTCGTTCCGGAGCCTTGTTCACGGATAACAAACTCCAGATCAAGAAGGTCCTTTGGCCTTATAAAATCTCTGCCTTTAATTTTCGAATTAGCCTGACTAGCTACAAGCACCAGTTCATCTTTTAAGAAGGCTTCATATTTCAGACATGAATTATTTGAAAGCCCTTCTAAAATCCCCAGATCTATGGTTTTCTCAGAAAGCCATTGTTCTACTTGTTGTGAGTTGCCATGCAAAACTTTAATCTGAGTAGAAGGATAGGCAGCATGAAAATCCGCAAGGATATTTGGAACAATATAATTGGATAACGTTGTACTCGCTCCTAAACGCAAGTCACCAGAAATCTTTCCGTCAAGCATGTCAAGACCTTCATTGATCTGTTCATATACTGCATTAAGCTCCTGAGCATATTTATAAATTAATTGCCCCGCTTCAGTCACCATTAAACGATTACCGTTTCTTTCAAAAAGACTTTTACCTGCCTGGATTTCAAATTCATGTATACTTTTACTTACCGCTGGTTGTGAGATATTTAGTTCTTGTGCTGCTTTAGTGAAACTTAAATGTTTTACAGCAGCAAAAAAAACTGCCATTTTGAAATCGATATTTATCATAAACCTTATTACTCATTCAAAATTACCTAAACAAAAATGAGCCTAAGATCAATATAACAAATATGTTAAAAAAATGCTGCTTATATGTCAGAAAAATCCATCCTACCTTATAAACAGCATTTAAAATCATCCTTAGTCTGTTTCAAAACCATATTTCCTATAGATACTTTTAGCTTCTTCTGAGGTTAAAAAATCTACAAAAAGCTTCGCTTCTTTTGGATGAGGTGCATTTTTAAGTTGACCGGCCATATAAGTTGCCCGGATATTATCTTCTTTAGGAATCACAACTTCATCTACAGGATGACCAATCATCTTTTGATATACGACTTCTGAAGTCCACACCGGAGCTACATCACTTTCGCCATAAAGAATGCGCATAGGGCTCTCACGATGGTGAATTCTTGTAAGATAAGTACTGCCATCGTTAACTTTGTCCTTCATCACTGCACTGTATAATGCTTCTCCACCAACACTTCGATAAGCCTTTTCAATTTGTCGACCAATACCTTCCCATGCAGGATTAGGCATGGATATCTTAAGTGTAGCATTCCTAAGATCTTTTAAACCGGTCATCTTCTTTGGATTCCCCTTCTGCACCATCAAAGTCAGCTTGTTATATGCATAAATATGTGTGCTGCTGAAATGATGTAACATCGATTGAATACGATCTTTTCCTGCCGTATACACATCAGGCTTGGTTGTAATCCTAAGGTTCCCCAAGGTTAATGAACCGCCTTCAATCTGTTTTGCCAAAATCCCCGGAGGAAGGGTCTCCACAAAGATTCTTTGAATTTCAGGGTGCTTACGACGAAAGCCTGCTAAAAGATCGTCTACACACATGAATTGATTTCCAGCAAAGAAAACTACCAATTGTGGATTCTCAATATCTCCATATAAATCAGGAACATTATTAATGCCTGGAACTGTAAATTCCACGGCCGATTTAGGAGGATTGTTCCATGGCGGATCAAACCGATGCTTGTCCTGAGCATTTACTTGAAAGATCGACGCTAAAAATATATTGGCCATGAAGATGGCCATACGTGTAATATTCATTCTTTAAATTAAGTTAAGGTTTAACTATAGTCCATCCATCAGCAGCTCTGATTACCAGCTCTCCATTTCCGGTAGGCACATAACCAATAAAATCAAAAAGCTCTGTCTTTTCTATTTTTCGTTCTTTTAGCGTGTTTAAACATTGAACTACCAATACACCTTTATCTACTAGAGCCTTCAGTGCGGCCTCATATTCACTACCTTTCTTATAAGCTTCTGTGCCTCCTGAAAAAGCAACAAGCTCAATTTGTATTTTGCCCTTTAAGCGAGGGTCCTCTAACAGATTATTGATGTTTCTAATGGCCTTCTTAATGATATCCGGCGCTCCCTGATCCATCTGATATATTGCCTTGTACATAGATTTTTTAGCCTGTGCTCCAGTGTAATTTTTGTTAGTTTCCAAACGGCTTTGTGCCTGGACACTGGCAGTAAATCCGAAGATGATCATTACTGCAAAAAAGATGTTTTTCATTCTCATATATTTCATTTTTATGTGGTTCATTTTTAATGATTTTAATCTATTTCTTTGCGAAATTAAAAGGACCGTACTTATGTTGTTGCTGTGAAATATTGTCTGCATAGGGTGGATAAGCACAATCCTTAGGTTTTTTAGCCAGATTAGGGTAATCATTTTCTTTCCCGTCTTTTACGGGACGCAACTGACTATTTATATACGCTGCAACATCGTATGCTTCCTCGTCAGAAAGCACAGGACTGTCGTGCGTTACACCCAAAGGCATATTTCCCTTAATAAATTTAGCTGCAGTGAGCACACGAGCCATTCCAGCACCGTCATTATAAGAGTCATTGCCCCATAAGGGAGGAAAAACAAACCCTCCTTCACGATTTCCTTCTGATCCTCTTACACCCTGTCCATCGACAGCATGACAGGAAACACAATGCTTTTGATATACCAATGCACCCTCTTTAGGATTAGCTGCTCGATCTGGGGCTTTAAAATCTACAAATCCCTGTCCTTTTAACCTTGTGCCAACAGCAACATTCTTGCTAAGATGCTTAATATAGGTAATCATGCCACGCATTTCCTCACTATTTACATCTATCGCACGCCCATTCATACTGCGTTCAAGACATCCATTTATACGTTCTTCTAAAGATTCCACTTTGTTTTCTCTCCCTATATAAATTGGAAATACTGCACTCAATCCAACATAAGGCGCTGCATAGAGCTTTGTACCTGCATTAAGATGGCAACTACTACAAGCCAAACGGTTTCCTGTAATTCCCTTTTTTGTGTCTGGCCCAATCAAAGCATAAGTTTCAGTGATCAAACGATGTCCATATTTTGCCAACTTCCCTTCATCTGTATCTGCAAATACCGGAACTTCAAAATCATCAGCAATAGCTAGTACTTCAGTTTTTTCTTTTACTTCAGACTTCGTTTCTTGTTTCTCTTCTGTATTCTTTTCATGATGTTGGGCACCACCTTGCTGAATCAATACCAGTAATCCTACAATCAATAAAACCCCAGTCATCGCCAACAGCCGGGCATATCTGGAAAGTCGTCTCAATATATTATTTGTTTCTATTTGGTTCATGACACAAACATAGCCTTGTTGACCCAAGCATTTAATTGAATATATTTTATGCCCAATCACCACTGGTTATCAATGCAAACCCTATGTATTATATGGGAAATCTATTTCTTGAATAGACCTTTCACATATTTACCTGCTTTACCCAATGCCCCGATCTGTTCAGAAATTGTTTCAATTAAATAGCTATCTGTCTGTTCAATATTACCCATATTGATACCTGATTCTAATTGTTTAGGGTATAGAATTAGCAAACTTTGTTCAACAAAATAATTCGATAAGTAATAAGGAAGTCTACCCATTTGAGGAACATATGAATCATGGCCTTTACGGGAAGAGACAATAACAAACAGGTCATCGGGTTTTAATTCCCTGCTAAAGATCAAAAAGTCATCCCAATTACCGAATTCATTAAAACTAACCTTAATTGCCACAGGGTTTCTTTCAATCACTTTAACAACAGCATCATTAGTTGATGTTGTCCCATAAAATTTCACTGGTATTCCTGCTTCCTTAGCAATCATCATCAGCTTTTTCAGCCAGTGTAAAAAGCCGGGTTCTGTTTCTGCTTTCGGAGGCATTGCTATAACAACTCGTTTAAATGTATTCAGAGGTTGTGTTGGTTTATAAATATAGATTGTCTCATGAACCCGTTTAATAATGTTTCCGGCTTTTGCACCTAGAAAAGTATCCTGATCCGCCTGTTTGTGCATACCAATTACAATATCACCGATACCATGTTCTTTAATGGTGTATACAATTCCATTACTAATGCTCGAATCATACCTTGTTATAGGAATAATACTATTTTCTGAAGATACCGCATGAGAAATCGCTTTCTCTATAACCTTTTTTGAATTACTTGTTTGCTGGCTAACATCTCTTTCGTCGTCAATAACATTCAGACCATAAATAGAGGTATGGCTTTTTTTAGATTTCAACATGATACCAAAATCTACCAGATGCGTAACCATGTTAGGGTAAGCTAAAGACACTAATATCTTTTCATTTACCTGGTCATCTACCGGATTGCTATCTTCCTCATCAAGGGCTAATTTCTTAGATGCACCTTCTACAACAAAAGAACTCACTCCACAGCTAACCAATATCAATAAGATCGTACCATTTAGTACATCCTCATTCAATAACCTTATTGGCTCTCCAGACGCTGTTTCTCCAATAATGATATTATATCCTACCAAAATAATTGCTAAGGTAGCCGCTGCATGAGATGCACTTAAACCAAAGATCATCGTTCCTTCAGCTTTAGTTAACTTAAATATCTTCTGCGTTAACCAGGCTGCCAGATACTTGGTCGACAGGGCAACTACAAGAATTATACCTGCAACTTTCAATGCTCCCCAACCCTTTACAAGAACTGTAACATCTACAAGCATCCCCACACTGATCAGGAAGAAGGGAATAAACAAAGCGTTACCTACAAAGTCAATCCGGTTCATTAAAGGTGAGCTGTGTGGTACAAACTTATTGAGAACGAGTCCTGAAAAGAATGCACCAATAATAGCCTCTACTCCCGCTGCTTCTGCCATAAAAGATGCCAGAAATACCATTGCCAATACAAAAATATATTGAGAGATGCTATCATCAAAATGCTTAAAAAACCATCTGATTACAATCGGGAAGATTGCAAAAACAACACTTACGAATACGAGTGTCGACATACCCAACTGAATCCAGAAAGCCGAAGAAACATCCTGCTTTGTCATACCTGCGATTCCGGCAAGAATAAGAAGGGCAAGAATATCAGTAATCATAGTTCCACCTACAGTCATGCTTACTGCCTGATTTCTGATCACACCATATTTACTAGCAATGGGATAAGATACCAGTGTATGTGTTGAAAACATACTAGCTAGTAACAAGGAAGACAAAAAGCCATATCCCAATATATAATAACTAGTTAACGTCCCAACTACCAGTGGAAATATAAAGGTGAGTAATCCGAAAACCAAAATCCGTTTTTTATTCTTTTTAAACTCAGCCAAATCAATTTCAAGACCAGCAAGAAACATGATATACAATAGACCAACTGTACCAAATAATACGATACTACTATCTCTTTTAAGTAGATTTAAACCGTACGGGCCAACTATCAATCCGGCTATAATTAGTCCAATAATATGAGGAACCTTTATTTTATTAAATAGTATCGGGGCAAATAATATGATGAATAAAACCAAGGAAAAGATAATCACCGGGTTCTGTAAGGGTAATGTATAATCTAAAGAAGATAATAATATCATAAGCTGATTCTGAATGTTATTTTACCTTCCTGGCATTTAACTCATAAACTATTTTACAGTTAGTCTGTTTAATTTCTCTTAGCCCATCCATTCTGGTATCATTGATGAAATTGAGCGTTGCACCAATTAAAGCCTCCGGGTTCTGTTTTTCATCAACTATTTTCAGGGCATTATTTTTATAAGTACCTACGTATGTCCTGATAAGTACTGGTCCTGAATAAGCCTTCACCAATATCTTATTATCATTTTCGTCATAACTAATATACCACTGCTCATTTTTAGTATCACCAATAGCAGATCCATCACAATTGGTTTCAGTACAGCTCATCTTCACATTCCACTTGCCAATAATTGCTGCATTATAAACAGGAATAGAATCTATTTGTTTTTTAGCACTATCAAGAGAATTCTGCTCCATATCCAATTCCAATTCCTTCGCTTTTAAACGTTGCTCCCAGGCCGCTAACTCTTGTTCTTTCAAAGTAACAGCCTCTTGTTGTTGCTTCAGCTTTTCCCGTTCATTGGGTCCACAACTTTGCAAAAAAACAATCATAATAAATAACAGGATCGGAAATCGTTTCATAAGGTATACAGTTACATAATTCAGTATGCCCGCAAAATACAAAAAAACTTTATGTTAAAATTTCAACAAATTTTAATATATTGAAGAACGAGAAATTACCGGTGATGGATATAGTAAAATATAAGGGCCTACATCCTGCTCTGAAAGAGTTTGTAGAATCCATATTTTATATGAGCCGTGATGTTGAAGAGGATGGCTTTTTCTTTCAGATAGCCCTACCCAACTACGAATGTTTTTTGAGTTTTGAATGCGACACAGATTTTGTAGTTAGAAAGGGGGGAGATCAAGTTTTTTCACCACTTTATACTGCTACAGTTATCCCACCTCAATTTGTAAAAACTGAAATTAAAGGTAAAAACATCAAGGCCATCATTGTAAAATTTAAAGACGGTGGTTTCTATAGATTATTTAAAATTCCCATTCCTCTTTTTAAAAATAAATGCTGCAATGCAAGGGATGTCTTTGATTACGAATTTTCGATGGTGTACGATCAGATTATGGAGCGACCAGATCCTGAGAAGAAAATTAAAGTAGTGGAGGATTTTTTACTAAAAAAAGTAATTAACAGTAAACCCTTTGCTCTTTTAGATCTTGCTGCTGAAAAGATATTATTAAGCCAAGGTAATACCCCTATAGTGGATTTAGCCTCCAATGCATGCATGAGTGTAAGACAAATGCAACGCAAATTTATGGAGCAATTCGGCCTGTCACCCAAACACTATTCAAAATTTGTCAGATACACCAATGCCCGCCAAATGAAATCCTCATTTCCGTATTTAACATGGGGAGAAATCTCTTTGCGTTGTGGTTATTTTGATCAGATGCACCTGATTCATGATTTTAAATCTATCACAGGATTAACTCCTTTTGAGCTGTTTATCCACCCGATAAATTCAAATGCTTTTGGAGAAATCCAAACACAATTTAAAGAATAGCAGAACTGTTTTCAATAGAATAGCTATCATTGTAAATGAACACGAATGAACTAAACCCTGAAATTTTAAAAACCAAACAACATTTCGAAATACTTGATGGATTAAGAGGAGTAGCTGCAATAGCTATTGTCGTGTTTCATTTTATGGAAATAGTGTATCTGCCGGAGAAAAATTTCATTGCACATGGGTTTTTAGCGGTAGATTTCTTTTTTTGTTTATCAGGATTTGTAATCGCTTATGCTTATGATGACAGAATTGGAAAAATGGGACTTTCAACATTTTTTAAATCCAGATTGATCCGTTTACATCCTATGGTCATCGCTGGAACAGTTTTAGGGTTAAGCGCCTTTCTCTTTAATCCATTTGGCATACCTGAAGGGTATACTACAGGAAAAATAGCATTGATCTTTTTTGCCACACTCCTGATGATCCCCAATCCTGTAATGGCCGACCGATATTTTAACATTTTCGGGTTAAATGCACCAGCCTGGTCATTGTTTTGGGAATATGTAGCCAATATTATCTACGCTTTGGTACTTTACCGGTTAAAACGTGGTTTTTTAATAGTTTTAGCAGCAATTGCTGCAATTACGCTCTGCTATGTAAGTCATCGTGCTAATGGTAGCTTATTAGGCGGATGGGCTGGTGAAAATTTTTGGGATGGCGGTGCAAGAATAGCTTATTCATTTCTGGCAGGAATGATCATCTTCCGATTCAACTGGATCATAAAAAACAAGTTGGGCTTTTTGGGATTATCGGCCTTGCTGTTACTAGCTTTCCTCCTTCCACATAGCGAATTGAACTGGCTTACCCAACCATTGGTAGTACTGGTTTATTTCCCCTTACTTGTGACGATCGGTGCCGGAGCAAACCTTTCACAGCGTTTAAAAGCAATCTGTGTATTTTTAGGTAAACTCTCTTACCCGCTATATATGACTCATTATGCTGTAATGTGGATTTTTGCGAGTTATTATACCAAGTATCAACCAGGCCTGACATTATTGGTAAGCATCATCATTGGTGGTACAGTCTTATTAATTGGCTTTGCTTATTTGATCATGAAATTTTATGACACTCCTTTAAGAGCTTATTTAACCAATAAAAGAAAAAGCTAACATTATTTGTTCATCAGGTATTCAAAATGATATGTTCCGGAACCCAATTCCACACTCTCATTTTTAGAGTCGCCTTTAAGCTTCTTTAGATATTTTAGTTCTTCTATTGCATTATTGTTTTCTGTGATTTTAGCACCTGCAGCGTTAGGAAATACTATAGTTGCCTGTGTATTAACTGGTATAATTACATCAAGTATGAATTTACCATTCTCAATTTTCCAGTTTGACTTTGCAGTACCATAAAGGGTTTCAAGCTTAGCAATAGCATTGGTAAATTTACCACCAGGACTTGGCTCTATCCGTATCTTTTTATATCCTGCTTCAGCTGCATTAAGTCCCGCTACCCGCTTATACATCCAATCTCCAATCGCGCCATAAGCATAATGGTTAAAGGAATTCATTGAAGTATTTTGAAAACTGCCATCAGTCTTAATACCATCCCATCTTTCCCAGATTGTAGTAGCTCCCATTTTTACAGGATATAGCCAGGAAGGATAGGTTTCCTGGAATAATAATGCATAAGCGATATCATCATATCCAAAACGACTCAACACATGACAGATGTAAGGAGTACCAAGAAATCCCGTAGTAATATGATTTTTGTACGATTTAATATTCTCTACCAATCTTGCTGCAGCTTGAGGGCGAAGACTTTCAGGTAGCATATCAAAATTCAAAGCCAGTACATAGGCAGTCTGAGAATTAGAAACCAGGCGACCTGAGGGAGTTACATACTCTTTCAAAAATGCATCCTTAACTTTTTCAAGCAAGGCGGTATATTTTATTACATCTTCCTTATTCCCAAGAACTTCTGCAGCCTTAATTATGTTTTGTGTAGAAGCCGCAAAAAAAGTCTGTGCAATCAGATGCTTATCAGTAATTGCTGCCTTTCCATCGCGATCGTCAGCCATTGTATAAAAAAGCCAATCTCCATAATGTGTCCCATTGTTCCACAGATTATTGCTAGCCACACTACTGATGTAGTCAACCCATTTTTTCATACTTGTATATTGAGCAGACAGTATACCTTTATCTCCATAAACCCAATAAAAGTCCCATGGAATGATCGTCGCCGCATCTGCCCATCCTGCTGATCCATCAGTACCTCGCCTTTGAGTTATAGGTATTACAGCCGGAACCCGCCCATCTTCATACTGATCTGCCTTCAGATCGCCCAGCCACTTTTTGAAGAAAGAACTTACATTCATATTATAAGCTGCAGTATTAAAAAACACCTGTGCATCGCCAGTCCAGCCCAATCTTTCGTCGCGTTGAGGGCAATCGGTTGGCACATCCACGAAGTTTCCTTTCTGTCCCCATTGTATGTTATGCTGCAACTGATTAATCTGTTTATCAGATGAGGCAAAAAATCCAGTTGGTGCCATATCAGAATAAATTGCCACTGCAGTTAAGTTGCTTTCATCTAATTCACCCGGATATGTTACCTTGATATACCTGAATCCCTGAAAAGTAAAATGTGGTTCCAGAAACTGATCTTTACCATTAAGGATAAATGTATTTTCCTGTAGTGCAGATCTCAGATTACTTGTGTAAAAATTACCTTCTTTATCCAGCACTTCTGCATGATTAATTTTCAGGATCTCACCACTTTTTCCTTTTATTTTGATTTGAACCCATCCTACCAGGTTTTGCCCGAAATCAACCACCGTTTCTCCTTTAGGTGTCCTGATAAATTTTAGTGGCTTAAACTGTTCCTTTCTGATTACAGGCGGCGCTTCCTGAACTATAAGGTTATCTAATGAAGTCTCCAGCACTCTTACACCTTTCCATTTCGCTGTAGTCTTAGAATTAATGGGCAAATCCAGTCTGGAGTCAAATGTCTCTCCATTATAGATGTCAGCTGCTCTGATTGGCCCCTCAAATGAGGATTTCCAACTGCCATCAGAACTAATCACTTGTTTTTTACCATCAGCCATTGTGATCTCCAATTGATACAGGAGTCCAACTTCCTTTCCGTACCAGTTGCGTTTTTTGTTCCATTGTAAAAAGCCTCTGTACCAACCATCACCTATAGACACTACAGCAGCATTCTCACCAGTTGTCAACAGGCTGGTTACATCATAAGTCTGATACTGCAATCTTTTTGTATAACTGGTCCAGCCTGGTGTAAGCAAGTTTTCACTAATCTTTTTACCGTTTAACTTTGCTTCATAAATGCCATGTGCAGTAATATATAAACGAGCATCTTTTATTGGAGAACCGATATTAAATGACCTAAAAAATGTAGGAACAGGCCCAGATGCTCCATCAGTGATTTCCTCGGTCTCTATCCACTTGGCAGTCCATTCCGAACTATTCATTATTCCTGTTTCAAAATACTGAACTTCGCTCCATGCTGATGAGTTTTTATGATTATCTGTTATTCTTACCTGCCAGTAATAACGTTGCTTTGATTTTAGAGGAGAACCTGCATAGGCTATATGCACAGACTGTTCCGTATCTACTTTACCACTTCCCCAGGTCAGGTTTTGATTTTTAGACAATAATTCTTTCTGGGTAGCAAGTCTCAACTCATAGGTTTTTTGCATAGTTTGTTTCAGCTGACTATTTATCTTCCAACTGAAATGTATGTCATGAGCATCAATACCAATAGGGTTGACTTTATAATTAACGGTCAGATCAGAAACGCTAAGCTTTTGAGCAAATGCAGCAACAGCAACAAACTGCATTAAAAATAATGCAATAATTTTCTTGACAGGCATAGTTCAATATTTGGTTTAGAGAACTAAATATACATATAAGCAAACACTAACTGTCATGTACTGTCATGGTTCACTCTTATAAAAAAAGGCCGATCAATGATCGGCCTCTCTAGTTATATCAAATAATATCGCTAATTTTTAATCTTATGTTTCAGCGTCGGGTTCTGCGTGTAAAACATCCTTATGTGCATTTGCATCATAATTTGCTTCCAACTCTGCTAACTTTTTCTTTCCATAAGCCAGCTTTGTAATTAACACAAACAATACCGGTACAATAAATAAGGCTAAGATAGTTGCCGACAACATACCTCCAATCACTGTCCAACCAATTGTCTGTCTGGAAACAGCACCTGCACCTACTGATAGTGCCAAAGGAACAACTCCTAAAATGAAAGCTAAAGAGGTCATCACAATCGGACGTAACCTTAACTTCACTGCTTCTATCGTTGATGGAATTAATCCCATTCCCCAGTCTACCCTCTCCTTAGCAAACTCAACAATCAGAATCGCATTCTTCGCCGAAAGTCCAATCAAGGTAATCAAACCTACCTGAGCATAAATATTGTTATCCAGATGAGGTAAGAAAATCAATGCTAAAATAGCACCAAATAATCCTAAAGGAACACTTAATAAAATTGAGAACGGAACAGACCAGCTCTCATATAAAGAGGCTAATAACAAGAACACAAACACAATAATTAAGGCAAAGATCACTGTGGTGCTATCCCCGGCTTCCTGCTCCTGCTGACTCATTCCAGAGAAGTTGTAATTATAACCCGCAGGCAAAGTTTCAGCCGCAATTTTCTCTAAAGCAGCCAATGCCTCCCCACTACTTCTTCCAGGTTTTGCAGCACCACTAATTTCAATAGATCTGAACAAATTATAGTGATTAATTACAGAAGGGTTCTCTACTTTCTTATAAGAAACCATTGTTCCCAATGGAACAGGAATACCTTTTATGTTTTTCACATAAAGCTGATTTAAATCTTCTATCTTACTTCTGTAATTGGTATCCGCCTGTGCTACAACCCTGAAGCTTCTACCATATTTGGTAAAGTCGTTGATATAAGCACTACCAAAGTAAGATGAAATGGTATTGTAAACAGCCCCGATAGAAACACCCATTTTCTTTACCTGGTCACGGTCAACATGAAGTTTATAGTTCGGTGTATTCGAGCTAAACAAAGTGTAAGCCATTCCTATTGCCGGATCTTGATTGGCAGCCATTAAAAATTTACCAATTACCTCCTGGAACTTTTTAATATCACCAGTTTGCTGTTCCTGAATCTGCAAAGTGAAACCACCACTAAAACCTAAACCTGGAATTGGAGGTGGTTGCACTGCAATTACACTTCCTTCTTTATCACCAGCAAAAGTTCCCTGCACCTTGGCCACAACATCTGCCACATTTGTTTTACGTTCATCCCAATGGTTCAACTGTACAAAGAAAGTTGCTGCATTTGATTTAAATGAACCATTTAAGATGTTAATTCCTGAAATAGAAGTTACGTTTTTGATTTCAGGATTATCTTTACGGATCTTTTCAACAATTCTGTTTACAAAAGCATCAGTTCTTACTGCAGATGAACCTTCAGGCAAAGTTGCACCCATAATGAACACACCAGCATCCTCATTAGGAATAAAACCTGATGGTTTAGCGCTGAAAAGACCAACCGTGCCAACATAAATACATACTAGTAATACCATTACTAAAGGTGCTTTTTTCAAACACCATTGTACACCTCTGGAGTACTTACTAGTTACCCTGGCAAACCAGGTGTTAAACTTGTAGAAAAACTTGTTCATGCCTTTTGAATCCTTATCGATATTCATTGGCTTCAACATGATTGAACACAATGCAGGTGTAAGGGTTAAGGCTATAAATGCTGAAATCAATACTGAGATTGCAATGGTAATTGCAAACTGTTGATACAACTGTCCTACCATTCCCGGAATAAATCCTACAGGGACAAATACCGCAGCCAAAATTAATGCAATTGCAATAACCGGAGCTGTAATATCTTTCATTGCTTTTCTCGTCGCTTCTTTAGCAGACAAACCTTCATTATCTATATAATGTTGCACAGCTTCAACCACAACAATCGCATCATCCACCACAATACCTATGGCAAGAACAAAACCAAACAAGGTTAATACGTTTACCGAGAAGCCCAATAGGTTAAAGAAAATGAACGTACCAATTATAGAAACCGGAATCGCCAATACAGGAATTATAGTTGCTCTCCAGCTTTGAAGGAACAAGAAAACCACTACAGTTACCAAAATTAGCGCTTCGATTAATGTTTTAACAACACCATCAATAGATACATTTACGATAGATACCGTTTCATATCCAATTGTATAATCCAAATCCTCAGGGAACGATTTTTTTAACTGATCAAGCGTTTTGATAATTCCATCATAAGTTTGAACCGCATTCCCCCCAGGAGTCTGATAAATACCCATCATAGATGCCGATTTACCATTAATCTGAGAATTAATGCTATAAGTAAACTCTCCCAATTCAATTCTCGCAACATCTTTTAAATATACGGCAGAACCATCTGCAGCTGTTTTAACAATGATATTTCTGAATTCTTCTTCCGTGCTCAAATCGCCATCCATGATCACCGAAAACTCGAAAGTCTGGTTTTCCTTTTGTGGCGGCCCACCTACACTACCTCCGGGAATACGTGTGTTCTGCTCCTGAATAGCTGCAGAAACCTCTGTCGGAGTAATTCCAAGGGCAGCCATTTTATCAGCATTCAGCCATACACGCATACTAAAGGGTTGTCCGAATGCCATGGCATCTCCTACACCTTTAACCCTTAAAATGGCATCTTTAATGTACAAGTTGACATAGTTAGACAAGAACTTCTGGTCGTACGTACCATTTGGAGAATGCAGGCCAAGTACCATCAGCATATCTGTATTAGCCTTTTTGGTCGTCACCCCTAACCTTCTTACTGCTTCCGGCAATGAAGGTTCGGCAATGCCCACCCGGTTTTGTACGTCCAGGGCTGCAATGTCAATATCTGTTCCTACTTCAAAAGTTACTGTAATCGTCGAACGACCATCCGCTGTACTTGAAGAAGTCAGATATTTCATACCTGGGGTACCATTAATCTGACTTTCTATAGGTGTCGTTACCGTTTGTTCAACGGTTTGCGCATCCGCGCCTGTATAAGTAGCACTCACCGTAACTGTTGGCGGTGCAATATTCGGGTACTGGCTCACTGGTAGTCCGGTTAGTACAATAGTACCCACCAGGACAATCAGTATGGAGATAACAATTGCTGTTACCGGCCGTTTTATAAATACATCTGAGATCATAATGTCTTAAAATATTTTGAACTATTATTTTGCTGTTTTTGCAACCGCATTTTCTTGAGTAGATGGTGTTGGCTGTACTACAGCACCTGGTCTTACATTCTGTGCACCTTCTGAGACAATTACTTCTCCCGCATTTAAGCCCTGAGTTACAACAACCTTCTGTCCAGTTTCAGCACCAAGCTTGATCATTCGTTGTTGTGCTTTACTGCTATCTCCAACTACATAAACCATATATTCACCCAATTGCTCAGATACAGATTTGTAAGGAATGGTTAACTGCTTAGTTTCAGCTTTGTTTAAAACCTTAACATTACAAGTCATGCCACTTAACAACATTCCAGATGCATTTGGATAACTGATTCTTACTTTAATAGTTCCTGTTCCAGGATCTACTGAACGATCTACGGCAACAATTTTACCTGCCATCTGCAACACACTCTTATCCTGAAGTTCAATACTAAAAACTGAATCTTTAACTGTTGCAGGGTTTTTCTGTAGCTTTAAAAAGCGTGGAATATCTTTTTGGTTTATCGCAATATCAACAGCGATTGGATCATTTGTTGATACCGTATTTAATAGTGTAGACCCCGGACTTACCAATGCACCTGCTTTTACCTGAGAGATACCTATAGTACCTGTTAGTGGAGAGACGATTACAGAACGATTAAGGTTTGCTTTTGCCGTGGCTAAAGCCGCCTCTGCTACTGCAACCTGCGATGCCGCATTTGCCATATCAGTAATTGCATAATCTACTCTTTGTTTAGCTACAGCTTCCTGCTTTGCTAAATTAGTGTAACGCTCTGCATCTTTTTTTGCTTTAAGATGATTGGCCTTAGCTACTTGCAGATTAGCATTTGCAGAGTTGTAAGCAGCAAGGTAATTGGTACGGTCTATTTCGTATAGTTTTTGTCCTTTGGTCACTTTCTGACCATCTTGTACAAAGATACCTGTAACATAACCACCCACCTCTGCCCTCAGTTCAACTTCATTTAGAGCCACAACTACGCCTGGATAGGTATCAACTGTTGTAACTTCCTCTTCTGCTACGGTATAAACACTTACCGGTGTCGCCGCTGGTGGTGCCATCTGAGCAGGTTTGTCTGAACTCCCGCATGATGCTAAGAAAACAGTACCTAATATTAAAATTCCTGGTTTTATCGAATTAAAGTTCATCGCTAATTTTATTGAGTAATGGTTATTGTTCCTAATGCCTGTTGCACATCTAATTTTGCAGAAAGCAAACTGTAAAGTGCATTTAGATAATTGAGTTGTGAAGTTCTTAGATCAGTCTCGGCCGTCATCAGATCCAGGTATGTTTTAATACCTTCATCATATTGAAGCTTGATCGTACCATAAACTTGTTTAGAAATTTCCTGATTTTCATTTGCAGTTTTCCAATCATTTAAGCCTGCTTTATAAGTTGCCATAGCCTGCTCATATTGACTATTGATTTGATTTCTGGTATTCTCCAGATCTAAATCAATTCGTTTCTCCAATAATTGGGATTTACGGATTTCCTGAGTACGCTTTGTTCCTTGAAAAATAGGAATGCTCAATTTCAATCCTGCCATCGATCCTGGATAAGACTCCTTATATAAATTTTTAAAGTCATTATTCATATAGTTCCAGCTGTAATTTGCAAAAGCAGAAAGCTTAGGCATATAGGCCAGTTTATTATAAGAAGTATTGATTTGTTGCAACTGTCGTTGAGTTTCCAACTGTTTGTATTCAATTCTATTGTTATAATTAAGCACCTGTGCTGTATCTAACAACACCTCCTGCTCCATACCTTTTTCATGGAACATCAGACTTAAATCTTTACTCGCATCATAACCAATGATAGACTTTAAGTACGCATACTTAAATTTCAACAACTCTTGCGTTCTTTTTCTGTCAGCCTTAGCGTTGCTCAAGCTGATTTGTGCTCTTTGAAAGTCGGTTTTATCAACTAAACCTGCGTCATACTGCGCTTTAGCATCTTTAAATTGCTTTTCTAAACGAGAGATGTTCTCATCTATAATTTTAAACTGCTCCTGACTCGTTAAGATGTCATAAAAAGCTTTACTCACTTCAACTACTGTTGTAATTTTAGTGTTTTCAGTACCTTGTTTGTACTGTTGTCTGTAATACTTAGCTGATTTAGAAGCCTGAATTAGGCCTGCATTTAATAATTGCTGATCAGCTTGCAAAGTAATGCCTGAAGTGTTTTTAGTACCTAAAGTCATGTACGAAGTCTGTCCATCAACTGTTAAAGCGTTAACCTGCTGTTTCATGTTGTGGTTAAAACTTGCGTCTGCATTGATCTGAGGTAGCCAACCAGAAAGTGCCGACTTAATGTCGCGCTCACCAATTTCTTCATCTACCAAGCTCTGTTTTACACCAGGCTTATTTTTAAGCGCATAGTTAATCACATCCTGCAACGATGCTTGTTGCAATACTGTCTTTGTGCTGTCGGTCTGCGCAAAAATATACGTAGGAAAGAAGACCGCCGCCATCACAAAAAACACAAATGATATTTTATTTACATTCATATTGTCTTTCGAATTGAGAATTTTGAAGCTGCAAAAGTAATTTTCTCTTGAAGCCATGTTGGTAAAAGTTGACCGAACTCTTCAATTTTGAGACTGAACCGACGCATAAGCAAACTCAAATGAATTTGATTTATGTAAATTTATAACCCATGAAACAGATCGGTTGGGTAAGAGGATTATCCGCTTTAGTTTTAAGATTGAGCTATTCGGTTAACTTTTATCATCAGATTGTCTTTTTTATAGTAACATTGTACCAAAATCCCATAAAAATTAAATGACATTAAAGAAAGAATCACAAGACTTTTATAAATATCTCAGGTTTATTACTATTCCTGTGGTATTTATTGGTTTCTATTTGCTGTCTTATATGATTAATCCATATAGACCCTGGTCTTCATTCTTCCATAGAGAGACCAGTGCAATTCTGGGCGAATGGGGATTTGTTTTGATATTCTGTTTTTTAATAACCGAGATCTGTCTAACTATAGCCCGGATATTGGATAGAAAAATTCCCTGGGTATCACACCCTTTATCACGGTTTGTACTTCAATTTAGTATACAGATTATTGTTTCTATTCTGTTTCTTTATTTTTATATGAATGCTTCGCTTACTGTTTTTGGAGGCCAGATGAAATTTAGTGACCTCAATTCCCTGGCATTGCGACAGTCATTTGTAGTCAGCACATTATTATCTGTATTGATCAGTTTAATTTTTACGGGCAATTTCTTTTTACAACAATGGAAAGCCGCTATGCTTGAAACCTCAAATTTGAATTTAAAGGCTGCTGAGCTAAAGCAAATTGCACTTGAATCAGAGTTGCAATCGCTCAAAATGCAACTTGACCCACATTTTATGTTTAACAACTTCAGCACACTTTCTGCGTTGATTGAAGATGATACAAATGCAGCACAGCATTTTTTAGAAAAACTGTCACGTGTTTACAGATACATGATTATCAATGTTCATAAAAACGTTATTTCTGTAGAGGAAGAAATTCGTTTTGCAGAAGCTTATTTTTACCTGATCAAAATACGGCTCGGCGAAAACATAAAAATGCAGATCAACCTTAGTGAAGAAGTTCTTAAAAAAGGAATCCCACCTATTACACTACAATTACTAATTGAAAATGCGATTAAACATAATACAGCCTCACGCTCAAAGTCACTAACGATCAATATTAATGAAGACGAACAGCAAAATCTGATCATTACCAATTCGCTGCAACGGCTAAACTATAATATTCCCTCTACCGGTACAGGTTTAAAAAACATTGAAAGTCGTTATCGTTTGCTGTCCGACAAACTTCCAGAAGTTACAGAAACGGAGGATCTGTTTATTGTGAAATTACCTTTAATGAACATTTAACAAATATGCAATGAAATTACTGATTATTGAAGATGAGAAGCATAATGCTAACAGACTGTCAGCGATGATTAAGGAGCTTAATCCTGACATCTCTATTGTTGGCGTATTGGAAAGTGTGGCGGATAGTATTGAATGGTTTTCTTCAAATCAGCAGACTGACCTTATTTTAATGGATGTACGTCTGGCAGATGGACTTTGCTTTGAAATTTTCTCAGCTTGCAATATCACAACACCCGTTATTTTTACAACCGCCTACGATGAATATGCAATACGTGCTTTTAAAGTGAATAGTATTGATTATCTGCTAAAACCGATTCATAAAGAAGAATTGGGTTCTGCATTGGCTAAATATGATCAGCTAACAAAGCTTATAGGCAAACAGCAGTCTGATCCGATGATTTCCAATCTGATTGATATCATTAAAAAACAGGATCCTGTTTATCGCTCGCGCTTCTTAATCCAGATAAATGATGGCTATAAAACAATTGTAGTCAATGACATCGATTACATCTATTCTGAATTCAAGATTACAAATCTTGTTCTTGAAAACGGCCAGGAACATGCTGTTCCTTATACCATGGATGAAATGGAAGAACAACTAGACCCCGCAATTTTTTTTAGAGCAAACAGACAGCATATTATCAGTATCAATAGCATAAAAGATATTCATAACTTCTTCAACGGAAAATTGAAAGTTATTCTAAACAAATACCCTGATGCAGAAATTTTTATCAGTCGGGAAAAGGCTGCAGCTTTTAAACAATGGCTGGATCATTAATGCAGCATTTTAAATAATAACTCCTTTAATAACTCCCCGTCGGTCGTATTACCAGTACTATCCACTCCTTTGCTTTTCAAATCATATTCCCTCATCAAACTAATGATGTCGAAAGTTTTAGGTAGACTATAATTACGAGCAGCTGTCTCATAATCTTTGACAAAGTAAGGGTTTACCCCCAGTTCTTTTGCTGCATCTCCTTTATTGGGTAAATAGTGGTATTTAAGGATTTTCGCGAAATAGGCATTCAGATTAGCCATCACCATTACCATAGGATTCGCCTTTGGATTATCAGCAAAGTAATTGATGATCTGGTTGCATTTAAGTACATTTTTAACAGCTAGTGCCTTTTGTAACTCAAATACATTATATTCTTTACTAATACCTATGTTCTTCTGAACAATGTCAGTATCAATGGTGGTTTCTTTACTAATATTTAAAATCAGTTTCTCTACCTCATTGGCAATTTTAGAAAGATCGGTACCCAGATATTCTGCCATTAAAGCCGATGCCTGCGGAGCAATTTTATAACCTTTCTCAGCCACCAATCCATCTATCCATTGAGCTAATTTATAATCGCGCACCAAATCCGACTGGAAAACAACACCGTTTTTATCTATTGCTTTATAGATCTTTTTACGTTTATCGAAGTTGCCGTATTTATAACCTAAAACCAAAATTGTACTTGGCAGTGGTTTCTCGAAATAGCTCAGTACAAATTCAGCTGTTTTACTATTACCTTCTGTTTCTTTTGCCCATTTCAAATCCTGCGCTTCTTTTACGATTACAAGCTGATAATCAGACATCATTGGATAACGCTTGGCAGCATTCATAACGGTTGCCATATCGGTATCTTTTCCATATAAAACAGTTTGATTAAAACCTTTTTCCATATCATTCAGAATATGTTCCTCCATATAATGGATGATCTGATCTATATAATAAGGTTCTTCACCATGTAACAGGTAAACAGGTTTAAACTTTCTTGCTTTAATGTCTTTTATTATGTCGGCAGCACTCATATGATGAGCCAAACTTAGATATTTTTTTTGTCTACTTTTGCACAATTATCATTTATATCATAACCTATGAACCATGTATGCCCTCTATGCAAAACCAGCTATCCATCTGACATAAACTTTTGTGTGAAAGATGGTGCCAGGCTTATTGCAGAAAACATTACTGTTAATTATACTAATCCTCAAATCAACAACCCTTTTGAACGTCAGCCACAAAATGGCTTACCTTACTACAAAGCATCCATTGGAAACAGGTTTGCAGCAATACTTATTGATGGTCTGATCTTTATTGGATTGATGATTCCTGCTGGCGTAACACTTGTCTTTGCTTTCATTTACGCCTATGGAAATAAAGAGGGGATTGCTATAACGCTTTGTATTATCGGTGGATTACTAACCTTAATTCCTATTGCTTTTCAACTTTTAAAAGATGGGTTCAAGAATGGACAAAGTCCTGGTAAAAGAGCCATGAAGCTCATGGTGATAGATCTGGATACAAATATGCCTTGTACAAGAAAAAAATCATGCTTAAGAAACGTGATCGTACTATTGCTTGGATTCGTTCCATTTGTTGGTAGTTTTATAGAACCTGTTATGGTATTTGCAACCGCCGATGGCAGAAGGCTGGGCGACCGTGCCGCCAACACCATGGTGATAGATAAAAGTCAATATTTTAATTAAACAATCCCTATGAATTGTACAAAATGTAATACGCCCAATGCTGAAGAAGCAAAATTCTGTAAAAATTGCGGAACAAATATTGTCCCATATCAGTCGGACGAAAAAACCAGTGAACAAAGTATAAGGGCGCTATTGATCATTATTGGAATAGAGTATTTCTTTTCTGCAATTATGTTCCTGATTCAGAAGTTCATATTTTCGTCTGCATTGAGCAACGGTAATGGTGAAAATATTGATTTGATCTATAAAACTTATGGTTGGACCTCAGATATTGTATCATTAGCCGCAATATTATATTTCATGGTAACCCTTACTAACAACAAGGTTAAAACTGCGTTAGTTATATTTTTCATCTTAAGAGTTATATTTATGATTGGCTATAGGGCAGTGCCTTTCTTTGATCTTTTATAATTTTACCAGCCTATACTGAAAAAACATGTCTTTCACTCCAACCCCACTAAACCTACCCGAATATCCTTTTAGAATTACATTAAAAGATACGCAGCATTTCATATTTGATGAGGTAAGAAAGAAGCATCTGGTATTAACCCCCGAGGAATGGGTGAGACAACACTTTATTCAGTATCTGGTTCTTATAAAAAAGTTTCCCAAATCTTTAATCCAGATTGAAGGTGGACTGAATCTGAACAAACTTCAGAAAAGAACAGACATTGTAATTTTTAATACCCTCGGGCAAAGAATTATGGTGATAGAATGTAAGGCGCCGTCCGTAAAAATCACACAATCGGTATTTGATCAGGCAGCAAGATACAACTCAGTACATAAAACCAAATGGCTGGTCGTGACAAATGGCTTAAGACATTGTTACGCAGTTATTGATCATCAGGCAGAACAGTTTACATTTATTGAAGAGTTACCAGAATATCAAGCGCTCTAATAATCAAAAATAACATCAAAAACAACCATTCTCTTCTGCGTCTGGCATCTTTTTCTGAAGGGAAAAAGCGCCTGAGGCCGCATCAGAGAAGGTAATTTTTGTGTCAAGCATGATGCATAAGCAAAGTTGGCCAAACGTTTGAAAGGGAAATTTGGTTTCTCCTCTAAGGCATAGGAACTTTGCCTTCTTCAGGCAAAGATTCCAGCCTTCGAGGAGATGCCTAATTTCCTCCCCCTCCAAGGGAGCGATACAACGCTATTACCGCCTGCCATTGTTGCAATTTATCATCTACATCTTCCAACTGTGCCGCAAGCAAATTCTGTTCAGATGTCAATACATCCGTATAATTAGTTGCAGAACTATAACGTAAAAGCTTCTTGGTAAAATCAACTGACTTTTGAAGTGCAGTCAATTGCTTTACACGAATACTTTGTTGCTTGATCGCAGTTTCATAAGCAAAAAGGGCATTTGAAACCTCCTCACCTGCTGTTAACAATGATTTCTGAAAGTTCAGTGCAGCTTCCTGCTGTGCGGCTTTAGCAGTTGTTAACCTTACTTTATTTGCACCTTTACTAAATATAGGCTGTGCAATTCCTGCCGCAATATTACCGAACAAACCATCTGGAGTTAACCAATCTTTTAAACTAAAGCTGGTAAAACCACCAGCAGCGGTTAAACTGATAGAGGGATAAAACAGTTTTCGTGCGACGTTCGTATTTTCGGAAGCAGCCATAAAAGCATACTCTGTTTGTTTTATATCAGGTCTGTTTTCCAGTAATTGGATTGGAATACCAGCTTTTAAATCAACCGACAGTGTTTGTTCCTTTAAAGAAGTCCTGTTAACCGGACCAGACGGCTTTGCAAGCAAGCCATTCAAACTATTTTCTACTTCCCTGATCTGTTTTTTTAGTTTCGGGATAGCCACTTCTGCCGCATACATACTCGCTTCGCTCTGCACTTCCGCAGCACCGGTCACAATGTTCGCAGCTTTTAATGATTTCATGGTATTTACATCAGTCTTCCTGTTACTTACCGTTTGTTCCAGAATACTTAACTGCTGATCCATGGCCAGTAAGGTAAAATAACGATTGGCAATGTCAGCTATTAGCTGGGTTTGAATTGCTTTACGTGCTTGCTCAGTTTGTAGCATGTTTGCCAGAGCACTACGTTTAGCGCTTTTCAATTTACCCCAAATATCAGCTTCCCAGCTTGCAGTTAGCCCTAAATCGTATTGAGTAGAAGAGTTGATGATACCAAATCCTTGAGGAAAAGCAAGCTTAGACTGCTTAACACTAGCACTACCATTCAGGTCGGGCAAAAAGGTAGCACGACTCTGTCTAAAGCTAGCTTCAGCAGCAAGAATGCGTTGATATGCCATCTTAAGATCAATGTTTTGTCTCAGTCCTTCTTCAATTAATCCAGATAATACGGTATCAGAAAACAACTGTTTAAAAGACAATGAAGCGACATTACTGCTATCTGTACCGGTAAAATCCCGGTACAGATTGGCCGTATTTAAATCCGGCCTCTGGTAAGGTTGCGATACCTTGCAGGAAGCAAGGATGAGCAACAATAAAATTCCTATATATGATTTCATTAATTTACATTTAAAATTATTCATTCTGTTATTCCACTTCTTTAGCCTTTGGGCCACCGCTAATCTTTTCCTGTAGCGATTGGAAAACCACAAATAGCACTGGAATTACAAACACACCGAATACAGTACCGATCAACATCCCACCTACTGCTGCAGTTCCAATAGAACGATTACTAATGGCACCGGCACCAGTAGCCAGCATCAATGGCAACAGACCAAAAATGAAAGCAAAGGAAGTCATCAGAATAGGTCGTAACCTGGCTGTTGCACCTGCAATGGCCGATTGGATTAAATTCCTTCCACTCAACCTGTGCATCAGCGCAAACTCAACAATCAGAATTGCATTTTTAGCCAATAAACCGATTAACATAATCAAACTGATTTGCAGGAATATATTGTTATCCAGGCCAAACAAACGGGCAAAAAGGAATGCACCTGCCAAACCAATCGGCAAAGAAAGCAGAACTGAAAACGGCAATATATAACTCTTATACTGCGCACTAAGCAAGAAGTAAATAAAAAGCAAACTCAGGATAAAAATCAGGAGCGTTTGATTTCCACTGGAAAGTTCCTCTAAAGTCAAACCAGAAAACTCGAAGGTATAACCCTGCGGTAAAGTTTGCGCAGCAACTTCCTGTATCGCTTTAATCGCATCTCCGGAACTGTATCCTGGTTTTGGTGCACCATTAACAGCCCCTGCTGTAAACAAATTAAAACGGTTAATAAACTCAGGTCCATAAGTCTTTTTAAGCGTAACAAATCCCGAAATCGGAGCCATTACCCCTTTATCGTTCCTTACAAATATCTTGCTTAAAGATTCCTTATTTGTTCTCTGTGAAGCTTCAGCCTGGATCATTACTTTATATTGCTTACCAAAGCGGTTAAAATCCGAAGCATAGATACCCCCCAGATAACCTTGCAATGTTTCCAGTACAGTATTCACTGCTACACCAGCTTCTTTACACTTCGCTACATTTACACTCACTTCATACTGAGGGAAGCTTGTATTATAAGAAGTAGCTGCGTACATAATCTCCGGGCGTTGATTTAAGGTTAACATAAACTTGCCGATTACCCCATCAAAAGCTTTATAACTTCCACCTGTTTTATCCTGCAACTGGAATTCAAAGCCATCATTATTACCAAAGCCCTGTAAAGTAGGTGCTGCAAAAAAGATAATATTAGCACCTTTAATATTTGCTGTTTTAGCAAACAACTGACCAACAACAGATTTAATATCCTGTCCTTTTTTAGTGCGTTCTGCCCATGGCTTCAAGCGTATAAAAATAGCCGCATACGAACTTCCGGTCCCACTCATCAGGTCCATACCTGCAAGTCTCGACGACAATTCCACTTCCGGAATGGAGCGAGCAATGCTATCAATCTGATTTGCAATTTCCTCTGTACGTTCTAATGAAGTGGCAGGTGGGAGAATCACATTTCCATAAATTGAACCACTATCCTCATTTGGCACAAATCCCGTTGGCGTAGTTTTTACCAGAAACCAAAACAATACGGAGAACAGTGCAATACCAGCAAATGCAATCCACTTTTTATTGATAAGAAAAACTACAGACTTTTTGTAACGGGCTGTCATAGCGGTAAAAGATGCATTAAAACCAGCATAAAATCTTTGCATAAAACCTTTTTTAGGCTGATCATGTTCCTGATGTGGCTTTAACAATAAAGCACATAAAGCCGGACTTAAGGTCAATGCATTAACTGCCGATATAATAATTGCAACTGCCAGCGTTAAACCGAACTGCTTATAAAATACACCAACCGATCCTGTTACGAAAGTTACGGGAACAAATACCGCAGCCATAATCAAGGTAATGGAAATAATCGCACTGCTGATTTCACTCATGGCATGCATCGTCGCTTTCTTCGCCGATTTAGCACCCTGATCTAATTTCGCATGTACTGCCTCTACCACTACAATCGCATCATCCACCACAATACCAATAGCAAGCACAAGGGCAAATAATGTTAACAAGTTAATCGTAAAACCAAACAATTTCAGGAAAAAGAAAGTTCCAATAATGGCTACAGGCACCGCAATAGCTGGAATCAGTGTAGAACGGAAATCCTGAAGAAAAATGAATACCACGATAAATACCAGAATAAAGGCTTCTATGATGGTAAAGATCAACTTAGATATTGAAGCATCCAGAAATTCATTGGCATTGGCAAATACACCTATCTTGACTCCCTTAGGGAAAGTTTTTTCCGCATCCTTAAGTATTTTTTCGCACTGTTTAATGATGTCATGGGCATTAGAGCCTGAAGTCTGACTAACTGCTACGTATGGCGACTCCTGCCCCTGGGCTGTCAAAGTACTTGAATAAGTAAATGAACCAAGATTAATATCCGCAACATCCTTTAATTTCAGTACCTGTCCTGTGCCAACTGATTTAAGAATAATGTTCTCAAATTCCACAGCCTTTTCAAATCTGCCTGTATATTTTAAGGTATATTGAAAATTCTGATTGCTGTTCTCACCTACTTTACCAGGAGCGGCTTCGATGTTCTGCTCAGCCAGTGCATTCACAATGTCACTTGGAATAAGGCCATAGGCAGCCATCGCATCCGGCTTTAACCAGATCCGCATGCTGTAATCCTTACCACCATACACCTGAGCATCACCGATTCCCTGGATTCTTTTAATCTGAGGAATAATGTTAATTTTCAGATAATTGTCGAGGAACTTTTGATCGTATTTCCCATCTTCACTATATAGTAGAAAACTAAAAACCTCACTATTTAATCTCTTACTGGTTGTAATCCCCATTTTTATTACCTCTGCAGGCAACAAGCTTGTGGCTTTAGTAATCCTGTTCTGCACATTAATGGCTGCCATATCCGGATCTGTACCTTGCTTAAAATTAATGGTAATGCTCGCACTTCCATCATTACTGGCTTTGGAAGTCATGTAAGTCATATTCTCAACACCATTGATTTGTTCCTCCAATGGCGTGATTACACTTTTCATAACCACATCGGCACTTGCTCCCTGGTAAGCCGTACTCACCTCAACTGCGGGTGGAGCAATGTCCGGGTATTGGGATATGGGCAGTGAAAACAAACCCAACAAGCCCAGTATGACAATGATTATCGATATTACAGTCGATAATACAGGATTGTCTATAAACTTCTTTAACATAATTGTTTAATATTTTCGTATCAATTATTTTCTATTTCTTTTCGATTACTGGCTTTATTTTCATGCCTTCCTGCAAAGAACCCATGCCTTCTGTTACCACCTGGTCTCCGGTATTCAAACCCTTTTTCACCACGTAGAATTCTCCAGAAGGGGCATCCATAATTTCTATTTCCACAGGCTTCACACTTCCGTCTTTAGCTACCACAACCGCCATCATTTTCTCTTGCATTTCATAGGTTGCTTTTGATGGAATCAGTACAGCATCTTGTACAATGACAGGAATACTGATGGTTGCACTAGCTCCACTTCTAATGATTCCCTCAGCATTTGGAAAAGCGGCTCTTAGATTCACAGCACCGGTTTCTGTATTGATCAATCCTCCGATACTTTCCATCTTTCCTTTCTCCTTATAAATAGTTCCATTGGCTAGTAAAAGGGTAACAGCAGGAAACTGCTTCAATTTATCGCCCATTTTTGTACCAGCAAAACGTTCTGTAAAATCCAAAAACTGCTTCTCATTAAAAGAGAAATAAGCAAAGACCCGGGCAATATTTGAGACTGTAGTCAAGGGTTGAGGAGAAGAACTGCTCACCAGACTGCCGGTTTTATAAGGAATACTTCCCACAACACCATCTGCAGGACTATTGATTTGTGTATAACTCAGATTAGTACGAGCATTTGCAAGACCAGCGCGAGCTTGTGCCAGAGCAGCTTCTTTAGCTTGTAGATTAAAGTTAGCCGACTTTAACTCGTAATCACTCACAATCCCTTCTTTAACAAGAGGCATTGCCTTTTCTACCTGCATTTTTGCAGTATTCACTTCTGCTTCTGCATTTTTAATCGCAGCTAAAGCAGTCCTTACTTCCTGTTCGTACTGAGGCGCATTGATGCGAAACAATGGCTGCCCTTTTTTTACAGAGGCTCCCTCATCAACAAAAATCTGTGCTACAAAACCATCTACCTTTGGACGAATTTCTATATTCTGTTGTCCTTGAATAGTGGCTGGATATTCTGTATTAATCACTGCTTCCCTACTCTCAATAGTCATTACAGGATACTCCTGAATGGTTTGTTCCTGAGTTACCTGTTTTTCAGATCCACAGGACTGCATTAAGAAAAGCAAGATTATAAATAGTGGTAATTGTATTGGTTTCATATAATAAGTATTTGTTTCTAGTTAAAAATTGGCCGACAAAAGTCCATCACTCCCAAAAACCAAGGTTTCCGGACAGTCGGCTGTCATTAAAATTGTTACTGGATACCCGCTACGGCCAGGATAAAATTAGCGGTGGTCCGGTATGATAAAGGAGTATATTAACTTGCATGGTGAAACTATAGGTCCTTATATTCTTAATTGTTCAGCAAAGTTAGTATTTTTGTGAATAAAACAACTAAACACTTGTTTTATTAGATTATGAAGACAAATCGTTTTTTAATGTTGTTGAAGACACGGGGTGCTTTAACGGCGGGGGAGATTGCTAAAGAATTGAAAATCACAACAGAAGGAGCGAGACTACAATTACTAAAGCTAACAGAAGAGGGGCTAATTCAATCCACCCATGAATCAAAAGGTGTAGGCAGGCCTACCCAATATTTTAGCCTGAGTGAACTGGGAAATAAAGGATTTCCGGATACACACGCAGAGCTTAGTGTAAAACTCATTCAGCAGATTAAAGAAACACTTTGTGAAGACTCCTTACAGAAGGTAATATCGGCTGGCGAGCAAAAAGCAAAACAACGATACCATCAGCAATTAAAACACGCTAATACTTTAGAAGATAAAATTAAGCTATTGGCAGAAATACGCAGTCGGGAAGGTTATATGGCCGAATACATTAAAGAAGACAATGGTTACCTTTTTATTGAAAACCATTGTCCTATTTGTATTGCCGCCCACACTTGTGAGGGATTTTGTATCTCCGAGCTCAATGTCTTTAAATATTTGCTCGGAGAAGAGGTTAAAATAAAAAGAGTAAATCATATCATTGCGGGCGACAGAAGATGTGCTTACAATATTATTCCATTAAAACACTAATAACATCTTACAGAAAATAAAGCTGCAGGTATATTTTGAGATGGATGGGTTAAACTTATAGTAATACTGTCCGTATAAACAGGCTCATCAAGCGTAATCGTATTCTTTGTCTGATAATTATTTTCAACAGCATACAACACATTTCCCTGATCATCTTTAATCTGGTAATCTCTCACACAAAAAGGCATAGCATTTTCCGGGTGCCCCATCAGTACTGTTTCCATTGGATGGTCATAATCTGTATCAAAGAACAACTCTATATTACTTATTTTTTGTTTCTTATCCCATTTGATGTTTAAAGTCGGATCAGCATCTGATAATGAAGCAACCCAGGCATTTGGTGCCATTGTAGGTCTGAATACACCTGTCTTAACATTCGCCGCATCAAACTTAGTAAGTCCAGGCGCAATTTGAAGTGCGAGATTATGTCCCTCTGGCCTGCGCTGTGGACACCAGAACTCAAATTCATCAACACCTATATCTTCAGTCGGTGTTTGTTTCCCGTAATTAGACACAGCCTTATTTACCAGATTGAATACTGAAAGCACTCCCGTAACACGATGCTCAGAACAATGAACCTTTACAGCCGGATTTTTTTGTAGCACAATAAATACATACGCATCTTCTACCATCGTGCTATTAAATTCAACTTTTAGTTCGTTCTTACCATTTTTAACATCCAACACTTTATTTTCCAATATGACATCTGGCGTATAATTCCCTGAGACACCACTTATACGAAGTTCAATTTCAAGCGTTGTATCAACCTCTGATTCCGCATAAAAAGTAATTTGAGGCACCTTTCCTTTATCCAATGGAAGCATTTGTCCCATAGACACGTCCAGTTTTTTTAATAAACCCATAGGCAATTCATTCAATACATATTCACTGGATGCAGAAACCTCAGCAAACTGCACCAGATCTTCCTCATCTGTCAATTCAAATCCCGGAATATGCTGACCGCTTTTCAGCAACTCCTTTTGCAATGTCGCCATAAGGTTATCTGCTAATAATTCTGCAGGATTCAATCCATTCTGCCCGGCAATAAATGCTGCCATACCTACAGCCTGACCCACATGTGCTGCTGTAGCCATTACCCTGGTTGAAGCAAATGCCACATGAGAAGCACTGATGATTCGCCCGGTTAAAAAGAGGTTTTTTATGTTTCTACTGTATAAACAACGATAAGGAATCTGATAAATGCCCTTACTATGCCATTGGTTACAACCCGGTTTTTCGCTAAATACACCGTCGGCAGGATGAAGATCTATAGACCAGCCGCCAAAAGCGACTGCATCTTGATGTGTGTGTTGTGATACAACATCCTGCTGACGAAGCATATAATCCCCTTCAAAGCGACGACTCTCTCTTTTTCCCGGGATAGTTCCTACCCATTCTAATGTCATCGTTTCTGCTTCTGGGAATTCACCTGAGTTCTTAATGTAATCCCATACCCCATATACCACTTTCCAAAGCTCCCATTTTATCTTTTCCGTATCATGTACCGTATCTAATCTGCCACCATACTCAAGCCACCATAACTTGCAGCCATATTCTTTGGCATTAAAGCTCCTAAAACGAGGGATTTCTTTTGTAATATCAGTTAATGCAAATTCTGGTGCCACAAACTTCACCGGTTTCCCAGTGTCTTTACTGTAGAAATACAAACTATGACCAAGTAATTCACCATACTCTTTAGTAGGTGCAAACTTCTCCCCAAACTCTTCCTTGCTTTCTGCCCCCATTCTAAATGCAGCGCCTGCTAAGAAACCGACAATTCCATCTCCCGATGCATCACAAAACAATGGTGCTGAGATGACATACTCTATAGAGTTCTGACTACAAAATGCTTTTACTGATGAAATGGTATCCTTATCCAATTTATGAACCTCATAAACAGCCGTATTTAATAATAATGTGATATTTGATTCGGCAACTACTTTATCTAATAATATGGCATCAAAAAGCAAGGGATTTCCTTCTTTATTCCGATAAGTATTTTCTACCAGGATTTCATCAATAACCCCTCCTTCCCGACTCCATCTGTTGTTATTACCCATGTGCGATGTAGCACCCAGTATCCATAAACGAACTTCACTTGAAGAGTTTCCGCCCAACACTGGCCTGTCTTGTACAAGCACAACTTTAACACCTTTACGTGCGGCTGTAATTGCTGTACAAACACCAGATAAGCCCCCTCCAACAATTACAAACTCTGTACTTAATTTTTCAGACATCAAACTACGGACATCTGTTCCTTCTGATTTTATCATAGTAAAAATTTGGGTTACCCCAGGGTTATTATATATAAATTATATTGACTTCTTTCGGGAAGCCCTTAATGGAATAATCGAACTCGTTAAAATGATAGTAGCAATAATGGCTACCATACCTGTTCCTTTTGTTGTAAAAGCACAGAGAATATAGAGCAACAGGCCTATAAAAGCCAATGAAAATGAAATGACCTGCAAACCGAATTTATTTTGTCTTTTAATCTCTTCAACCTCTGTTTCATCTACTTCATATACAGCTGCCGAACGAGCTGCTTTAAGCTCTTGTAATTGTAGATATTCTGCACTTATATTTCCTTTATAAGAAGCATACAATTCATAAATTAATAACAATAAAAATGGAAGTAAAACACCCAACAACATCTCATTTGCACGGTCAAGTTTATAATTCATTAAATAAGGAAGTACGATTTTAAAGCATAGGTTAACCGCCAAACTAATCATGGTAATAAAAACCGTAGCCCTACCTGTTATGCGTTTAGAAAATAATGCCCATATTGGAGGTGCTAACAATGGTCCTCCTGTAATTGCACCAACACTTAATGTAAATTCTACAATCCCACCGATATAGGGTACAACAAGTGCTATGGCAATCATTCCGAAACCAAAAGCCCAGGAAGAGGTACGGGCAATCTTCATTAACTTTTCATCTGAAGCTTTGGGATTAATTGTCCCTTTGTAAATATCATTGGTAAACACTGCAGAAACTACATTTAAAGCTGTATTTGCAGATGCTGAGGTAGAAAAATACATCCCTGTTAAGATCAATCCCATTAAACCCGCAGGTAATACTTTCTGACAAACCATCAGATAAGCATTCTCTGTATCCAATCCAGTTAATCCGGGATTTATTGTTTGATAGATCATGGGAGGTAACATCCATAAAACCGGACTAATGATGTATAAGGCAGCAAATAAAAATGCTACTTTAGAAGCAGATTTTGGTGTATCAACACTAGTGTATCTTTGTACAAAAGTCCAGTTACCACCAATATAAAAGATATGATAAACGGCATATGCAAAAATAAAGGCCCAGGTATATTCACCATTTACCAGATTAAAGAAATCATCGGGAACCTTAGCAAGAAATGTAGGCATACCTCCTGCTTCTGTAAATGCTAATGGGATGATCAAAAGAACAGCTGCTGTAAGGATTACAAACTGTAAAATATCAGTAACCATAACGGCCCATAATCCCCCTACTGCAGTATACGCAATCATCAGAATACCTAAAACAAGTGTAACAGGTATTAAAGGAAATTCTAAAGATGAGCCTACTAACTTGGACACCGAATACAAAACTGATCCTTTGATGAACAGCGATACCAGCATAAAAATATAGATAAAGCTCTTTTGCACATGTGCCCCAAGCCTATCTTTGATAAACTCGGCCGCAGTAAGACTCCCTGTTCCTTTCCACTTCGGAGCAATATACAAACCTACTATTAAGCCCCCGATACACATGGTCCATTGAATTGTAACAGCTACCCACCCATACTTATAAGCTATTGATCCCCATACTACAAAAGTACCTGCAGAGAAAAAGCTCATAAATAGCGATAAGCCACCTATAAACCAGGGTACAGCTTCTCCACCAGCAAAGAATGATTTCAGGTTTCGCCCTGTTCGTGAAAACAGTAAACCGATAACCATAATAAATACTGAGAAAATGACGATAACCGAAGTATCAATTATTGAATTCATGTAATTGGGTTATTTATTTGCGTTTAAATTTTTAATTGTTTTATCAGCTACTGACCTTAAATAAGCAGCAAATTCCGCCGGAACTTTATTAGGTACATATTCCAGTTTTAATGGTGATTCCTTAAACAGAACAGCATACCAGATCAAAGATCCAAGGTATCTGCCTGCTTCATTGGCATGATTTGCATCAAACGCCATTTTATCATTTTTCCAGGAATAACCCATGTTAAGAGAGTTTTTCTGATCAGGGAGATTAGGTTGCACTGGATTTGCATAATCAAAATCAGCATCTTTTTTATACCCAAAAACTTTGTCTGACGCTACTGTATTAAAAGCATCACCTACAGGAAGAATTCTGATATTTAATTGCTTAGCAATGGTATGATATGCTGCTCTTGAACGCTCCCACATCTCAGCTTGATTTTTAGCAAGTTGATTTGGTGCTATGCGTCCAAATTTTAAAGCATCACTTCTGTAAGCCCATGTTTGATGGATAATAATCTCGGCATTCGGCTGAAGCTTCTTAATATAGTCATACAACTTTTTAGCGTATGGGCTGTAACTTTCTAAATCTGCAGAATAATAAGAAGCCTGTTGAATGGTAACCACATCCCAGGTTCCCTCCGATAAAAGCATACGTAGCGATTTACCTTTATAAGGTTTTCCTTTAGGATCTTCAGGATTAGCTTCAGCAGCCTCAACATATCCCCAGTGCTGTGCTAAGGTATGCCCGCCCAATTCGGCCCTTCCTATCGTCAGCTCTACTCCTTTTTCTTTTACAAAGTTTGGCAAATATGCCGATGCATTTTGAGAAAAACTGTTACCAATAATGAATAACCTTAAACTTTTAGGATTGGCTTGTCCATATGCTAAACCAGTACTGAGACAGAAAATGAGGAATAAACTTTTAATGTATTTCATCTTTTATGATTTTTATGTTTTATGCTGCTGTTATCTGGATTTCATTATTTAATAACCTGTCCTCTTATTAAGACCTTACCTATATAAACTGTTGTTTTATTATACTTATCAGGATTATTACTGATGTCTTCCAGTTGATTTGGCCCCAGGATAGTTCTCTTATCTGCCGGAACCGGAGAAATACTAAACTTTACAGTATGTATGCCCGCAGGTAATTCAATAAACTCTGCCTGCCCCCTATAGCGGTTATTACAGAAGGAATTAAACCTGTTGATCTGACCTGAAGAACTGCTTTCCTGAATAGCCCTTAATGCCAGTGTTCCTTTTTGTTTTTGAAAAGTAGTGGGCTTACCATCAATTTCCAAAACCAACTGGCCAACCTCGGGACCACCGATATCAAAAAAGCCAATCATACTGCCATCAAACTTAAATGTAAAAGAATCTCCTGCTGATTCAGCCTTCATCACATATGGAAACCAAACCGAGAATTGTCTGAATGAAGGGAATTCTATTGGGTCAACTTTATTCCAACCTTTACTAAACTTCGCGATATCCAATGGAGCAAACATCTTTGCATCTTCCCAGTTACCTGCCAATAAAGGCTGGGGGAGTTTATGTTTCAGTTCTTTTGCATGGGTTTTCATTTTTAGAAGGGAACGGGCGATAGATTGAGCATATAGATTACCACCAGCGACTATAGGATGGGTACCATCATTTGAAAAGATAATCTTATCCGTATCAGTACCATTTGCTGCCTTCCACAATAACTTTTGATCTTGCTCTAACAGACTTGCTTCAAGTCCCATATGAACTGATGGAATCTGATAATGATCAGCAATCTTTTCCAACTCCAGAATATTGTATGGCACTTTCCCCGATGCATAAATTTTCGATTGCCCATTAAATATGGTATAAATCATACAAATATCTGTAGTTGGATTCGCTTTCCAGATTTGACGAATCATCCCCTCCATCCCATCTGGAAAAGCATTATTAACAGCAAATTCAATAAATACAAGATCAGGTTTATACTGTATAATCTGCTCTTGTATTCTACAAGCTCCCAAATCTGTTCCTGTACCAGAAATGCCAGCATTGATAAACTTCAATTGAGTTCCAGGTAACATTTGCTGAATAAATTTCGCAGACTGCATCCTATACAGATTTCTTCCTCTGGTAATACTTCCTCCTATATAGGCTACTACCAGCTCTTTTTTGTCTTTTGACTTATTGAAAAAATTAGGTAGTCCATCTCTTAAATAGCACTCCTGATTGCTATTAAAACCACCCGGAATTATGGTAGGAACATCATTACCACTTGGATCAAAAAATAAAGGCATTGCCCCCGTTTGACTTGCAGCGATAAGTCTCTCCCTTTCTAAACTTTCCTTATCTGTATTCTGCGACTTACCCGTCAAACTAAAGAACAAGGAGTTCATCAGCATCACACATCCAAAAGCAATTATAAACTTTATGCTCAATTTCATATCAGCTTACTTTACGCCCTCAAAATCTATATGTGCCTGCCTGATTTCATTGCTTCCTTTGCTTTTCAATTTCAAATTGATGGAAACAGGCTTTTCTGGGTCCAGGCGATTAAATGACCATTCAAAAGGATAAGCATTACGCTTTTCCATTGTTGCCCCATCTTCATTCAATTCAAGTTCAGCCTCTGCTCCTGGAGCCGGAGAAGTACTTAAATAGGCATAAATAGAATCCCAGCCAAATGGGGAACGGATTCTAAAGGCATAAAGTTTACCCCATGGCGCACCAAGATCAACCTCCTGTAAACCATTTTTAACAGGTTTCAGCTCTTTAGTTACCTTAGGAGAAGCCAGTGGAAATGAATAAGCAGTTAAACCTTTACCAGCTATCCTGACACTCATTTTATTCCCATGCAGAGATAGGCTAGCAGATTCTGCAGTTGCTTCCTTATAATGTTTAATGCCTGTACCTTTTATACCCGTCTGTTGCAAATCTAAACTAAGTTCAATATCTTGCTCCTGAGCCGATTCATTCAGCAATACTACCCAGAACCGATTATCAGATATACCTGTAAGATAATTTACAGATGGATTATTAAATGTTACCAGTCCTTTTTTCAACCAGATCTTCACATTTTTATCATCGAAAATGGCCCCTTTACCTCCACCGTAAATGCGATTATTAAACCACACAAATCCCTCTTGTTTTCCCCATGGGAAACTGATTGCACCTTTAGATCTTTGTACTGCTTCAGTAACAAGGAAGTCTAAACTGAAAGCAAGATGAGGCGAAATGTGGTGATAATAAATAGAGTTAACATCTGGTCCTTTATAAGGATAGTTCTCTCTGTAGGTAAGGTCAGTATATCCGGTAGCATAATAGCCGGGATAATTTGTAAACCTGCCTATGATTGAATTTCTTGCATAAACTTCAAATATCTTACGCTCGGTGTCGGCCGACAAACGCAACAAATGTGGTGCCCAGGTCGACATAAAAATATGGCGCACATTCTTTTTAGGAAGGAAGAAAGTAATTGGCTGTTCAAGGCCAAGGCCAACTGGTGATACTAAAGATTCCGGAACCTCTTTCGCTTTCACATCTCCATCTTGTCTGGGGAAACCTAAACGGAACTTTTCTCCGTCTTTCCACCATAAATTAGTATTTCCTTCATACTTATCCCCTTCATGAATCAGCTGCATCTTGTTCTCTACATGAGGATAAGAACGAATCCCTGCCAAAGTAAAATAAGAGGCATACTCCGCAGCATTCAAAAATGTTTTATCCTTATTTACTTCATAAAGATCCGTTAAGTCCCACCAATACGGGTAAAATGAAGTGTTGTAAAATGGCTGTGCTGTTAATAAATTTGTCTTTTGACCATATACCTCTTTTGCAACAAATTCTTTAGCATTTGAGACTGCAGCTGTTAGCCATTTTTTATCTTTTGTTAATCTGTATGCAGCAAGTTCCTGAGTCCATGCCGGTAAATTGACACTATAGCCCGATAGTTTTCTAGGTTGTTTATCTGGCATTGCCACATCTACTATCCAGGGGTTCTTGTACTCCAGTAACTGCGCTAAAGATTCAAAATATGCAGTATTAAACTGTACGTTTTTATATGGGTTTAATTCAAGAGATGCAGCCGTACGATTATAGGGTGCACCTGCAGCTTTTGCCCATCTGAATGCACTCCGTGATAATGTATATTCTATTGTGGGTAAAGCACGACTAATGTAAAGTTCTTCATCTTTTGCCATCACTGCGGCAGATATTACGGCCAATGGAGATGATTGTGCAACAGTTGGCGCAACCTTAGGATCAGCTTCAATGTCAAAGAAACCTTTTAAAGGAGCACTCCAGCCCGAAGCATTATCATTTTTTATTAAATCAATGATATTGAAAACCGCATTTGTTAAAGAGGCTGAATCCTGAGTCCTGTAATCACTAACCTTAAAAATTGAATTGGATGCATACTCCAAAGCCCCGCTCCATTTGTCGGCAACTGCTCCTAGATTAAAAGATCGGGTTAATGATTGCCCAGCAGAAAGCTTAGAATCTTCCAGTCCTAAAACTGGCGAGAAAGCGATAGGCTGCACCTTATTAAATTCATTTTTTAAAGAAAAACCGATTCTCGAAGTAATATCCTTTACCCAGTCTACCGGAAAATCTGTTAAAGCACCAGTAATAAAATAACTTAATGGCTTTTTGTTTTGATTCACCTCCACTATAGCCAACGGCTGTGGCGTCATAGCACCAGGAATTAACATTGGCCCTTCCGGCAAACGTTTATAGTTAAACATTGGTGGAAGCTGTACATTATTAACACTTGCCTCCGGACTATCCTGAAATGCTGAAACAACAAAACTATAAAAGCCAGGTGATGTAGCTTTATAAGTTAAACTCAGTTCTGAATGTGACTGTCCGGGTTTAAGTGTCCAGCGACCGCTTACTTCGACTCCTGTTTCAGTCACATAAGTAACCAATAGCTCATTGGCCGAAACCTGTTTCACAGCTTTCGCTTCACACAATAAAAGTTCCCCGGATAGAAAAGGATTTTTCGCCCCATTCTGATCTATCGTTTGATAATTCCTTCCATTAACAACGAATTCAGTTAAACTTTTGGAGTTTTTCCAGAAAGCAAAATAAGCCCCGAATTCGATCTTTGCTTGTTTAGCAGATAACAGAAATATTCTATTTTCTTCCACTTTATCATTTAAGCTGGTCCAGACTTTATCCTGTAAAAAACGGGTGGCAGATACAATTCTTGTTTTCCCTGTCTTAGCATCTATTGCCTCTTCAAAGCTTATCCTGATATTTTCATTTTGAAGTGTCCCTAAAGTTTTCTCCTTTTTTACAAAAGTGAACGGGCTTTCCATTTTTGATCCAGATGCATTCTCCTTTACCTGTACAGGCTTTAAAGCATAAGTATTCAGAGATGCATTCATTTTGCCGGGATTAAACTCTTCATCTGTAGTCAGGAAAATGGCATCGCATCTGGCGAAGTTTAATTTTGTATTCTTTAACCTTAATACCGTTTGTCCGATCTCAAGATCAGCTGTACCAACCTTTTCCCATTCATAACCATCATGCAAATGCATGCCTGACTCTTTAGCCATAGGCTTTTCATTAACATACAGCTGATATCTTCTTGTTCCGGGATTATTCTGCGCATAATCTCTCGATCTGGTCCAGACAATATAGTTTCCTTTAGTTTTAATATCTATTACTGTTAGCGCATCAGCTGTTACCTCTTTATTGTTAGCTCCCAATAAAGCCCCATTTCCAGATACATTTGTACCTGCTTCTTTGGCAATTGTCCAGCCTGCGGGGAACTGAAAATCTTCCGCTTCAATCAAATGATGTATTTTCTGCTGGGCCGAAACATTCCTTGTACCAAGCAAAGCGTAAACCAATACTGAGTACAAAAAAATCCGACAACTGAATCTATATATTTTATTCATACCCTTTTTAGTAAAGTACTTCAATAACTTTTAAACCATTAGGAGCAAACTCGATATTCAATGATTTGCTTGTATCTATCTTAGCTCCTTTTTTACCATCGGCACCTATAAATGCAGCACTCTTTATTTTAGCAGCTGAGGCACCAGGAATCTTTTCCGTATGAACTTCAACCTTTGTTTTAAGACTATTTACACTATTGTTCAACAGCATCAGATAACATTTCTTCTCATCACTATTAATGGCGATGACATGATCTACAGTTGGATGCTCAGCTTTCAAAAGACCATCGATTAACTTTAATGAAGCTATGTTACCATATACTTTGCCAGGAGCAAATCCATAACTTTGATGCGGGCCTACTTTTGGTGTTATAAAACCACGTGGAAAAATAATCTGATTCTGACTACGAAGTTCAACTTCTGCCATTAAATAATCTGTTATCCAGCCTATCTGCCACCACGCATGGTGAGGAAATGAACCAGGTCCGGCATTCATTGCAGTCCAGTAATAAGAAGCAACGTTTGTGTTCTTATCTACAAAAGCATCCCTTCCCCAGGCAGCAGCTCTTGCCATATCTAAATAGATCTGATCCTTAGTTAGGTTGTACATGCGGACAAACATACCGGCATGACTAGCCAGCAATATTGGTCCCAATGAATTCGTAGAACCAATATTACCTCCATGCTCAAAACTTAAACCAACCTGACTAACTTCCCAATCTTCTCTTTTTATTCCTTTAACCGTTTTAAACTCTTTTGTTGGTATTGGATGCGTATAAATAGAGGTTGTATAATAACGGGCAGTTTTTATTGCCGCATTCAAATAAGAATCTTTTTTGGTAAGGTCGTAAAGATCTAATAAAGCCTGCACACTTTGTCCAGTAGCAAAATCAGGTACAAATCTTGCATCACCGCAAACACCTAAGAAATGACCTTTATCAACTGCATTTTTAATGTACCAATCTGCACCTTTAACTGCAGCATCAAGGTATTTTTTATCTCCCAAAATACGATATGCAATTACAAGGCCATAAAAGGTTGGCCTCAAATCCTCAAGCTCATTAAATAACTGCTTATGAGTTGCTCTGTCATAAGCAACTACCCATCCTCCTGATGGATTCTGCCATTTCATCAACCTCTCAGCACCTTGTTTTAAACGATTTTTCAGTTCCTTATCCTGAGGTTCAAACAATAACACATTGCCAATGTCCATCATTGTATAATAGGTTAAACCAATAGGTTCAACATAAGGTCCCCACTCTTCAGTAAACTTCTTGCTTTTAGTAAGATAATACTGACCAATTGCAGCACCTTGCAAAAACCCAGGCTCATCTTCTTGTTGAAGCAGTTTAAAATTACGTGCATATGGAAGTCTGTCTGCTTTTAAAGCGCTGTCATTTGCAATTTTTGCAATCATCCACATTGCTCCATAATCTGAGTTTTTCATGGCATCTTTTTCAGACCCCAGAACACCTCCAAGATATGCTTGAGCACCAATTGTCAGACCTTTATATTGTTCAGTCTTCCACATAGACGTTTTCGAGTCCATCAGATAGGTATGCATAGCAGATATTCTATCTGTTAATGACTGAGCAGTTTGTTTGAGCGATAAAAAATCTTTGAAGCGGTAGATGTCGTTCACAGCATGTTTAAATACATCATACCAACCCTTCGCTTGCAAGCTATACCTGAAAGTAAAAGTTGTACTTTCACCTTTCTTCAGATAAGAACCTTTTTCTCCCAGTACAGGGTGATATATGGTTGGACTAAGTTGTGATTTTCTGTTCATTAACGACAGGCCTACTTTCCACTCTGTATGTGTACTCTTATCTTTCTCCCAAGGATTTCTTCCTACAGAGGGATCAGGTATCACCGCCATTGTAATACCATTTTTTAAGCTCATTAACGGCGAAAGTGTACTTGCAGCACGTTCTCTTACAATAACAGGTCTATCGGGAATTCCTTGCCCATAAGCATACGCCTTAACAAAATCAGCTTCTACCATTGCACCCTGAAAATATCCCGGTATTAAACCCCAGGCAAGCTGATCTTTTGAAATATTGGCAAGCGTAGGACTAGCTATAGAAAAATAACCTTCTTTATTTGCAGTTAAAGTTAATGTTACTAAAACATCAGTCGGATATTTCGGGTCAATTTTCCATTCTGATTTCATTTTCGCAAATCCGGATTCATCTGAAAATACCAGCGACTTATCGATTGCCTGAGCTACTTTTTTAGGGTAAAAATAATGCGCTTCACCGGCAGTATTTAATTGAACCGGACTAATGACGCCCTTCCAATGTGAAACAGCATAACGATAGATAAACTCAGGGAAATCTACTTTTTTCCCATCAATGAATAACACAGAATCAGTAATAGGAGGTTTTGTTGCTGCATACAATAAAGTATAACCTCCATCCGGAACTGGCATATCTATCCAACGTTTTTTATCTTTAACCTGGATTGCAGCAAACTTCCAGCCTTTGGATTTATTCTCCCAACGTAAATTTAATGACGTTCCCTTTAGGGCAACACTATTATCAGACTCCCAGCTTATACTAGTAATAGCTATTGATAAACAGCAAAACAAGGAAATATAAAATAAGTACTTTCTAAAAATCATGGATATTACGGTATTAGCTTGATCAGATCTTATTGAGTTACTGTTATCGTTAATTCTTTAACTACTTCTTTTGAGGTTTTTCCTATCATATTAGATGCTAAGAAAGAAGCTTTATACACACCAGCTTTGTTGTACTTATAGCTAAAATCATTTCTTGGTGCACTTATATTCTTAAGAACAAAGCCTACATCCGATTTAATAAAGTTTGGATCCAACTGTTTAGAAACTACCCAATCTTCATTGTCTTCTGCTCCAATTGGACCTCCATACATTAACAGTTGCGCAGCAGTAATCGTCCAGACATTTGTAGGATTTTTAAAACTTACACCTACCCATCCTGCATCAGCCATCACAGCCAATGGAGTGACAACGTCATTACGTACTGTACCAGCATTAAATGTCCTGATCACCCATCTGTTTTGTTGTGCCGTCGTACTTTTCACATCTGTATATCTGAAGGCAATATTAACCGGTTTTCCCAGATCAGAGAATTCTGAAAGGTCAATTACACCTGATGGCGTATTGTCTATCCCCGTCGAAAATACTGCGCGATTAGTAATATCTGTCCATTCGGCATTTTCAACTGTACTGGCATCTATTTTTCCAGCGATATCTGTAGTTACAAATAAAGACAGGTTACTGCGTGTTCCCCATTGCACAAGTGATGTAAACTGAATTTGCAGCTTACCTGGCAAGCTTGTACGATTACGATATTCATACTTTTTCCCATCCTCACCAGAATAGAAAGTAATATTATCAGGGTTTCCGGAGAATTGAAATGCAATTTCCTCTCCTACCTTAGCAGTTAATGAAGATGCAGAGACATTAAATTTTGGTTCTTCCACTTTCTCTTTTGAACATGAAGAAAGTAAAATAAATAGCGTACCGATGACGAAAGTTTGATATTTCATTTTTCTAGTATTTATTTTAAAACAGCTTACCATCCTGGATTTTGATCGTGAACACCTATGTTCGGGTTAAGCACTATTTCTGAATTAGGTATAGGTAAAAGCAAATTTCTTACAGTTACATTTTTACCTGCAGAACCTGAGTATCTCCAATTAGATGGTGCAGTGGCAGTTTCTGTAACCAGTGAAGCCATTTTCGAAACATAAATACCCCAACGTTTTAAATCATGTTGCCTCATACCCTCAAAAGCAAATTCCCTTGCCCGCTCATCCTGAATGGCCTCAAGAAACTTGACCTTCGACAAGTTTGTAGCAATATCAACTGTAGGAGCTGGTTGGTCTACTGGTTTATTATACCCTCTTCTTCTAACCATATTCACATAAGTCTCGGCCTGTAAGTTGGGAGCACCGTAAACTTCATTATAAGCCTCGGCATACATCAATAACACATCAGAGTAACGCAATACCGGAAAGTTAACAGAGTTAAAACTCTTTGTTTTTGGAGCTACAGTTTCATATTGGCGACGCCATTTACCAATATTACGGTCGTAAATCTGAGTACTTGTCCAATATGTTTCAGTAGTCACGTTATCGGTAGTCGTGTATTTAAATGGCGCAATAGACCAATCTCGACGAACATCATTTGCATTATACAAGTTATATAACCTCGCTGTAACATTGATAGGCCCTGTTGAATATCCAGGATTATTCATATCTGTACTGGTAATGCCATTACTAATACCCAATGTACCACCTTGCATAATGTTCCCCGTATTGTTCCCATAAAAACCTATCTCCCAAATGCATTCTTTAGGATCAGCAATATCTTTAGCTGCATTAATAAATATCTGTTTGAAATCAGGGTTTAATGCATGTCTGCCAGAGTTGATCACCAGTTCCGACCATTTTAATGCTTCTGCATACTTTGAATTGTCATTTAACTGCTGACCTGCCATGGTTAAACAAACCTTAGCTAATATGCCAGCTACTGCAGATTTAGTAATGCGTTCAGTATATTCAAGTCCACCACTTACACCATCTTTTTTAATATCCATCACTAATGGATAAGCCTCAGTCATGTCCTTTAAGATCTGATCATAAACATCTTTTACAGGTGATCTTGGTAATGCTTTTTCAACAGGATTTTTGCTGGAAACTAATTTCAATGGAACAGCTCCGAAATTATCAGCCAGAAGAAAATAATAATACCCTCTCAAAAACAATGCTTCACCATGAATAGCGGCTCTTTTTTCATCGCTCATCTCAGGCTTGTTAATATTTTCGAGTAACAAATTTGCCCGATCTATCCCCTGGTAGCAAGCTTCCCAAAATCTCCCTACATCAACATGAGCAGCATCAAAATCTAATACAAAGATTGAGCTTGTTGAAACATTTCTATAAAAAAACTCGTCGCTTATTGACAAATAAGTAAATAAACCTCTTCTGTAAGTTCTTTCATCAGTAAGCTTATTATATACCCCTGCCAGAGCAATATTCATTTCACTTTCAGTATTGAAATAATTTTCAGGTGTTTTAAAATCCGTTGGCTCTAAATCCAGAAACTTTGAACATGATGTAAAGGAGGATATGAGCAGTATGCTAAATAAATAAATAAAACTTTTCATATAAAATTGATTAGAATTATAATGTTAGGTTAATTCCAAAAGTTACAGTTCTAGCCTTTGGATAAGCGGACCAGTCGAACCCGGGTGTAAGTGCTGATGCAAAAGTAGATACCTCTGGATCTAAGCCAGTATAATTTGTCCAGGTATAAAGATTTTGTCCGGAAGCATAAACTCTTAATGTCTTAACCTTTATGCTCTTAAGCAAGGCATTGATAAAGGTATATCCTAGCGCAACTGTTTTTAACCTAAGGTAGGAACCATCTTCAATTGTTCTTGAAGAGTATACTAAAGGCCCCTGTCCATAAACCTTATAAAGCTCATTGGTTTGATTTTCCGGTGTCCAACGGTTAGCATAAGAAGCAAACATATTCAGAGAGTTACGGTTCTCACCGCCTTCAAATACTATTCTGTTAGCGTTCAGTAAATCATTACCATAAGACCATTGAAAAAACACATTTAAATCAAATCCTTTATAGGTAAAGTTGTTTGAAAATCCACCTGTATGAGTTGGGTTAGGATTTCCTATAATTGTCTGATCAAAACCATCAACTACTCCATCACCATTAAGGTCTTTGTATTTTATAAATCCAGGTTGAACAGTGGCACGGGATTGACCATTGTTAGGAATATTATCTTTCAGCATATAGTTACCATTAGAGAGCTGATTGAAATCACTATACTGATATACGCCATCCCAAACATATCCATACAACAATGCAATTGGTTTCCCTGGGATTGCAATGTACGGATACGCATTATTAAAGTTACCCCATGTTATTCTGGATAAAATAGAAGGATCTTCCTCAGTAAGTGCTAACACTTTATTTCTGTTAAATGAAATATTGAAATTCGTATTCCATGAGAAATTTTTGTTTTTTATGTTTATCGTATTTATAGTAAACTCAAACCCTTTGTTACCCACTTTACCAACGTTTCTCAAACCATTAAGGTAACCTTGTGAAGGCGCCAAAGAAGAATTTAGCAATAAATCATAAGTTTTCTTACTGTAATAATCAGCAGTAATGGTAACCTTATTTTTAAACAAGCCTAAATCAATACCTATATCGGCCTGACTGGTAGTTTCCCATTTCAAATCTTTATTTCCTAAAGTGAATGGCACAATGCCGTTCATTGCAGAATTATTAAAGTTATAGCCAGAGCCATTGTTAATCTGCATGGCCAGCATACTTGCATAATCTGACACCCTATTGTTTCCGGTTAAACCATAACTGGCACGCACTTTAGCATTTGATATAAATGAAATATTTTTCATAAAACTTTCCTCACTTATTAACCATGCCGCAGATCCAGAAGGAAAGTATGCCCACCTGTTTTGAGGAGCAAATTTTGAAGATCCATCTGCTCTGAAACTAGCAGTTAGTAAATACCTCGACTTATAACTGTAATTAACCCTTGTCAGGAATGACATCAATGCTGATTTAGAACTACCGGATAGTAATCTAAAAGGAATCCCTTCTTCTATACCACTAATACCCAATGACTCATTCGGTAACATGCTTGCGCCGAATCCAGAATTTGAATTAGATATTTCCTGCAGTGTAAATCCAGCTACCGCATTTACATTATGAACCTTATTTAAGCTCTTTTTGTATGTCAATGTATTTTCATTCAACAAATTTGTCACATCATAATGCAAAATTGAACCATTCACACCATTTACGCTAGAAAGCGGATTACCAGCGCGAGTATTTGAATTGTTAAATATTTCTTTTCTAGTATTTCTATTTACAATACTTCCAGTGGTTCTGAAAGTCAGGTTTTGTCCGAACTTATACTCGGCATAGGTATTAACGCTCAAAGCATTTACAAATGAAGGATTGTATTCATTTGTAGTAGAGATGAACGGGTTAATACGATATTCTGCAGTAGGATCAATCTCGGGATCAAAAGGCTCTTCTAAAAGTTGCTCATCCATTAAAGGATCACCTGTTACAGGTCTATAGCCCCAAACACTATACATTAAACTTGCAGTGGCACTCCCATTCTGTTCTGTAGCTATTGTTCCGTATGTTTTTGTATTTGTATAATTCGCATTTATACCAACTCTCAGTTTAGGTGTAACAGTTTGATCTAATACAACCCGACCTTGGTAGCGACGGAAACCACTATTTATTATAATTCCTTGCTGATCTAATATGGAACCAGAAATGGAATACCTGGTTTTATCGGTACCACCATTTAACGATAAAAAATGGTTTTGTACATTACCAGTTCTGTAAATTTTATCTTGCCAGTTTATCCCTTCTACTCCTTTATAATAGTCCAGGTCTCTCCCATTTTTTAAATAAATAGGTGTATATACCGATGGGTTAAATTCTATCTGGTACTTTACAAATTCATAAGGACTCATCATTTTCTGTTGTCTGATGTTTTCCTGAATACCGAAGTAATTCTGGTAACTGATTGTTGGAGTCCCGATTTTACCTTTCTTAGTCGTAATGATAAAAACACCATTTGCACCTCTGGCACCGTAAATAGCTGTAGCAGAAGCATCTTTCAATACTTCCATAGATTCAATTTCAGCCGGGTTTAGAGTATTATTTTCTGGATCTTCCATTGGGAAACCATCTATTACATACAAAGGGGAATTACTTTGTGTTACCGAATTATTTCCTCTGATCGTGATCTGTAAAGGTGCACCTGGCTGACCATCTGAAGCTGATACCTGAACGCCTGCAAGTCTCCCTGCCAAGGCTTCTTCAAAGGAGGCTACAGGAGCCTTTTGTAAGTCTACCACATTAACAGAACCAACAGCACCTGTTAAATCACGTTTAGTACTTGTACCATAACCTACCACAATTACGTCGTCCAGCGTACTTGTACTTGATTCAAGTTTTACATTATATACCGTGGCAGTAGTAATCGGCACTTCCTTAGTTACAAATCCTGTATAGGAGAAAACTAAAGTACCCTTTAATTCAGGAATCGAAAATTTAAAAGCTCCGTTACCATTTGTTTGGGTAACTGCGTTTGAGCCTTTTAATCTGATGCTTACGCCCGGTAAAACATCACCATTGTCATCCCTTACTACTCCCGAAACATAAACAGCAGCACTTTTTAGAAGTGCCATTTCATTATGGCCTGAATAATTAGTCTTAATACTGGAAGACTTCTTACTTAGCGCAAAATTGTGTTCTGAATAATTAGCCGCCCGAACGGATAAAACACTCAAAACTGAACAGATAAATACAAAGTAAAATTTCATTACATACATTGATTAGTTTATAATTTGGCTTATAGAAAAGTGAAAAGGACTTCTTGAAAGATGTGCTTCTTGACAGGTGGAGACGTTGTACAAAAAGATGTAACGCTCGTTTTTTGGGTTAAAAATACGTTGCTCATATTTGGTTTGGTCTGGTTTGGTTTTAACCGACATAACAAAAGTAGAAATTAATCTTAATTTTCAAACAAAATTTAAATTTTATTATCACAACATCCCTGTTACGAAACAAAACAAACAAAACAAACAACTGAAAATCAATTAATTAATATAACAAAGACTATAAAAAATTATTTCATTTTGGTTTGGTATGGTATGGGTTGCTTTTTTCAAAAATATGTTTAGTTTTGCAATGGAATAAAAACATATGCCCTCAACTTCAAAACATAAAACTGGAAAGAAAATCGCAGAGAATGAAACAGCTCCGGCTTCTGTGCACAGAATGAAGTATCTGCAATTGGCGGAATACATCAACCACCTCATTGAAATAGAAGAACTCAAAATCAATGACAGACTTCCTTCTTTAAATCAATTAATTGAAAAGTTAAAAATCAGTAAAGAGACGGCATTAAAAGGGCTTAACTACTTATCGGAAAAAGGAATTATTGAGTCTGAATACCGGAAAGGCTATTATGTAAAAAAGAAAAAACAGTATCAGCCTTATCGTATATGCATGATTCTGGATAAGATGAATGTTTTAAGAGACAGGGTATATGATTCCTTCCTTAAAACAATCAAAGATAAGGGTGTAGTTGATGTTTACTTCCATCACCATAATTTTAAAGTATTTGAAAAGCTGATAAATGAGAACTTATCAAACTATACTCATTTTGTGATTACAACCTTTCTGCATGGCAATACCACAGAAGTAATTAATCGTATTCCAGCTCAAAAGAGAATCATTCTGGATTATGAGGAAAAGAATCTGAGTGGAGATTATACCTGCATTTATCAGGATTATAAAACGGATATCCAGGAATCACTGACTGAACTGGCCCCACAACTGGACAAGTATTCCAGACTGGTACTGATCGCACCACTTGAAGCATTTCATGCCAGGGAAGTAATTAATGGATTCGAGACTTTCTGTAAACTGAATAATAAAAATCATATTATTTACAATACTGTAGACGAGAACTCTTGCAAAAAAGGTGATGCTTATATCACATTTAGCAGATATGATCAGGATGACGTATCGATCATTAAACTGGCAAGGAAAAACAAATGGACATTGGGTAAGGATATTGGCCTTATTTCTTACAATGATACGGCAGTTAAAGAAATACTGGAGAACGGAATCACTGTAATCAGTACTGACTTTAACAAAATGGGTGAAGAAGCGGCTAAGGCAATCCTAACGAAAAAAACGATCATGATGAGGGATCCGGCAAAAGTGATTCTTCGAAACTCCTTATAAAGGTCAAAAATAACCATTCTCTTCTGCGTCTGGCATCTTTTCCCGAAGGGAAAAAGCGCCTCAGGCCGCCTCAGAGAAGGTATTTTTTGTGTCAAGCATGGTGCATAGCCGACATGGTGTATTACCTGATGTATAATCAATATGATATAAGATCAGCATGGTGCATAAAATTAAAGAGGCAGGGATGTGACATCCTTGCCTCTTTGTTTGTAAGTTTATTAACCATTTTGCTTAAGCATCATGCTTTAGAAAAAATCTACCTTCTCTGAAAGCGCATAGGAACTTTTTCCTTCTTCAGGAAAAAGATTCCAGCGATTGAGGAGAATGGTAATTTTTTCCCTTAAGCTAAAGCAGCTAAACTTTCTTCAATTATCTTGATTTTACCTTCCGCATCTGCCTGTTTATTTCTTTCATTCTGAATGATTTCAGCTTTTGCATTCTGCACAAAACGTTCATTGCTAAGTTTGGCATTTACTGACTTTAAAAAGCCTTGCAGATACACCAATTCAGCATTCAGACGTTCTCTTTCTGCATCAGCATCAATCGCTTCATTTAAGTGAATAAAGAACTCATCTTTGCCTACCATGAAACTTACTGCTCCCGGAATCTTGTCATTTACCAATTCAACCTGACTAATGTTAGCCAGCTTGAAAACAATATTTAACCATTTTTCATAATCTAATCCAGAGTTAACTTTTATAGCTAATGGTAATGCCTCTTTTGGAGAAATCTGTTTTGTATTTCTTACATTTCTTAATTCAGCAACCAGTGTTTTGATCACTTCTACTTCCTTAAGCAAGATAGCATCAGCAGTTCCAACAACAGGATAGCTGGCAACGATACAGCAATCCATTTCCCCTTTTTCGCCAAACAATTCATCATGCCATAATTCTTCAGTAATGAAAGGCATGAATGGGTGAAGTAAGGTTAATACTTTCTCGAAGAAGCCAGCAGTAGCTTTTAAAGTTTCTGCATCTACTGGTTGCTGATAAGCAGGTTTAACCATTTCCAGGTACCAGGCACAGAAATCATCCCAAACCAATTTGTAGGTAGCCATTAAAGCTTCCGACAAGCGGTACTGTTTAAAGTTATCTTCTATTTCAGCTAAAGCTTCGTTAAAACGATTCTCGAACCACAATATGGCTTGCTGATTTGGATTTTCAAGGTTTTCATCTACTTCCCATCCTTTTACAAGTCGGAATGCGTTCCAGATTTTATTGGCAAAATTACGTCCCTGCTCACAGTAGCTTTCATCAAACATCAGGTCGTTACCTGCAGGAGAACACAATAGCATCCCTACCCTCACGCCGTCGGCACCATATTTTTCAATCAGGCCAATCGGGTCAGGAGAATTACCTAAAGATTTAGACATCTTACGTCCTAACTTATCCCTAACAATACCTGTCAGATATACATTAGTAAACGGCTTTTGTCCTCTGAATTCGTGACCTGCCATAATCATTCTGGCTACCCAGAAGAAAAGAATTTCAGGTGCAGTAACCAGATCATTTGTTGGATAATAGTAATTGATATCAGGATTATCTGGATTTTTAAATCCGTCAAATACAGAGATAGGCCATAACCATGAAGAGAACCAGGTATCCATTACATCAGGATCCTGTTTTACAAATGGGGCAAGCTGGCTTTTACAACCCGCAGCCTCATCAACTGTGAAGTTCCCATCAGGATCTTTGAGTTTTAAGAACTCATCCAATGCCTCCTCTTTGGTTTTAGCAACAACCCAATTCCCTTGATTGTCATACCATGCCGGAATCTGTTGTCCCCACCATAACTGGCGACTAATATTCCAGTCACGTACATTTTCCATCCAGTGACGGTAAGTGTTCACAAACTTCTCAGGAATCAGCTTCACATCACCGTTCAACACATCTTCCAGTGCCGGCTTTGCCATCTGATCCATTTTACAGAACCACTGTAACGACAATTTAGGTTCAATAGCTGCATCAGTACGTTCAGAGAAACCTACCTGCGATTTATAATCTTCAACTTTCTCTAAATGACCTGCCTCATCTAACAACTTAGCTATCTTCTTTCTGGCGATAAAACGATCTTCACCAACCAGAACTACAGCAAGCTCATTGAGTGTACCGTCGTCATTTAAAATATCTATAACAGGCAGTTTATGTTTAACACCCAATTCATAATCGTTCAGATCATGTGCAGGTGTAACTTTTAAACAGCCAGTACCAAAATCCATCGTTACATATTCATCTTCAATTACCGGAATTTCACGGTTAATCAATGGAATAAATACCTTTTTACCTTTTAAGTGTGTATAACGTTCATCATTAGGGTTGATACATATTGCTGCATCAGCCATAATGGTTTCCGGACGTGTAGTTGCAATGGTAATAAAATCATCCGATCCCGAAATGGTATATTTGATGTAATACAACTTCTGGTTTACCTCCTTACGAATTACCTCCTCATCAGAAATAGCAGTTTTACCTGCCGGATCCCAGTTCACCATACGGATACCACGATATATCCAACCTTTTTTATACAAGTGGATAAAGCTATCAATAACAGCGTCAGACAAATCATCTTCCATCGTAAAACGCGTACGATCCCAGTCGCAACTGGCACCAAGCTTTTTCAACTGATCAAGAATGATCCCTCCGTATTTTTCTTTCCATTCCCAGGCGTACTTTAAAAACTCTTCCCTGGTAATGTCTGCTTTATTAATGCCTCTTTCTTTAAGCATAGCAACCACCTTTGCTTCAGTAGCAATTGAAGCATGGTCAGTTCCAGGTACCCAGCATGCATTTTTGCCTTGCATACGTGCCTTACGAATCAATACGTCCTGAATAGTGTTATTCAGCATGTGGCCCATGTGCAGCACACCGGTGACGTTTGGTGGAGGAATTACAATTGTGTAAGGCTCCCGCTCATCTGGTTCAGAGTGAAAAAACTTCTTTGAAAGCCAGTAACTATACCATTTGTCTTCCGTCGCCGCCGGATCGTATTTTGTAGAAATGCTCATTATTTTGAAAGTATCAGATTTTGAAGGCGTAAAAATAAGGAAAAAAATACAGATGCTGTTCGCTTCCACAAATCTTTTGCGGAAGAGCAAAATCTTTGCATGTCAGCTCACAGCACTGTATTTTTTTTGAAAAGAGAAAGAAAGACATTCGCTTCCTCAAACCTTTGGCAGAAGAGCAAAATCTTTGCATGTCAGCTCACAGCACTGTATTTTTTTTGAAAAGAGAAAGGGGGGAGTGCTGAACTCCCCCCTTTCTTTCTGCTCCTTGTGACCAAAAAATTAAACCCAGATACCAATGATAATACAAGAAAGGCTTACAAAAAGACACAAAGGAATAAATATCCTATTATCAGATTCAGCAAATCGGGTATTTTTAACATGTTTCGTAATTCCCACATATTTAAAGTCGCCAATTACCCTGATCAGAAAAACCCCTCCAATAATGAAAGTCCCTACTGTAATTAACCTTGAGTCGATTTGAGAATTCCACAAGCCGAGATTACCTGCAACTATTATACTAAACAAAAACAATCCCACAGCCACTATCAAAGTTGCAATCCTACCAGGTTGAAAAACATTCTGACCATCCTTTTGTACTGGAACAGCAACATTTATTCCCCATTTTCCACCAATTGCCCAGTACACATGTAAAAGACTCAACAAGAAAAAAACACACGAATTAATTAAGATCAGTATACTCATTTGTTCTTATTTAATACCCTGGCAATTAAAAAACTTCACATTCCTTTCTGCTCCCTGTGAACAAAAAATTACCTTCTCTGAAAGCGCATAGGAAAATTTTCCTTCTTCAGGAAAAGATTCCAGCGATTGAAGAGAACGGTTATTTTTTTCCCCCTTTTAAATAAAGGTCAAAATAATCCGTTACTTTCTGATACAAATGAATTCTGTCTTTACCCATCACATTGTGTTCATGACCAGGATATATCATATAATCAACTTGTACACCTTTATCAACTGCATGTTTCACAAAATCAACTGAATGTTGCTGTACAACAACCGGATCCTGCTGACCGTGAATTAACAACAATTTACCTTTCAACTGATCAACTCTATTACTCAAATAAGTCGCAGCATATCCTTCAGGGTTTTCCTGAGGGGTATCCATATAACGTTCAGTATACATGATCTCATAAAAAGCCCAGTTAATTACCGGTCCACCCGCAACTGCAGCTTTAAATACTCCTGGATGTGTAAGCATGAAATCGGTAGTCGCAAAACCACCAAAGCTCCATCCAAATAAGCCCATATTATCGGCATCAACGTAAGACTGACTTTTCAGGTAATCTACTGCATTCATCATATCTTCCATTTGTACCTCACCAGCACGACGGAACATTGACTGTTCAAAAGCCTTACCTCTGTTATCACTACCTCTAACATCAACTGTTAATACAACATATCCGTTTTGTGCCATGTACCTAGACCAGTAATCTCCAGCACCTGCATTCCAGCCGTTGGTAATCAATTGCGCATGAGGACCACCATACCAGTAAACCACTACCGGATATTTTTTACTTGCATCATAATTTACCGGCTTATACAAGTTCATGTACAAGTCATCACCAGATTTACTCTTGATTGTAAATATAGAAGAATTCTGAGTCGCATAACTTGCTAAAGGATTAGCAGCTTTTAACAATATTTTGGCTTTAGCATTAGCAGTCTCTACCAATTGAATTACCCTTGGTGCATCAGGTGTACTATAATTATCTATTATGGTATTTCCAGAAGTACTGACCTGAGTATTGTGCACTGCAAAACCCTGCGTAATTCTGCGCGACTTACCAGACTTCACATTCAATACATATAAATTTCTCGTAATCGGAGATTCTTCTGTCGAAACATAAAACAACTGATCACCTTTAGCATCAAAGCCTTTAACATCTAATACTTCCCATGGGCCTTTAGTCAGCTGTTTTAACACTTTACCTTTTAAATCATATAGGTACAAATGATTCCAACCATCCCTATTGCTTTGCCAGATAAATTTAGAGGGATCATTCTGAAGGAACAACATAGGTACCAATGGCTCTACATATTTATCATCCTTCTCTTCAAATAAAGTTTTTACAAAATCACCTGTTGTTGCATCATACTGATTCAGTTTCATGTGATTTTGTCCACGGTTCAATACCGCTATATAAACATATTTATCATCAGGACTCCAGGCAATATTCGTTAAGAACTGCTCTACAGGCTCACCAGTTTTTAAATAAACTACAGTTTTATTCTCGGCATTATAAACACCTACAGTTACATGGTGACTTTTATCGTCAGCCATCGGATATTTAATATTTACGTTTTTTGCAGGTCTGGTTGTCCAGTCTATGATAGGATAATCAGTAACCATACTCTGGTCCATTCTGTAAAAAGCAAGTGTCTTCCCATTATTACTCCAGAATGTTCCTTTAGTAATCCCGAACTCTTCTCTGTGAACAGTAGAAGCGTAAACAATATTTGCTGAACCATCCGTAGTTACCTGCTTCTGATCTCCACCTTTAGCTACGAACAAATTAAAGTTATCCAGGTAAGCCACATAACCAGCCTTACTTTCTTCCACAACAGATTTACCCATCAATGATTTGTCTACCAACACAGTTGCAGTGTTTTTAACCGGATCAAGAGCTAGCTTGCTACCACCAGCATAGACAATCCACTCTGGCCCACGATTGAACTGAATCATCGGCATCATTTTTAACGTATCTTTTTGAGCAGTTGCTAACTTTTGATTTAATTGTGCTAGCGTAAGGAAGGGTTTATCGACAGCAGATTTTGCATTACCACTAAACCATACCGGACTATTACCAACACGTTTTGCATAAATGTATTCCTCTGTTCCATAAATAAATTGGATTTGAGATAAGTTCTCTGGTGCAAGTGTTGTACGTGCATTGCTCATCGCATCCTGCATGGTCAATTGTTTATTTTGGGCAGAACCACAAAAAGCAATTGCTATCAGGTACGACAGCAGAATCAGTTTCTTCATTCTTATAAAAAATTAGTTTTGACAAACTTATATAAAATGGCGCAAAAAACATTACTTCATAATGTACCTTTGTCGTAATGAAAACGATACTTACCGGCTTACTCTTTGCCATGTTATGGGCTTCCGCTTCGGTTGCCACAAAGTTTGGTATATTATCCGCTCCACCATTAGTACTTGGAAATCTGCGTTTCTTTATCGCAGGCTTTGTTTTATTAGGTTTTTGCTACCTCATTAGTAGAGATAAACAATACAGAATGCCAACTTCCTCAGAATGGAAGCAGCTCTCTATTTTTGGGTTCCTTAACACCACAGTGTATTTAGGCTTGTACGTATATGCTATGAAGTATACTGCGGCAGGAATTGGCAGTCTGGCAACCTCCACTAATCCCTTAATAATTGTCTTGCTTTCTTCATGGCTTATGGGGCGCAAGCCGGCAAAAGCTGAGATTTTCAGTATCATCATTGGTATGACAGGTATTGGCCTGGCAACTTACCCATTACTAAAAAGTAGCAACACCAGTATATTAGGGGTAACAGTATTGATGATCAGTATGATTGCTGTTTCCTTTGCTAGTGTATATTATGCAAGGGTAAAATGGACCTTACCCAACCTGCTGATCAATGGCTGGCAGGTCGCACTTGGGGGAATCTTTTTACTCCCTTTTACCGTTATAATGAGTGATTTTAGTATCATACAGTTTGATAACCGATTAGTTTATTCAGTTTTATGGCTCAGTCTCGCTGTTTCTGTAGTGGGCTTAATCTGTTGGTTTTACCTGTTAAAAATAGATACAGTAAAGGCCTCATTATGGCTGTTCCTTTGTCCGCTGTTTGGATTCTTTTATGCCTGGTGGCTTTTAGATGAACCAATAACAATCTACACTATTGCCGGAACACTGTTGGTAGTAACAGGCTTGTACATTGGTCAACGCAAAAAGTTAGGAGTTTAAATCATCTTCTCCAGACAACAGGTCTATAACATAAATTTTAGCTCCAACACAATATTTTATGTTAAAATATGTTAAATAGATATAAAAAAAGAAGAGATGAAGACGATAAATGTATTTTCCTTTACTGGTACTATCCTCAGAAGACTTGGATTAACCAAAATCTATTACTGGTTTAATAAATAGCATTTCTATTGGTATTTGGCCTGAACTTTTTTAGGCAGCTTACTTAAAACCAGTTTTCTTGATTCAGCAATCCGACTTTGTAGTTCTGAAGAAGATAGGGCATCTAAACCCTCAAGAACTACCCATTGTCGCCTCGCGAAATGAGGTGCTTGCTTAATCCCCGGTCTGGCTGTTAAAGCATCGAAATCTTCCTGATCACACTTCATGCAAAGATGTCCATCATCCAGAGATACCAATACAAAAATCTTTTCTTCAATCATGAAACAGAGATGGTCCCATTTCATTCCTTCTGTAGTCCCATTCAAACTAAGACAATAGTCTCTTAACGATTCAATATCCATAACGATCGATTAATAAGTCCTAAAGTTAAAAACTATTTTCTCTAAGTTTGCAGCAATGAATAAGATCACTTTAACTGCAGACGGCTCCAATACTTTTTATAACGAAACCATTGGTGAACATTATCATTCCAAACATGGTGCTGTGCAGGAAAGTATCCATGTATTTATTGATGCAGGATTAAAACACGCCATCAGTTCATTCCCTGATCAGCAAATCAACATCCTGGAAGTCGGTTTTGGAACAGGGTTAAACTTTTTACATAGTGCAGCCTACGGACAGGAAAACAAGATTGAGTTAAACTATACTTCGTTAGAGGCATTCCCCTTACAGATTGAAGAATTAGAATCAACAGGATACAACAATTATGTCCCTAAGGACATTTGGGAAGGATTAGTTAACAATTATGGTAAAGCATTACAACAAACTGTCCAAATTGTTCCAGGACAACATTTGAGAATTGTACATAGCCATCTGCACCGTTATGAAACAAGCCAACAGTTTGATCTGATTTATTATGATGCCTTTTCAGTGCAACATCAGCCAGAAATGTGGACAGACGAAATCATTGCCCATGTTTGCCAGTTTCTTAAACCAGGTGGTATTTTTGTAACCTACGCCATTACAGGGAAATTAAAACGCGCCCTAAAAAGCATTGGTTTTAGCATAGAGAAATTACCAGGAGCACCAGGTAAAAGAGAAATGTTAAGAGCGATAAAAGGTTAAGGAAATTACAAATCAAGGACTATAAGCAAACTCCATTCGGCTATTTTTGTTAAACATATAACATGCTTCATCCCGCAAGTCGTGAAAACCTTGCAGCAACAACTGCAACAGGAACATTTAAAGCATGAAAATTATAAAACAGAAAGGAACAATGGAGAAAAGAAAATTAGGTAACTCAGACTTATTCGTTTATCCCATCACTTTTGGCGGAAATGTATTTGGATGGACTATTGACGAAAAGCAATCATTTGAAATATTAGATGGTTTTACTAATGCAGGGTTCAACTTTATAGACACAGCAGATTCATACTCACACTGGGCACCTGGCAATAAAGGTGGAGAATCAGAAACCATTATTGGAAACTGGATGGAACAACGCAAAAACAGGCAACAGATTATCATTGCTACCAAAGTTGGCTCTATACCCGGAACTCCTAAAAAAAGCCTTGCAAAAGACTATATCCTTAAATCTATAGATGCCTCTTTAAAAAGATTAAAAACTGATTATATAGATTTATATCAGTCGCACTATGATGATCCGGAAACACCAATCGAAGATACCCTTGAAGTTTACGACAAACTTATAAAATCTGGAAAAGTACGTTGGATAGGTGCTTCCAATTTCTCTGCCGCACGCTTAACTGAATCACTGGAAACAGCAAAAAGATTGAACCTGCCTTTATACCAAACCTTCCAGCCCGAATATAATCTATACGAACGTGAAAGATATGAGAAAGAGCTTGAAAAGGTAATCGTTGACAATCAGCTGGGGGTAATTAACTACTATGCTTTAGCCAGTGGATTTTTAAGTGGAAAATACAGGTCGGAGGCTGACCTTAATAAAAGTCAGCGTGGTGCGGGCATTAAAAAGTATCTTAACACCCGCGGCATTAAAATCTTAAATGCACTTGATCAGGTTTCCGAACAATATAATGCGAATCCGGCAAGTATAGCCTTAGCCTGGCTTATTGCAAGACCATCAGTTACAGCTCCCATTGCCAGTGTAACGACAATTGCTCAACTTGAAGACTTGATAAAAGCAGCAAACCTACACCTAAACACGGAAGACATTGCCATACTTGATGATGCCAGTGCCTGGGAATAAAAGATTTTGGCAGGGCATTTGTTTTTTGTTAATTTACATCTTAAAGCCCCTCAACAAATGAAAGACATCTCCCTACCATTTTACACCAAGCTGGCAATGGTTTTATTTTCCATTATCAGTCTTGGTTACCTGGCTATTCAAGGGCAAACTATTCTGGCTCCATTACTTACCTCCTTTTTACTTGCCCTTCTGTTGTTACCCATGGCAAATTATATGGAGAAAAAATGGAGGTTTAAAAGAAGTATAGCCTCAATCATTTCTGTAGTTTTGATGATTGTTGTTATATCTTCCATTCTATTCTTCTTAGCCAATCAGCTTACTGATCTCTGGAAAGACTGGCCACTATTGAGACACCAGGCCGAAACCTCCTTTCACGATATTCAACACTGGGTTTCAAGAACCTTTAATGTCAATACTCAAAAGCAGATAGATTATCTTAAAGACAGTGCCAGCAGTGCAATAGCGACAAGCGCAACAGTTCTTGGCGCCACTCTTCTTACATTATCATCGACCTTACTGTTTCTGTCTTTCTTATTATTATTTACCTTTTTTATTCTGAATTACCGAGGTGTACTTTTTAACTTTCTGACCTCTGTATTCGAAGAAAAGCACAAACAAAAAGTAGGAGAAATAGTTCGTCAGGTACAATACATCATCAAAAAATATATCACTGGACTATTTTTACAAATGTTTATCGTTACTGTACTGATGATATTCACGCTATGGATACTGAACGTAAAATATGCGGTATTGCTGGGACTGATCTCGGGTATTTTTAATATTGTTCCTTATCTCGGTATTTTTACAGCATTGCTGATCAGTGTACTGATCACTTTTGCCACTGCCGGTGCAGCAAAGGTATTGCTGGTGGTGATTGCCTTTGTAAGTATCCATGCACTTGACGGCAACGTTTTAATGCCGCTGGTAGTGGGCTCAAAAGTTAAAATCAATGCTTTGTTTGCCTTTATCGGCATAGTAGTTGGTGAAATGATCTGGGGCATCTCAGGTATGTTCCTGTGCATCCCTTATCTGGCGGTGCTTAAGATTATCTTCGATAAAGTAGACCAGCTGAAACCATGGGGCATATTACTTGGTGGTGAAGAAAAACCTGCAAAAAAACGAAAGGTATATCGTATCACAAAGAAAATAAAACTCGAAGAGCAGGAATAACTTCAATGATTGTTACCTTTAACGTCATAAAATAAAATACTCAATGCCTAATAATATACCTCCTGTTACTGCTTCAGAACCATCTTCTGCTTTTCTTCGTCTGTTAACTGTTTTAGACACACTACGTACAGAATGTCCCTGGGACAAGAAACAGACTATGGAAACTTTAAGACACCTTACCATTGAAGAAACCTACGAACTATCTGATGCTATTTTAGAAGGTGATCTGGAAGAGGTTAAAAAAGAACTTGGGGATGTTATGATGCATCTGGTATTTTATGCTAGAATTGCTTCAGAAACCAACGACTTTACTATTGTAGATGTACTGAATAGTGTATGTGATAAACTCATTAGTCGCCACCCGCATATTTATGGTGATGTAGAGGTACAAGATGAACATGATATAAAGCGTAACTGGGAAAAGCTTAAACTAAAAGAGGGTAATAAATCGGTTTTAGCCGGTGTACCCGCTGGTCTTCCTTCATTAGTTAAAGCTAGTCGTATACAGGAAAAAGCCCGTGGTGTCGGCTTTGATTGGGAAGATAAATCTCAGGTTTGGGAAAAAGTGGAAGAGGAAATGCAAGAGTTTAAAGATGAATTCAACGTAGTGGATAATGAAGCGATTGATGTTGAAAAGGCTGAAGCTGAGTTTGGGGATCTATTATTTTCATTAATCAATTATGCAAGGTTCATCAATATTAATCCGGAAAATGCACTTGAAAAAACGAATAAAAAATTCATAAAGCGTTTTCAATATCTGGAAGAAAAAGCAAAAGAGAATGGAAAAGCTTTGCAGGATATGACGCTGGCGGAAATGGATGTTTATTGGAATGAAGCAAAGAAAAAATAACCGTTCTTTTCGGAGTCTGGCACCTTTTGCTGAAAAAGCAAAAGCGCCTCAGGCCTCCTCAAAGAAGGTAATTTTTTTTGTCAAGCAGGGTGGATAGGCATAATGGATATGTAGGGTTGACAAGCGGGTGAATTAGCAGGGAGATTAAGGTTGGAGGTTAATTTATCTATATTTAGGTCATGATACGCTCTCTTCTGCTCTGGGCCATACTTTTTTGGATGGGTACCTAATTAGTTTCTTGAACTAATTCTTCAATCATATTATTTTGCGAATCATAATTAACAAGCCCCTTTGTACATAAAATGTAAAGATTAGGGGAAGTAATTTCCATCTTTAATAATTTATTATGCTCATCTTTAATAAATCTGATATTATGCTTACCTCTAAACATTTCATTCTCTGTATCAAACTCTATTATACTGTTATTACTTTTAAGAGTAAACACCTTCCATCTTCCTTTTTTATCACAAGCTAGAACCCCTAAATTCTCGGCATCTTTTAAATCTAAAATAGGCAAAGTACAGTCTTTATTTTTGAATATTATTATATTACTGAGTACATCAAAAAAAAAATCCTTCTTTTTGTAAACAATTTTATCAATTGTCCAAAAACCTTCTACGCCCTTTTGAATTGAATTATTACAAGAGCATACAATCATTAAGGATAATATTAATGATATTTTAAAGTATTTAGTTTCCATTTATTTAACAATATCTTCAAGAAGCCCCTTCAACTATATAATTCTCTCCAAGCCATTTTCGATCTCTTCTTTTATAATCATTAAAAAAAGTTATCTCACAATCTGAATGTCCAGCTTGACAGCCTACTTCCACTTTACATATTTAACTCTAATAGAATAGGTAGTCTCATTTTAACATCTACTTTTTTGCCACCACACTTTCCCGCTTCCCATCTTGGCATAGTAGATAATGCCCTTAGATATTCTTTTTCAACTGGTGAATAATCTAATTCCTTTTTGTTATAAATTCCCCCACTATACACCTTTCCATCAGACGATACAATAAATTGCAAATCAATACGATTTTGTGATAATGAAATTGGAACAGGTTTAACATTCCTTGCAAAAAATGTTAAAACATCCGAGATACCATCTTTATAAACTGGTGGTTTATCAACCTCGTAATAGATATTCTTTTTGTTTTCAACTATCATCAAACAAGTTTGCTTTGGAGAATTTCGTTTATCTTCACAAGAAGAAACAACACCATTAAAAACAAAAAATATCATTACAACTAACACCATTACATAATACTTATTTGATAATAATTAACACCATAACAATTTATTATTTCCTTCTGAGTTTACACACACTATAAACCTAAATCTGACAAATCCGGAGGAGGTAAATACTCTTCCTTATACTCATAATTAGGATTATTTAACACCTCTTTTTCAACTATAGACTGAATATCTCTAATTATATTTTAGGATACATTATATTTTTTAAACACTTCTACACAAGCATCAAAATAATACTTCAGATAAGCTTGTAGAGGATACTTTGCATTCACAATATTTTTATACGGCAGCCACAATCCATAACTTACAAAATCATTCCTTTTGTCAAAAACAGGCCCTTTTACATCTACAACAGTTGTCTTTGCAGTAGTTGTAACATTTAAATTCAAACTCCTATTAGGATTATCCTTATCTAGCCCATAAGTCTTCATGACATTCTCAATAAACTTATTTCTAATATATAAATTGACCTTATGCGAAATCTTAAAATCTATTCCTACCTCGCTGAAAAAACTACTTACTATTAATTGCATATTTTTTATTTTACTATACCAGGATGACCAAAGCTCCCTGGGGGATAAGCCTTATTTATATTATAATAATTTTGAATATACCTTGTTTTCTACTTCTGAGATCAACTAGCTGCTTACTACTATAGGTCTGCACAGCTGATTTTCTTTTTGCTGTATCGGTGAATTGGGAGGTCTGTTCCTTTATCTTGTTTTTAAAATCGTTCTTCTTGTTCTCAACGACAGACTTGATTGCCTGGCGGCCAACAGAATCAATAGATTTCACCAGGGGCTTTTCCTGAGCGGAAGTAGCATTGGCTATACAAGGCCCACCTAAAAAAACAGCAAAAGCAAAAGAATTATTAAGGGATAAAAGAACTTGTGTTAATTTCATTTTAAGCAGCATTAAAACTGCTTCTTAAAACATCACTATCCAACCACATCTATACGATTTTGAGAAGCGTTTTTAGATTAATTAATAAATATTAACTGAAGATAAAGTTCAGGAATTACAAAAGCAAATATTTTTTTTAAATTAACACAACTTATTGTTCATATATTTTTTAAAAAAGCAATAAAAACCATCTTCATTTGCCAAGTGACAGTTTCTAAAATATAAAAAATCACCTTCTTTGAGGAGACCTTAGGCGCTTCCCGATTCTTCATCGGGAAGATGCCAGGCTCTGAAAAGAATGGTTATTTTTTTACCCGTGCTTTTTCTTCATATTCATTTTAGCTTTCTGCCCTATCCCATAATTATGAGTCTTAGCATTGCTTTCTTTTTTATCATGAAAAGCACCACCACCTCTAGGATTATCATCAACTTCTTTTTTAACCTTAACAGTAGCGGTTTTAACACTTTTATCAATTACAAGATCATCAGGTAAATCCATTACTTCAATCTTTTTACCCATAGATTGTTCAATCTTCCTTATTTCACCAAGTTCCAGGTCAGTCGCAAAAGTAATCGCAACTACCTCTTCTGAATCACCTTTCACTACCCTGCTCAGGAATGTCTCTTTCTCCTCCGGAACTTCAAAGTGGAACATAAAGTTTATCCCGGAAAGATCTAAGCCAGAGAAGCCCTCATTTGCGATAATCAATACTCGCGCTTCAGGTGTATCCTTAAAATCATCAATATGATCAAAACCCTCCTCATCAAAAAATAAAGGGTTTAATACTGATATAGCTCCTGGTTTAGCAGAATGTAGATTCTTTGATAATTTTTGTGCTGTTAAACGACTATTCACAAACACCACGACCTTATCAAATACTTCATCATCTCTTAACAGGTAATTCAGCAGGTTAATCTTTGTTTTAAAATTAGGTACTTGATATAACAGAAGGTCATGCGTTTCAGCTTGTGTTTCGCCCAGGTCTTCTACTTCAATAGTAACTGGAAACTCCATAAACTGATCAATTAACAAATTCAGTTTATCATGCATTACAGTTGTAAAGATAAGATGTTGCACTTTGCCTGCACTTCTGGCCAATTCAGCCACTGGTAGCTGCATACCTTGTTTTACAATTACCTCTGCATCATCAACGATTAAAGTTTGCAACCTGTTTAGATTTAAACCCAATTTCAGATAAATGGCACGTGCTCGTGTAGGAGTAGCCACCACAATATCAATTCCATCTAATAGCTCATTGATATCATCATCCATCCCACCTGTGCCATACAAACCTTTAATACGTAAGTTCCTGTTCTTACTTAATAGCAAAAACTCAGCTATTACAGCTTCAACTCGTTCACCATCAGGCACAAGAATCAAAACTTTAGGGGCTTCATCTGTGCTGTATTTTAGCTTCATTAAAACACCTAATACATAGGTAGTAGTCTTACCGCAGCCCTCTGGCCCAATGGCAATGATGTCCTGTCCACCTATAATACGCGACATAGTTCTTGCCTGAATTTCCTTTGCAGAGATGTATCCGGCATCAGTCATTGCCGCTACCAGCGACTTACTTAGTTTTAATTTATCTAACGACACAGTATCTTTTTATTGATTAATGAAGCTGCAAATTTACTGATTTTACCATGTACTATCGCTTCCTATATGTAAAAGATGGAAATATTGGTTATTGAGGAACAATTATGTCGCATGTTACCCCTGATATTGCCGTACTGACACCCTGACAAATCTGGTTATTCCCGGTAAATTTGAACAAACAATCAGCATTAACCTTTTAACATTCAACACTATGACAACCATTAACCCTTATTTAAACTTTGCAGGAACCAGCGAAGCAGCCTTTAATTTCTATAAAGAAGTATTTGGCGGAGACATCACCATGATTATGCGTTTCAGGGATATGCCGGATGACAAAACTCCGGAAAATGAAAAAGATAAAATTTGTCATATCTCATTACAGCTCCCGAATGGAACGCTATTAATGGCCACAGATGTTCTGGAATCTTTAGGTCAGAAATTAATTACAGGGAACAACTTCTATCTATCGATCAGTGCAGAAAATAGAGCTGAAGCAGATAGATTGTTTACCAAACTCTCCGAAAATGGCAAAGTAGAAATGCCAATGGCAGATATGTTTTGGGGCGACTATTTTGGAATAACGGCCGATAAATTCGGCACCCAATGGATGATTAGTTTTAATACCCATATGTAACCAGAAGTTAGGGCGAAGCATTTATTTTTAATTATTAACGGGTAATACAGCGATCATATTTTTTTCTCTTTTCAGAAAAACAGTATTAAATTTGAATGCAATAAAATATGATCGCAATACTCCCTGCCATGAAAAAAAATCATCTAATCCTGTTATTGTGTATTTGCTCTATGACTACAAATGCGCAATTTGGCAAACTAAAAGATGCCTTAAATAATGGAGCAGCTTCTCTTCTCAATAACAAACAACTGAAGCTATTACAAAATCAACCCATTACTACCAATTTCGACGACTGTAATAAAGAAGATATTCTACCACCGGATTTTGGTGCCGATTCTGTAAAGAAGCGTTTATGTCTGTTAAAAGCTAATTACACTACAACAGGAGGTTTTCAATTGAAACCCGGCTTTTATACCGGAACCTTTAAAAGCTTTTGTTTACAGGCCGGAACCTATGGCCCTGATAAAGGTAATGGCTACCTGTTTGCTCCTTTAGCCGGCCCGAAAGAGAAAATAGCCAGGACTTTGATAGCTAATTGGGAACAACATCCAGAGATCGAGCAGTACCAGGTACAGCTGCTGTTATGGGCAATAGTTGCAAAAACTAATTTTAGCAAATTATCTCCCGAACTACAATTAGTAGCAGCAAAATTGCTTGATAAAAATGATATATCTTCATTAAGTAGTGCTGTTGTAGATTATATCTCGGGAGAAGCGATGTCTAAACTAACCAGCAATTTACCTGAGCCCGCAAAAACAGTAATTGAAATTGAAAATAAGATCAGAGGGATGATGTATCAGGAAAATTCATCTTATAATGAAATTGAAAGCCTGGCTATGCTTAATGGAGTGGCACCTCCAAACAAAGATTTCCCTAATGGAGTATGGAGTATGCATCCTGATGGGTATTATATCAAATACCTGCCTCATTCTTATTCAAAAACTGAAGTAGTAATTTATGTGCCTAAAAAAGTAGGATCAATTTCCTTCCTACCTGTAGGAGATGTTGCAGTTCCAGCAAGCAGAGGCTCTCAGCGTCTTGGGCAATCAAACCTACTCATCTGTGAAAAGTAGTCAATGAAACGTTTACCCTAAATAGCAGAATTTATTTAAACCTGATCGCCTTTAACGGACTAATTCTGCTCACAAGCATTGATGGGAGAATTAAAACCAATACACAAATAACCATTGTAGCCAGATTCAAAATCAGCACATCCACAAAATGTATTTCTATCGGTACATAAGATAAATAATAAGAAGCCTGATCTAACTTAAAAACATGAGTATATTGCTGTAAAAAGCCTAATCCGAGGCCCAGTATATTACCTAATAATAACCCAAATCCAACAAGGTAAGCAGCATTATACAGGAATATCTTCATGACGCTGTAATCCGACATGCCAAAAGCTTTCAGTATACCAATCATGTTTGTACGCTCAAGAATCATGATCAGCAATGCAGTAATCATATTAATCACGCCTACAATCATCATCAATACGAGCAATACTTTAGTATTAACATCTAGCAGCGAAAGCCAGGTAAAGATAGCCGGGAAATAATCAGCAACTGATTCTGATTTTAAATCCAGTCCCAGTCCTTCATAGATACCTTCAGAAGCTACTTTTAAATTAGCAAAATCTTTAATTCTGATTTCAATACCTCCTATTTCATCTGGTTTCCAATTGTTCAATCGCCTGATAATATTCAAATCACCAATTACAAAACCCTTATCAATTTCTTCAACACCTATATCATAAATACCAACAATCTTAAAGGGGCGCTTACGTGGGGGATTTTGAACGAAATACATGATAAAGTCATCACCAACTTTCAATTTCAACCTGTTCGCAGTGAACTGAGAGATCAGAATTTGTCGGGTAGCCTTAGTACTATCCGTAAAATCCATTACTGTACCACTCACCAGGTGCTTACGGATATAATCCCAGTTAAAGGTCTTATCAATACCCTTAAAATTGATCCCTTCTACCTCATTGTTAGCTGAAATAATAGCGGGTTTAGTTGCATAAGGTTGAAAAAACTCAATATCAGGATTGTTTTTAAGTTTTTCCAACGTTTCCTTTCCTGCTACAAAAGGCGTAAGTTCAAAAGAGTTGTTCAGACCATACTTAAATATCCTGACATCACCAATGTATCCTCGTACCTTTTCCTGTATCTCGGTTTTAAAACCTTTAATAATGGCTACAGAAAGCATCATAACCGAAAGGCTGAGCATCACTCCTGCTATTGCTATTCTAACAATAAGCTTTGAAAAAGTACGTTCGGATTTTATGGCTATACGCCTCGCTATGAAATATTCTGTATTCAACCTTTTGCAGTAATTGTACCTCAGCAAAAATGCTCATTTTAAAAAGAGTAAACAAAAACTTTTATGTTTTTCCTACCTTTATCATAAGTATATTTAATATATTAAAGTAAAAAGGTTCTTATGTCACAATCTATAACTAAAATTCTGAATACTGTTGTACTAGCTATCCTGCTTCAAGCTTGTGGCTCATCGACAACTGTAGCTTTTAATCCGGCTGTACCTAACCCTTATAAAGTTAAGGCAGAAGATTTCGACAAGCCTGTTAAAGATAAATTACTCACTGGAGCAGAACAGGTAGACCTATATGTTCCTTACCTCAAAGGAAAGCGTGTTGGCATGGTCGTGAACCAGACTTCTATCATTGGTAAAGAAACTACAATCGACAGCTTATTGAAACTAGGTGTAAACATTGTTAAAATATTTGGACCTGAACATGGTTTTAGAGGTAATGCAAGTAATGGAACACATGTTGATGATGAAGTAGACGCTAAAACAGGAATCAAAGTAATTTCTCTTTATGGCAAAAATTCTATACCTACCAAAGCCCATTTGGCGGATGTTGATATTATGATATTCGACATACAGGATGTTGGTGTACGTTTTTATACTTATATCAATACCTTACAGCATGTAATGGAAGCTTGTGCAGCCAATAACAAAGAAGTACTGATTCTGGACAGGCCAAATCCTAATGGTTTTTATATTGATGGGCCAGTATTAGACCCTAAGTATAAATCAGGGATAGGCTTAAAACCAATACCAGCAGTACACGGCTTAACAGTTGGCGAATATGCACAAATGTTAAATGGAGAAAACTGGCTTGATAATAAGTTAAAGTGTAAAATCAAGATCATTAAGGTTGCGAACTATACTCATGACACACCGTATGAATTACCTGTAAACCCATCGCCAAACCTAAATACTCCACAATCAATATTGTTGTATCCTACCACTTGCTTGTTTGAGGGAACTTATTTAAACTATGGTCGTGGTACTCAATTTCCTTTCACAATTGTGGGTGCACCAGCATTAAAAGGTAAATACAGTTTTTCTTTTACTCCTGTTAGTTTGAAAGGCATGTCGGAGAGTCCTTTATTTATGAACCAGGTTTGCTACGGTATAGATCTTAGAAATTACGACACCAATATCTTCAGGAAAACAAAACAGATTAACCTGGCATGGATCATTGAACTTTATAAAAATTCACCAAATAAAGCCGATTTCTTTAATTCAAGTCTGAGCAAACAAATGGGAACAATTGAAAAACTAATTGGTGTAGGAGATTTCAGGAAACAAATTATTGCAGGTGTTTCTGAGAAGGAAATCAGAGCGAGCTGGGAGCCCGGGTTAAGTAAGTATAAAACAATGCGCAAAAAATATTTGTTATATCCATAGTGTCTATAGGCTGATTCGCTTTAGGACATACATTATAAACTAAGGATAAAGATGATGAACAGCGAACCTAAAAAGAAAAGCGAAAATCCTGGAAGTAATTACAGGGAAGAAATCCCAAAGGATAAAGTTCCTGCGGGAGATAAAGCTGTAAAAAAACCGGAAGACAAAGATTACAACCGCGAAAATGCGAATTTTAAAAATCCTGCTAAGAAAAGGGAAGAAAGTGAACAGCCTGTTCACCCCGTAAAAAAGGCGCCTAAATAAAGCAAAAAGGCCGTATTCCCATACGGCCTTTAATTTTACTTTTCAACAGTAGTGGTAGTTGGTGTATAAATACCAAAGGTAAGTGCAGAAATCAATCCGTTTACAAATGTTTGTTTTGTAGTTACAGAATAATCTGCAGCACCAGCTGCCATTTGTTTAGAATCAGAAACCCCTACCGGTGCAAGTCCAGCAATTACATAATGATTCCATTTTGTTACAGATTGGTTCTTTTGAGGTCCTTTTCCTACTACACTTGTGTAAGAATAACAAGAACTTAGACTGATTGCTGCGAATATCACAACAACACCTAATTTAGCGTTTTTTAACATGCGTTTAATTTAAATTTAAGCAGCGAAAATAACTAAAATTAAATTACATATATAAAAACTTTATAAAAAAATCTTAAACATTAAAAACATAAACAAAGTAATTAATGCGTCTGATACTATTCTTATCTGGATAAGAAGCTATCTTGATATAAGATCCACTAAATTTTTAGTTATTTTGCGATCTAAAATAAAGGATGATGAGATTAGTTTTCATGGGCACGCCCGATTTTGCTGTAGCTTCTTTAAATGCACTTGTAGAGGCAGGATTTGATGTAGTTGGTGTTGTAACCGCTGCTGATAAACCTGCAGGACGCGGACAAAAACTTCAGGAAAGTGCCGTAAAACAATATGCTGTAGCTAAGGGCTTAAAAGTATTACAACCGTTAAAACTTAAGGACCCGGAATTTATTGAAGAGTTAAAATCTTTAAGGGCCGATTTACAAGTAGTTGTAGCTTTCAGGATGCTACCAGAAATGGTTTGGAATATGCCTCCTAAAGGAACAATAAACTTGCACGCGTCCTTATTACCTCAATATCGTGGGGCCGCTCCTATTAATCATGCAATTATTAATGGTGAAAGAGAAAGTGGCGTTACTACCTTCTTTTTAAAACATGAAATAGATACAGGTGATGTTATATTTTCAGAAAAAGTAACCATCACCTCTGAAGATACTGCTGGTGACCTGCATGATAAATTAATGAATGTTGGAGCAGGTTTACTGGTAAAGACTGTACAAGCTATTGCTGATGGTAATTATACAGAACAACCGCAACTGCAAAGTGATGAGTTGAAACATGCCCCTAAAATATTTAAAGAACATTGTTTAATAGACTGGAACCAGCCAGGTCAATCCATCTACAACCTGATTCGAGGCTTAAGTCCATACCCTACCGCCTTTACCAAACTGAATGATAAAACGCTGAAAGTTTTTAAAGCAGAACTGGAGGAGAAAGAAACTGGTCTGGCTCCAGGTGCTTTTTTATCAGATGGTAAAACCTATTTAAAATTCGCAACTAAAGACGGATTTATTAAGCTTACCGATCTACAATACGAAGGTAAAAAACGTATGCAGGTTGATGAATTTCTCAGAGGTATGCGTTTGTAAAACGCATACCTCCATCTCAAATTACAGTGTATTCAGCTTAGCACTTAACAGCTTCGTGATCTCGTTAAAATAACGCTTCCGTCCATAGCCCATTACCCACCTGATCCCACTGATTGCATTGGTAATAAATACTTCTTCAGCAGCTTTTAATATCTCTGGGTTAATCTGTGCTTCTATAACAGCAATGTCATGTGCCCTCGCCATTCCCATGACTACATTTCTCATTACACCGGCAACACATCCTTCTGATAAGGCAGGAGTATAAATCTGCTTATCATAAACTACAAAAATGTTCGAGCTTATACTCTCACATAAAAAGCCATGCTGGTTTAGAATAAACGCATCATCAAGGCGATGTTGCTTTTTATATAAACCGGCCATTACATATAACAGGGAATTACTTGTTTTACAGTTCGACAAACTGTTTACAGGCTTGGTCAACTCGTCGAACACATCGATAATCAAACCTTTTTTATTCAGTTCATAATTATCTTCATGAAGAGCCGAGGCCTCCATCACATATCCAAACTTATTGCTATTTGGAGTATACAAGCCATCTCCGGCCCGGTAAACCGAAAGCCTGAAACGGACGTTATCTTTTAATTTATTCTTCTTGCAAAGCTCAGCAGTTTTCTGCTTCAAAAAATATTCATCAAGCAATATGCTGCCATCTATTTTAAGAGCTTTCATTCCGGCTCGCAACCGGTCCGCATGCAGCTCAGCAAATTTTAACTTGCCGTTACACATGCGCATCGTCTCAAAGAGTCCGTCACCATATCTAAATCCACGGTTAGCCGCCGTAAGGATCGGGTGATTTATAATGACAAATTCATCATTATGTAAAATATATTCGTGTTGCATTTATTTCTTACCAAAACGTTAGGATGATTGGACTATATAGTTTCTCCATTTATTCAAGGCCGAATCGAAATCCTCAGGCAAAGGTGCCTCAAATTCCATATACTTTTTAGTTCTTGGATGAATAAATCCTAAAGTCTGTGCATGTAAGGCCTGGCGAGGCAACAGTTCGAAGCAATTTTGAACAAATTGCTTGTATTTAGTAAAGGTTGTTCCTTTTAAAATTTTGTCCCCACCATAATTGGCATCATTAAATAAAGGGTGTCCTATGTGCTGCATATGTGCTCTGATTTGATGTGTACGACCAGTTTCAAGCTGGCAAGTTATTAAGGTTACATAACCTAAACGCTCTAACACCTTATAATGTGTTACTGACCACTTACCTTTTTCTTCATCATCATACACATCCATAATAATACGGTTCTTTGCACTCCGCCCAATATAGCCAGTTACAGTACCATCCTGCTCAATATCACCCCAGGCAAGTGCAACATATTTTCTTGTAATCGTATGATCAAAAAACTGCTTTGCCAGTTTAGTCATAGTGATTTCATTCTTACTGATCAGTAAAAGACCTGATGTATCTTTATCAATACGATGTACCAATCCTGGCCGACCGTCATTACCTGGCAATTGAGGCAGTGATTCAAAATGAAAAGCTAATGCATTTACCAATGTTCCGGTATAATTATTAAATCCTGGGTGGACCACCATTCCAGCTGCCTTATTCACAACCAGCAGGTCTTCATCTTCATATACAATATCCAAAGGAATATCTTCTGGATAAACTTCAGTATCCCTTGGAGGATGCGGAAATACGATTGAAATCTCATCAAGAGGTTTTACCTTGTAGCTGGACTTAATGGTTTTCTGATTAACCAGTACGTTCCCTGCATCTATCGCATTCTGTATGCGGTTACGTGATGCATTTTCCAGACGGTGCATCAAAAATTTATCTACGCGCAGCAAAGATTGCCCTTTATCTACAACAATATTAAAATGCTCATATAAGTCCTGATCCTCTAGCTCTACCAACGAATTACTGTTTTCCATACTTTTTGCGGCTTCCATACTGCAAAACTAATCTTTAACAATTACATATCTACAAACAATTGGTCTGCTTTTTGATATGCTTAGCTGCCTACCAATTATTAATCAACAATGAAATCATTCCAAAATGATCTGCTTTTACAGAAAGAAAACAAGGTAATGACTTCATTATTAATGAAAAACAAAAATTGAAAAGCATGAAAAACTTTAGTCAAAATGTTAAAATCATACTTAACTTCTTTCCTTACCTGCTAAAAAAGATTTATTTTAAACAATAATGATAAATAAAGCCATCTATATTTGTATGAATGTTTACAGATATAGATAGTCCACTACAAAGGTTAAAAAGTTTCCCCTCCCATCAGATTCTGGTAAAAAGAGATGATTTAATTGACCCTTATATATCAGGGAACAAATGGCGTAAGCTAAAATATATTTTAGAGGAAGCTGATATTCAACAAAAAACGCATTTGGTAACCTTTGGAGGTGCCTACTCTAATCATTTGGTAGCAACTGCAGCAGCTTGTGCCAGAAAAGGATTAAACAGTACAGCATTTGTAAGAGGTAGTGAGAATGAATGTGCGAACAATGAGATGCTCATGTTATGCCGTCTTTTTGGTATGCAGTTTATTTTTACGGACAGATTAAGTTACAAAAACAAAGCTGCTTTATTCGATAATCAATTCGGCAACAATACATCAGCATTATTTGTGGATGAAGGTGGAGCTGGTCTAGAAGCCGTTAAAGGATGTGCTGAGATTATAGCAGAACTTCCAAACGATGTAGACCATATATTTTGTGCAGCTGGTACTGGCACAACCGCAGCCGGACTACTGATTGGTATACAACAACGAAAGTTAAAAACCCAGCTTCATGTTATCCCTGTTTTGAAAGGCGGTGATTTTATTGCTGATGAAATAAACAGATATATAGGTAATACCGAACAGCTTACACTACATACAGGGTACCATTTTGGAGGCTATGCCAAAACCACACCCGGACTAATTTCTTTTATTAAACAATTTATCACAACAGAAGGCATGCTGATTGACCCTGTTTATACAGGTAAGATGTTTTATGCACTGGATCATTTGGTTTCAGTAGACTACTTTAAACCAAATGATAAAATAGTAGCATTACACACCGGAGGCCTGTTAGGTCTGATGGGAATGAAAGAAAAGTTTCGCTAAAAAATAAAAAATACATCATTTAATTCTTGATTATTCCGTATCTTGACTAGAACTCATTGCTTCCCCTATTAGCAGTGCAAGAGATTGTACAATTTTATGGACTCGCTAAAAAACGGTTTTTATCAATTGATAAAAATGAATGAGGATCTTTTTGATTTCATTCTCGAAGCATCACCCAAAGGACTTTGTTATTGCCATTTGGCGAATAAAGAAACATGGATTAACCCCGAATGGAGACAGGTTTTAGGCTATGAATCTACACAGCAAAGTTGGGTTACCGAAGACTTTCTTTTAAAAGACCAGTTAGATTTAATCGTTAATGATTTACAAGGAAAAGATTTTAATCCTTCTGCTCATTACCTCATCGATTATAAGCATCAGAACGGATCAATTTTAAAAACCATTTGTACCGGAGCCCTTCAAAAAGATTCTGAAGGACGAGCAGCTGCTTTGCTTATCGCAATTAAACAATATCATCAGGCTAGTGAAAATTTACAGCACCAACATGTGCATACGAATGGATTGTCAAAGGAAAATTTAAACGAAAAGTTAAAATTAAGTGAAGAAAGATTTAGACTTGCTTTTCAACATGCTGCAATAGGCATGGCCATTGTCAGTTTAGAAGGCAAATGGTTACGCGTTAATCGCAGTCTCTTCAATATACTTGGTTATCGTCCATCAGAATTATTAAGACTTACTTTTCAGGACATCACCCATCCGGAAGATCTGGACAAAGACCTTAATCTTTTAAATGAAATTTTGGAGAGAAAAAGAGATTCTTACCAGATGGAAAAAAGGTATTTACATAAAGAAGGTCATATCGTTTGGGTTATTTTAACAGTATCAATTGTAAAAAACAGCAATGGTGAACCTTTACATTTTATCTCACAGCTTACTGACATTAGTAAAGTTAAAGCCACTGAACTTGAAATACAATCTATGATGGAGGTTACTAATGATCAGAACCGTCGTCTGCTCAACTTCGCTCATATTGTATCACACAATCTCCGCTCTCATTCCGGCAATCTCTCCATGCTTCTAAACTTTATGGAAACAGATACCAATGAAGAGTCCAGACAAGAGCTTTTTAAAATGTTTCGTCATGCGACATCCAATCTTCAGGAAACAGTGGGACATCTCAATGAAGTTGTGGCAGTTAACACAACCATTGAGAATCTGAGCCGCATTAACCTTTACGAGGCTATCAATTGTGCTATTGGGAATGTCGAGGCTTTATTAAAAGCTGCGGATGCAATCTGTAAGAATGAAGTAAAAGAGGATGTAATTATTGATGCTGTTCCTGCCTACCTCGATAGCATTCTGCTTAACTTTTTAACAAATGCGATTAAATATAGATCCCCTGACAGAACCCTAAGCATTGTACTTAAAGCAGAAACAGAGGCTAACAAAGTAACTTTAAGCATACAGGACAATGGTATGGGTATTGACTTAGCATTAAATCAAGACAAAATATTTGGCATGTATAAAACTTTTCATGCCAACAATGATGCCAGAGGAATAGGTTTGTTTATCACTAAAAACCAGATTGAAGCTATGGGAGGCAAAGTAACGCTGGATAGCGAGGTTAATGTAGGCACAACATTTACAATTCATTTCAAGATTAGAGAATAAGAATTTCACACTATTTTCAAGTTTTCATTATAAAAATTGTTTTTTATTCATCTATATTTTAAAAAAAAGCTATTTTTAGCGGACAGATAATAAAAAAAACCTAAAACTAAAAAACAATGAATAATTTGATTAGTGAGTTCATGAAAAAACTTGAATTCCGTGATGCGCATGAACCAGAATTTTTGCAAGCAGTATATGAAGTTGCAGAATCAATTATTCCTTTTAGTGAAGAAAATCAGAAATACAAAATCCATAAAATATTAGAGCGTATAGCTGAGCCAGAGCGCGTAGTCATATTCAGAGTACCTTGGTTAAACGATAAAGGCGAGGTTGAAGTAAACCGGGGCTTCAGGGTACAAATGAATAGTGCGATTGGTCCGTATAAAGGTGGTTTGCGCTTTCACCCTTCTGTAAATCTAAGCGTTTTGAAATTCCTTGCTTTTGAACAAGTTTTTAAAAATAGTCTTACAGGTTTACCAATGGGTGGGGGAAAAGGTGGTTCCGACTTTGATCCTAAAGGGAAATCAGATGCTGAAGTGATGAAATTTTGCCAGAGTTTCATGACTGAGCTATATAAATACGTTGGTGCAGACATCGATGTCCCAGCAGGTGATATTGGTGTAGGTGCACGTGAAATCGGCTACTTATTTGGTCAATACAAACGTATAAGAGGCGAATTTACTGGCGTGTTAACAGGTAAAGGGCCTGAGTGGGGTGGTAGTTTAATCAGACCTGAGGCTACAGGCTATGGAGTAGTTTATTTTGTAGAAGAAATGCTTAAACTACGTGGCGACTCACTGAAGGGGAAAAACGTAATCATTTCAGGATCAGGAAACGTAGCACAGTACACAGTTGAAAAATGTATATCTGTAGGTGCAAAGGTTTTAACAATATCAGACTCTGAAGGCTATGTGTATGACCCGGCAGGTATTGATAAAGCTAAACTGGCCTTTATTATGGATCTTAAAAATAACCGCAGAGGCAGGATAAAAGAATATGCTGATCGCTATAACTGCGAGTTCTTCCCAGGTCAGAAACCTTGGGGTGTAAAATGCGACATTGCATTTCCTAATGCTACCCAAAATGAGCTTGACGAAGCCGATGCTTTATTACTAACGCAGAATGGTTGTTTTTGCGTCGCTGAAGGTGCAAATATGCCTTCTACACCTGCTGCTATACATGTATTTGAAAAAGCTAAAATATTATATGCTCCGGGCAAAGCTGCCAACGCAGGCGGTGTTGCTGTTTCAGGATTGGAAATGTCTCAGAACTCACTTCGTTATTCATGGAAACGTGAAAAAATAGATGACAAGTTAAAACTGATTATAGAACAGATTCACCTTGCTTGTGTAAAATACGGTAAAGAAAAAGATGGTTATATCAATTATGGAAAAGGTGCTAACATTGCAGGCTTCGTGAAAGTTGCTGATGCAATGATTGCACAAGGCGTAGTTTAGATTAAACACGTTTAGTCTCTTCCATTTCGACTGAATATGTTCCATTGCGGGCCGCACTATTGCATTTCGCACGATGATAAAGTTCCTTTTGTGCGATTTCTTTATTGCGGTCCTCACCTTTCCACATCTCCAGAGCCGGCTCTTGTATGGCTCTAGAAAATGAAAAAGTCAGTGGCCAGGGCATGATCTGTCCAAATCGGAGTTGCATTACATTTAAACGTTCAGAAGCCAGCACAAAAGGTTGTCCTCCAGAAAGAAATGCGACACCACCTACCGCAGCAGGAACAACTTTTAAAAAGCAGGAAATCGTTTTCTCGGCAATAGTTTCTGTATCCTCCTGATCTGTACAATCTATTCCAGGCAAAACCATATTGGGTTTTAAGATCATACCCCCCAGTGAAACCTGCTGATCATAAAGAGCATTAAAAACTTCCTTTAAAACATCCTGAGTCACTGATGCACATTTCTGAAGTGTATGATTTCCATCCATTAATACTTCGGGCTCTACAATCGGTACAATTCCTGCTTCCTGACACAGAGCTGCATAACTTGCAAGTGTAGATGCATTTGCTTTTATCCCTACCCTGGTAGGACTTTCGGAATCAATATTGATCACTGCACGCCATTTGGCAAACCGTAATCCCATTTCATAATAACTTGCCAGCCGACCACGTAAACCGTCCAGTCCTTCAGTGATTTTTTCATTAGGAAACCCTGCTAATGGGACTGTTCCCTGATCCACCTTTATCCCGGGAATAATTCCCTTTTCCTTAAGCAATGTTAAAAATGGAATCCCTGCATCAGTCTTTTGATAGATTGTTTCTTCAAAAAGAATAGTTCCGCTAATAAAGTCTTCCAGATTTGGAGTGGTTACAATCAGCTCTCTATATTTCCGTCGGTATTCTTCAGTTTGAGGAATGCCAAGGGCTTTAAAACGTTTATTACAAGTACCAAGGCTCTCATCCATTGCAAGCAAGCCTTTGCCTTCATCCATTAACCGTTGCGCCGTATTTTTAAGGTCATGTATACTCATAAATAGGTATTTAGATTAAGATTTGATTTGTTCCAGTATACTTCTGGTGGGTAAAAAGTCTTGATGATGATAACTACGTATACCCTGTTTTTGTGCTGCCTGCACCAGCATTAAGCGATCATCAAAATAAATGCACTCCTCAGGAGTAACCTGTGCAATCCCCATAGCAAGTTTAAAAATACCAGGATCAGGTTTCCTCATTCCGACTTCACAGGATGAAATAAAAGCATCAAAGCAGTCGTGCAAGCCAAACTTCTTGATGCGATGATTATTAAGTTCCCGCCCCTCATTATTAATAGAGATTATCCTTACACCACAGCTTTTTTTCCAATCCTTTAGCCATTGCAGCAAACCTGGCAATTCTACTGACTGTTCAAACATGAATGATTTAAAATCTTCTTTTGTAAAATCCCTGGGATGATTAAATACTACAGTATCAAGATATTCATCTAATGTTATCTTACCGATCTCGTACACATTAAAAATAAACCCATGTAAAACCTCCATTTCTTCGTGATTGAGTGCAAACTTGCGGGCCGCCGCCTGTCTTGATTCATGTCCCCAACCATTGTTTAATAATACGCCACCAACATCTGAAAAGACTACCTTTATTTTTTTATTATTCATATCAATGCCATTGCTTTTTTTACTACATTTTTTACAGAAAAACCGTATTCATTAAATACTTCTTCACCCGGAGCAGATTCACCAAATTTATTAATGCCAATGATATCGCCCTCATCTGTAACATATTTATGCCAACCTAATGGAGAACCAGCTTCTACAGCAAGTCGCTTCCTTAATTTTTTAGGGAATACTTTTTCTTTATAAATTGCGGACTGTTTTTCAAACAACTCCCAGGACGGCATACTAACTACACGTGCGGCTACATTCTTTGCTTTCAATTCCTTTTGTGCTTCCAGCAGTAAATGAACCTCCGAACCTGTTCCAACTAATATGACTTGCGGTGTTTTATGTGATTCTGAGAGTATGTAAGCTCCTTTTTCTAGTTCCCTGGCTTTAGTATATTTTTCCTGATCGATAACAGGCAATTCCTGCCTGGTTAAGATCAATGCCACTGGACCACCAATATGTTCAAGCGCTGCGCGCCATGCGGCTACTGTCTCATTTGCATCGGCTGGCCGGATCATCACCAGATTAGGAACAGATCTCAAGCCAAACAACTGTTCAACAGGCTGATGGGTAGTACCATCTTCACCCAGGCCAATGCTATCATGTGTATATATGAAAATAGGTTTGATCTTCATGATTGCCGCCAACCTTACCGCAGGCCTCATGTAATCATAAAATATAAGAAAAGTTGCACCAAATGGAATAACACATTTATTAAGTGCCATGCCATTCAAAATTGCTCCCATTGCATGTTCCCGGATGCCAAAATGAAAAATACGCCCCTCACGATTCGTTGCAGAAAAGGACTGATAACCTTTAAGATCTGTATCTGTCGAAGGTGAAAGATCTGCAGCCCCCCCTAATAAATATGGTAGCTTATCAGCAATCGCATTCAATACTTTACCGGAAGCCTTACGAGTAGCTACTTTTTCTTCGCCTTTGTAAACAGGTAGATTTTTATCCCAGCCATCCGGGAGTTTACCGCTGCTTGTCAAATTATATGCTTTGGCCAATTCAGGGTACTCCTTTTTATATCGTTTATATAACTCATTCCATTCTGATTCAGTTTTTTCACCCCTTTTACCAGCCGCTCTATAATATTTAAGGACTTCAGCTGAAACCTCGAAACTTTTATCAGGATCAAAACCAAATTTCTCTTTTACCAGTCGGATCTCATCCGCCCCCAATGGGGATCCATGAGCAGCGGCGGTATCCACCTTATTTGGACTACCATATCCAATATGTGTACGCACTTTAATTAAAGATGGTCGGATGTTCTCTTTTTGCGCATTTTTTATAGCTAAAGATAACGCTTCTATATCGTTGCCATCTCCCACAACCTGTACGTGCCAACCGTATGCTTCAAAACGTTGTACCACATCTTCATTAAAGGTAAGGTCAGTTCTACCTTCTATAGTGATTTGATTATCATCATATAAATAGATTAAATTACCCAATTGAAGATGCCCTGCAATGGATGCTGCTTCAGAAGTAATGCCTTCCATCAGATCTCCATCACTGCAAATCGCATATATTTTGTAATTAAAAATATCAAACCCGGGTTTATTAAAACGCGCAGCAAGATTTTGCTCTGCAATAGCAAAGCCGACCCCATTTGCAAAGCCCTGACCTAAAGGCCCCGTTGTGACTTCAATGCCTGGTAATAAACCATACTCCGGGTGGCCCGCAGTTCTGCTATGCAGTTGCCTGAATTCCTTTAAATCATTTAAACTAACATCGTAACCTGTTAAATATAAAAAGCTGTATTGTAGCATACAGGCATGTCCAGCCGACAAAATGAAACGATCACGATTCATCCATTCCGGATCCTGAGGATTGTAATTCATACTCTCTGTCCATAAAACATGTCCAATCGGAGCAAGTCCCATGGGTGTACCCGGATGTCCTGAATTTGCTTTCTGAACTGCATCAATAGATAATGTACGGACTGTATTTATGCCCTCTTGTTCAATAGATTTTTTAGTGGTCATTTCTTATTAACAGCCATTTTTATAAATAGTTTGTAGTAAAGGATGAAAAAACAAGTCTGTGTTAAGTCACAAATTTGTATCACTTTTAGCAGACCAAAATCCATTTCATTTCAAAAACATACTTTAAATCGTTTAAAGCTATATTTTGCTTAAACATTCAAAAAAGTGCCCGCATTTGTTAATTTGGCGGTTTTTATTACATTTGGAGCATACCAAAAACTCAGTCTATGTATGAACTAACAATCACTCCAGAGCAGGTAAACGAGACACTTGGCAAACACATCTTAGCCGATGGGTTTGATTTGACTTATGACATGGAGAAAAGTCAGGGCGCTTATATTTATGATTCAAAGAATAATCGGAATTTACTCGATTTTTTCACTTGTTTTGCCTCTGTACCTTTAGGCTATAATCATCCTAAGATGATCAATGATGAAGTATTCAAGAAAAACTTGTTACAGGCTGCATTGGCGAATCCTTCAAATTCGGATGTTTATACCCAGCAATATGCCCAGTTTGTAGATACATTCTCAAAACATGGCATCCCAGATTACCTACCTCATGCTTTCTTTATTGCCGGAGGGGGCTTAGCCGTAGAAAATGCTATTAAAGTAGCTATGGACTGGAAAGTTCAGAAAAACTTTGCCAAAGGATATAAAGAAGAAAGAGGATTTAAAGTGCTTCACTTTGAAAAAGCTTTTCATGGTCGCACGGGATATACCTTAAGTCTGACCAATACATTACCTGATAAAACAAAATGGTTTGCAAAATTTGACTGGCCAAGAATACCTGTTCCTATTGTGAAATTTCCATTGCAGGACGAGAATTTAAAAATAGCCATTGAAACTGAAACCACATCAATAGCTAAGGTAAAACAAGCATTTGCTGATCATAAAGATGATATTTGTGCAATCATTGTAGAACCTGTGCAATCAGAGGGTGGCGACAACCACTTGCGGGAAGAATTTTTAATTCAACTGAAAGCCATTGCCGATGAAAATGATGCATTTCTGATTTATGATGAAGTACAGACAGGTGTAGGACTTACCGGAAAGTTCTGGTGCCACCAGAATTTTAGTGAAAAAGCCAGACCGGACATCCTTGCCTTTGGTAAGAAAATGCAGGTTTGTGGGATATTAGTAGGCAATAAGGTGGATCAGATACCACAAAATGTATTTAAAGTTTCTTCAAGAATCAACTCAACCTGGGGTGGTAATCTTGTAGATATGGTTAGATCTTCACAGATTCTCCAGATTATAGCTGAAGACAACCTTTGTGAGAATGCAGCAGTTGTTGGCCAGTATTTACAAGATGAACTTCATAAACTTGCCAGCAAATATAACATCATGAGCAATGTTCGCGGAAAAGGTTTACTCTGTGCTTTCGACTTTGCAAGCAAAGAAATGCGTGATTCGTTTATAAAAAAAGGCCTTGAAAACAATGTCATGTTTTTAGGCTGTGGCAACCAGACTATACGCTTCAGACCAGCACTGTGCATCGAGAAAAAGCATATAGATGAAGGAATGGCCGTGATGGACCGTATATTACCAACATTATAATGGGCAATAAAAAGTTTAATACATTCCTGGCAATACTCATTCTTGTGTTAGTCGTATGGATGGTAAAAGGAACCTTTATGCAGCCTGGAGTAAATGATTTGAAAGGCGGCTTTAAAGAGATTGCGCATTATCGCAACGAAAACAATACCGGACCAATACAGCATGTTTTTGCAGTTACCATAAAAGATGCCTCGGCTGCAGAATTGGAAACTTATGGAAATTTTATGCCTCACCATAAAGGAGGCAATACAAAAGTTTATTTCTTTTTAGAAGGTTTTCCGGTACCGGAAAACCTTTATGCCGGCAAGGTTAACTTTGATCCCCGGTTTAATCAGTATTGCATCGCACTGTATGAAAAAACAGCAATGGGCAATGCAAGTGTTGAGATGTTTAAACAAATGCAGAGAAACCAGTAATAGCTCTCCCTACAATTAACGTATTGATTTCTTTTGTACCTTCATAAGAATAGATGGCTTCTGCATCCGCCACAAACCGGGCCACATCATACTCTAACAAAATACCATTACCGCCCATTACCTCTCTTGCTCTGCTTACGACATCTCTTGTCCGCATGGAACAGAATACCTTAGCCAACGAAGCATGTTCATCGGTTAACAAACCCTGATCCTGTAACTGAGAAAGACGGAAACACATGGTTTGCATGGCTGTAAGATTAGACAACATTTCAACCAGATGGTTTTGTATAAGCTGATAAGAAGCGATAGGCTTACCAAACTGCTTCCTTTTGCGTGTATAGTCTAATGCACTCTCATACGCCCCCCTGGCACAGCCTACAGCCTGCCAGGCCACTCCTGCCCTGGTCATTTTCAAGACCTTAGCCGTATCTTTGAATGAATTTGCATTTTGTAAACGATCTTCTTCATCAACCTCACAGTTGGTTAAAGTGATCAAACCATTCTGAACAATTCGCAAGGCCATTTTATCCTGCATCTTTTCGACAGCAAAACCTTTTGTCCCCTTTCTAACCAGAAAACCTTTCACCTGATTATCATCAAGATCACGGGCCCAGATAATCGTAACATCTGAAAATGTCGAATTACCAATCCATTTCTTCTGTCCGTTTAATACCCATTTATTGCCCTGTCTTTTTGCAGTAGTAGTTAAACCACCAGCAACTCCGGACCCTACTTCTGGCTCTGTTAAACCAAAAGCTCCAATAATTTTCATCTTTTGCATATCAGGTAACCATTGCTGCTTCTGAGCCTCTGAACCAAGTAAATAAATAGAACCCATAGCCAGGCCGCTCTGTACACCAAAAAAAGTAGACATAGAAGTATCAACCCTTGCCATTTCCATAGCTAGCATTCCTTCCATCAAATTGGTTTTACCCGGACAACCATATCCCTGATAGGTCAATCCGCAAATATTTAATTCTGCAATTTTTGGGATCAGCTCAAAAGGAAATTCTGCTTTTAGCCAGTATTTGTTAACCAGTGGTTTGACTTCCCTTTCCAGAAATGATCTTACATAGAGTTGTAATGCTCTGTCTTCATCTTTTAAAGCTTCTTCTCCCAGATGATAAAAATCTCCCTCAATTTCAGGAAGTTCTTTCTTTTTATGAGGAGTCCCCATCATTTTCATCAGTCCCTGCAACTGGGTCTCATCAAGATTAGAAACCGAATCCATCATTTTGGCAAGGTCTACCTTTTTTGATAATGCTTCAAGTTTCTGGAAGTCTACAGTTTTAAAAAGTGTATATGCGTTTTTTAAAGAAGAAAAGATATTAGCCATAGTATACTGTTTTAATTTAAACAATATACTATGACTTTTGTTGTAATCAGCTTAATATAAAGAAATAACTATCTCAGGTTAAACAGATTGTCTACACCTAGAAGTTTACGTGATGTAAAGCCTTCTCCGTAAGTTGCACCAACAGCTTTACCAAATTCACGGGCACGACCAATGACACTTTCAAAAAACTCTGGAGAAGAGATATAAGTATCAGGTTCATCCAGTTCAGGATTAAAGAACTGAGTCTTAAAAGCCTTAATTGCAGCTATTTTAGTTTCAAAATGAGGGGTAATATCAATAATGATATCTGGTTTTATATAACGATCCTGAATATATTGTAATACCAGATTAGGTCTCCAGGCCAATTGTTTCTCCCCATCCAATTCTGTCTCTATTTTTGCCAGGCCTGCTAAAAAACACGCATCATTAGCCAGGTCACCAGCACGTCCATGATCAGGATGTCTGTCGTGTAAGGCATTAGTCAGCACAATTTCAGGTTGATATTTACGGATCATCTTGATTACTTCTAACTGATGAGCTTCATTATTCTCAAAGAATCCATCTCTTAACCCAAGATTCTCACGCGCATGAAGTCCCATAATCTTCGCAGAATCAGCAGCCTCAACATCCCTGATCTCAGCTGATCCCCTGGTCCCAAGTTCTCCCCTGGTAAAATCTATTATTCCAACTTTTTTCCCTAATTCAATATGCTTTAAAATCGTTCCGGAGCAACCAAGCTCCGCATCGTCCGGGTGGACGGCAAGTACCAATATATCTAACTTCATAGTGTGCTTTTAATAATTAAATCAGACGCTGAATCTTCTTTTTTATTTTTGAGGACAGCGGCTTTGTAAAGGGGAAAAAGTAGTCGACCACTTCTCCATCTTTATTGATCAGGTATTTATGAAAATTCCAGCGTGGTGTAGACTTTTGCGTAAGGAATTTAAATAATGGGTGTGCTTGTTCACCTCTAACCATTATTTTTGAAAATACAGGGAACTTCACGCCATGATTTATTTCACAAAACGTTGTAATTGCCTGACCTTCCAATGGCTCCTGCCGGCCAAAATCATTTGATGGAAAGCCAAGGATTTCGAAATTCTCTGCACCCATTTCTTCCTGTAACTGTTGCAATTCTTTCAACTGAGGAGCAAAACCACAGCCTGATGCTATATTAACGATAAGTAATACTTTATTTTTATAATCAGAAAGGTTTCTTTCTGTTCCATTGATTTGTTTCACCTTAAACTGGTGTACGCTTTTAGATTCGTCAAACATAGTATTAATGGTAAAATCCTGAGGAAATAATAATAGATTCAATATCCCTATCTTCTTCTGCACTATAGGTACTTTTCAGATTATGTCCTACTACGCGTGCTACAGATTGATATAAAAAAGCAGTAACTCCCCCTTTAGTCTCCTTAATAATCTCAAAGGTTGTACGTCCTATTTCCCTGTCTATTAATTTTGTTAAAATTTGTCCCTGACTAATGGTAAGTTCTTTAATTTCCCGATTAAACATCTCTTTAATTTCCTTATCACATTGTTTAACCAGTCTTTTCTGCTCCTTTTTATCAGCTGTAACAGCAAGCTCCCTTTCCAGTTGTTCATACCTCCTTTTCGCAAACAATGCATAAGGCATTACCTTCATCACATTATAACGTAAACGGTTATAAGCAGCCTGGTCTGCTGGAGACTTAAAGGTTCTTACACCATAAATCACGACCTCTTTTAATGAAATCCAGGGTATCATTTCTCCATTATCATTAGTCCCTGCCACTCTGATCGTATCGTTTTTTCCCAACACAGGCATTTTGACAGGCACAGTTGCCTCCTGTGCTTCAGCAGAAGTACTTGTAATAATGACAATTAAAGGAATAAACAACCTGTAAAAATTCATAATTTTATAAGTCCAGCAAAGTTAGGGCTAATTTTATATTTTTGCTCCAATAACAATCTAATATACCTTTTTCGACATAAATAGGTATATTTTTTATGTAAATAATACAATAGCTTTAGACAACAAATACCGGTACATGACAAACATTCATTTGGTAGAATTATTGTCCGTAATAGTTCTAATCTTTGTAAAAAGATTTATATTAAGGGAGTCACAAAATTAGACAAATCTAACCAGAACAGAATAAAACGAGGATACTAGAATGAAGAACGCATTAGTGATAGATTTAGAAGCGGAAAAACAAGAGATACTGAAAAGATACCGTGCTCTTTTGCGTGCCTGTAAGCCTACCTTACAACGTGGTGATAAAAAAGAGATAAGAAAGGCATTTGATATGGCATTGGAAAGCCATAAAAACATGCGAAGAAAATCTGGCGAACCTTATATTTATCATCCTATTGCAGTAGCACAGATTGCCGCAGAAGAAATTGGCTTAGGTACAACTTCAATCGTATGTGCTTTATTACACGATGTAGTAGAAGATACAGACATCACCTTAGAAGATATTGAACGTGAATTTGGTAAAAAGTCTGCCAAAATTATTGATGGGTTAACCAAAATATCTGGTGTTTTTGATTACAATAGTTCCCTGCAAGCAGAAAACTTCAGAAAAATGTTGCTGACCCTTGCTGACGATGTCAGGGTTATTCTGATCAAGCTGGCGGACAGATTGCACAATATGCGGACTATGGACTTTATGCCCAGACAAAAGCAACTGAAAATCGCTTCTGAAACCATTTATCTCTATGCACCACTTGCGCATCGTTTAGGTTTATATGCAATCAAATCCGAACTGGAAGACCTTTCCATGAAATATCTGGAGCCAGATACCTATAAATACATTGCGACACAACTTAATGAAAAGAAAGCAGAAAGAACCCTCTTTATCAAAAGATTTGTTGAACCAATAAATGAAATATTGGCGGAACAGGGTTTAACTGCGGATATTTACGGACGGCCAAAATCTATCCATTCCATATGGAACAAGATGAAAAGCAAAAATATTCCGTTTGACGAAGTTTATGACCTTTTTGCGATCAGAATTATACTTGATAGTGCGCCTGAAAATGAAAAAGCAGATTGTTGGAAAGCTTATTCTATTGTGACAGACCTGTATCGTCCTAACCCTGACCGTTTACGTGACTGGGTTTCTTCACCAAAAGGGAACGGATATGAATCACTGCATACCACAGTAATGGGGCCTAAAGGACAGTGGGTGGAAGTACAAATCCGTACACAGCGTATGAATGAGATCGCTGAGAAAGGATTTGCTGCACATTGGAAATACAAAGAGGCCAGCAATGACAATGGTCTTGACCAATGGATTATGAAAGTACGTGAGATGCTAAATAATCCGGAAGCAAATGCCCTTGATTTCCTTGACGATTTTAAAATGAACCTGTTCTCTGACGAGATCTTCATTTTTACACCCAAAGGTGCATTATTACAATTACCATTAGGGGCTACTGCATTAGATTTTGCATTCGAAATTCATACCGACGTAGGTGCCAAATGTATTGGAGCTAAAGTAAATCACAAACTGGTTCCTTTATCGCACAAGCTGCAAAACGGTGATCAGGTCGAGATTATCACTTCGAGCAAGCAGTCGCCTAAAGAAGACTGGCTGAATATCGTTGTAACCGCCAAAGCGAAATCAAAAATCAAATCTTCTTTAAAAGAAGAGAAAAGAAAGATTGCAGAAATGGGTAAAGAAACCCTGGAACGCAAAATGAAATCGCTAAAAATCACTTACAATACCGATAACTTAAATAAGATCAGCTACTTCTTTAAACTACAATCTACACAAGACCTCTTTATTGCAGTTGCAAAAGGAAAGATTGAGTTAAAAGATTTAAAGGATTACCTGGCGAGTGAAAAAGAAATTGAAAATCGCGGAGCGGAGAAAAATGATAATCAGCAGATTGATGCTTTATTAAATAAAATTAAAGGCCCTGAATCTGATATTCTTTTAATTGGTGAAGATTTACAAAAAATAGATTATACGCTGGCAGCATGCTGTAATCCCATACCTGGCGACGATGTTTTTGGCTTTGTTACTGTAAATGAAGGCATAAAAATACACCGTACCAATTGTCCGAATGCAGCACAACTGATGGCCAATTATGGATATCGCATTGTAAAAGCAAAATGGAACCGTCAAAAAGAACTTACCTTCTTAACCGGACTTCACATTATTGGTATTGATGATGTCGGATTGATCAATAATATTACAAAGGTTATATCAAACGATTTCAAGGTAAATATGCGTTCATTAACTATAGATACAGATAATGGGATTTTCGATGGCTCCATTATGGTGTTTGTAAATGACAAGGAGCACCTGGATAACCTGATTAAAAATCTGTTAGAAGTAAAAGGTGTTACAGGAGTTACCCGCTTTGATGCCTAAAAAAAACAATAAATCATACCGTTTATATAAAAAATTGGTACCTTTGAAAGGAGTTTAAAAACTATGTCGACAAACCACAACAGCGAGTTAGTTAGGAAAATATTTGAAGCCTACCTCGAAAATAAAAGTCTGAGAAAAACACCTGAGCGTTTTGCCATCTTAGAAGAAATATACTCAAGAGATGACCATTTTGATGTAGAAACGCTTTATATCCACATGAAAAATCAAAAATACCGTGTGAGCAGGGCTACGGTATACAATACTTTAGAGCTATTGGTTTCATGTGACCTGGTTACCAAACACCAGTTTGGTAAAAACATGGCTCAGTTTGAAAAATCTTATGGTTACCACCAACATGACCACATCATCTGTATTGATTGTGGAAAAGTTGTTGAATTCTGCGACCCACGCATTCACCAGATACAAAGTATGGTTGGTGAACTGTTGAAATTTGAAATCAAACACCACTCTTTAAATCTTTATGGCGTTTGTTTCGATTGTTCTGCTAAAACAGCTATGAACAATCAGAACTCTGACATTAAACATGCAAGTTAAACAATTATAATATTTCCATTTTTAAATTAAAATAATGACGCAAGTAGACGTGCTTCTGGGCCTGCAATGGGGCGATGAAGGCAAGGGAAAAATTGTTGACGTACTTAGTCCGCAATATGATTTGATAGCTCGTTTTCAAGGCGGTCCGAATGCCGGACATACTTTAGAATTTGATGGCAAAAAGTTCGTTTTAAACACTATTCCATCTGGTATCTTTAATGAAAAAACAATGAACCTTATTGGAAATGGTGTGGTAATTGATCCAATCATTTTAAAAAGGGAACTGGATAACCTGAAAAAAGCTGGTCATGATCCAATTGCTAAAGGCAAACTGGTAATTGCCCGTAAAGCTCACCTTATTCTACCTACCCACCAATTGCTGGATGCAGCAAATGAACAAAAAATGGGTAATAATAAAATTGGCTCTACCTTAAAAGGAATTGGTCCTACTTATATGGACAAAACCGGACGTAATGGACTTAGAGTTGGTGATACTACATTACCAGACTTTAAAGAACGTTACAACAAATTGGTAGAGAAACACAAAGAAATACTTTCTCATTATGAGTTTGAATATGATCTGACTGAAAAGGAGGCTGCTTTCTTCGAAGCAATTGAATTCATCAAAAATATTCCTCATGTAGATAGTGAACATTTTGTAAATGGTTATTTAAAGGAAGGTAAGACTGTACTTGCTGAAGGTGCACAAGGAACATTATTAGATGTAGACTTTGGCTCTTATCCTTTTGTAACTTCATCTAATACAACTACTGCGGGTGCTTGTACTGGATTAGGTATCGCTCCAAATAAAGTGGGTAATGTATACGGCATTTTTAAAGCTTATTGTACTCGTGTTGGCGGTGGACCATTCCCTACGGAACTTGACGATGAAGTTGGTGAAACTTTACGCCAGGTTGGACATGAGTTTGGTGCAACTACCGGACGTGCACGTCGTTGCGGATGGATTGACCTTCCGGCATTGAAATATGCTATTATGCTAAATGGGGTTACTGAACTGATCATGATGAAGGCTGACGTATTGGATGGTTTTGATACCATTTATGTATGTACACATTATGAGCACAATGGTGAAACAATCGACTATATGCCGTATGATATCATCTCTGTTCAACCAAAGCCTGTATTGAAAGCAATTGAAGGTTGGAAAACTGATGTGACCAAAGTAAACAAGGTTGAAGAAATACCAGCTGCACTTAGCAACTATATTTCTTTCTTAGAGAAAGAACTTGAAGTACCTGTTAAATACCTTTCTGTAGGTCCAGACAGAGTTCAAACATTAGAATTGATTTAAAATTCAAATATCATACTCCAAAAGGGCGGTGTTCTAAACAGAATACCGCCTTTTTTTTTGTCTAAAATAAAATTTTTATGGGATGCTGATTGAGTCGAATAGTATAGTCGTATTAACCTTTAGTATTGTAGCTAATTGCGACCAATATTGATTGATATTTTATCGAACAAACACGAACGAGACACGAAGGAGGTACCTCTTAGATTCGACCTAACCTTTAAGGCCGATCGAGCGCTCTCCTAAGCCCGATAACAGTCCGAAAATTTTGTTTGTTTTTTATGCTTTAATGGTTTTTTCCATTTCCGTCTTTTTAGGAATAGACTTACAAAAAAACGACCTTTACCTTTGGTAATAATGGGTAATTCATTGGAATTATAATGTAATATAGATTTAATTTGTAATTAAAACAAGTACCATTTCATTTTGCTCCTACCTTGTTTACTATAAATGCGCTACATTTGCGCAGATTAAAATGAAAGTTCAGGACCTACCCTCATTTAAACAAAAAGCGCTGCAATGGGCTGCTACTTTTGAAGTATGTTGCATCCTAGACTCCAATGATTATACGGATCGTTATGGCAAATATGATTTGCTACTTGCCGTTGGTGCTAAAGCAGAACTTAATGCCCAGTCCGCATCTAAATTTGATGAGCTGAAAGCCTTTTATGAGTTACATAAAACCTGGATGTTTGGCTTATTCGGTTATGACTTAAAAAATGAAATAGAGCAATTAGAATCAACAAATTCAGATCAACTCAACTTTCCTGAATTATTTTTCTTTGTCCCCCAGCACCTTATTATTGTTAAAGCAGATGAAGTAGAAGTATCAATAGGCAGTCCAGAAGTAATTGATATAATAAATCAACATAGTAGTTCTATTAACGAAAACCATTCACCTATCAATGTACAAAGCAGGATTTCAAAAACGGCTTATACTGAAACGGTCCGGGCTCTACAACAACATATTGTTCGTGGTGACATTTATGAGGTAAACTTTTGCCAGGAATTCTTTGCTGAACATGCGGTTATTAATCCGGTTGAGATTTACCAACGTTTGTGTCAGATCTCTCCTACCCCATTTGCCGGATTCTTTAAAATCAGAGATCAGTACATCCTTTCTGCAAGTCCGGAGAGGTATTTATGCAAAAGAGAAAACCGTGTAATCTCCCAGCCAATAAAAGGTACTGCAAAGCGCAATGCAGACCCTAAGATAGATTTACAAATCAGAACGGCACTAAGGGAAAATACCAAAGAACAGGCTGAAAATGTGATGATAGTAGACCTTGTTCGGAATGACCTGACCAAAGTAGCCTTAAGTGGAAGTGTAAAAGTAGATGAGCTATTTGGAATTTATGGTTTTCCACAGGTCTACCAGATGATTTCAACGATTAGTTGTGAACTAAACCCAAATGTACATTTCATAGATGCGATTAAACACACTTTTCCAATGGGTTCCATGACAGGGGCACCTAAGGTAAAAGCGATGCAACTGATAGAAGAGTATGAATTAAGCAAGCGAGGTAGTTATTCAGGTGCATTTGGTTACATTAGTCCTGAGTCTGATTTTGATTTTAACGTTATTATCCGCAGCATGATGTACAATGCTGAAAAAGAATACTTATCATTTCAGGTAGGTGGTGCAATAACTTTTGCTGCTGATGCAAATTCAGAGTATGAAGAGTGCATGCTTAAAGCATCGGCCATCATTCAAACTCTTGGTTCTTAAAATCTAAAAAGGCCACCCTCAGGCAGCCTTCCATTATTCTTATTTAAAAGGAATTATTTTTTCAAATACTTTTGAGCTTCAGGTATGGCCCTTTGTATTTGAGCTATACGCGTAGCATCACTTGGGTGAGTACTTAAAAACTCAGCCGGTTTCTGACTTCCTGCAGAAGCAGCAGACATCCTTTGCCAGAAGGCCACAGCATTTTGAGGATTATAACCTGCCATTGCCATAAAGATCAATCCTAACTTATCGGCTTCTAACTCCTGATTACGTGAGTACTTCAGCATCATTAAAGGTGTCCCAACACCATACAAGGTATTGAACAAAGATTGCGATTTAGGGTTCTTGGACAAAGCTACACTACCTGCTGCTCCGATTCCCTGAGAAACCATTTCCTGCGACATACGTTCTGCACTATGACCAGCAATAGCATGGGCAATCTCATGTCCCATTACAGTAGCCAAACCTGCATCGTCTTTAGTAACAGGTAAAATCCCTGTGTAGACAACAATCTTTCCACCTGGCATACACCAGGCATTCAATTCTTTACTTTGTACAACATTTACTTCCCACTTATAATCTTTAATCAGATCTCCGTAATTGTTGTTATTCATATAAGTTTTAACAGAGGCAATCAGTTTGTTACCTACCATTTTCACTCTTGATGCTTCAGCATTAGATGCAGATAATACAGCCCCCTTATTTTCGGTGAGGAATTCATTGTATGCCTGAAATGCCATCGGCAAAACCTGATCATCACTAACCAGGTTTAACCTGCTTCTTCCTGTTAGTGGAACAGTTGAACAAGACGATAAGGCTAACCCAATAGCGGTTACGCCTACAATTAATATTCGCTTCATGATTTAAGTTTAATTAGTTTTCTTTTTAAACAGGTACACTTTGGATTCTCTGCCCTTTAATAATCGCTCTATATTTTTTTGATGCGTAACTAAAATCAGTACACATACACACATTCCATATAAGACTTCCGACTTTATAGAAGAATGTAACACAAACACAATACTTAAAGGAAATGTAAAACCTGCGCATATTGAGCTTAATGAAACATATTTTGTAAGTAATAATACGGTTATAAATACCAGAACACAAAGCATTGCTGCCGGAAAGTTAACTGCCAAAATCATTCCAAAAAGTGTTGCCACCCCTTTTCCACCCCTAAAGCCTGCAAATATTGGGAACAAATGCCCCATAACTGCGGTAACACCCAGTGCAAGCTCGTAATTTACAAATTGGGCTGAATGCTGAGGCCCTGTAACAGATAGTCCTATAAAGTAGGCTAATTTGGTTGCTGTATAACCTTTTGCAATGTCAATAGTCATTACAGCAATACCTGCCTTTTTACCCAATACCCTGAAAGTATTGGTTGCACCAGCATTTCCACTGCCGTATTCCCTTACATCAACGCCATAAAATGCCTGTCCCAACCAAACTGCAGTTGGTATAGAGCCAAACAAGTAGGCCAGAAGTACTGCCGAAATAGAATAGATAGAAATCATAACCTAAACGGCTTTTAAACTCATGTCTAAACTTTTAACTGAATGTGTTAATGCTCCCATTGATATGTAATCTACTCCACAGGCTGCATATTCAGCTACATTTTCTTCTATGATACCTCCTGAGGCTTCTGTGATATATTTTTTATCGATCAAACGAACAGCTTCTTTTAAATCAGCAAAACTGAAGTTATCGAGCATAATCCTGTTCACATTACCAGAATCAAGGACCTCTCCAAGCTCAGAAAGATTTCTTACTTCAATCTCAATTTCTAATTGCTTGTTTTTTTCCTTTAAATATTGATTCGCTGCATATATCGCATTTGCGATACCACCAGCATAGTCTACATGATTATCCTTGATCAGAATCATATCATACAGACCAATCCTATGGTTAACCCCACCACCAATACGTACTGCCCATTTTTCCAGATATCTTAATCCCGGTGTAGTTTTACGCGTATCTAATAACTGAGTATGGTATCCAGAAAGCAATTTAACAATATGATTTGTTTTAGTAGCAATGCCACTCATACGCTGCATGCAATTTAACACCAAACGTTCTGCAAGAAGAATAGATTGAGAGTTTCCAGCCACAGTTAAAGCAATATCTCCATATTTTACAGCGGCACCATCATTGATCAGTACCTCTATTTTAAGATTAGCATCAACCTGTTTAAAGATTTCCTGTGCCAGTTCCACACCTGCAATAATTCCGTCTTCCTTAATCAGCAGTTTGGCTTTACCTTGTGCATTAGCTGGAATAGTTGAAAGTGAAGTGTGGTCACCATCACCGAGATCTTCAGCGATAGCATTTTTTATGAATTGATTTATGATTAGTTTATCCAAAATTAATATTTAAACCCAAAAATAGTATTTTTACTATTATTTATCAGGTTCTATTCTTAATTCTGTTATAAAAAAAGCATTGCTCGATTTTTTCATTGTTATCGAAACCCTGAATTTTCCATTTTTTGTATGTAGGGAAAGTATTCCAAACCTGAAATTAGGATTGGTATTAATCAGGTGAATCACTGTTGATTTAACAGGAGGATATTTAGTAAAAAAGTTTCTTAAGATCTGTTCTGCCTGTGCTTTAGAATATACATCTTCATCATCGATGATGATTAACTCTACACTGGAAGAGAAACTGGCTGCGATCTCTTTTGCATTACCGGCTTTAAACTGTACAGACAAATTGTCTATAATATCGCCTTGAAGCGTATAAGAGGAGGAGGAATGCGTTAAAAATACGAATAAAAATAGTAAGGGCTTTATCATCTCTGTACAGCTAATATAAGAACTTCACACAAATTATGCCATTAATAGATCATAAAATGATAACGAAACAGTTTTTGGTTCAAAAAAAAGATTGATTAGACTTATATTTGCTATTGTTCAATGACACATTAAAACAAAGCGAACCACGGATGAACAACAAAAAAGTAGTACTATTAATTCTTGACGGCTGGGGATACGGGAAACAAGATAACTCTGATGCAGCTTATGCTGCCAATACCCCATTTTTTGATGCTGCAATTCAAAATTACCCTAATTCAAAACTAGAAGCATCTGGTGAAGCAGTAGGTTTACCTGACGGTCAAATGGGCAACTCTGAAGTAGGCCATATGAATCTTGGTGCAGGCAGAATTGTGTATCAGGAATTGGGAAGAATAAATAAAGCAATAAGTGACAGAAGTCTTTTCCAAAATCCTACATTGATTGATGCTTTTAATTATGCTAAAAATAACGACAAATCTGTTCACTTTATCGGATTAACTTCTGATGGTGGTGTTCATGCTCATATTAATCATTTAAAAGCGTTATGTGATGCCGCAACAGAACAGGGCTTAAAGGATGTTTTTGTACATGCTTTTATGGATGGCAGAGATACAGATCCTAATTCGGGCCTGAATTTCATCAAAGACCTTGATCATCATTTAGAACATACTACTGCAAAAATTGCCAGCTTAATTGGCCGTTATTATGCAATGGACAGAGATAGTCGCTGGGAACGTGTAAAACTGGCCTACGACCTATTGACAAACGGAATAGGACAGCCTACAAGTGATCCGGCAACAGCTATTGAGCAATCTTATAAAGATGGAATAACTGACGAATTTATTAAACCACTTGTTGTAACTCAGGAAAACGGACAACCTGTAGCCACAATACAGCCTGGAGATGTAGTTATTTGTTTTAACTACAGAACGGATCGTGGACGTGAAATTACTGCAGTATTAACTCAGAATGATTATCCTGATTTTGGTATGCACAAGCTACCTCTTTATTATGTAACCATGACCACATACGATGAGAATTTCGAAGATGTAAAGGTGATGTTTACTAAAGACGATCTTTCTGAAACGTTGGGTGAAGTGCTTGAAAAGTATCATAAAAAACAAATCCGCATTGCAGAAACAGAAAAATACCCACATGTTACATTCTTCTTTTCTGGAGGCCGAGAGCAGGAATTTAAAGAAGAAAAACGAATTATGATTCCTTCTCCGAAAGTGGCTACTTACGATTTACAACCGGAAATGAGTGCTGCAGGTATTACTGAGGCAATCTGTAAAGAGCTGGAAAGCGGATGGCCAGATTTTGTATGCTTAAACTTCGCCAATCCGGATATGGTTGGGCACACAGGTGTTTTTGAAGCTGTTGTTAAAGCAGTTGAAACGGCTGATAGCTGTGCAGAAATTGTAGTAAAAAAAGGACTTGAGCATGGTTATTCATTCATTATCCTTGCAGATCATGGTAATTCTGAATATATGGTGAATAGTGATGGTTCTGTAAATACTGCTCATACTACAAACCTTGTTCCTTGTATTTTGATTGATAAAGATTATAAGTCCATTGCAGATGGCAAACTTGGCGATATTGCTCCTACTATTTTAAGTATAATGGATATTCCTAAGCCAGCAATTATGACTGGAAATAGCCTGGTTTAATGAGAAGAACTCTATTGTTACCTGTCATTCTTTTGGTTTTTTCAGGCTGTAATCCGGCTGACAAAAACCAAAAGAACGATTTAAGTTATTTTGACCTCAAAGGTTATTTTGAAAAAGAGTCTCTGCGACTTAATAAAAGCAATCCTGTATTTACTAAAACAGTGATGGTAAATGAAAGTTCAGAAACAAAGAAGATTCAAATACGAGATTGGGAAAAAGAGCTTTCTGTATTTTCTGAGGCTGATATAAACCGCAGTGCATGGAAAGGGCTATTTTATATTGAAAAAAATAAGGAACAGGAAGTTTACACCTCAGATGATAAAAAAGTTCCCGTAAAAGAAGTATTGATTACAAAAACAGGTGAAAAAGTACAAGGTATCAAGATTCTTATCAGGACGAGCAACATGCTTTACAGCTCTGCAGATACCCTATCCTATTACCCTGACAGTCTTTATCAAATCAAGAAAAAGCAGGAGATCAGACTACTTTCAGAAAAAAACTACACTATAACAGGTAAGTTTTAAGATAAAGCTCAAATACAAATAAAATGCCCCATAAGTTTAAAGAACTATGGGGCATATCAATTTTGGATAAACTATTTCTATTTCAATTCAAAATCTACAATCAATGGCACATGTCTATTCGGTGTATATCCAGCGATATAGAAATTTGCAACTTTAAAATGTGCAGCAGATGAATAAAAAATATAATCACTTACAGTCGTTGGATTTGGATAAGAGAATGTAGCAAGAGGTGTTTCTGTTGTATAGAGTACAAATGCTTCAGTTAATTTATTAAAAGATGTTGTACCGACGTTGGCCGTCATATTTCCAGCCAGAATTGACGGCATATCGTCAGTCTTAATTTTAATTTTCAGTTCCTCTATTTCTTTAAGTCTGCTTGCTTCCTTAGAAAACTCTAGTTGAGTTGAAACAACTCTGACTTTTTTTCCATTACCAAGATCTAAAACAACAATTGCGGCACAACGAGCCTCATCATTACCTTCTGTAAACAGCTTCATGTTTTCAGACTCGAGGATTGGATAGCGACTTAATACCGCATTCCCAGTTTCCCCGCCACTTACTGTACGAGCAGGTGCATAAAAATACTTCATGCCAGTAAGATTTGCCAAAACCGCAGCCTGATCAATATCCATTTGTCCGCGGGTAGTAAACTTATCAACCTGCCGCATGCATACCACGTCTGCCTTATTACTATTTATTACATCGGCTACAGCTTCGATATCTAAAACACCTGTATTAGTTCCTTTGAAAGCCCTGTTAGTATAATTAATGTCATATGACATTACCCTGATTTCATTATCATTGCCTCCTGCATTACCACCACCAGGCTTTTCTTCTACAGTTTCATAAGTGTGAACTTCTTCTATCTGATAAATCTTTTTACAACCAAATGCAACTGTTGATGCCAGTGCAATAATTCCTATAAATATATTTTTGTTTAACATGTTCTTGTCTGTTTAATTGATTACATACTTAGTTTTACTCGTACAGGGTAATGATCCGAAGGTATTTTACCATTATAGGTATCGATCAGAATGTCATACTGTTCTACATTAAATTGTGGCGTAATGAACACATGATCTATCCGCGCTTTAGTTTTGCGAGTGATATCAAATAGATTTAATGTTCCGTTCGGAGCATTAGGATTTTCTGCTCTCGTATAACAGTCCCTTAAAATTGAAGACGTATTAAGTGTTCTATAATTATCTCCATTCTGATCATAGTTAAAATCACCACTCAACAATGCAGGATAATTACCTGCTATTTTGGGAATCATATTAAGCAACAATTTTGTACTTTCTCTTTGGGCCTGCGCTCCCTGATGATCTATATGGGTATTGAAAACATAAAATTCAGTTCCTGTACTTAATTGTTTAAACCTACCCCAAGTACAAATTCTATTTAAAGAGGCATCCCATCCAGGCCCCGGACTTTCTGGTCTGGGAGAAAGCCAGAAGTCGCCGGTTTCCAAAACTTCAAATAGGTCGGTGCGATAAAAGATTTCGACATGCTCACCTGTCAACCCATTATTTCTACCTGCTCCAAAGTGTTTAAACTGAGGTAAACGAGCTGCCAGATCTGCCACCTGATTATCCTTCCCCTCTTGAATTCCAAAAAGTTCAAAACCATGCTTAACCACCATATCGGCAATTAGCTCACGCCTTGCCGTCCATGGGTTGTCAACATCAGTATCTGTGTCCGTCCGTACATTGTAGGTGGCATAATAAAAAGGTACCAGCGATTTTTTCTCTTGTTTTTCGTAGACCTTTTTACAGGAGCTGAACATTACTATTGAAAACAATAGCAATGTGTATATTCTAAATAATTTCCGTTTCATAATTTTTTGATTAAGGAGTTAATGGCAACCAGCCTGGGTTTTGTTTAACGTTTTCTCCACTTAACACTACCTGGTCTAAAGGAATAGGATAAAAATATCTTCTTTCGTCAAATACCTTAGTTACATTACTTAGCCATAACAAATTACCTTTTGTTCCTTCAGTCAATTGTGATGAGCCTCCGTTAATGATGTAGTAAACAACACCTGAAACAGGGTTTGATGGTCTTGCTGTTACAAATGAAACATCTGGTTTTCCATCACTATTAAGATCCATAGTAGTATTCATTGCTGGCACATACATTCCTTTAAATGGTTTTTGTAATAAGTTTCCTGCTTTCCAACGAATCAAATCGTAGTACCTGAAACCTTCAGCAACTAATTCAATTGCACGTTCCTTGCGGATTTCAATAATTGCTGAATTAGTGATACCCGGAAAAAACTCCTGCTGATAATAAGTATCCATACTCGCTGGCATAACAGCATTGGTAATCCCACCACGCTGACGGAGTAAACGAATACTCTTATCCCATTCAGCAGATGTAAATTCACCCAACTCTGCTTTTGCCTCAGCATAATTCAGCAACACCTCTGCATAACGTATCACAGGAATTGAGTTATAGCTTTCTGCCTTTCCATCCAGACCAGAATCATCCAGAGTATATTTTATAGGTTGATAACCTGTATAAGAATAACCAAAATCAGTAGCAGCAAGTGTACCATTACTTCTGGCATAGTTACCCATTCTGATCGTTTGTTCCAGTCTTCTGTCTCTATTCTGTGTTTCCTGCATAAAGTTCATAGTTGCATATCCTGGTTGTTCGGTAAATCTTCCACCATTCAGCATCTGATAAGAGTTAATAAAATCTTTCGTCAGACTCCATCTTGAACCATATGTAGCACTCGTAAACCACCAGTTTGAGGAATGCCATCTTCTTAAAGTATTGTTATAAACTACAGCAAGCATTACTTCATCCGTAACTGGATTTTCACTAACAAATAGTGTTCTGTAATCCTTAGCAGGATTATTGGTATTATAAACCTTGTACATACCACTAATCATTACTTTATCTGCCGCATCAGCTGCTTCCCTTAAAAAGTCATTCGCAGTACTACTAAGTTGAAGTTGAGGATGGTATCTTCTCATAGTTCCCTCAAACAAACATATCCTTGATTTCAATGCCAGAGCAACATTCCTTGTAATACGTGATGAAGAAGTATTTTTAGCAACACGAATATTCGTACAAGCAAAATTGAGATCAGCAAGAACAGAGTCCATCACTAATTTGCGAGGATCACGAGCTTTATAAAGGTCAGGATCTGTATCACTTAATGTTTTGCTGTACCAAGGCACATCCCCGAACTTTTTAACCATATTGTAATAGAACCAGGCTCTAAAAAGACGAGCTAAACCTCCGTAATGATTTCTTGCTTCCTGACTGATAGATGGATTGTTATAATTTTCAAGGAAATAATTAATATTTCTTAAGGGTCCCCAGTCCCATCCCGAAGCTTGATTTGAATCGAAACCACTTTGCAGATAAGTAGACACATTATTTACTGCTCCTAAATCAGAAAGATTATCACTTGTAAAATCGTGTTTATAAATCTGATCTGCCTGTGGAAATATTTGTGAAGCGTTGTAAAATGAGTTGGTATATAACTCTAAACCCTTTTCTGTGTTGAAAACTGTTTCAGGAGTCATTTTGTCGACCGGCTTAAGGTCAAATATTTTCTTACAACCCCATAAACAAGGAAGCAAGAGGAAAAGCATATATATTTTTTTCATCATGTTTTGATTTTATGGTTATTACTATAGAGTTATATCGATTCCGAATGTGAAATTTTTAAGCATCGGATAACGGTATCCGTCGCCATTATTTGCATTAATATCTGGGTCTGCTTTTTCTATAACCTCAGGGTCAAAGTTTTTAGTGATTTTATACATTGGAGAGTAAGTCCATAAATTCTGACCATTCACAAAAACTCTGGCACCGGAGATACTTGCTTTTGCAAGCCATGCTTTTGGTAAGTTATAAGCAATAGTTACGTTTTTAAGTCTGACATAGCTGGCATCCTGTAAATATCTGGTTTGAGTATTGCGCAGAGTACCATTTGTATTTTGTGCAAGGTATCCTCTGTATCTCGGGTAATAAGCATCCGGATTATCTGGTGTCCAGTAGTTGCCTATTATATGTTGCGGAAGAAATCCATATGGACGGTTATACTGTCCCCAGAAATAACCAGCTTCAGTACTTGGCCACCAATCTCTTTTACCAACTCCCTGAACAAACGCATCAAATGAAAAGTTGTTCCAGGTTAAGCCCAGATTTACACCATAAGTATACCTGGCCTGATCGTTTCCAATAATCGACCTATCGCCTGGATCAGTTACAGTATTCTTCCCATCATTAATAACTCCATCTCCATTACGATCTAAAAACTTGATATCTCCTGGCAAGTAATTGTTTCCTTGAGAAGTTCTGATATAGCTTTGATTAGCATGGTTCCTGATATCCTCTATATTTTGAAAAAGTCCTTCTGTAGTATATCCCCATATTTCGCCTAATCTCATTCCCTTATAATAACCTTCACCTCCCAGACTCATTGTAGGGTTATTGAATTTTGTGATATAAGACGACTGATCAGACAATACAAAACGAAGATTATATCCTATTGGCTTACTGGTATTGATCTTATCAGCCCAACCCAGCGTAAGTTCCCATCCTTTTGTTTCCAGATCTGCATTATTACCTTTAGGGACTGTAGCACCAAAAGTCCTTGGCAATGGTTGTAGAGGCGTAAACATATCTGTAGTTTGTCTGCTATACCAGTCAAATACAAACGTGAAGCGATTTTTAAATAGATTTAAATCTACACCAAGATCCAGTGTTGTTGAGGTTTCCCAGGTTAATGTCGTCGGCAATACATCTGGCTGGCCAATTTGTGAAGGAAATACACCATCCAGAATCATACCTGATTTAGATGTCCCCATAGTCGTTAAGAACAAATAATCTCTGATATCTCCATTGGCAAGACTTCCATAAGAAGCTCTTACTTTGAAGTTATCTACCCAATTTTTTAATGGCTTCATAAAAGCTTCTTCAGAAACTCTCCAACCTGCAGAAGCAGAAGGGAAGAATCCAAAACGTTGATCAGCAGGGAAACGGGATGAACCGTCATAACGTCCATTAAACTCAAATAAATACCTATTGTCGTAAATGTAATTGAACCTGTAGAAAGCACCGAAGATACCCCAGTCTCTACCTCCACCTGTCGTTGTATAATTTAGTCCATCCATTAAACTAAAGTCCGGAAGTTCAGGATTCAATAGACCATCGCGTCGTAAACGGTTATTTCTGGTTGATGAATATTCGACATTATAGCCAATCATCCCTTTGATATAATGTTTGTTGATTTCCTTTTTATAATCAACATATACATTATTAGAATAATACTGCTCATCAACACGGTATTTCTCCAGATAATTGTTACCTGCTGTTTCGATAACACCAGGAGAGTTACTATAAGCAACAGGATAAAGCTGTGTCTGTTGTTTATTGTTACGCTTCATGAAAGTAAAATCTGCATTGATATTTAAGTTATTATCCAGCAGGTTTGCTTTTAATCCAACAGTATTCCTCAACATATTCTCACCTTCTTTTTTGTTGCTGTTACCGGTTTTAAAGTCACCCACTGTAAATGCAGCATGCTGAGTTAAGCTTCCGTCAGGGTTATACATGACAGCCATAGGAAAACCCTGATCCGCTAAATTTCTTAAAATATGATTGTTATAAATTGAATTTCTAGGCTCTTTATAATCAAAAGCAGAAAAATCAAGGTTATTGGTCAGTTTCAACCAATTGTTGATCTTAACATCCACTTTCGCTCTAAAGTTGTATTTATTAAAATCATCCGGATTATATCTATAAATCCCATTTTGCTTAAAATAGCGTCCCGAGATATAATAGTTGAGTTTTTCAGTTCCGCTAGACAAACTGATGTTTTGTTCTGTGCCCGGAGATGTATTTCTGTAAAGCTCATTTAACCAATTGGTGCTTCCAAAATAACGATATCTTCCATTAGATGGGTTAATATCTATTTCTGGTAGTCCGAGTTCAGGATTTTCAGTTCTCTTGCGAAAATCATCCAGATAATCTAAATTAAATGGAAATGCATTATTTACACCAGTTGGCGTTGAGGTATAATCATTGTAGGCTTGAAATGATTCCAGGAACATTTTTGCCCAGGTATAACCATCCCAAACCATCTCGGGTTTTGCCGTTTGCTGATTGAGGGTATAGCTGCTATTGAAACGAATCTTTACTTTACCTTCTTTAGATGATTTTGTAGTAATTAAAACAACTCCAAAAGCTCCCCTGGCGCCGTATATAGCTGCAGAGGCCGCATCTTTAAGGACAGTTACATTTTCAATATCATTAGGGTTTAACAAATCCGGATCCCCTGGAATTCCATCAATTAATATCAAGGCACCACCACCACTACGGTCCGTTTCATTGCTAATTGTTGTTGTTCCACGAACATTAAAAGTAGCACCTCTTGTTGGTTTACCATCCGCCATACGGATATTAAGATTAGGAATTGTTCCTTGCAATCCTCTTGTTACATTGGGCATCGGTCTGTTTTCAAATACCTCTGCTCCTACCTGGTCAATTGCTCCGGTAAGATTTACTTTCTTTTGTACACCATAACCAACAACTACAAGCTGTTCCAGTTGTTGCAGCTCAGGCGTTAATTTAACATTTATGGTTTTGCGACCTTTAACAGGCTCTTCAACTGCAATATAACCAATGAAAGAAATCTGTAACATGGCATTTTCCGGAACATCAGTAAGGGTATAATTACCATCTGAATTGGTTGATGTCACTCTGGTGCTTCCTTTAACTTTAATACTTGCTCCGGGAAGAGGACCATTATTTTCATCGGTTACCCTACCTGTTATTGTTATAGTAGCTTTATTAAGTACATTATGCACTAAACTCTGTTCTACTTTCCTAATAACTACCGTATTATCTTTGACTGTAAAGTTTAGACGTTGTTTATTAAGTACTTGTGCCAATACAGTTCTCAGTTCTGCATTTTTAAAATTCACATCAACAGGAGTTGTATTCTCCAGCTGTTGAGATTTCCAGACCACATTATATCCGGTTTGTTTTTTTATCTCTTTAAATAGCTCCTTAAGACTTATATTGTCTTTTTGCAGGCTTATCTTTTGCGCATAAGTGCTTGCACTTACCTGCATAATCAGTGTTAAAAGCAAAATGGTTGTTATTTTCATAACCAATAGCATTTTGTTCGGCAGCCGCATATGCAGACAGCCTAAGTTAAAAGTATAATTTTTCATAACTTTGAACCAAGTTTGGGTTAATACATCATTATATTCATCAATAATTCAATCCGTTAGGATTAGGGTTAACTCAAACAATTTACGTGTCCTGACTGCGAATCAGGACGCGTTTGTTTTTGACCCTTTTTGATTGGGAGGGGCTATGTAAATTTCTCTGCGCTCATATAATTTTAATTTTCGGTTTTTTTAAATTTGGTTATAAAATGATTTGTTTAGTTACAATGATCAGTTGGTCACAATAATTGTTCTATGCTGAATTTTGAAATGTATGCCACCTGTAAGCTCTAATTTTTCAAGTACTTTCGATACATTTTCAAATCTGGAAACAGATCCTCCAAAACGGTCTGCCCGATTAACTCCTCTATACTCTACATCAACATCATACCATCTGGAGATTTGTCGCATGATGCTTTCCAATGGTTCATCATTAAATAAAAACTCTCCATTTTTCCACGCTATAGCATCTTCTGCATTAACCTGCTGTACACTTAGTGATTTTTCATTCAAGATACCTTGTTCATCAGGTTTCAGAATTGCCCTTTCTGAAGATTTAAGGTTTAATATGCTAACAGACCCAGTTAATAAGGTGGTAGAGGCTTTAGTTTCATCCTTATAATTATTAACATTAAAATGAGTACCCAATACAGTAACCTCTTGTCGGTCTGTTTTTATCCTGAATGGTTTCAATTTATTTTTTGCAACTTCAAAATACCCCTCCCCACTAAGTTCTACTCTACGCTCGTTTTTCCCAAAGTTTACAGGATATGTAAGCATTGAAGCTGCATTTAACCACACTTTAGTTCCATCAGGCAAAAGGACTTGATATTGTCCCCCATTAGGGGTTTCAATAGTATTAAAAGCAGAAACGCCTCCATTTATCCCTGAATTTGCAACCTTATAAATTAATTGTCCATCATCAGTTTTTGTTATGGTAACTCCTTCTTGTTTTGCAAGTGTTCCATTTTCTGCTTCTGTTAAAGAAATCCGTTTGCCATTTGCCAATGTAAGATATGCTTTATTTCCTCCAGGTGTAATTTCATTGGACAAGAGAGCCATTGTATCATTTTTCTGAGTTTTATTAAGGTTGTAAAAATAAAAACCAATTGACAGCACAGCAAATAGAGAGGCGGCTACGGTAATCAATGGCCATAATCTTAAACGCTTACTTTCTTCCGGGGCCTGAGGAAGGGCATTCCAAATACCTGCAAGGTTTGCTTCCAATTCCTCATCCGTGATTTCAGCTTTACCAATAGATGCCTCATGATTATACCAGCTTTCCAAAAGAGCTAATTCCTCTTTAGTAATCGTACCATTTTCATATTTTTCAAGCAGTATAATTGCTTCTTTACTTTTCATCATTGCCAATAGATTACTTTCTAATGGTAAGACGAATGAAATTGAACCTGGTATAAGATTAAAATACTTTTTTTTAAAAGAATGGAATTCCGGCCAGAAGAGTAGTGATTTTAGGTCGCAGGATTTTTAGCGCATTATTGATTTGTTTTTTAACAGTATGGTCAGAAATATTAAGCTGTTCAGCTATTTCGCGATGAGTCAGTTCCTGATTGCGACTCATTTCAAATATCTCTTTCATTTTTTTTGGCAGAGCAGACACTTCTCGTTCGATCAATCTTGTCAATTCATTTAACCTTACTTGCTGTTCTGTATGAGGTACAGCTGCCTGAATATATTCCTGAATTGATGCTATATAATTTGTTACAAATTTATTGCGTGCAATATGGTCTAATATTCTATTTCGTACCGAACTATACAAATAAGAGGAAAGCTTATCTGTTATTAATATTTTCTCTCTTTTAATCCATAAATTAAGAAATAGCTCATGAATAATATCATTAACTTCTTCTGTATTATTCAATACTCTTAATGCATGCTTGTACAGTACACCTTTATATCTATGGTATATTTCTGTATAAGCCTTATGACATCCTTTTTGTAAAAGGGAAACCAATTCGGCATCAGTAAATTTTGAATATGTTTCCATGCTTAACTGAATTACAGTGAAGAACTGTAACTTAAAAATGTCCAATATATAAAAAAAAACTTTTGGGCATAGCTGCGACCATTAACAGTGCAAATATATACCCTTAATATTAAGCCTGCGTTAATAATAATTGGGCGACCTAATAAAGCACAGGGTTTTTCATAGAACAGTTATTGTCTGGCTAATATACCCTTTTAAAAAAAACACCCAATATTAACATTAATTAATAATGAGTGCTTAAAAGTCCAATCGATTCATTTTTATTTCAGACTTGTGATCTGAGCTTTAACATAATCGATTAATGAAAGTATATCTTTACGTTGTGGTTGAACAACTAACACTTTTTGAAAATCTGCGATGGAGTTATTAAACAAAGCAATACAAGCAGCTTTTTCTGATTTCGTTTTTATTTTATAAGATTTATAGATCGCATAATCTTTATATGCCAATGCTCGGTTTTGTAACAATTGAGTATCCTCTTCTCCATTGATCTCAATTGCTTTGTTAAAGTCTTTAATTGCTGCCTGATAAAAATTATCACGCATATTATTTAAAGATTCCTTTGGATCGTTAGCTACATTTTGTCTGGCCTTACCTCTGTAATAATAAGCAGAGTAATCAGAGGGTTTTAAGACAATTAATCGGCTATATGCATCTATAGAATTTTCGAAATCACCACATTGAAAATATGAATATCCTAACATTTTCAACACATTGGCATTATTAGGATTTTTAGTATCTGCCTTTTCAAGCTGATTTACAGCACCTTTATAATCGCCCTTCATCATCGCTTGCATGCCAAGTTTATCATACCCGCTATTTTGAGCAAAAGTAGCGCTGGCAGAAAAAACAAATAACAATAAGATCGTTTGCTTGAAATAGTTCATTAATTTCTATTTAAAATAAATATATTTAAAAGGTTTGATATAGGCAACTATCGTACCATATGCAAATATCTAACTAAAACGTCAAATAATACAAATTATGATTTTTAAATTAATTAATTATTGACGCATGACTTTTTTACAGAGAAAAGCAGTCATTTCCTTTTTGGCACAGGAGTTGAAAATACCAGTATATAACACAATTAATAATTTTTAAGCGACATGCTGTCAAAGTGTCGTTTTTTATTTTAGAAAGACTTATTTAATGAGTAAACGAGATCAATTCGATTTTAGCAACGCACTACCTATCATAAACGAAGACACTGAATTCTTTCCATTAATGTCCCAGCAAGATGAAGATGAAATGAATAATGAGGACACGCCAGAGATTTTACCAATTCTACCGTTAAGGAACACTGTATTATTTCCGGGAGTAGTAATCCCAATTACAGTTGGAAGAGATAAATCAATAAAACTGATAAAAGAAGCATACAAGGGAGACCGTATTATTGGTGTAGTTTCACAACGTGATGTCTCTATAGAAGATCCCACTTTTGATGAATTGAACAGTGTTGGTACTGTTGCTCACATTATAAAGATGTTACAAATGCCTGATGGCAATACTACGGTAATTATTCAGGGCAAGCAGCGTTTCCGTTTATTGGAAGAGGTACAGTCTGAGCCGTACATTAAGGTAACTATTAGCAAGTTTGAGGAATCAAAACATAAGATTGACAAAGAATTTAAGGCCTTAGTAGCTTCTATTAAGGAAATGTCGAGCCAGATCATTCAATTGTCGCCAAATATTCCAAGTGAAGCAGGTATTGCACTTAAAAATATAGAAAGCACTTCTTTTTTAATCAACTTCATCTCTTCTAACATGAATGCTGATGTTGCGGATAAGCAAAAGATGCTGGAAATGACCAATCTTAGAGAGCGTGCCATGATGGTTATGGAACTGCTTACTCTTGAACTACAGATGCTGGAACTTAAAAACCAGATTCAATCTAAGGTTCGCGTAGATCTGGACAAGCAACAAAGAGACTATTTCTTAAACCAACAGCTAAAAACAATTCAGGAAGAATTAGGTGGTAACTCTTCTGACCTGGAGTATGAGGCTTTGGATACTCGTTCTAAAAAGAAAAAATGGGATGTTCGGGTTGCAGAACATTTTAACAAAGAACTGGAAAAGCTAGGTCGCATGAATCCCGCAGCTCCTGATTATTCTGTACAGATTAATTACCTGGAACTGTTACTGGATTTACCATGGAATGAGTTTACAAAAGACAACTTTGACCTGAAACGTGCGCAACGTGTATTAGATAAAGATCATTTTGGCCTGGAAAAAGTTAAACAGCGTATTATAGAATATCTTGCTGTACTGAAGCTTAAACGAGATATGAAAGCGCCTATCCTTTGTCTTGTAGGCCCTCCAGGGGTGGGAAAAACATCACTTGGTAAATCTATTGCAAAAGCGCTTAACCGCAAATATGTTAGGATGGCTTTAGGGGGTATTAAAGATGAAGCGGAAATCCGTGGGCATCGAAAAACATATATAGGTGCTATGCCGGGCCGCATCATTCAATCCATTAAAAAAGCAGGTGCAGCTAATCCTGTATTTGTTCTGGATGAAATTGACAAGGTGGGTTCTGATTTTAGGGGAGATCCTTCTTCTGCTTTGCTTGAAGTACTTGATCCTGAGCAAAACAATGCTTTTAATGATCACTATGTAGAGGCCGATTATAACCTTTCTAATGTTTTATTTATTGCTACAGCAAACTCCCTAAGCTCTATACATCCGGCATTATTAGACCGTATGGAGATTATTGAAGTAAATGGTTACACCATAGAGGAGAAAATAGAAATTGCTAAAAAGTACTTGTTGCCAAGACAAAAAGAGCAACATGGTATAAAAACAAAGGACATTAATCTTAAAAGTTCGCTGATTGAAAAAGTAATTGAAGATTATACCAGGGAATCTGGCGTACGTGGACTGGAGAAGAAGATTGGTTCATTAGTCCGCGGAGTAGCTACTAAAATTGCAATGGAGGAAAGTTATGATCCAAATCTTAACTCAGAGGATGTTGAACGTATTTTAGGTGCACCAATCTACGATAAGGATTTGTACGAGGGAAATGAAGTTGCTGGTGTAGTAACCGGATTAGCCTGGACACAAGTTGGCGGGGATATTCTTTTTATTGAAGCTAGTCTAAGCCCGGGTAAAGGAAAGTTAACCCTTACAGGAAATCTGGGTGAGGTTATGAAAGAATCTGCGATTATAGCCCTGGCTTATTTACGTGCACACGCTGACATTTTTGGCATTGCGTATGAACTGTTTGATCAATTTGATGTACATGTGCATGTTCCGGCAGGCGCCACTCCTAAGGATGGACCTTCAGCGGGTATAACTATGCTTACGGCTTTAACTTCAGCATTCACGCAACGTAAAGTAAAATCTAACCTGGCTATGACGGGTGAGATTACACTTAGAGGTAAAGTATTACCAGTAGGCGGAATAAAAGAGAAAATTCTGGCTGCCAAACGTGCCAACATAAAAGATATTATTTTATGTAAATCAAATCGTAAGGATATTCTGGAAATCAAGGAAAGCTATATCAAGGATCTTAATTTCCATTATGTTTCTGAAATGAAAGAGGTAATAGAACTTGCTTTAACGAAAGAAAAAGTAAAAAACCCTCAGAATCTAAGCATTAAATTAAATCCAGCTAAGGCTGTTTAACCAATTATCATACGAATGATGTTAAAAAGGAGGCTCTATCACGATATAGCCTCCTTTTTCTTTTAAACTTATTCTAATTCTAATAACTTTACTGCAAACCTAAAAACGGATGAAACACCTACTCATTGCCTTATTATTCTCTACATTCAGCATCAGTGCTTTTAGCCAGACTTATAAAAATGAATTTGGCTTCCGAAGTGATAATGATTCCTATCTGGCACAGGGTTCTGACAGGTATTATACTAATGGTTTATTTATTCATTTTAGAAGAGCGTTAAATCAGCAGGATTTAAAAGAAGGTTTGGAAAAAAAGACTTATGAAATTACTGTAGGACAGGAAATATATAATGCTTATTCAGGGTATGCTCCAGATCCTGCAAAACAGGATCGTCCATTTGCAGGCTATTTATATGCAGGTGGAGCATTAAGTTGGTTTTACTCCAATGAAAGCATTTTAAAAACAAGTGTAGAAATAGGTACTACTGGTCCAAATTCACTTGCTGAAGATGGCCAGGAATTATTACATAATACTGTAGGTTTTTATACCCTTGAAGGCTGGGATTACCAGATAAAAAATGCTTTAGCTATAAATTTATCGGCCCAATATACCAGGCTATTGCACCGCGCCTCTAATAAGGCGATAGATTTCTCTTTTGAGGGATATGCCAATGTAGGAACAACATTTAGTGGTGCTGGAGCCGGCATTCTTTTCAGAGCAGGTGGCCTAAACCAACTTTTTAATTCCGCATATACAAATGCTGTAATTGGCAATAACCCAAAAACGAAAGCCCTGGTAAAAAGAGAAGTTTTCTTTTATGCTAAACCTCAAATCAACCTTGTTGCTTATGATGCGACTATACAGGGTAATATGTTTAATGATAATGACCCGATCACTTTTGGAGCAAAACCATTAGTCTTTGCCCAACAAATTGGCTTCAATTATAGTTCACAACGCTTTACATTTGATTTTGGAATGATCTTTAAAACCAAAGAAGTTAAAAGCACAGCTAAAGCACATCAATACGGTTCTATAAGTATGTTTTACAGATTTAATTAAAAAACAGACCTGTTTATTATTACTTAATCTAGTTGAGGTCGTTTTCTCGATTCTTTTTTATGAGCCACAGCTTGTTTATCGGCCAGCCTTTTTCTGATTACCGATTTAGGAGTCTTAGTAGGTTTCCTTTTCTTCTGTACATGCATCGCTGACTTCAATAAGGCAATAAGTTTAGCAATTGTCTTTTCCTTATTTAGCAGCTGACTTCGGTCTTCTTGTGAAACTACATGAATATTACCCTCCTGATCTAAACGCCCGGCCAGGCGTTCAATTATTAGCATTCGCTCATCATCCGTTAAAAAACTTGCTGAAGACAAGTTAAAAATAAGCTCAACCTTACTGGAAACCTTATTAACATTTTGTCCACCCTTCCCCCCACTTCTTGAAGTTTTAAAGGTTACAGCTTTTAATATATCATCTTTTCCAGGTACCATACCCCAAAAATATGAAATTAAAAAACCAACATAATGCTAAATCTATATAGACTTACACTATTGTTAACCATTAAGCTAACAATAGTAAACTAATTATTAAATAATAGTTGGCAATCTGCCAACTATTAGTATATTTTAATTGAAGTATGAAAATTATCTATTCACGCAGCCTGGATCGGTTTGCTCATAAACATGCAGACGTTGATAAAAGCTTAAGAGTTTGGAAAACGGTAACAGAACAAGCAAGCTGGATAAAAAGTGCCGATGTTTTAAAAGAAATAAATGGACTTACAAACACAATGGTATTTAATTGAATCAGAGCATGATTATCATCAGGCCATCAACAGATATCAAGCTATTAAACATGCAAAAAAAGGTTCTGAGGATCATAAAGAAAAGCTATTGCTAGCACATCTCATTTCAGAACATGATAAAGCGCATAGTACTTTACCTGAAGTTGACCCTATTGAACTTATTAAAATCAGAATGAAAGAGTTTGGCTATAAGCCTTCTGATCTTGCAGAGATTTACGGGGATAAAGGAACTGTCAGTAAAGTACTCAATTATAAGCAGGCACTTTCTTTAACCATGATCAGAAAGTTTAGTGAACTATTGAAAATTCCTTCAGAAGCTTTGATAAAGGAATATGATTTAAAGATACAAAAAGCTTAACTTTGCTTACCTATGAGAAAAAACCTCGTTGTAGCAATTGATGGCTATTCATCATGTGGAAAAAGCACACTTGCCAAAGCACTAGCAAAAAAATTAGGATTTATATACATTGACAGTGGCTCTATGTATCGTGCAGTCACTTTATATTTCATCCGTAATCACATCAATATAAACGATCCTATAGCAGTATCTGAAGCACTTCATAACATAGAGCTTAATTTTCACTCACGTGATTATGAATCACATATTACACTAAATGGTGAAGAGGTTTCTGAAGAGATCAGGCAGATGCCGGTTTCAGAAAATGTAAGTGAGGTTTCAGCGAATAAATTGGTTCGCAAAGAAATGGTCAAACAGCAACAGCGTATGGGCAAATCCAAAAATATCGTGATGGATGGGCGAGACATTGGAACAACTGTTTTTGAGGACGCACAAGTTAAATTCTTTATGACAGCAGATCCTAAAATCAGAGCTGAACGCAGATATAAAGAATTACAAAGTAAAGGAGATAAAACTACCACTTTAGAAGAAGTTTTTGAAAACCTTGCCCATCGTGATTATGCAGACACCACTAGAGAGGAAAGTCCATTAACGCGTGCTGAAGACGCCATCATACTGGATAACACCGAATTAACTGAAAAAGAGCAACTTGATTTCGCTCTAAATATGGTACATCAACATTTGCCTTAGTATATTTTTTTAGCCAATTTTCTTAACCAGATTTCTTCTAATACCAAATCAGCTTTGCAATTATTTGGTTACAATAATAGTTTTATCTAAACATTACATTTCTATGTTTTAACTAAAACATGAGACTAATACTTTTGTTTAACAATTTTGTCAAACTCAAGTAAATGACTACAAGAGACACTGGAACTGAACAGTTAATTAAAAATACAGCTAAACATCTTTTCTTTGCTGAAGGCAAGTTACATGCTACTACACAAGAGATTGCGGATGCTGCTGGTGTGAATCGCACACTTGTAAACTATTACTTTCGTTCAAGAGATTCCTTATTTGATCAGGTATTTAATGAGGCCCAAGAAGCTTTATTAATAACGCTTGACGAGGTTATAGAGTCTGATATGCCTTTCAAACAAAAGATAGAAAACCTGATTTCAGTTTTCCTTAAAGAGTCCATGCAATATCCGTATCGCGAGTTATTTATCATTACTGAGATGAATAGAAAGGATGTAATCGATTCAAAAAAAGCAAGGGCAAAAAAAGTAAATGCTTTTTTAAAGCAAATAGAATTTGAGATGGACAAAGGGACGATTAAAAAGATGAATCCAAGACATTTTACTTTGAATCTTTTTTCTCTAATGGCATACCCCTTAGTTACCGCTCCTCTTAATAAGATATTGTTTGGCATGAATGATGACGAATACTCCGAATTGTTGGAGGAGAGAAAAAAATTAATTTTTGAAACCATATTCCCTTAAATTCAGTAGTATACAAATCGCATCTCTAATAAAACACATAATTACGTAAATGAGAACTAGAACCAAATCCCTCTACTTATTGCTTCCAGCATTGTTAATCATCACCTCATGCGGAAACTCAGATCAGAAAAAAGCAGGTGGTCCGCCGCCAGCTCAAGTACAATCCTACCCTGTGGTTGCTTTAAAGACTCAATCTACTTCTTTAGAAACTGATTACCCTGCAACGTTAGAGGGAATTCAAAATATTGACATCAGACCAAAGGTTGATGGTTTTATTGAAAAAATATATGTAGATGAGGGGGCAACCGTTAAAAAAGGGCAGCCTCTTTTTACAATTAATGCACCTCAGTACGAACAACAGGTTAGAACTGCAAATGCAGCTATTAGCAGTGCAGAAGCCGAAGTGAATGCTGCTCAATTACAGGTGAATAAAACTAAACCACTGGTAGAGAAAGATATCATCAGTAAATATGATCTGGATGCAGCATTGCTAACACTTCAAAGCAGAAAAGCGGCCCTGGCACAAGCTAAAGCTGAGCTTGTAAATGCTAAAGTAAATTTAGGTTATACTCATATTACCAGTCCGGTTGATGGAGTTATAGGCAGCATCCCTTTTAAAACAGGAAGTCTAGTGAGCGGTAGTAGCACAAGCCCATTAACAACTGTTTCAAACATTTCAAAGGTTTATGCTTATTTCTCATTGAATGAGAAACAGCTTTTGGATTTTTCACGTAACTATAAAGGTGCTACTATTGAGGCTAAAATGAAGAATATCCCATCTGTTTCTTTAGTTTTGGCTGACGGTACACCTTATCAGGAAAAAGGAAAAATTGAATCTATAAATGGCCTGATCAATACAGGAACAGGTTCAGCTAGTTTAAGAGCTACTTTTCCTAACACCCAGAACCTGTTAAGAAGTGGTGCCAGTGCGTCTGTACGTATTCCTCAGCATTTAGAAAATGTAATCCTCATTCCTCAAAAATCAACGATTGATTTACAAGGCAAAAAGTTTGTGTATGTCTTGGGGGATAAAGGTCTGGTTAAAAACACAGAAATTGAGATTATGGAAATCACCAAAGGCAATTACTATGTGGTGACTAAAGGATTAAAAGAAGGTGACAAAATTGTTCTGGAAGGTTTCCAATCTTTAAAAGATGGTCTTGAGATTAAACCCGAAGAGAAAAATACAGATTCAGTTTACGCTGACCTAAACAATAAATAACCTGGTTTTCGTAACCTGTTGAAATCGAATATATGTTTAAGAAATTTATAGAAAGACCAGTATTATCAACGGTAATATCCATTATCATTGTGATACTTGGTATACTGGGTCTTATTACCCTCCCTGTATCTCAATATCCTGAAATTGCACCACCAACGGTACAGGTTTCAGCTTCATACCAGGGCGCAAATGCCGACGTGGTTATGAACAGTGTTGTTATTCCATTGGAAGAACAAATTAATGGTGTGGAAGACATGACTTACATGACTTCATCAGCAAGTAACGACGGTACTGCTACCATTACCATCAACTTTAAACTTGGCACTGATCCAGATCTGGCTGCGGTTAACGTACAGAACAGGGTTGCACGAGCCACTAGTTTATTACCAGCAGAGGTAACCAGATCCGGTGTAATCACAGCAAAACGTCAGGCAAGTAATGTGTTGATTTTTGGTATTTATAGTGAAAGCGATTCGTATGACCAGAAATTTTTACAGAATTATGCTAATATCAATCTTGTTCCCCAGATAAAACGTATTAATGGGGTTGGTGATGCAACGGCTTTTGGTTTAATGGATTATAGTATGCGTATCTGGCTTAAACCAGATGTAATGGCAACCTATGGTTTAATTCCTAATGACGTAAGCGTTGCACTTGCAGAACAGAATATTGAAGCTGCACCAGGCCAGTTTGGTGAACAAGGTGAGCAATCATTTCAATATACATTAAAATATTCTGGCCGTTTAAAAAATGAAGTTGAATTTAGCAACATCATTATCAAAGTTGCTCAAAATGGACAGATATTACGTTTAAAAGATATTGCAAGAATTGAACTTGGAGCACAAAGCTATGCAAGTACTGTAAGATTTAATGGTAAACCTGCATTAGGTGTAGCAATTAACCAAACTGCTGGTTCTAATGCAAAAGAAGTAATTGAAGGTTCGTTAAAAGTACTTGAAGAAGCTTCTAAAAGCTTCCCTGAAGGTATAAGCTATACTTCTTTAGTAAACGTTAACGACTTCCTGGATGCTTCAATTGAAAAAGTAATACACACATTGATTGAAGCCTTTATCCTGGTATTCCTTGTTGTATTTATTTTCCTTCAGGATTTCAGATCTACCTTAATTCCGGCGATTAGTGTTCCTGTAGCAATTATTGGTACCTTCTTCTTTTTAAGCTTATTTGGATTTACAATAAACTTACTTACCCTCTTTGCTTTGGTACTGGCCATAGGTATTGTGGTGGATGATGCTATTGTGGTGGTAGAAGCTGTCCATGCCAAGCTCGATCAGGGGTATAAATCCGCAAAGAAAGCAACATTCGATGCTATGGAAGACATTACAGGTGCCATCATTTCCATCACATTGGTTATGGCTGCAGTATTTGTTCCGGTAAGTTTTATCCAGGGCTCGTCAGGAGTATTTTATAAGCAGTTCGGATTAACATTGGCAATTGCCATTATCCTTTCTGCGATAAATGCATTGACTTTAAGTCCGGCTTTATGTGCCTTGTTATTGAAGCCACATGCCGACGATCATGGTAAGAAGAAGAATTTCATGCAACGTTTTTATACTGCATTTAATACCTCGTTTGATGCGATGACTATGAAGTATAAGCATTCGGTAACCTTTTTGGCCAGAAGAAAATGGATAGCAGGTTTAGGCATACTACTTTTTACAGGAGTACTGATCTGGGCTATGAACACTACACCAAAAGGATTTGTGCCTAATGAGGATTTGGGAACTATCATGTCTGATATTTCATTGCCACCAGCAACTTCTTTGGAGCAAACAGCAATAGTAATTAAACAAATTGACAGTATAGCGCATACGATTCCTGAGATTAAAAACTCATTAACAGTAGTTGGCCGTAGTATGATCAGTGGTTCGGGTAGTTCTTATGGAATGGTGATTGGAAAATTACTTCCGTGGAACGAACGTAAACGTGATGTTAAGGCAATAATTGGTGAATTATTTGCCAAAACAGCCAATATTAAAGGGGCAAGAGTAATCTTTTTTGCTCCTCCTACCATCCAGGGTTTTGGAACCAGCGGTGGTTTCGAATTTCAGTTACAGGATAAAACTGGTGGCGACATCAATAAATTTAACACTATAGGAAACGAGTTTTTAGCAGCTTTAAGTAAAAGACCTGAAATTCAATATGCTTCCACTTCGTTTAACCCTAATTTCCCTCAATATCAAATTGATGTAAATGTAGCTACAGTTAAACAGGCAGGTTTAACCGTAAGTGATGTATTGAATGTTTTGCAGGGCTATTATGGTGGTGTTTATGCTTCTAACTTTAACAAATACGGCAAACAGTACCGCGTAATGTATCAGGCAGATGCACCATATCGCGCAAATCAAGCAACACTGAACAACATTTATGTTAGAAATGCAAAAGGTGAAATGGCCCCTATCAGTAATTTTATTACACTTGAAAAAGTATATGGGCCACAGGCAATATCCCGTTTCAACTTGTTTACTTCCATTTCTGTTACAGGTAGTCCTAAAGCTGGGTTCAGTTCTGGTGATGCATTAAAAGCTGTTCAGGAAGAAGCTGCAATCCATTTGCCAGCAGGTTATGGTTATGAGTTTTCGGGACTTTCACGTGAAGAAATGGCTGGAGGCAGTCAAACCATATTTATCTTCCTGCTTTGCTTAATCTTTGTATACTTTTTACTGTGTGCTCAATATGAGAGTTATATTCTTCCATTAGCGGTATTGATCTCTTTACCAGTAGGATTGGCAGGCGTATTTATCTTCGATAAGATATTTGGTGTTGACAATAATATATATACCCAGATTACCCTGATCATGTTGATTGGTTTGTTAGCAAAAAATGCGATTTTGATTGTAGAATTTGCTGTAGACAGACGAAGAAAAGGAATGAGTATTGTAAGTGCAGCTATTAGTGGTGCAACTGCCCGTCTGCGTCCTATTCTGATGACTTCATTTGCCTTTATATTGGGCCTGTTACCTTTAATGCTATCAACAGGTGTTGGTGCTTCAGGTAATAAGTCGATCGGTACTGGTGCCGTTGGAGGGATGTTAATAGGAACCATTTTTGGGGTTTTTGTGATCCCAGCCCTATTCATCGTATTCCAGAGTCTTCAAGAAAAGGTAAGTAACAAATCACCATTTATAGATGGATATACTCCTGAACAACAAGCTATTGAGTTCCCTGAAGTTGATACACGTGAACACTAATTTAAAAAACATGAACACCAGATATTATAAATCCTATTTTCTTATCGGTTTCTCGATACTGACTTTATCAGCTTGCGTAACTAAAAAATATCAACGCCCTGCTGTAAACAGTAACGATTTATACCGTGAAAACACGACAACAGATACAACTAGCATTGCAAACCTTCAGTGGAAAACATTGTTCGCTGATCAGGGTTTGCAGTTGTTAATAGAACAGGGAATTAATGGAAACTTTGATTTGAAACAAGCAATTGAGAGGATTAAAGTTGCTGAAGCTACTCTTTTACAAAGCAGAGCTGCTTTATTACCTAGCTTAATCGGCGACTTATCTGTTACAGATAATAAGCAATCAGTAGCAGCATTAAATTTCCCTCCGGGAATCAATATCAATACAGAAACTCAATTGTATAAAGCCCAATTGAGCACCAGTTGGGAGGCAGATATCTGGGGTAGATTAAGTAGTGCAAAAAGATCTGCTTATGCTTCATTATTGCAAACTGATGCTGCGAAAAGGGCGGTACAGACTCAACTTATTGCTAATATTGCCAACGCATACTATAACTTGCTCGCATTGGATAAACAATTGTCGATAACAGAACAAACTATTAAAATAAGGCAAGCTGATGTTGAAACGATGAAATCGTTAAAAGAAGGTGCAGTCGTTAATGGTGCTGCTGTAGTACAAAGTGAAGCGAATTTATATGCTGCACAAGTTACTCTACCTGATTTAAAGAGAAGCATCAGAGAAACAGAAAATGCACTCAGCATCCTTTTAGGAAAAGGACCTGGAAAAATTGATCGTTCAACACTTGATCAGCAAACGGCATATAGTAATTTGCAAACTGGTGTGTCTGCACAGTTATTACAGAACAGGCCTGATGTACAGGCTGCTGAATTTGCTTTCAGAGCTGCTTTTGAGAATAAAAATGTGGCAAGAGCTTCTTTTTATCCAGCTTTAACTTTAACAGCTAATGCAGGTTTATCAAGCTTAACCCTTAAAAACTTTTTTGACAACTCTATTTTTTACAGTCTGATTGGTGGGCTTACACAACCTATTTTTAATAAGGGACAAAACAAAGCACGTTTAAGAACTGCTGAAGCACAACAACAAATTGCTTTCTATAACTTCCAGCAGACTCTTTTAACAAGTGGTCAGGAAGTTTCAAATGCACTTTATGCATATCAAACTGCTGAAGAAAAAGAAAAAACAAGAGCAATGCAGGTTGCATCTTTAACCAAAGCTGTAGATTATACAAAAGAATTGCTACGTTATAGTTCTGCAACAAATTATACAGATGTTCTTACTTCTGAACAAAGTTTACTTGCTGCACAGCTAAACAGTATTAACGACCGCTTGCAAAAACTACAATCTGTTGTGAATTTATACAAAGCCCTTGGGGGTGGATGGAAATAAAAAATGATGTGCATTGAGCACATCATTTTTCTTGTAAATTAGAGCAATGAATATCCTCATTGTTGAAGACGAGAAAACTCTAGGACTGGAAATGGCTGAATTTCTGGGAAAGGAAGGTTATACGATTGAGCATGCCTGGAAACAGTCTTCAGCAGAAGAAAAAATCTTTGTAAATACTTACGACTTTATTCTTTTAGATCTTGGCTTACCTGGCGGGGATGGTTTAGATTTGCTTAATCAATTGAAACAGATGCCTGGACGGGAAGATGCAGTAATTATACTTACTGCCCGTGGTGAGGTTGACGACAAAATTAAAGGATTAGAGTCTGGTGCAGATGATTACCTCGCCAAACCTTTTTCATTAACTGAATTGCTTGCTAGAATGCATGCTATTATTAGACGCAAGCATAAACTGGTTATGAATGAAGTTAATATCCACAACTTTATTCTGGACATTAAAAATCATAAGCTAAGCTTTGGTAAGCAACGCATAGCTTTAACTAATAAAGAATTCGAAATCTTTAATTACCTAGTACTCAATAAAAACAGGGTAATATCCAGGGTAAATTTAACAGAGCATGTTTGGGGAGACATTTTGGAGGTCAACTCTGATTCGAACTTTGTGGATGTACATGTTAAAAACCTTCGTAACGAGGCTGATTGCCAACCTTTCTAATGTTGAAGTAAATGACCTTCTACTACAAAAGACTTTTACAGATTATAATCTGTTACGAGAAGAATATATTATCCTCAAAGAGATAAAGAAAGAGGAGAAACCAATAAAACAACGCTTTGTAAGAGAGCTAAGAAGCATTGAGGGAAATCAGGAGGAGTTTCAGATTCTAACTACCGATTTCAATTACAAAGGGAAAAGCTATAGATTGGAACTTGGAGAAACGATGTCGACCCTAACCCAGTTAGAACATACCATCTCTATATTTACTTTCGGAATATTGATCGCAGCTGTAACCCTTACTTTAATTATAGATCTGGGATTTATGCAATTCCTGCTCACTCCTTTCTACCAGATTATTGATAAGAAACTGAATAAGGTAAATGATCCGATTAACTTTAACTACGAGCCAATAAAAACAACCACAGCTGATTTTAGGGTACTTGATCAAAGTATTAATACCTTGATGAATAAAATTGCAACCCTATTTCTTACGGAAAAAGAATTTATTGCCAATGTATCGCATGAATTACTAACCCCTATTTCCGTATTAAGTACCAGATTAGAGAACCTGTTGAATGATGAAAAGCTAAGTGCAGAAGGAGAAAACAAAATATTTGCCTCATTAAAGACATTAAACAGGTTAAAAGCAATTATAAATAGTCTTCTTTTAATTTCGAGAGTTGAAAATAATCAATATGATAAATCAGACCTTATTTCTGTTCAGGATACCGTAAATGAAGTATACGAGGAATTAGAACATAGGTTGTTAATGATGAATCTAAAAATCAATATTCATTTGTCTGCTCCTTATTCTTTTACAGGAAACAAATCTCTGTTTCATACCCTGATTATGAATCTGGTTAACAATGCCATAAAATACAACAAGCCGTCAGGATCAGTAAATATTTATACCGAACAAACAGATTCAGACTATACTCTTGTAATTGCTGATACTGGAATTGGTATGGATCCGGAATTTGTAGAACAAGCTTTTGTCCGCTTTGAGAAACTACATTCAGAACAGGCAGACAGCTATGGTCTGGGACTTGCTATTGTCAGAAGTATTGCTTCATTTCATAATATGACTTTGACTATCCACTCAGAAAAAGGCATTGGCACTTCAATACGGGTCATTTTTCCATCCTGAACTCTTCTTCATCAAATCTTCATTTAGCGTTTGCAAATTTGATATAACAAAAAACACTAAATAATTATAAACATGAAAAGAACAATCTTAGCACTTGCTTTAGTAGCAACAACTTTAGGTGCATTTGCACAAAACACAACTCCAGCAGCTAAAACTGCAACAACTACAGAAACTGCAAAACCAAAACATCACAAAAAAGCTAAAAAAGCAGCTGTTAAAGCAGAGGTTAAACCAGTAGAAGCCAAAAAAGCTGGTAAATAGTATCTCCCTAAGTTTATATTAAAGCTGCCTGTTTTTATATCAGGCAGCTTTTCCATTCTATATAGAATAATTCTAAATAAATTTTGATTGTAACAAAATAGATGCAATATTTGCGCATTAATTAGAATTAATCTAAACAAGAAAAATGAATACACTTCGACTTCTAAATGTATTAATACTCTCACTATTCTCAATTCCAGCACTTTGCCAACAAAACAACAGTATAAAAGGAAAAGTACTGACAGCTGATGGGCATGCTGCAGCAAATGTCAGTGTAGGCTTAAAGGGAAAAGGTATTGCTGTAACTACAGATAACGACGGAGAATATCGTTTTGAAAAAATAAAAGATGGTAGTTATATCATCAGAGTTTCTGCTATAGGTTTAAAAACAGCAGAAAAAAGTATTATTGTTTCCGGTAACCAGACTGTTAATATAAATTTTAGCTTATCTGAAAGTGCAGATCAATTAAAAGAGGTTGTGGTATCTGGAAATAAGAAGAAATATAAAATCGATGCACCTTCTTCTTCATTGCGATTAGATGCTCCTCTTTTAGAAACTCCACAGAATATTCAAATCATTTCTACCGCTACACTTGCTGATCAGCAAATTACAAGTATGAGTGATGGTGTGATCAGAAATGTAAGTGGGGTAACCAGGTTAGAACATTGGGGCGATATTTACACGCGTGTTAATACCCGTGGGGCAAGAGCGGCAGCTTTTAGAAATGGTATAAATTTAACATCAGACTGGGGACCACTTACTGAAGATATGAGTTTTGTTGACCATATTGAATTTGTAAAAGGTCCATCAGGTTTTATGATGTCGAATGGTGAACCTAGCGGTATTTACAACGTGGTTACCAAGAAACCTACAGGAAAAGACTTCAATGGTGAAGCCTCATTTACAATAGGCAGTTATGATATGTATCGCGGTACAGTTGATCTGGATGGTAAATTAAATAAGTCTGGTAAGTTATTATACAGACTAAACCTAATGAGACAGATGAAAAACTCACATCGGGCATACGAATTTAATGACCGTTATAGTATTGCACCTGTTATCAGCTATCAGATCAGTGACAAAACATTATTAACTGCTGAATACAACTACCAGCACGTTAAGTTATCAGACCTTGGTTCCGCCTATGTTTTCGCACCAGATGGTTTTGCTACTCTACCGAGAAACTTTACTATGTCGGAACCAGATCTAAAACCAAATACAGCAAAAGAGCATAGTGTATTTTTAAATATGCAGCACCATTTCAATACCAATTGGAAATTAACGGCCCAATTGGCTTATGTAGGCTTTAATCAGGAATCCAGTGATATTTGGCCATCATCAGTTGCTCCAAATGGCGATGTCATACGTGATTTGTATATTTTTGATGCAGCCTTAAATTATAAATTCGGACAGGTATTTTTAAATGGTAAAGCCACTACAGGAAAAGTTAGTCACCGTATTCTGGCAGGTATTGATGCCGGTGATAAAGGACGTTATTACGATTGGGGACAAACATCACCACTTGATGATCTGTCTAAACCATTTAATATTTATAATCCCGTATATGGTGCTCCTATAAATGGAATACCTGAATTTGACCGCAGCAAAAGCTTGAAAGAAAGGGGTGCTAATAATCGTGTTAACCAGTATTATGGAAGCTTATACCTGCAAGATGAACTTGGTTTTATAGAAAATAAGGTCCGTTTAACATTAGCAGGAAGGTTTACTTATGTAAAACAATCGGAATATAATGAAGATACAAAGGACAAAAAGTTTACTCCAAGGGTAGGTTTAAGTGTTTCTATTGAACCTCAGACTTCAGTTTATGGTTTATTTGACCAAACATTCATTCCTCAAACCGGTTCGATTAAAAGTGGGGAACAGCCTAAACCTATTACCGGGAACAACATAGAATTTGGTATAAAAAGAGATTGGTTTGATGGCCGTTGGAATACCACATTAGCTGCATATCGTATACTTAAAAACAACGAATTATCACCAGATCCAACAAGTACTCCGGCAGCTCCATTTTCTTTGCAACTTGGACAAAGCACAACAAAAGGAATTGAGTTTGATTTACGTGGACAAATTTTACCTGGCTTAAATCTGATTGCCAATTATGCGCTAACAGATTCAAGAGTGAGTAAAGCGACTGAAGTTTATGGCGAAGTAATCCCTGCAGGCACCAAAATAACAGGTTATGCAAAGCATAACGCGAATGCCTGGTTGAGTTACAAAATTCAGGCTGGTACATTAAAAGGAGCTGGTATATCTGGAGGATTCAGTTATCAGGCAGATCGCAGCTCTTGGTCATGGGGCGGTGCCGGAACACAGGAAATGCCTAGCTACTTTAAGTTAGATGGAGGAATTTTCTGGGAAAAAGACAAAATTCGCTTAACTGCAAATGCCTTTAATATTCTTGATGATTATCTCTATAGTGGAGCCTCTTATGGAGATTACTATTATTGGCAAAGTGAAGCTCCAAGAAATTACAGGTTAAGTATTGCTTACAAGTTTTAGTAAAAACCTATGTTGGACAATAAGAAGAAAAGGTTCAAATATTGGATAAGACAATTACACTTATGGCTCGGATTAATATCCGGGCTATTTGTATGTTTTTTAGGCATCACCGGATGTATACTAGCTTTTGAACGTGAAATTGAAAATATCACGCAACCTTACCGTTTTGCTAAGGCTGAACAACGTGCTTTGATGCCTCCTTCTTCGCTAAAGAAAATTGCGGATAAAGCTTTACCCGAAAAACATGCACATAGTGTTGGCTATCAAACTGGAAAAGCTGCACAGGTGGTCTATTTTGCTGAAAGTCCCTCCTACTACTGGATCGTATTTTTAAACCCTTATACAGGAGAAGTACTAAAGGTTAAAAATATGGAGGATGATTTTTTCAGAATCGTAATTATGGGACATTACTACCTTTGGCTTCCCCCTCATATCGGCCAGCCAATATTAGCGACAGCCACCTTGATGTTTCTTTGTCTACTAATATCCGGATTAATGCTGTGGTGGCCCAAAAATAAAGCTGCCAGTAAAAAGAGGTTTAGCATTAAATGGAATGCGAAATGGAAACGTGTAAACTACGACTTACATAATGTACTGGGTTTTTACATGACATGGATTCTTATTTTCATTGCTGTAACCGGCCTGGTTATGGGTTTCCAATGGTTTGCCAAATCGGTTTATTGGGTTTCATCCGGTGGAGCAGAAATGAAACAATTTGAGGAAAGCTATTCTGATACTACGCTTATCAATTCATCAATAGGTAAAAAGCCCGCGATTGATATACTATGGGCGAAAACATTAAATGGTTTACCAGGCTTTAAAGGAGGTATTGAAGTGCATGTTCCTGAAAATGCCAAATCTGCAATAGAAGTGGCTATCAATCCAGACACAGAGACTTATTGGAAAGCCAATTACCTTTACTATGATCAGTACACCTTAAAAGAAATGGAAGTACAACATAGCTATGGGAAATTAGCAAACGCGAGTATAGCTGATAAGATCATGAGAATGAATTATGATATCCATATTGGCGCAATTGCTGGTTTACCAGGTAAAATAATGGCCTTTCTGGCTAGTTTAGTGGCAGCCAGCCTTCCCATTACAGGGTTTATTATCTGGCGCGGTAAGAAAAAGAAATAATACCAGGTCTATTGTTTACAGGGCATTTTATAGAAAAAGTATAATTATTTAAATTGAATAACGTTCATGTATAAGCAAATTGTTTATTTTTTCTATTTTGCATTCTCCTAACCAAAAAGTAATGACACAGGTAGCATTATTACTGACCAATCAATACCGACTGCTTAGTGTAGCAGCGATATTAGATGTATTTGATACTGTAAACAGCTATTACAAGACTAAAGACGAAGAACCTCTTTTCAAGCTAAATGTACTATATGCTGAAAACAGCAAAAATGAGATCCCAGCATTTAATAGTCACAAACCACAACCTTTAAAATCAGCGGGTAAACATGATTTAATTCTTATTCCCGCCTTTAGTACCTTTGATTTAAAAGCTGCAATTCAAGAGAATCGTGATTTCATACCATGGCTGTGCAATCAACATGATGATGGGGTTGAAATTGCCTCTTTTTGTACTGGTGCTTTTTTACTTGGTGCAACTGGTTTATTAAATGGGAAGAGTGCAACTACTCATATCCACGCCAGCACTTCCTTCGCAGAGAGCTATCCGGATGTATTTTTAAGACCCAATGAGGTAGTTACTTACGATCACGGTATTTATACCAGTGGAGGAGCAACCAGCACCTTTCATTTGTTGCTAAGATTAATTCATAACTATGGAAATAGAGAAATTGCAGTAAGAATGGCAAAAGTATTTGCCATTGATATGAACCGTGGTCAGCAAAGCTATTTTGGCACCTTTATTCCTACGCGTGATCATGGAGATGATCTGGTTGCGAAAACACAATTGTCTATTGAAAATCTATACAATAAGGTATCCACAGTAGACGACATCTTACAACAAATTCCCGCCAGTAGAAGAAATATTGAACGCAGATTTAAAATGGCAACTGGAAATACCATGATAGAGTATTTACAGAAAACCAGAATAGAAGTTGCAAAAAAGCTGTTGGAACAAACCAATCAGAGCATTCTCGAAATTATGCTGAATTCAGGGTATAATGACCTTAAAGCTTTCAGACAACTTTTTAAGAAAAGCTCTGGTATGACTCCAAAAGATTACCGCGATAAGTTTAAAGCACGGGTTGCTTAACCATGCTTTTCTTTTTGCTCTTGTTTTTCTTTTTAAGCTTATTTAACCATATAATAGTTCCGGTTATAGGTAAGCTGGTAGCTATTAAACAGGCGAAGAAATAAATAATTTTGGTGAACAACCCATAAACATCGCCCAGGTGCAATGCTTTTATGGAACCTGATACACGCTCATTAAAAGGCTTATCTTTAAAAACTTCCATTTTTAATACAGCAGCATTATACTGGTCAAGTAATATCTTATCACCCGCCGATGGAGCAAAGAAGCCTGTTTTATTTTTAGTAATTGCTACAGCCGCTGTTGAATCTTTAGGCATGGTAATACTGTAATCACCTGTATAAGGGAATGCTTTATCTACTGATGCAATATAATCAGCGATATTTAAAGGCTTTATACCTGCTGAATTAAGCTGTGAAATAGGGTCTTTTGGAAGTTCTGCCCCTTCCGGCACATGGGTTCCCAGAGTTTTTCTTAAAGCTTCACGATACCATGGGAAAGACCACTGTGGGCCTGTTATTCCCATTAAAAACAGGAATATACATGAATATAGGCCTAAACTATTATGCAGGTCATGATTTTTCCTTTTCCAGCTTCCACTCCATTTGATTTTAAATCCTTGTTTCCAGGCTCTGATCTTTTGAGGAAACCAGATTACCATTCCGGTAATTACGCCAAGAGTAAACAATATAGTAGCTGTACCTGAGATATAACTACCCAATTTTCGGTTTTCTAATTCTCCGATTAATGGTTTCTCAATTTTATCTAACAACAACCAACGGTGTAAGCTAAACATGGTTTGCATAAAAGATGCGGTAGCTGTTTTAGAGGCAGATATATTACCTAATACTTCACCTGTATATTGATTTACCGCAAATGCCGATGGGCGTTTCCCTCCACCCGGACCTTCTTTACCTTTTCCTTCTTTTTTATCGCCTTTACCTGATTTATTTGCTCCTTTATCTTTTGTTGCTTCTCCTTTATCCTTACTTCCGGACTTGTCTTTTCCGCCCTCTTCTTTGTCTTTTAAACGAACCATAAACTGATACGAACGGCCAGGATCTGACGGTATCTTCACTGAAGCCACTTTTCCTCCTGTACTTTCTTTCACTTTGACAATAAGCTCTTCTACAGCAATAGGTTTAGCTCCCTTTTCATATTTAACATTATACAATTCAGGCGATGCCATTTCACGTAATTCTGTATTAAATACGTATAATGTTCCACTCAAACAAATCAAAATAACAATAATACCGCTGGCCAGGCCAATCCATAAGTGAACATCATTAAAAAACTTGCGAATTTTTTGCCAGGTTGATTTAGTTTTTTGAGCTGTCATTTTTGAAATGATAAAGTGTTTGTTTATTTATAATGCCAACAAATTGTCTCTGTTGGCATTATTTATTTTTAAGGTCGCTAAAATACAATTATTTAGATACAGTCTAAATTTAATATTAAAAAATAATAAATTATTTCATCCACCAAATCTTCGCAGTAGTAATGTCATCATTTCCCTGCTTAGAAGCTTCTTCATTATTCGTCATTCTTTCAGTTTCGGGATACATCAAACGAAGTGGACGAGCTGTTGGCGATGGTGCATCTAATGAATTAGGAATATTTGGCAACCCCAGTCTGCGGTAATCATTCCATGCTTCAATACTGCTAATGCTGTTTAATGCCAGCCATTTTTGCTCAATAATTCTTTCAATCTTTGCAGGCGCTGCAGTGAAAGATACTCCTGCTTGCTGATTATAAGCAGTAAAATCACCAGCTGGAACTTCCATATATTTGAATGATTGTTTTATCGCTTCTTCATAATATTGCTGTGCTGTACCAGCAATCCATCCTCTTTGAGCTGCTTCTGCTTGTAAAAACAAACTTTCAAATGAACTCATAAGCACTGAAGGCTGAGAAAAGCTTTTAAACAATGCGGCTGGATTATTATTATTTTCTGCCGGACCTTTAAATGCGGAAGTATTTGCCTGGCTATATTGAGGATCACTTGAACTTGGATTGCCAAACAGTACACCTTTATAAGTCCCCCCAACTGCTACATAAAGATTGGCAAGACGTGGATCATTTAGTGCTGAATATTGATTAATAACATAAGTAGTTGGTCTGATTGCAGCATAATTAACTGTAACCTTACCTGCTACCGTTTTATAATAATTTTCCCAGAAAGGGTTTAACTTACCTGAACTATTAAGGTATCCAGGTTGGATAAATGCATTTTCTGTAGCATTTAAATACCCACTACCTTCAGCCCCAATCTTAGCAATCTCAGCATCAATATATGCTTGATTTCCTGCTTCACTCTGACGGATTAAAGCTCTTAACTTTACGGTATTTCCAAACTTATACCACAATGCCGGAACACCCTTAAACATAACATCATCCGCACCCATTTTAGAAATACCCGGACCATCTTTATGATTTTTAATATCCTGAATACCTGAAGTTATCAGGTTGATTGCTTTTTCATACACCGTTTTACCAGGCTCATATTTTGGTGTAGCAATTTCAAAACCTCTCAATGCTTCATCAAAAGGGATATTATTATACATATCAACAAGACGTAAAAACAACCATCCTTGCATAATTTTAGCCGCACCAGCATGAAACAAAGCTTTTTCATCAAGAGCTTCTCTTTTTATCAGCTCTAAATAATAGAGATTGTTATAAGCAGTTTCCCATACAGGTATACCGTCTCTCTGGTGCATTATGGCCAATCCATTATAAGACTTCAGATCGACAAAAGAGTTAACAGCCTGGTTTGTAGTCCCCCAATAACCACCCCAGAAAGCACCTATCTGGTTAATTTGTCCCTGCTCCTGATTTACGGTTGCGACTAATGCAGCAGGGAATTTGGCACTCAATGATATGGTTTCTTTGCCCGGAGCATTTGGATTAGTGTTTACATCCAGAAATTTTTCACATGAGCTAAGTCCAGTCACAGTGATTAACCCAAGTGTAAATATTTTAGCAATTCTATTCATCGTATTATAAATAAGGTATAAGTAATATGTTTTAGAAAGTAAGGTTTACATTAAATCCAAACGTTCTCATTGGTGGTACCTGGCGGAAGCTGATGTATCCATCGGTATTGTTGTATAGATATTCAGGATCGCCCATGTCATTGTCCTTATGGCGAATGATAAATACATTGTTTGCAACTAAACCAAGACTTGCCTGTCTGATCACTTTTTGACCAGCAAGAAACTTAGCGGGAACAGCATAGTTCAGACTCAACTCTCTCAACTTAAGGAAGTCTGATTTTGCAGCTGTATTAATTTGAATCTCCCCTTGTTTTGTCCAAAAAGCCTGATCTCCTTTTGATAAGCGATTTGTATTTTCCACATAAACACCCGGCGCCGTTTCAATTACAGAGTTCGGCCAAACAAATGGTTGTCTGTCATATTGAACAGTTGCAGGATGAGTACCTGCACTGTACATACGAGGTACAATCTCAGAATATAACCAGCCACCCATTCTCCAGTCCAACTGTGCATTTAAACTGAATCCTTTATAACTAACACCAGTACTTAATCCCATTAAATACGGTGGAATAAGTGAACCAAGATTGGTAGTCCCCTGAGCTTTCATTGGCTCTCCGTTCGCATCGATAATCACTCTACCTTGAGGATCTTTTGCATAATCACTTACCAGTAAACTAGGATATTGCTCTCCTTTTACAGCATATGACTGGCGGAAATTATTGATATTAGTTAATCCTTCTGAAAGGTCTTTAACTGTATTTTTGATATAGGTAAAATTAATCCCCATGTTCCATTTCACGTCATTGCTTCTAATGATATCTCCATTAAGACTAAGCTCAAAAATATTGTTCACCAATCGACCTGCATTAATAACTTTTACATTATATCCAGTTGCTCTGGATGCAGTAGAATTAAATATCTGTCCGTCAGAGTCTGAATAAACATAAGCACCATCAAAGTTTAAACGGTTATTGAATAACCCAAACTGAATCCCTGCTTCATAAGAAGAAACAAACTCTGGTTGAATTCCAGGAGCTGTTACACTAAGACTTGGTAAATAACCAACAGAATTGCCAAAAGGAAACCCATTAGATTGTGTATAAGCATTTTCAAGTGAGTATGGCTGTAGCGTCACGTTACCAGTTCTGTTCCATGAAGCGTATACTTTAGCAAATGAGATAGTATTGCTATTCTTAATGCTCTGGATTGCATCACTGGCAATGAATGAAGTACTTACACCCGGATAGAAGAATGAACGATTCTCTTTACTTAAAGTGGATACCCAGTCGTTTCTTCCTGTAAATGTTAGAAACAGGTAGTTTTTATAACCGGCAACAAACTCTCCGTATACAGCCATTGAACGCTGTTGCGTAATTGCTACCGCACCTCCAAGCTCTCCCTGGCGACTTCCGGGATTTAAAAGGTCTGTATACAATAAGTTGTTTGCACTGATGTTATTTTCCTTTTTATAATCAGTACGTGTATTTTGTCCTAATAAAAGTTTAGTAGTAAAATCTCCAAATTCCTTTTTGAAATTCAGGATCAGGTCACTATTTAACCTTCTATAGTTATTGTTAGCGTCATTTACCGAGCCCTGAACGTTTCTGGTTCCAGCAGCCTCAAATTTGTTTGTTGATGTACGTATTTCATCAGAAATTGAATATATACCTATACGATATAATGCACTAAACCATGGTGTGAATTCATAATCCAAATCAATTTTACCATTCAGAATCTGCTGAGTACTATTATCGCGAATATTATCTATCTGGAAATATGGATTACGCAAGTTTCCTGTTTCAGGAGTAAAATAATTATGTGGACTAGCCATTGAGTTTACATCTTCCCAATTCTTCAACCTGCTAAAATCAAGGTTTGCAGGCATAGAATATGCACCTATCCAAGGACCATCAGGTGTAATCGACTTCTTATTATGAATATAGTTGATGTTATAAGAAGTTTTTAATTTATTAAAGTTACGGCTTCCGTTAAACCTCAACCCTATCCTATCATTTTTATCTTTAGGGATGATACCTGTTTGTGTTACATATTGTGCAGATAAGAAATAAGTACTATTCTGATCTCCTCCAGAAAAGGAAACATCATTTTGTACATTAACACCTGTTTGAAATAAGCCCAACCTATTATCCTTTCCAGGGGCGGCATATAAAAGCTGAGGTTGTGTTCCATCTGGTAAAGGCAAACCAATATCTTTCATTGAACCATCAAATTTAGGTCCCCATGAAGCATATTGTACTGGATCGTAAACACCATTCACACCTTGTCCAAAGGTAGTTTGTGCATTGGGCAACAAAAAGGCGTTAGAAAAAGTGGTGGTATTACTTACATTAACAACATTACTACCACGAACTCCATTCTTTGTCGTGATCATTAAAGCCCCATTTACACCTTCAGAGCCGTAAAGTGCAGCAGCATTTGCCCCCTTTAGAACAGTAATACTCTCAATATCATTTGGATTAAGCCTATTGATATTAGGAACCGGCATACCATCTACTACATAAATTGGAGCATTTGTATTTCTACCATCAATACCAGTTGAACGGCTTAATGAACGTGTTCCACGAAGTGTGATCTGTGCAACTGGGTCTACCTTACTATCATACATATTAATACGAAGTCCGGCAACTTTACTACTCAATCCGAATAATGGATTAACAGTCTTCCCCTGATTTAAACTCTCGTTACTAAACAATTGAGCACTAGAACCCAATTCCCGAGCTGATCTTTTAATTCCTAAAGCTCCTGTTACGACAACTTCAGAAAGACTTTTAGGGTCTTCAGTTAAGCCAATCAACAAGTTTAAATTGCTGCCAACTACTACTTCTTTAGTTACAAATCCAGTATAAGAAACAGTTAATCGCTCACCCGTTTTTGCTTTTATTAAAAATGTGCCATCGGCGGCAGAAGAGACATTCCCTTTATCTTTGATAATAGTTGCACCAGGTAAAGCAAGACCTGATTCCTGATCAATTACTTTACCAGAAATGGTTTTTATCTGAGCGAATGTAACAGCAGAAGTAAAGATGGCTAGTATAAGAGTTGTAACTTTTTTAATCATTCTCGTATTCTTTTTACAAATTAATTTAGAAGTAGTCTTAATAATCATAACTTCGCGGCAAAGATATCATTGACTAATGACGGAAAAGGGAGAACAATTAACGGTTCAGGGAGAGTTTATCTCGCAGGGTTTCCTCCCTGAATCACAGATAAGTGTGAACTTTATCAGGCATATGGACGCGGACAACACTGTTCAGCTCTCTATTGAACCAACAAGTTTGTTTAATTTCCTAATGGTCTTTGCTATAAAAGGGGATGTTCTTTGCCTGGTTGGTAAAGAACAAAAGAGTGTCCTGACCATTAATAGTCAGCAACACAGTTTAATTGCCATACCTGATGGCGTAACCTTAAAACCTGTAGACCCGACTGTTGCTTATGAAATCGTCTATATTAACATCAGTACATTTTTCCTATCAAGATATTTACCTTCAACACATCCGGCATTTAAAATCGTCCAGGGTTCTCCCCTTAATAAACCTGTTCTTTTTTGTAATCGCATACTTCACCTTAGTCCCGAAATCAGTGTCATATTAAATAGTATTGAGAACTCAGCACACACCGGTTTCTGTAAGCGGCTTTTTTTAGAATCGAAAGTTATAGAGCTACTGGCTTTACAGCTAAGTCAGTTTGAACAAGCAGAAAGTGATGAACCTATGAACAGGTTAACAAAAGAAGATCTGGACAAGATGCACGAAGTAAAAGAAATACTAATTAATAATATAGACAGCCAGTTTTCTTTACGTACGCTTGCCCATATGGTTGGCACCAATGAGTTCAACTTGAAAAAAAACTTTAAGGCAGCTTTTGGTACTACTGTTTACGGTTATTTTAATCAATATAAAATGGAACAGGCGAAAGTGATGCTTTTAGAGGGCGATTCAAAAATCTCAGAAGTTTCAAGTAAAATAGGCTATAAACATGCTACACATTTCACCAGTGCCTTTAAAAAATATTTTGGCTATCTTCCAACCAGAATTAAAATGTCGTTGCTAATCTTTGATCCTGAGATTTGTTTATTTTTTATTACGGCATAAGCTGAATTCATTGCTTTTCATTACAATCTGTTCTAAATCAACAAGATTTATCTAAAATTTCTTTGCTGTAAATAGAATTATTTCTATCTTTGCCGTCCCTCACGGGAAAAGGAGATTTAATTTTAATGGCTAAAAAACAAGTAGCAGAAAAAGAACTAGAGGCTAAAACAGCCGAATTACAAGGCGCAGACGCTCGTCTGGCTGAGAAAGAAACCATTGAGTCAGAAGCTGATTCAGTGTCGATCGAACAGATCAAATCATCATTAGCAACTCCAGATCAAGATTTTGACTGGGATGCAGACGACAAAGCATTCGGAAATTACAGTGATGCAGACCGTAAGAAGTTTGAAGAAATGTATACCGATACTTTCAATCAAATCAACCAAGGTGAAATCATCAGTGGTACTGTTGTGTCAATCAACAACAAAGACGTAGTATTAAACGTAGGATTTAAGTCTGACGGTTTAGTTTCTACTTCAGAGTTCCGTGATACACCTGACTTGAAAGTTGGCGACAAAGTTGACGTTTTCGTGGAAGCCCCTGAAGATGCTAACGGCCAGTTAATTTTATCTCGTAAAAGAGCTAAAACCCAAAGATCATGGGAGTCTATTAATGAGGCTCTTGACAATGACAGAATCATCAACGGATTTGTTAAAAGCCGTACTAAAGGTGGTCTTATCGTTGACATCATGGGTGTTGAAGCTTTCTTACCTGGTTCTCAAATTGACATCAAACCTATCCGCGATTACGATGTATACGTGGGCAAAACAATGGAATTCAAAGTTGTTAAGATTAACCACGAATTTAAAAACGTAGTTGTATCTCATAAAATCCTTATCGAGGATGACTTAGAAAGCCAAAAAGTTGAAATCGTATCTAAACTTGAAAAAGGTCAGGTATTGGAAGGTACTGTTAAAAACATCACAGACTTCGGTGTATTCATCGATTTAGGTGGCGTAGACGGATTACTTCACATTACTGATATTTCTTGGGGCCGCATAGAGCATCCGAAAGAAGTATTGAGCTTAGATGAGAAAATCAATGTTGTAGTTCTTGACTTTGATGACGAGAAAAAACGTATTGCTTTAGGTTTAAAACAATTGACTCCACACCCTTGGGAATCTTTAGATGCTAATTTAGCTGTTGGTTCTAAAGTTAAAGGTAAAATTGTTACTGTAGCTGATTACGGTGCTTTCTTAGAAATCATTCCAGGCGTTGAAGGTTTAATCCACGTTTCAGAAATGTCGTGGTCACAAAACTTACGCAGCCCACAAGAGTTCTTGAAAGTTGGTGACGAAATCGAAGCTGAAGTTTTAACTTTGGACAGAGACGATCGCAAAATGAGCCTAGGTATCAAACAATTAACTCAAGATCCTTGGCAAAATGTTGCTGAAAGATATCCTATCGGAAGCAAACATACTGCTGTAGTTAAAAACATGACTAACTTCGGAGTATTTGTAGAAATCGAAGAAGGTATCGACGGATTAATCCATATCTCCGATCTTTCATGGTCTAAAAAAGTTAACCACCCTAACGAATTCACTAAAGTTGGTGATACATTAGACGTAGTTGTTTTAGAATTAGACGTTGAAAGCCGCAAATTAAGCTTAGGTCACAAACAATTAGAAGAAAACCCTTGGGATACTTTTGAAACTATCTTCACTTTAGATTCAATCCACCAGGGAACTGTTGTTAAAGTAACTGATAAAGGTGCTGTTATTGCTTTACCTTACGGTGTGGAAGGTTTCGTACCTACTAAACACATGGCTAAAGAAGATGGTAGTGCTATCAAAGCAGAAGAAACTAATGACTTCAAAATCATTGAGTTTAACAAAGATGCTAAACGTATCGTTGTTTCTCACGCCCGTATCTGGGAAGAGGCTAAAGCTGAAGCTGTTGCAGAAGAGCGTAACGCTAAGAAAAAAGAAGCTAAAGCTTCTAGCAGTGCAGTGAAAAAAGTTAAAGATTCAGTTGAAAAATCTACATTAGGTGATTTAGGTGTGCTTGCACAATTAAAACAACAAATGGAAGGTGAAGAAAACAAAGCTAAAAAAGGCGAGTAATCTTTAATACTTATATATTAAAAGCATCCCTGTTAGGGGATGCTTTTTTTTTGCCCCTCTTTTTCATTAATTTGCATCATGAAGAAATCATTGTTGCTATCTGTACTTATTATACTATTTACGAATATTGTAAGTGCTCAATTACCTGCCATCATTCCACAACCAGTGGAACTAAGAGCTGGAACATATCCTCAAGATAAATTTAAAATCGATAAACAAACAGTTATCTTGATTTCAAACAATACGTTAAAGCCATCTGCGACTTTCCTTGCCGACTATATTCTTAAATATTATAAACTAAACCTTAAAATAGTCAGCAATCTGGACTATGTAAAAAGTAGCAACTCAATCAACCTGGTTGTTAATCAAAAACTATATACAAATACAGATAAATATTTTGTTTCTGTATTGAAGAATCAACTCAATGCAGGAGCTGCCTCTCCACAAGGTATATTTTATGCAGTACAAACCATTATACAACTTTTACCTGTAAATCCACCTATTGCATCCTCGGTAATTATGATTCCTTCCGTCGACATCATAGATTACCCTCGATTTGCCTATCGTGGTATGCATCTGGATGTAAGCAGACACTTCTTTGATATAACATTTATAAAAAAATACATTGATTACCTGGCGCTACATAAACTCAACAACTTTCACTGGCACCTTACAGATGATCAGGGCTGGAGAATTGAGATTAAAAAGCATCCAAAACTTACAGCCATCAGTGCATGGAGAAACGGTACAATTATAGGATTGTATCCGGGAACCGGGAACGACGGCTTAAGATATGGTGGCTATTACACTCAGGAAGAAGTAAAAGAAGTTATTAAATATGCGGCAGACCGCTACATTAATATCATTCCTGAGATTGAAGTACCTGCGCATAGTATGGCAGTGCTAGCTGCTTATCCTGAGTTTGGGACTGAACCTACAAAAAAATATGAGGTTGCACAGACCTGGGGAATTTTCAACAGACTTAACAATGTATTTCAGCCTACTGAACCTACTTTCAAATTTCTGGAAGACGTACTGACAGAGATGATCGCACTCTTTCCCTCTCCTTACATTCATATTGGTGGAGACGAAGCTTCCAAACTTTGGTGGAAGCAATCAACCGTTTCACAAAAATTCATGAAAGATAACAAGCTGAAAGATGAAAGTGCACTGCAGAGCTACTTTATACACCGGATTGAAAAATTTGTGAACAGTAAAGGTAAAACCATTATTGGATGGGATGAGATTTTGGATGGCGGTCTCGCACCGAATGCGATAGTAATGAGTTGGAGAGGCGAAAAAGGAGGAATAGCCGCTGCAAAACAGAAACACAAGGTAATTATGACACCGGAAAACACGATGTATTTTAACCATAGCCAGTTTTTAAAAGATGATTCACTTACAGCCGCTAAGTATCTACCACTAAAAAATGTTTATGATTATGATCCTGTTCCTACTATATTAACTGCAAATGAAGCAAAATACATTTGGGGCGGACAAGCCAATTTATGGACTGAATACATTGCCAATCCAGCAAAAGTAGAATATATGCTGTTTCCTCGTTTGGACGCGCTCAGTGAAGTACTTTGGAGCCCTAAAGAAAAACGCAACTATACAGATTTTCAGAAAAGGCTAAAGACCCAATTTAAGCGTCACGATCTAATGGGAATTAATTATAGTAAACGCTACCTGAACAATTTATACCCCTAATTAATATTCATAATCTCATTTAAATATAAAGCATTTAAGCACAAGGCACTACATATACATTTTACAGCTTTTAAATTTAAAAGCGTTTTTATGTATTTAGGGTTACAAATTTTGGCTATATTTGCATAATCTTTTAGTCCATGCAAAAACGAACACTGCTAGACGGTCAAAAATTCCAGATCACAATTAAGCGACTTTGTCAACAATTAATTGAGAATCACAACGATTTTTCTAATGCTGTTTTAATTGGTATACAGCCACGTGGCAGTTATTTTGCCGATCGTGTAAAACATGAGCTTTCTCAAGTCTTGAACAACAGCACTATACAAAAAGGTAATTTAGATATTACATTTTTCAGAGATGATTTCAGACGGAAAGATGGCATCGTATCAGCAAACAGCAACACCATAGATTTTATTATTGAGGGTAAAAACGTAATCTTAATTGATGATGTACTATGGACTGGTCGGACAATCCGAGCGGCACTAGATGCATTACAGGCTTATGGCAGACCTGCAAAAGTAGAACTAATGGTACTTATTGACAGGCGTTTTTCAAGACATGTACCTATTGAACCAGATTATATCGGGCAACAAGTTGACACACTAGATTCTCAACAAGTGAGGGTAAGCTGGAAAGAGACAGAAGGAGAAGACAAAGTTATCTTAATATCAGAAAGCAATAAATAATATGGCAGTAGAAACATTATCAACCCGACATCTTTTAGGCATCAAAGATATTAACCGGAATGATATCGAACTTATCTTCGAAACTGCAGATAATTTTAAAGATGTAATTAACAGACCTATAAAAAAGGTCCCATCATTAAGAGACATCACCATTGCCAATATATTTTTCGAAAATTCAACCCGTACTAAACTATCTTTTGAACTGGCGGAGAAACGACTTTCTGCAGATATAATTAATTTTGCAGCATCATCTTCATCTGTAAGTAAGGGCGAAACACTAATCGATACCGTAAACAATATCCTGGCTATGAAAGTAGACATGGTGGTTATGCGTCATCCATATGCTGGTGCCGGACAATTTTTAAGTAAACACATTAAAGCCCAAATTGTAAATGCAGGAGATGGGGCCCATGAACACCCTACACAAGCATTACTAGACGCTTTTTCTATCCGTGAAAAGCTTGGCGATGTAGCAGGCAAAAAGGTTGTAATTGTGGGTGACATTCTACATTCAAGAGTTGCTATTTCTAATATCCTTTGTTTGCAAAAACTTGGTGCTGAAGTGATGGTATGCGGCCCAACAACCTTAATTCCTAAACATATTGAAAGCTTAGGAGTAAAAGTAGAACACAATCTAATCAAAGCATTGAACTGGTGTGATGTAGCTAATATGCTACGCATACAAATGGAACGTCAGGACATTAAATATTTCCCTTCTTTAAGAGAATATGCTATGATGTACGGGTTGAATAAACAGATTTTAGACAACCTCAATAAGGAAATCATTGTCATGCACCCTGGCCCAATAAACCGTGGAGTAGAGATTACAAGTGATGTGGCCGATAGTAAACAATCTATCATTCTTGACCAGGTAGAAAATGGTGTAGCTGTACGTATGGCAGTATTATACTTACTGGCTTCACAAAACGATTAAGAACTGCAAACCGGTCGACCCTTAATATGTCTATAAATATTTTTTAAGGATCAATACGAACTTTCTTTTATATCCGTTAAACCTGTGTTATCAACACATGTTAATTTCTTATGTTAATAAGACCCAATACTATATTTATATTAGTACCAACCATATTTGAAATCAGATGTCAAAAAAACACCTTTTTATTCCGCTACTGTTAGCAGGTGGCTTTACAGCTGCACATGCCCAAACAAGTGTACTAGTTAACCTGAACAAGAATTACCAAACCGGTTTGGAACTACTGGATAATGAGAAATATGTTGCAGCAGCACAACAATTCAGACTGGTTGAGCAGTTGAGACAAAAACCAGGCACACAATCTGAGAGCAATGCAGAACTATCTATGCTTAAGGAAAATGCTAAGTTCTATGCTGCTGTATGTGCCTTGGAATTGGGCAATAGAGACGCAGAAAGCCTGTTTCAAAACTTTATCAAAGATTACCCTTTAAATCCAAATACAAAACTTGCTTACTTCCATGTAGGTAAATCTTATTTTGATCAAAAAAACTACAAGAAAGCATTGGAATGGTTTGAAAAAACAGACCCCTCTACCCTTTCCGGAAAACAACGTTTAGAGTACCAATTTAAACAGGGATATGCTTATTTTGATCTTGGGGATATTGAAAAAGCTGAACCTTTATTTGAAACCGTAAAGAAAGAAAAGTCTCCATTTCAGGAAAGTGCAATTTACTATTTTGCCTATATCAATTACCTGAACAAGGAATATAAAACAGCACTGAACAACTTCGAAAAACTAAAAGGTTCTCCTACTTACGAAGCCAGTTATCCATACTACATTACTTCAATGTATTACCTGGATGAGCGTTACGATGATGTCCTTAACTATGCTATTCCAATCTTAAAAACATCAAAACAGCAATATGAAGCAGAAATGCTTAGTCTTATTGCAGCTTCATATTTTGCAAAATCTGATTATATAAATGCTGAAAAGTATTTCAGGGATTTTTATGCAAAGGATAAATCAAACAATAAAAACAATTTGTTTATTTACCAATATGGATATTCATTATTTGAATTAAAAAAATACAGTGAGTCTGTTAGTATACTTGAAAAACTGGATACCGATGATGTTTATCTGCAAAGTGGTATGTATACCCTTGGACGTTCTTTCCTTCAATTAAAAAATAAAGAGAAAGCAAGAAGCGCATTTTTCAGAGCATCCAGACTTGACTTCGACAAAACAGTACAAGAAGAAGCCTGGATTAACTATGCACGATTAAGTTACGAACTTGAGTTTAATCAACAGGCACTTGAAGCTACACAAAATTTCTTAAAGCAGTTTCCATCATCACGTAAAGTGAACGAAGCTAAAACACTCCTTGGTGAAATCCTGTTAACCAGTAAAAACTATCAGGCGGCAATTGACATTTTAGAACCTATACAGAACAAATCTGAAGAAGCTAAAGAGGCCTATCAGAAAGTAACTTATTTCAGAGGCTTGGAATTCTATAATGAAAGAGCATTTCCAAATGCGTTATCCATGTTCCTGAGATCTGAAAAATTCCCTCAGGATGAAGAAATCCTTGCTTTAAACACCTATTGGAAAGCAGAAGCAAGTTATGAGCTTAGAAAATTTGGTGAGGCAGTAAAGCATTTTGAAACTTTCCTTGATATGCCAGGCGCAAGTAAAACGGGTGTATATAACTTTGCTAATTATGCCCTTGCATATTCCGCATTTGAAGATGAGCGGTATAGTAAAGCTGCTAATTATTTTGAACGCTTTTTAAGGGGTAATGATAAAGATCAGAAAACCATAAACGATGCAACCATTAGATTAGCTGATTCCTATTTCGTTAATAAAAGCTATGGTAATGCACTTGCAAATTATAATAAGATTATAGGCAATAGGTCAACAGGTGAGGACTATGCATTGTTCCAACGTGGTATGATTCAGGGATTGGAAAATCAGAATGATGCAAAAATCGCTACCATGGAAAGTCTGCTTAAACAATTCCCAACGTCCAATTATGCAGATGATGCTGGTTTTGAAAGGGCTTATACTTATTTCAACAAAGGAGAACTTGATCAATCGAAATCAGACTTGATTAGTTTGGTAAGCCAGTATCCTAATAGTAGCTATGTACCACGTGCACTTGTTACTATAGGTTTGGTACAATACAACCAGGATCAGGATGATGCTGCACTAGAATCATTTAAAAAAGTGATCAGGGAATATGCGAGTACTGAAGAAGCAAAACAAGCATTAGAATCTATCAAAAACATTTATGTCGACAGAGGTGATTCGCAAGGGTTTATCAATTACGCCACTACTACTCCACTTGGTAATTATTCTGCTGCAGAACAAGACAATATTATTTTCCAGGGTGCTAATAATCTTTACCTGAAAGGTGATGCTAAGGGAGCGTTTGAAGCTGTAAATGCTTATTTTGATAAATTCCCTAAAGCTATCCATGATAAAGAAGCAAAGTTTATCAGAGCTGAATCATTGGTAAAACTTGGTCGACCAGATGAAGCTGTTGCTGATTATGAATACATCCTTAACGATTGGACAAGTGACTATACTGAACGCTCATTGGTAAGCATCTCCAAATTATTCCTGGATCAGAAAAAGTATAACGAAGCAATTGTATACCTAAAACGCCTGGAAACGACAGCAGATTATAAAGTACACTACACCTATGCACTAAACAACCTTTTGAAAGCATATAGTGAATTGAATATGCCAGATGATGTTTTAAAATATGTGCAATTGATCAAAGAATCTGATAAAGCTTCAGAAGAAGAGAAAAATAGCTCAGATCTGTATGCTGGAAAGGCTTACCTGGCAAAAGAAGATACTCCTCAAGCTTTAAAAGCGTTTAACAGTGTAGTTAGTAAAACTAAAACACTAGCTGCTGCAGAGGCAAAATATAATATTGCTTTGATCCAATATGGACAACATGAGTATAAAACATCAACAAAAACTTGTTTTGACCTGATCAACAATATGCCATCTTATGATTATTGGGTAGCTAAAGCATTTATATTACTGGCCGATAATTACGTTGCTTTGAAAGACAATTTACAGGCTAAGAGCACGCTATTAAGTATTATAGATAACTATGAAGGCAAGGATGATATTGTCCCTACTGCTAAAGCTAAATTGGAAAAAATTAAATAAGACCGTGAAATGAGATCGACCAGATTATTATATACAACCCTATTTTTTATTGCAGCAGGGACACTAAGTACCTTTGCGCAAGATCAGAAAACAACAGAGAAAAAAGCAGAAGAAAAAGCGGTTACAGAAGAGATTGAAGTAGTAAGACCTTACAAACCTGTTTTGGCAGAAGCAGTAAAGCTTAGGAGAAGTCCGGATTTGAATGATGTAAAAACATACAAAGCAAAATTCAATTATAAACTGACAGATAGAAAACTTGAGCTTAACTCAGATATCAATAAATTAAAGGCACAGCAACTGGCTGCTCAAAAAGAAGAAGAGTTGGTTAACAATTATGTTAAAGGTGCTTTGGGTTCTGCAAGTACAATTTTAGCGGAAGCATATGTTAATATTGGCAGAGATGAAGCTTTACAAGCAGGAGCCTTTTTTAAGCATTTCGGTCAATCAGGAAGCCTGAATAAACAAAACTATAATCAACAGCAACTGAGTGCTTTTGGTAGAAGTATAGGCGACCAGGTAACCCTTTCGGGAAAATTAAACTTTCAAAGACAAGGTTTTTACTTCTATGGGATAGATAAAACCAGGCCTACATTTAATACAGATCCGGCACGACAAGCATTGAGCTTTATTGAGGCTGAGGGTGAGATTGTAAATAAATTCACAGAAGATCCGGATGCATTAAGTTATGCAGCTAAATTGAATGGTTATCTCTGGAATGATCAGTATAAGGCAAAAGAGAGTTCAATAGTACTAAATGCCTATCTTAATAAACGTATCAGTAGTTTAAATCTGGGACTGGCGGGCTCGGTTGAATTTGGAAAGACCAAAGATGAACTGACTAGCTTCGGCAATAATCTTTTTAAACTGAATCCTTATATCAGACTACAAACAAATGGCATTAAAATTAATGCAGGAATAAACTTTGTTCAGGAGTTTGGGGCATTCTCATCGAGCAGGATTTTCCCTGCTGTAACTGCTGACTTTACATTAATACCTGATTACCTGCAGATTTTTGGAGAAGTTAAAGGTGATGTAAACCGTAACTCATTAAAGTTACTGACAGATGAAAATCAATTCTTAAACAGCAATATTGACATCCAGAATGCTATTGAGAAACTAAGCATCAGTGGTGGTATTAAAGGCACTGGTGGACCTGGTTTTGGCTATAAAGCAAGATTTTATCACAAACAAATTGAAAACATGCCATTATTTGTAAACAACTTTGTTGATTTTAACAAATTTGATGTGATTTACGATTTTGGTACTATGAAATTAACCGGTTTAGAAGGTGAAATTTCTGTACAGGTTAGTGACGCATTGAAGTGGACAGGTAAGCTGAACATTGAGGACTATAAACCTGCAGCTGAAACGCAAAGCTGGTTTAAACCAAAACTACGTGTCAGCTCTGATTTTATGTATGCTATAACCAAACAAATTACTTTAAATGCTGCAGTAGCTATTCAAGACGACAGCAAGGCTAAGATTTATACTGCTGCACCAGCTAATCCTTATCTTTTACCTGATTTAGCAAATGAACAGGTAGTTACTGTTAAAGGTTTTGTAGATCTTGGTGCTGGTGCAAGTTATAAAATCAATAATAAGTTTTCAGCCTTTATTAGAGCTAATAACTTGCTGGGTAAAAAATACAGCAAATATTTATACTATGACGCAATTGGAACAAATGTTTTTGGAGGAGTAGCTTACTCATTCTAATGCTTTTCAATTAATAATTGCTTGGTACGGAATTAAAATTTATTTTTACCAGAATGGATATCTTATCATACCTGACTACACTTATAAAAACCCATAAAGAAGTGGGAATTCCCGGATTGGGTACTATTTATAAAAAGAAATCTCCGGGGCGATATGATATTAATACGCATTCTTTTTTGCCTCCAAGTTATATTTTAAGCTTTACTTCAGATTTAAAGGAGCAGAGCTTATTAAGCGAATTCATCAGTAAGAATAAAAATATTTCAATTGATGCTTCTACATACTTTGTAGAGCAGTTTTCTCAAAATATTCTTGATGAACTTTCAGGTCATCAGGAATCTGATTTTGGTGATCTGGGGACATTCTCTACTGCTTCAGGTAGTCTTACTTTTATACCAAAACAAGATAGTAACCTGGGCTTTGATTTTTATGGTCTGCCTCAATTAAAGGCCGAGCCTGATACCGATAAGGTGAAAGTTCTTGAAGAACCTGTGCAGGAAGAAGCAGAAGTGGTTAAGTCTGAGGAATTGGAGGTGGTTGAAGAGGTACCAGAAAGAACAGAGACGCCAGAAACGGTGGAAGTTCCGATAGAAGAAGGCTCGCATGTAACAGAAGAACAACTTGAACTTGAGAACAACAATGCAGATTTAAGTGATGGGACGGAAGATCTTAATGCAAATGATGAACAGCCTGTATATGAAGAAATAACTGAAGTAGGACTTCCTCCTATAACAACAGCACCATCGCTTCCTGTTGTAGAAAAAACAGAGAATATTGTCGAAGATGTTATTGAGTCTCCAATTGCACAACCTGTTGAAGACATTGACAAGCCAGAGGAAGTTCATTTTTCACTTGATTATACCAGTTCAGAAAAAACAGGAATGCCCTCTTATTTAAAAGTAATTTTGGCATTAGTTATCCTGGCTGTACTTGCTGCAGTTTTATATTTGGCGAAACCAGATATTTTTGATAGTCTATTTAAGAAATCAACAGCAACACAGCAGCCTGTTATTGTTCCTGATAGCAAACCAGTTATTGAAAATGTTGAACAAGCCAGATTAGATTCTATAGCACAAGCAGATAGTCTAAGAATAAGTAATGAAAAAGCTATTCTTGCTGCTGATTCTGCAAGAGATTCAATGGCTAATGTTAAACCTGCGACAGTAGTGACTACTGAACCAACATTCACTTACGAAATTATAGCAGCTTCCCTACGCGATCAAAAGGAAGGAGATAAATTCCTTGCTGATATGAAAGCCAGAGGTATTCCTGCAAAGGTTGCTGATATGCCAGGTAGAAGAGTTAAAATAACGATCGGCTCTTTTACAAATGAGGAAGCAGCAAAAAAAGAACTTGAGGTCCTGAAGAAAACAACTAGAATTCCGGGCATTTATGTAATAAAAGTTAGACACACAAACAATCCTAAATAATTATGATCGCATTAATTCAAAGTGCCACTGATACCATTACCCAGCTTACTGATACCGCCAATGCCTTAAATCCAGGTGTTACAACAGCCCCTCCTGAATTACATTTTATAGACCTGTTATTAAAAGGAGGCTGGGTTATGCTTCCACTTGCATTTTTAGCTTTCCTTGGACTTGTAATTTTTGTAGAAAGATACCTGACTATCAGAAAAGTTTCAAAAACTGAATCTAACCTGATGCTTCAGATCAAACAATATATACATGAAGGAAGATTAGAAAATGCTATTGCACTATGCAGAAATAACAACTCCCCTTTAGCCAGAATGTTGGAAAAAGGGCTGAAACGTATTGGTCGTCCAATTAAAGATATTGAAGCTGCAATTGAAAATAATGGTAAACTAGAAGTATCTAAGCTTGAAAAAAACATTGGCATACTTGGTATCATCGCGGGTATCGCACCAATGCTTGGTTTCGTAGGAACGATTATTGGAGTTATTGCTATTTTTCACGATGTTTCTATTAAAGGAGCTATCGAAATCGGAACAATATCAGGTGGTCTATATACCAAAATGATCACTTCTGCAACCGGACTAATCATAGGTATCATTGCTTATGTATTGTACCATATCCTTAATATGATGGTAGAGCGTATCATTTTAAGAATGGAAACTGATTCAATTGAATTTATTGATTTATTAGAGGAGCCGGGTAAATAATGAATCTACGCAAAAGAAAAAAAGGAACAGTAGAGGTTCATACCTCTGCCCTGAATGACATCATGTTCTTTCTGCTGCTGTTTTTCCTGTTGGCTTCTGCCGTAGTTAACCCACAAGTAGTGAAATTGTTACTACCCAGATCTGAGTCAGGACAGCAATCTTCAGCACAAAAAACCGTTACAGTATCTATAGATGAGAAATTAAATTATTTTGTAGATAAACAAAAGGTTACACTTGATCAGATGCAAGCAACAGTGGAAAGTTACCAGAAAGCATCTCCAGATCTGACTATCGTACTTTATGTAGCAAGAGGTGTTTCTATTGAAAACACCATGCAGGTATTTGATGTAGCAAATAAATTAAAACTGAAAGTTGTACTAGCTGTAGAACCTAAGAAATAATGACCTATCCAAAAGAAGAAAATAATTATCCAAAGGCCTTAGCCATATCAACCGGAATTATGGCCGCGTTGCTGGCTCTTAGTTTTTTCATTGCTATCGGTACTTTTAAACCAGAAGTTGAAGCTGGTATGGGTGGTATGGTGGTTAACTATGGAACTTCTGTTGAAGGTATGGGAACTGATTATACCAGTATCGAGGAACCTTCAGCTGATCCAAATGCGAACAAACAAGCTCCGGATAAAGTTGTGGTAGAAGAACCTACTCCACAAACATCTACAGCGCAAAGCAGTGATAAGGAAATTGTAACACAAAGCACCGAAGATGCCGTAAGTGTCAAAACAAAATCTACAAAAAGCACATCTACTCCTGTTGCCACAGCAACAGAAACCAAGCCAGCCAAACCGGCTATCAACCAAAATGCTTTATATAAAGGTAAGGCAAATAAAGGTACTGGTGGTGGTGATGGCACAGGTACAACACCGGGTAATCAGGGAAGCGTTAACGGAGATCCACTTGCTAATAATTATGGTGAAGGTGGTTCTGGTTTTGGAGAAACACCAATCGCTTTAAGGAAGTTTACGAACTTAGTTATCCCACAAGACGATGGCCAACAAAGAGGTAGAATAGCAGTAAGAATAAAGATTAATAAAAACGGTATTGTTATTGATGCCACTCCAGGTGTAAAAGGGACTACATTAAGTGACCGCGAATTATGGCAAAAATGTAAAGATGCTGTAATGGGAGCCAGATTAACACAATCGGAATCGGCCCCTGATGTTCAGATAGGTGTAGTGGTTTTCAACTTTAAAGTGAAATAATTGAATTACAACGAATCCATAGATTACTTATACAGCAAGCTGCCAATGTTTACACGCATTGGCGCTGTTGCTTTTAAAAAAGATCTGCACAATACAATCGCCTTGTGCGAAAACCTTGGAAATCCGCAGAACAAATTTAAATCTATCCATGTTGGTGGTACAAATGGCAAAGGATCAACATCTCATATGCTGGCCGCCATTTTTCAGGAAGCGGGATATAAAACAGGCCTATATACTTCTCCTCACCTTAAAGATTTTAGAGAACGTATCCGTATAAACGGAGAAATGATCTCCAAAACCTTCGTTACTGATTTTATAAATCAACAGCGAACAATCATTGAAGAAGTTAGTCCATCTTTCTTTGAAGCTACTGTTGCCATGGCTTTTTCTTTCTTTGCCGAAGAAAAAGTGGACATTGCTATTATAGAAGTTGGTTTAGGTGGTCGACTCGATTCTACTAACATCATTATTCCTGAGTTATCTGTAATTACCAATATCAGTTTGGATCATACCAATATATTAGGAGATACACTTGCTGAGATTGCTACGGAGAAAGCAGGAATTATTAAATCCGGAATACCTGTTGTAATTGGCGAAAAACAAGAGGAAGTTGCAGCTATTTTCATTGAAAAAGCCAAAGAGAAAAATAGCCAGATTACTTTTGCTGACCAGAAATTACATACCGATCATTCCATAAGAAATAAAGAATATCTGAACACTTCTATATATAAAGGGCCAACTATACTTTATAATAACCTTGAACTTGATCTCAATGGCTTTTATCAGTTAAAGAATGTACTTACGGTATTAGAGTCTGTATTCCTTTTACAAAGTAAAGGCTATTCAATATCTGATGACCATATCTATGCCGCCTTAAAAAATGTTAAAGTACTAACAGGTTTACAAGGCAGGTGGCAAAAATTAAGCGAACAGCCGCTTATCATTTGTGACACCGGGCACAATATTTCCGGCATCACAGAGGTAATGCAAAACATCCACAAAACCGAGCATAATCAACTTCATTTGGTTATTGGAATGGTAAAAGATAAAGATATAAGTGGCGTCCTCGCACTTCTGCCAAAAAATGCAACTTACTACTTTTGCCAGCCGCAATTAGAAAGAGCCTTACCAGCATCAGAGTTAGCACAAAAAGCCAAAGAACATCGTTTAAATGGACAGTTTTTCGACTCAGTTGGTCTGGCTATTCAGGCAGCAAAAGAAAATGCGACAAAAGATGACCTGATCTTTATTGGGGGAAGCACATTTGTAGTTGCTGAAGCTTTATAGTAGCTAAAAGATAACAAACGTTACTTATAGTTTCTTAAATTTTCTTACAAAAAATAAAGCTGAAAGTTTCATAAGCTTATAAAAAACAATAAATTAGCTTATCTAAACACAGAACAACACACAATGAGAAAAATTTATTTAGTATTTGCCGCACTAATCCTGGTCGGCCAGGTATCTGTTGCGCAACAAAAAACAACTAAAGCAAAAGTATCCTCTGAGGGAGTAAAAAGACCAAAAATTGTAGTAGGATTGATCATAGATCAAATGAGATGGGATTATCTTTATAGATATGCAGATAGATATTCGACTGGAGGTTTTAAAAGATTAGTCAATGAGGGCTTTTCTGCTGAGAATACCTTAATCCCTTATACACCAACTATCACAGCATGTGGGCACTCTAGTATTTATACTGGCGCAACACCTGGCATCAACGGAATAATAGCAAACGAATGGTATGACAGGAAATTAAAAAGAAATATGTATTGTGCTGAAGATTCCACCGTTACATCAGTTGGGAGCAGTACAAGAGCAGGTGTAATGTCCCCAAAAAACATGCTGACCACAACCATTACAGATCAGCTTCGCTTAGCTACGAATTTTAAAAGTAAAGTAATAGGCGTTTCTCTTAAAGATCGCGGATCTATTTTACCTGCAGGACATTCAGCTAATGCCGCTTATTGGTTTGATGGACAAACTGGAGACTGGATTTCCAGTACATATTATATGAAAGAACTACCTGCATGGCTTCAGGATTATAACAAACAAAAACCTGCCGACAAGTTTTATGCACAAAACTGGAATACCCTATATCCTATTGATAGTTATACACAAAGTACAGCCGATAATAAGCCTTACGAAAGGAAAACAAGAGGAGAAGAGACGCCAACTTTTCCCCATCCTTTAAAACTTTATGCAGGTAAAAACTATGAAATCATTAAAAGTACTCCTCACGGAAATACAATGACTCTTGATCTGGCCAAGCTAGCTATTTCAGCAGAAAAAATGGGGCAAGGTAATGCAACTGACTTTTTAGCAGTAAGCTGCTCATCAACAGACTATGTGGGGCATCAATATGGTCCAAACTCTGTTGAGGCAGAAGATACTTACCTTAGACTGGACAAAGAGCTGGAAAGTTTTTTTAATTATCTGGACAGTAAATTCGGTAAAGGCAATTACTTGTTTTTCCTTTCTGCTGATCATGGTGCAGCTCATGTCGCTGGTTTCATGACGGAAAACAAATTACCTGGAGGTCCATTTAGTGAAGGCCCGGTAATTAAACGTATAAATACAGCAATTGAGAAAGAATTTAATATCAAAAAAGCAGTTGAATCTTCTGGTAATGGTCAGCTATATTTTGATCGCAATGCTATAAAAGCAGCTAAAGCTGATTTTGATGCAATAAAAGCATTAGCTATAGACCTTTTAAGAGAACAGGATGAGGTTTTTGATGCAGTAGATTTAAGTAAACTAGCTACAACAACTTTACCTGAACAGATTAAGAAATCACTGACTTATGGATATTACCAGGGAAGAAGTGGTGATGTTTATTATATTTTGAAATCCAACTATTATAGTGGAGGCAAAACTGGAACTACTCATGGTGCTTGGGCACCGTATGATTCACATATTCCATGCGTGTTTATGGGCTGGAATGTTAAACCTGGAAAAACAAATAAGCAACATTACATGACCGATATAGCAGCAACACTAGCAGCTATGTTACACATACAAATGCCGAGCGGCTGTATTGGCGAACCCATTACAGAACTTACACATCAGTAAAATAATAGTTTAACCCTATACAAAGGCTGTTCTGAAACAAAAACCAGAGCAGCTTTTTGTTTTATAGTGCTTGTAATTGTAAAGCCCATTTTTACCTCCCTCCTCTCAGTTTTTGTTACCTTTGTATACCGATTATAAAACCTACTATGGAGCAAATTCAAATCTATAAACCCAAACATAAAATCCGTTTTGTTACAGCTGCTGCACTTTTTGATGGGCATGATGCAACAATAAACATTATGCGCCGTATCCTTCAATCATCGGGAGCCGAAGTGATACACTTAGGGCATAACAGATCGGTTGATGAGGTTGTAAACTGTGCAATTCAGGAAGATGTACAGGGCATAGCAATGACATCCTATCAAGGTGGGCACATCGAATATTTTAAGTATATGTACGACTTGTTAAAGGAACGCGGCGCTACACATATCAAAATATTTGGTGGCGGTGGTGGTGTAATACTTCCTTCAGAAATCGCTGAACTACACGATTATGGTATTACAAGAATATATTCTCCAGATGATGGTCGAAAAATGGGTTTGCAAGGTATGATTAATAATATGCTGGAGCAAACTGACTATATTACGGTTAAATCTCTTAATGGGGAACTGAAATCAATACCAGAAAAAAATATTAAAAGCATTGCTTCGGCCATTACAGTAGCAGAAAATGACCCAGAAGCTGCACAACAGTTTGTTGATAAATTAAAAGAACTAACATTAAGCAATCAGGCACCTGTTTTAGGTATTACCGGAACTGGTGGGTCTGGTAAATCATCTCTTGTAGATGAATTGGTCAGACGCTTTTTAATAGAAGTTAAAGATAAAACGCTTGCGATTATATCTGTAGACCCATCCAAACGTAAAACTGGAGGGGCATTATTAGGGGATCGTATTCGCATGAACGCGATTAACAACAATAGGGTGTACATGAGATCACTGGCCACAAGACAGGCCAATCTTGCTTTGTCTAAAAACGTACAGGAAAGCATTGATATCTGTAAAGCGGCCGGATATGACCTCATCATTGTAGAAACATCAGGAATTGGACAATCTGATACTGAAATCACAGAACACTGTGATGTTTCTCTATATGTTATGACTCCAGAATTCGGTGCAGCTACACAATTGGAAAAAATAGATATGCTGGATTTTGCCGATCTGGTAGCCATCAACAAATTCGATAAAAGAGGTGCTTTAGATGCGTTAAGAGATGTGCGTAAGCAATATAAACGCAACCACAATTTATTTGATGCCAAAGACGAAAACATTCCTGTATTTGGTACTATGGCTTCGCAGTTCAATGATCCTGGCATGAATAATCTTTTCAGCGCATTAATGGATAAGATCGAAGAAAAAACAGGTGTTAAGTTCGATGCGCAAATGGAACTCACTACAGAGCAGTCAGAGAAAATCTATATTATTCCACCTGACAGGATCAGATACCTCGCAGAAATTGCAGAATCTAGTCAGACATATAACGAATGGGTCGAAAAACAAAGTAGTATTGCCCGCAAACTTTACCAGCTTCAAGGGATTATTGATTTATCAAGAGACGAGAAAGCGACTAAAGATTTGCAAGTGGGAAATACACTCACCAAACCTCTTGAGGATATTTACAATCACATTGAAGAACAATTGGACGGTGATTGTAAACGCTTACTTAGACAATGGCCTGAAACTAAAATCAAATACAAACAAGAACATTTCATTTATAAAGTGCGTGATAAAGAAATCAAACAACCTTTATTTTATGAATCATTATCTAAATTACAGATACCTAAAGTATCGCTTCCCCGTTATGAAGATTGGGGAGATATCTTACGCTGGCTTTTAACTGAAAATGTTCCCGGAGAATTTCCATATGCAGCTGGTGTATTCCCATTAAAACGTGATGGTGAAGATCCTACAAGAATGTTTGCTGGAGAAGGAGGTCCTGAAAGAACCAACAAGAGATTTCATTATGTGTCCTTAGGTCAGCCAGCACACCGTTTATCTACCGCATTCGACTCAGTTACGCTTTATGGTGAAGATCCTCACATCAGACCAGATATCTATGGAAAAATAGGTAACTCTGGTGTAAGTATCGCTACGATTGATGATGCTAAAAAGCTATACTCAGGTTTTGATCTTTGTGCAGCATCAACATCTGTTTCCATGACCATAAATGGTCCAGCTCCTATGCTATTGGGCTTTTTCATGAATGCTGCTATAGATCAGCAATGTGAAAAATATATTATAGAAAATGGGCTTGAAAAAGAGGTAGATGAAAAAATAAACAAGATTTATAAGGCAAAAGGTCAGAAAAGACCTACCTATAATGGCAATTTACCAGAAGGTAATAACGGATTAGGTCTAATGCTATTGGGTATTACTGGTGACCAGGTATTGCCTCCTGATGTATATTCGAAAATTGCAGCATATGCCATCAGCACAGTTCGTGGAACGGTACAGGCTGATATATTAAAAGAAGATCAGGCTCAAAACACATGCATATTTTCCACAGAATTTGCACTGAGGATGATGGGCGATATTCAAAGCTATTTCATTAAACAAAAAGTTCGCAACTTCTATTCTGTATCCATCTCTGGATATCATATTGCAGAAGCAGGTGCAAATCCTATATCTCAACTTGCTTTTACCTTAAGTAATGGTTTCACCTTTGTTGAATATTATTTAAGCAGGGGGATGAACATTGATGATTTTGCTCCTAACCTATCTTTTTTCTTCTCTAATGGCATAGATCCAGAGTATTCAGTAATTGGCCGGGTAGCGCGTCGTATATGGGCTAAAGCGATTAAAAACAAGTATAAAGGGAACGACAGATCTCAGAAACTAAAATATCATATCCAAACTTCCGGACGTTCATTACATGCTCAGGAAATTGACTTTAATGATATACGTACTACATTACAGGCTTTATATGCAATATACGACAATTGTAATTCACTTCATACCAATGCTTATGATGAAGCCATTACTACACCTACCGAAGAATCTGTACGTAGAGCTATGGCTATACAACTCATCATAAATCGTGAATTAGGGCTTGCTAAGAACGAAAACCCATTGCAAGGTGCTTTTATCATCGAAGACCTTACAGATCTTGTAGAAGAAGCTGTATTGCTTGAATTTAAGCGAATAAATGACAGAGGTGGTGTTCTGGGTGCAATGGAAACTATGTATCAACGTGGTAAAATCCAGGAAGAAAGTCTTTATTACGAAACTTTAAAACACACTGGCCAATATCCAATAGTTGGCGTAAATACATTCCTGAATAAAAATGGCTCACCGACAATAGTTCCGGGAGAAGTAATCCGTGCAACCGAAGAAGAAAAAGAATACCAGATAACAGCATTAAAACTATTCCAGGATAGAAATGCAGACAAATCTGAAACTGCCCTAAAGAACTTACAAAAATCAGCTATTGCCGGAGATAATATCTTTGAGCAGCTTATGGAGGTATGTAAAATATGTTCTTTAGGACAAATCTCCAATGCCTTATATGAGGTAGGTGGACAATACCGCAGGAATATGTAAAGGAATACTACAATAAAAAGAAAGCCCGGATGTAAATATCCGGGCTTTCTTTTTATATCTATATTTTGTTAAGCATGTATCCAGCTAAACTTATAATCCATAGTTGGTGCTTTCATACGTTCAGCAACACGTAACAAACGTGCTGGAAGTGCCATGATGTAATCACGTGCTTTTTCACCAGCATCATTTAAATCTCTCATACTATCCAATTTCCACTCTTCAATCAACTGCTGCATAATCTCTACATAGTCAATAGCAGTGTAAACACCTAGTCGTTGTGCAGCATCAGTAAAATGTCCAAAAGTTTGACCTATTTTCATTCCCATTTCACGAAGAAAATGAGCAGGCATAACAATCTTCTGACGCATCATATCTTCAAAAGCAACCATAGCTTCATTCGGATCTACTTTAAAAATCTGAGTCATAAAATCCTTATAAGCTTTTGCATGACGCGCTTCATCAGAAGCTATCACACCACACATTTTAGACAATAATGTATCACCATCTTTTTTAGCTAATGATGCTACTCGTCTATGCGATATATTAGTTGCCAATTCCTGGAAACTAGTATAAATAAAATTTCTATAAGGATCATGACCAGTACCTATATCAAATCCATCAGCAATTAAATATTGCGTAGAAATTTCCATTTGACGCATATCAACTCTACCAGAAAGGTAAAGGTATTTGTTTAATAAATCACCATGTCTATTCTCTTCTGCAGTCCAGTGACGATTCCATCTCATCCATCCACCATCTTCCCTACGGCTTACACCTTCTACCATGGCTAACCATGATTCATACGTTGGCAAGGCTTCTTCGGTGATTGTATCTCCAATTAAAACAGCTACTAGATCATAAGAAAGATCATTTGCTTTCTCACGTAGTGCTTTTATATCCTGGAAAAATGTATCGCTAGTCGAATCAGGCAAAAAATCAGATGGCTGCCAATTTGTATCAATCGGTTTTAAGTATGTATCCATCATTTCCAGCATATAACCTTCAATGTGTACCATCACTTCCCCTCTTTTCTCTGCGAAAAAACTCATTATTTTATAATTTAATTTTGTATCAAAGATAACCAAAAAATGCACAAAATCTGTGATGAGTATCACTAATTCACAATTTAGTACTATATAATTACAAAAAATAAGTCAAAGAATTGGTTTGGATATGACAGATCGAAACAGCTTAGTTTAAGAGAACAGAAAAAATGTCTTTAAACCCATACTCGATAATCAAAGTAGTCAACAAAAATGAAGGTGTTGATATCATGAAAAAAACTTAAAAAAATCATGCGATTAAAAATTGCCATTAACAAGAAAAGCCTTTCAGTAAACTGAAAGGCTTTCTTTAAGATTTGGCACCGACCTACTCTCCCACGTGTTACCGCAGTACCATCGGCTCTGGTGGGCTTAACTTCTCTGTTCGGAATGGGAAGAGGTGGACACCACCGATATAGGCACCTAAATATTTTTAAATATTTAGTGATATATCTCATAATATCCTTGCGGTATATTATGGCTATTGTTACTAAACAAGTGACATATTATTGAAAGAAGTTAAGTTAGGAAGAACAAACAACAGTTTACTGCTCTTGAAAGCTTCGGATGATTAGTATTACTCGACTTTGATGTCACCATCTTTACATCTGTAACCTATCAACGTAGTAGTCTGCTACGGTCCTATATGGAATTCTCATCTCGTGGCTAGTTTCGCACTTAGATGCTTTCAGCGCTTATCTATTCCCAGCGTAGCTACTCTGCAATGCCCCTGGCGGAACAACAGATTCACTAGAGGCTAGTCCAACCCGGTCCTCTCGTACTAAGGTCAGCCCCACTCAAAATTCCTACGCCCACAACAGATAGGGACCGAACTGTCTCGCGACGTTCTGAACCCAGCTCGCGTGCCACTTTAATCGGCGAACAGCCGAACCCTTGGGACCTTCTCCAGCCCCAGGATGTGACGAGCCGACATCGAGGTGCCAAACCTCCCCGTCGATATGAGCTCTTGGGGGAGATCAGCCTGTTATCCCCAGCGTACCTTTTATCCTTTGAGCGATGGCCCTTCCATGCAGAACCACCGGATCACTATATCCGTCTTTCGACCCTGCTCGGCTTGTTTGCCTCACAGTCAAGCAAGCTTATGCTATTGCACTCCTCATACGGTTACCAAGCGTATTGAGCTTACCTTTGAAAGCCTCCGTTACCTTTTTGGAGGCGACCACCCCAGTCAAACTACCCATCAAACAATGTCCTTCACTAAGTGAAGTTAGACATCGAATACAGAAAGGGTGGTATTTCAACGTTGACTCCATGACGCCTAGCGACGCCACTTCACAGTCTCCCACCTATCCTACACATCCTGCATCCAATGTCAATGTTAAATTGTAGTGAAGGTGCATGGGGTCTTTCCGTCCCGTTGCGGGTACCCGGCGTCTTCACCGGGACCACAATTTCACCGAGCTCATGGCTGAGACAGCGCCCAGATCGTTACACCATTCGTGCAGGTCGGAACTTACCCGACAAGGAATTTCGCTACCTTAGGACCGTTATAGTTACGGCCGCCGTTTACTGGGGCTTCGATTCAATGCTTCTCCGTGAGGATGACATCCCCTCTTAACCTTCCAGCACCGGGCAGGTGTCAGGCCTTATACTTCATCTTTCGATTTTGCAAAGCCATGTGTTTTTGTTAAACAGTCGCCTGGGCCATTTCACTGCGGCTGATATTGCTACCAGCGCCCCTTCTCCCGAAGTTACAGGGCCATTTTGCCGAGTTCCTTAGCCATGAATCACTCGAGCGCCTTAGAATTCTCTTCCCGGATACCTGTGTCGGTTTGCGGTACGGGTTTTTATAACCTGAAGCTTAGCGGTTTTTCTTGGAAGTCTGATTACCTGCACTATCCACGCCCCCGAAGGTTTGCGGTACTATCGGCCTTCAGCAAGACCGGCGGATTTGCCTACCAGTCCTATACCTACAGCCTTCAACGATCTATTCCGTCAGATCGCGGCAGTGTCACTACTCCGTCCCCACATCGCAGTTATAAAAAGTACGGGAATATTAACCCGTTGTCCATCGAATATCCCTTTCGGGTTCTCCTTAGGCCCCGACTAACCCTGATCCGATTAGCGTTGATCAGGAAACCTTATCCTTTCGGCGGGCAGGTTTCTCGCCTGCCTTATCGTTACTTATGCCTACATTTGCTTTTCCAGAAGCTCCAGCAAAACTTACGTCATACCTTCGCTGCCGCTGGAATGCTCCCCTACCGTAATATTTACACATTACCCATAGCTTCGGTGTACAATTTTATGCCCGTTTATTATCCATGCCCGATCGCTCGACTAGTGAGCTGTTACGCACTCTTTAAATGAATGGCTGCTTCCAAGCCAACATCCTAGCTGTCTATGCAATCGGACCTCGTTAGTTCAACTTAACTGTAACTTGGGGACCTTAGCTGATGGTCTGGGTTCTTTCCCTCTCGGCGCGTGACCTTAGCACCCCGCGCCTCACTGCCGTGTATATTAAATAGCATTCGGAGTTTGTCTGGATTTGGTAGGATTTGACTCCCCCGCACCCAATCAGTAGCTCTACCTCTATTTAACTTCACCACGACGCTGTTCCTAAAAACATTTCGGGGAGTACGAGCTATTTCCCAGTTTGATTAGCCTTTCACCCCTACCCACAGATCATCCGGAAACTTTTCAACGTTTATCGGTTCGGTCCTCCAGTACGTGTTACCGCACCTTCAACCTGTCCATGGGTAGATCACAAGGTTTCGCGTCTACCTCCCCTGACTATACGCCCTATTCAGACTCGCTTTCGCTTCGGATCCGTGTCTGAAACACTTAACCTTGCCAGAGAAGAGTAACTCGTAGGCTCATTATGCAAAAGGCACGCCGTCACGCCACCTGGACGCTCCGACCGCTTGTAAGCACACAGTTTCAGGTTCTATTTCACTCCCCTGTTCGGGGTTCTTTTCACCTTTCCCTCACGGTACTGGTTCACTATCGGTCTCTCAGGAGTATTTAGCCTTACCGGATGGTGCCGGCAGATTCCTACAAGGCGTCTCCGACCTCGCAGTACTCAGGATACTACTAGACTAATGGTACTTACGTGTACGAGGCTATCACTCTTTATCGCCAGGCTTCCCATCCTGTTCCACTTCATTGCATTATAATCTTATCGTAGTCCTACAACCCCACATTTGCCGTAACAAATATGGTTTGGGCTCTTTCCCGTTCGCTCGCCACTACTTAGGAAATCATTATTATTTTCTCTTCCTCTGCTTACTTAGATGTTTCAGTTCGGCAGGTTTGCGTACATTGTACGACTAGTCTTCAACTAGCCAGGTTTCCCCATTCAGAAATCTTCGGATCAATTCATATTTGCTAATCCCCGAAGCTTATCGCAGCTTATCACGTCTTTCATCGCCTCTGAGAGCCAAGGCATCCCCTGTGTGCTCTTAATTACTTTCTTCTCTCCATACCCTTTTGCGCATATGGAAATGCTTTTTTGATTGTTGTTAAATCGTCAGTCAGTTTGTAGTAATTGCTTACTGCATTCTTTCCTTCGACCAAACAACGTCTCTATTGTTGTTTGCTCTTCTTTTTTAACTTCTTCCAATATGTCAAAGAACTGTTCTATCCCGGAGTACATTCCTATACAGGTTTGTTCCCTATTTCTGTGCCTTTTGTATTAAGCACCGGTGATGGTGGAGAATAACGGAGTCGAACCGTTGACCTCCTGCGTGCAAGGCAGGCGCTCTAGCCAGCTGAGCTAATCCCCCTTAAGATTATACCTTAATGTAGTCCCGAGCAGATTTGAACTGCTGACCCCTACATTATCAGTGTAGTGCTCTAACCAACTGAGCTACGGGACTAAAT
>NZ_JBEHBV010000003.1:0-582143 GCF_040203335.1 Pedobacter sp. ASV1-7 | reverse complement strand
ATTTAGTCCCGTAGCTCAGTTGGTTAGAGCACTACACTGATAATGTAGGGGTCAGCAGTTCAAATCTGCTCGGGACTACATTAAGGTATAATCTTAAGGGGGATTAGCTCAGCTGGCTAGAGCGCCTGCCTTGCACGCAGGAGGTCAACGGTTCGACTCCGTTATTCTCCACCATCACCGGTGCTTAATACAAAAGGCACAGAAATAGGGAACAAACCTGTATAGGAATGTACTCCGGGATAGAACAGTTCTTTGACATATTGGAAGAAGTTAAAAAAGAAGAGCAAACAACAATAGAGACGTTGTTTGGTCGAAGGAAAGAATGCAGTAAGCAATTACTACAAACTGACTGACGATTTAACAACAATCAAAAAAGCATTTCCATATGCGCAAAAGGGTATGGAGAGAAGAAAGTAATTAAGAGCACACAGGGGATGCCTTGGCTCTCAGAGGCGATGAAAGACGTGATAAGCTGCGATAAGCTTCGGGGATTAGCAAATATGAATTGATCCGAAGATTTCTGAATGGGGAAACCTGGCTAGTTGAAGACTAGTCGTACAATGTACGCAAACCTGCCGAACTGAAACATCTAAGTAAGCAGAGGAAGAGAAAATAATAATGATTTCCTAAGTAGTGGCGAGCGAACGGGAAAGAGCCCAAACCATATTTGTTACGGCAAATGTGGGGTTGTAGGACTACGATAAGATTATAATGCAATGAAGTGGAACAGGATGGGAAGCCTGGCGATAAAGAGTGATAGCCTCGTACACGTAAGTACCATTAGTCTAGTAGTATCCTGAGTACTGCGAGGTCGGAGACGCCTTGTAGGAATCTGCCGGCACCATCCGGTAAGGCTAAATACTCCTGAGAGACCGATAGTGAACCAGTACCGTGAGGGAAAGGTGAAAAGAACCCCGAACAGGGGAGTGAAATAGAACCTGAAACTGTGTGCTTACAAGCGGTCGGAGCGTCCAGGTGGCGTGACGGCGTGCCTTTTGCATAATGAGCCTACGAGTTACTCTTCTCTGGCAAGGTTAAGTGTTTCAGACACGGATCCGAAGCGAAAGCGAGTCTGAATAGGGCGTATAGTCAGGGGAGGTAGACGCGAAACCTTGTGATCTACCCATGGACAGGTTGAAGGTGCGGTAACACGTACTGGAGGACCGAACCGATAAACGTTGAAAAGTTTCCGGATGATCTGTGGGTAGGGGTGAAAGGCTAATCAAACTGGGAAATAGCTCGTACTCCCCGAAATGTTTTTAGGAACAGCGTCGTGGTGAAGTTAAATAGAGGTAGAGCTACTGATTGGGTGCGGGGGAGTCAAATCCTACCAAATCCAGACAAACTCCGAATGCTATTTAATATACACGGCAGTGAGGCGCGGGGTGCTAAGGTCACGCGCCGAGAGGGAAAGAACCCAGACCATCAGCTAAGGTCCCCAAGTTACAGTTAAGTTGAACTAACGAGGTCCGATTGCATAGACAGCTAGGATGTTGGCTTGGAAGCAGCCATTCATTTAAAGAGTGCGTAACAGCTCACTAGTCGAGCGATCGGGCATGGATAATAAACGGGCATAAAATTGTACACCGAAGCTATGGGTAATGTGTAAATATTACGGTAGGGGAGCATTCCAGCGGCAGCGAAGGTATGACGTAAGTTTTGCTGGAGCTTCTGGAAAAGCAAATGTAGGCATAAGTAACGATAAGGCAGGCGAGAAACCTGCCCGCCGAAAGGATAAGGTTTCCTGATCAACGCTAATCGGATCAGGGTTAGTCGGGGCCTAAGGAGAACCCGAAAGGGATATTCGATGGACAACGGGTTAATATTCCCGTACTTTTTATAACTGCGATGTGGGGACGGAGTAGTGACACTGCCGCGATCTGACGGAATAGATCGTTGAAGGCTGTAGGTATAGGACTGGTAGGCAAATCCGCCGGTCTTGCTGAAGGCCGATAGTACCGCAAACCTTCGGGGGCGTGGATAGTGCAGGTAATCAGACTTCCAAGAAAAACCGCTAAGCTTCAGGTTATAAAAACCCGTACCGCAAACCGACACAGGTATCCGGGAAGAGAATTCTAAGGCGCTCGAGTGATTCATGGCTAAGGAACTCGGCAAAATGGCCCTGTAACTTCGGGAGAAGGGGCGCTGGTAGCAATATCAGCCGCAGTGAAATGGCCCAGGCGACTGTTTAACAAAAACACATGGCTTTGCAAAATCGAAAGATGAAGTATAAGGCCTGACACCTGCCCGGTGCTGGAAGGTTAAGAGGGGATGTCATCCTCACGGAGAAGCATTGAATCGAAGCCCCAGTAAACGGCGGCCGTAACTATAACGGTCCTAAGGTAGCGAAATTCCTTGTCGGGTAAGTTCCGACCTGCACGAATGGTGTAACGATCTGGGCGCTGTCTCAGCCATGAGCTCGGTGAAATTGTGGTCCCGGTGAAGACGCCGGGTACCCGCAACGGGACGGAAAGACCCCATGCACCTTCACTACAATTTAACATTGACATTGGATGCAGGATGTGTAGGATAGGTGGGAGACTGTGAAGTGGCGTCGCTAGGCGTCATGGAGTCAACGTTGAAATACCACCCTTTCTGTATTCGATGTCTAACTTCACTTAGTGAAGGACATTGTTTGATGGGTAGTTTGACTGGGGTGGTCGCCTCCAAAAAGGTAACGGAGGCTTTCAAAGGTAAGCTCAATACGCTTGGTAACCGTATGAGGAGTGCAATAGCATAAGCTTGCTTGACTGTGAGGCAAACAAGCCGAGCAGGGTCGAAAGACGGATATAGTGATCCGGTGGTTCTGCATGGAAGGGCCATCGCTCAAAGGATAAAAGGTACGCTGGGGATAACAGGCTGATCTCCCCCAAGAGCTCATATCGACGGGGAGGTTTGGCACCTCGATGTCGGCTCGTCACATCCTGGGGCTGGAGAAGGTCCCAAGGGTTCGGCTGTTCGCCGATTAAAGTGGCACGCGAGCTGGGTTCAGAACGTCGCGAGACAGTTCGGTCCCTATCTGTTGTGGGCGTAGGAATTTTGAGTGGGGCTGACCTTAGTACGAGAGGACCGGGTTGGACTAGCCTCTAGTGAATCTGTTGTTCCGCCAGGGGCATTGCAGAGTAGCTACGCTGGGAATAGATAAGCGCTGAAAGCATCTAAGTGCGAAACTAGCCACGAGATGAGAATTCCATATAGGACCGTAGCAGACTACTACGTTGATAGGTTACAGATGTAAAGATGGTGACATCAAAGTCGAGTAATACTAATCATCCGAAGCTTTCAAGAGCAGTAAACTGTTGTTTGTTCTTCCTAACTTAACTTCTTTCAATAATATGTCACTTGTTTAGTAACAATAGCCATAATATACCGCAAGGATATTATGAGATATATCACTAAATATTTAAAAATATTTAGGTGCCTATATCGGTGGTGTCCACCTCTTCCCATTCCGAACAGAGAAGTTAAGCCCACCAGAGCCGATGGTACTGCGGTAACACGTGGGAGAGTAGGTCGGTGCCAAATCTTAAAGAAAGCCTTTCAGTTTACTGAAAGGCTTTTCTTGTTAATGACAATTCCAAATGACTGATATCAACATAAGCCTACCCCCTTATTTATAAACTAAGCTTGCTGACCTTTCCAGAAGCTTCCTGCTAAGGTTACTATAGTTTTAGGTAGCTTCTCTCCTAGTTCCGCTATGTTAAAAAATGCTAAATCTGACTTGCTGATATTAATAAAACCGTATTATTGCAATTACGTAAATTGACAAAGTTAAAATCTATGAAATTAAGGTATATATTATATTTTGTAAGTTTCCTGTTCCTGAATGCAACTGCATTTTCTCAAGATAAGAATGTTAAACTACCCGCAAACTGGTATAATCTTGATTTGATCCAGGATGGTTATTTTGGAATAAGTACGGAGAAGGCATACAAAGAGTTACTAAAGGATAAAAAACCTAAAGAAAGTATCATTGTTGCTGTAATTGATGGTGGAGTTCAGACTACTCATGAGGATCTAAAGGATGTACTTTGGACTAATACAAAAGAAATCCCTAATAATGGAATAGATGATGATGGGAATGGTTATATAGATGATATTCATGGATGGAATTTTATAGGGTCTAAAAAGGGTAATCTTGCTTATGATAATCTTGAATTGATCAGAATCATTAGGAAATATATGCCCAAGTATCGTTCGACAATTAAATCTACAGTATTAGATAGTACAGAAAAGGAAGAGTTTGCTATTTACAATAGAGCAAATGCAGAATTTGGTATTAAATATGACAATGCTCATCAGACTTTTGCTGTACTTTCCATTATTAATAGAATGCTCGATTCTGTGGGAAAAGTTCATAATAAGCCTATTCCATCATTAGAGGATATGGAAAAGTATAAGGCGGATGGAGAAGAAGAGGAACAATGTAAGAAGATCATTAGACGCGGTGTGAAAGAAAGTGGCTCTATGGAGAAGTTCCATAAAGAAATGAAAGATGCCTATAAGCAATATGATATTATGTTGCGCTACAATCTAAATGTGAAATATGATCAGCGGGCTGAACTTGTTGGAGATGATTATAGCAATTCTTATGAACGTTTCTATGGAAATAATGATGTAGCTGGACCGAATGCGGATCATGGTTCTCATGTATCTGGAATTATAGGTGCAAATAGGAATAATAACATTGGGATAAATGGTGTTGCCAATAATGTTCGTATTATGGGAATAAGAGTTGTTCCTGAAGGTGATGAGCGAGATAAAGATGTCGCTAATGGAATCAGATATGCAGTTGATAATGGAGCAAGAGTGATTAATATGAGCTTCGGAAAGGGCTTCAATTGGGATAAAGTAGTAGTGGATTCAGCAGTAAAGTATGCTGAACAAAAAGGAGTGTTATTGGTGCATGCAGCAGGTAATGATAATCAGGATAACGATGTAGAGGAGAATTTTCCCAATAAATATTATGTAAGCCCGGAAGCAACAGCATATAAGAAAGCTAATAAAAGAAAAGTTCAGGATGCCCTGTTACCATTGCTTAATCAAACTCAAGCGCAGGGAAATGGAATGGGGAGAAATATTCCAATTAAGGATCTTAAAATTGGTATTGATACACTTAAGTTTAAATTACCACATGCAACTAATTGGATAGAAGTAGGAGCAAGCGCTTATAAGAATGATGCGAGTTTAAAAGCATCTTTTTCTAATTATGGAAAATATACGGTTGATGTATTTGCACCTGGATTTATGATCAATTCTACTGTTCCAGACTCAAAGTATGAGGAGTTTGATGGTACAAGTATGGCAGCTCCTGTTGTTTCAGGGCTGGCAGCGTTGATTTTAAGTTATTATCCGGAATTTAAAGCGAAGGATATTAGAGAAATTATTATGAAGTCTGCAGTGAAAGTTCAGCAAAAGGTTAGGCGGGAGAATAAACGAGGGGAAACAGAAAGAGTCGCTTTTAAAGAGTTGTGTGTTAGTGGTGGTATTGCGAATGCTTACGAGGCATTAAAATTGGCAGCTACTTATAAACCACGTTAATAATTTAAGCATTTATATACGGTAGCATAAAGGGGACAAATCAATATGATCTGCCCCCTTTATGCTTTATGGTGGTTTTTTATTAAAGCTGATATAATAAATCAGCAGAATTGATTAAGTTTTATACCTTAGTACTTTGCCAATTTAAATTTTGTGAAATTATCATCAGAATAAAACAAACCACACATATGAATTTTTTTAGAATTAAATCGGGCTTATTGATGGGCCTAGTTATGTTATTGGCTATTACAGCTTGTAAAACCAGAACCACCAGCACTGCAAAATCTAATGTAAACCCAGAACAAAAACTTGGCTGGGAGCTGGGTTCCCAAGCCTATACATTTAGATTATTTACCTTCTTTGAAGCTGTTAAAAAGATTGACAGTTGTAATCTTAGATATGTTGAAGCATTTCCAGGGCAGGTAATAGGTGGAGGTATTGAAGGTAAGATGGATCCGAATATGAGTGAAGCAACTAGAAAAGCAATCTTGGCTAAACTGAAAGCAGCTAATGTTAAAGTAATAGCTTTTGGTGTAACTAAGGGAAATAATGAGGCAGAGTGGGTAAAGCTATTTGAATTTTGTAAAGCAATGGGAATTCATACAATCACATCAGAACCTGATGAAAAGTCTATTCCTCTACTATCTAAGTTGGCTGATAAGTATGAAATTAATGTAGCGATTCATAATCATCCAAATCCTTCACACTATTGGAATCCAGACATTATATTGAATGCGATTAAAGGGCAAAGTAAAAGAATTGGTGCTTGTGCAGATATTGGACATTGGGTACGTTCGGGCCTAGATCCTGTAGCTTGCTTAAAGAAACTTGAGGGACATGTATTGCATTCACATATGAAGGATCTACATGAAACGGGTAAAAAGGGACATGATGTTCACTGGGGAGAAGGTGTTTGCAATATTCCAGGTGTGATAGCTGAACTAAAGCGGCAAAACTTTAAAGGCGGAATTTCTGCTGAATACGAATACAATTGGAAAAGTAATAGTGCAGATGTTGCAGCAAGTGTTATAAACTTCCGTAATATGGTCACAAAAAAATAATAGAAAATCCCCAAAAGCACTTGGCTTTTGGGGATTTTTAGAATAAAGCGAGTGCTGATTATTTCCAACCGCCACCAAGTGCTTTGTATAAGGATATTTTATTCAATGCCTGTTGTTTTTTAGCTTGCACTTCATTAAGCTCTGCATCCAGTACATTTCTTTGTGTAGTAATGATATCCAGGTAGGTTACTCTACCTGCTAGAAAAAGGTCATTTGCCGCTTTAACAGCTAAATTTAACGCCTTTACTTCATCAGAGATATATACTCTTTTTTGATTGATAAAACTATGTGCTTTTAAAGCGTCTTGTACTTCATTATAAGCTTTAAGTACGATCTTTTCATAATTCTGAAAGGCGATACCATAGCTTGCCGCGTAAGTTTGGTACTCAGCACGCAAGCGGTTTTGGTTAAAGATTGGGGCAGTTATTCCACCAACCAAACCATAAGCTAATGCAGTTTTGGACTGAAAGAGCTTACTGAAGTCGAACGATTGGAATCCAATTTGTGGAGCTAGCACGATTGCAGGTAGAAATGCCGCATTTGCAGCTTTCAGATCTTTTTGCGAAGCGATCAATGCTAATCCTGCTTCTCTGATATCAGGTCTTAACGCAATCATTTGTAAAGGAATGCCACTGTTAATTGGTTCCACAGCAATAAACTGTTCAAAGCTATTTTCCTTTAGCTGTATGTCTGCATCAAATTTGCCTGTTAAAAAGTTCAGGTGATTTTGCATTAGCATAATTTGCTGCTTTACTTCCTGAACTCTTGCATTTGAATTTGCTACAACGGCTCTAAATTGTTGGACACCTAATTCAGTGGCTACCCCAGCTTCTTTTTGAATTTCAATAAGCTTTAAACCCCGTTGTTGAAGAACTATATTCCTGTTTAATATGCTTAGCTCCTCATTCCAACTTAGTAATTCAAAATAGGCACTGGCAACATTGCTGATCAATTCTGTCTGAACAAGCTTTTGTCCCTCATATGATGCCAGAAATCTATTTAAAGCAGCCTGCTTTTTGTTTTTGAGTTTGCCCCAGAGATCTATTTCCCAGGAAGTTCTTAATCCTATAAAATAATCAGGAAGGGGATTTGGAACACGTTCATCATCTTTTAAGTTTTCTGAAAAATTAGAGTCGTAGTTTCCTATTCCATCAGCAGTATAAAAGCCATACCTATGTAATCCAGCTTCAACAGCAAGATCTAAATTAGGTAGGGTCATACCTTTTCGCATTCGTAAATTGGCTTTAGCAATCTCTATGTGATGCAGGGCCTGTTTGATATCGGTATTGTTTATAAGTGCGGTATCAATCAAAGCGATCAAAGCCTCATCCTTAAAAAAATCTTTCCAAGGTGTATTAGCTATGGTGATGCTATCTGTACTTTTATCGTAAGAATTTGGCGCAGAACGATGTATGTGTTCCGCTGTTTCTTTATTCATGCCGCAACTACTAAGAATAGATAATGAGACAATAGCCACTATCATTTTTGCGGCCTGAACAGTTTTCTTTTTCATTAGCGAAGAGAATAATACATAAAGCCCTGGAATAACAAGAAGCCCTACTATTGTGCCGATAATCATGCCACCAACAGCAGCTGTACCTATTGATCTGTTTCCTAATGCACCTGCACCACTAGCAATCATTAAAGGAATCAAACCTGCTGCAAAGGCAAAGGATGTCATTAATATTGGACGCAGACGAGCTACTGATCCCTCTATTGCAGCTTGTAAAAAGCCCATACCTTCTTTTTGTTTAATTAAGGCATATTCAACAATAAGGATCGCATTCTTTCCGAGTAAGCCAATAAGCATGACCAATGCTACTTGTGCATAAATATTGTTTTCGAGTCCGAAGGCCCATAAGAATAAGAACGCACCAAATATGCCCGCTGGTAAAGAAAGGAGTACGGGTAGGGGTAAAAGAAAACTTTCATACTGTGCGGCCAGAATCAGGTAAACGAATAGTAAACATAAAGCGAAGATATACACAGCTTGATTTCCTGAAAGGATTTGTTCACGCGTCATACCAGACCACTCAATTTCATATCCTGGGGGAAGGTTTTTAGCTGCTTTTTCGACAGCTTCAATCGCTTGACCACTACTAAAACCTGGTGTTGCATCACCGTTTAACATGGCAGACGAGAACATATTATATCTGGTAATCTGTTCCGGACCATAAACCCTTTCCATAGTAATAAATGATGAAAAGGGTAACATTTCATCTTTATCATTCTTGATGAAAAGATTAAGTACATCTTCCGGTTTTTCGCGATAGCCTGGTCCTGCTTGTACCATGACTTTATACATTTGTCCGTAACGAATAAAGTTGGTTGCATAAAAACTACCCATTAAGGTTTGTAAGGTATTCATCGCATTTTCGACGCTGACTCCTTTTTTAGCAGCTAGATCGTAATCTACTTTGAGCAAATATTGCGGGAAGCTTACGTCGAATGTAGTAAACACATTCTCTATTTCTGGTGTCGCTTTTAAATCTTTGATGAATTTTGTCAATACTTCTGAAGTTTTGTTTAAATCATCATTACCTGTTTTATCCAGTACACGCAATTCAAATCCAGCAGAGTTACCAAACCCAGGAACAGTTGGAGGTGGGAAAAACTCTATTTCGGCATCCATGATATGTGCAGTAGCCTTTTTTAAAGTGTTAATCACATCTGTAACAGATTCTTTCCGGTTGTCCCAGGCAACGAGGTTGATCATTCCCATTCCATAAGAAGCACCTGAAACCTCATTTACAAGGCTATATCCTGCAAGCGTAGATACTGTTTCTACGGAAGACATCTTTCTGCTTATTTCATCAATTTCATTCAGTACAACTTCAGTTCGATCTACCGTAGCACCTGGTGGGGTAGTTACATTCACATAGATCATTCCCTGATCTTCTGTCGGGATAAATCCAGATGGAAGAATACTACTCATTCCCCAGGTAGTGATAAAGAATGCAATTAATAATCCAAAAGTTAGAATTCTACGACCAGCAATGCGACTCAGTAAACCTTTGTATCCATTGGCCATTTTGTTATAACCCTTATTGAATCTTCCGAAGAAACGAGAAACGATTCCCTTTGATGCAGGTTTATCATGAGGAGAGCGAAGTATGATAGCACAAAGGGCAGGCGTAAGTGTTAAGGCATTTATTCCGGAGATGATAATTGCTGAAGCAAGAGTCAGAGAAAACTGTCTGTAGAAAATACCAACAGGTCCTGAAAGGAAGGCCACGGGAATAAAAACGGCGGACATAACCATGGTAATGGCAATTACTGGTTTACCCACTTCTTTCATAGCAGCAAGCGTTGCTTCCATGGGCTGTAAGTGCTCCTCTTCCATTTTAGCATATACCGCTTCCACTACAACAATAGCGTTGTCGACCACAATACCTATAGCTAATACAAGCGCAAAAAGAGTAAGAAGGTTAATAGAGAACCCAAGCATTTGCATAAAGAACAATGCTCCAATTAAACAAACTGGTACAGCAAGTGCTGGAATTAAAGTTGATCTGAAATCTTGTAAAAAGATATATACAACAATAAAAACGAGGATAAATGCTTCTAGCAAAGTGATTAATACACTAGATATAGATGCATCAAGGAAACGTGATACGTCATAACCCATTGTGTACTTCATGCCAGGTGGAAATGAGCTTTTTTGTAAAGTCGCCATTCGCTCTTTTACATTTTTAATTACTTCCTGTGCATTTGAACCTGGCAATTGCTTCATCATGATAGAAGCTGATGGTCTGCCATCTGTTTTTGACACCATTTCGTAATCCAGTGAACCGAATTCTACATCTGCAATATCTTTTATCCTGATAATTGACCCGTCTGAATTGGCCCTTATAGGTATATTTTTATATTCTTCAGCATCAGAGAATTTACCCGGATAGCGCAAAACATATTGCTGCATGTTGATGGATTTATCGGAACCAATTCCTGTTTGTCCAGGCGCTGCTTCTACGTTTTGTTTTCTTAAAGCTGCGATTACATCTTCACTGGAAATTTTATAAGCAGCCAAACGATCAGGTTTGAGCCAGACACGCATCGCATAATCCCGTAAACCCATAATCTGGGCAAAGCCTACGCCTTCAATACGTTTCAGCTCTTTCAGGATATTGATATCTGTAAAGTTGTAAATGAAACGTTCATCAGCCGATTGATCTTCACTATAGATGTTGAGGTACATTAACATACTGTTCACCTCTTTTTCTGTAGTTACACCGGCCTTAATTACCTCTTCCGGCAATTCATCCAATACAGTCGTCACCCTGTTCTGTACATTTACAGCTGCAATATCAGGGTCTGTACCTACTTTAAAGAATACCTGTATTAACGTTGTTCCATTGTTTGTTGATACCGAACTCATGTAAGTCATACCGGCAACACCATTAATAGCTCTTTCCAAAGGAATTGCAACGGCATCAGTACTTACTTCTGCATTTGCGCCAGTATAATTTGCAGTTACTACAACTGAAGGTGGAACAATATCAGGAAATTGGGTCACCGGCAATGTAAAAAGAGCCAGTAGTCCAAGGAGCGTTATAAATAGGGAAATGACCAGTGATAATACTGGTCGTTTTATAAATTGTTCAAACATAATGATTAATTTTTTGCTACTGTATTCATTGCATTGATGCTGATATCAGTAGGTTTTACCTGAAGACCATCACTTAAACTCTGAGTACCCTCAAATACGATCTTATCGGAGCTGCTCAGTCCAGAGTCAACGATGTAATAATGTCCAACACGTTGTCCTGCTTTAAATGGTGTCATCTTTAGCTTATTATCTTCAGTTAAAAGATAAACATAGGTCCTGTCTTGTATTTCAAAAACAGATTTCTGATGTACGACCAGAATTTTTCCTGTTTTTGCAGGTACACTAATTTTTCCAGATGCACCATGTTTTAGTAGTCCATTAGGATTTGGGAAAGTGGCTTTTAATGACAATGAGCCAGTTTGACTTGCGAATTCACTTTCTGCAAAGCTTGCAGTACCTTTAAATGGGTATACTTCACCATTTGCCAGGGTAAGTTTAACTTGCTTTTTGAATTTGCTTTTAGAATAAGCAGAATCACTTGCAATAGCAAGGTATTCTCTTTCTGTAATGGCGAAATAAACATTTACTGCACTAAGATCTGACACAGAGGTTAGTAGTGAACCTTCTTCGAGTAAACTACCAGCTTTTAAAGGTAAACGATCAATCCGTCCACTAAAAGGAGATTTGATTAGGGTATGTGCTAAGCGTGATTTTGCATACTGCGCTACAGATCTGGCTTCAGCAATACGAGATTCTGCGGCTTTAAGTTTTGCAGCGCCTAAGTCTAATTCAGATTTAGAAACTACATTGTTTTTAACCAATATTTTAGTTCTTTGCTGTTCCAGTTCAACAGTCTTGGCATCTGCAATCGCATTATTTAAGGCTGCTTCTGCTTTACTTAATTCGGTCTTATATTCTTCATCATTAATTTTAAACAGTATCTGACCTTTTTTCACTTCAGCACCTTCTTCAACATATATTTTTTCTAAGAAGCCAGACAGTCTTGATCTTACCTCCACATTTTTTACAGCCTGTATATCGGCAATATATTCTTTGTGGATTACAGTATCTAAGGTGCTGACCATAGCAACAGGTACAGATCTGGTTTCATCGATAGTTTTCTCTTTACTTTGGGAGGTACAGCCAGCAATTGTAATTGCAGCAAAAAATGGTAAATACGCTAAATGATTAAGTTTCATTGTGTTTATTGATTTTAATGGATGCAGTTTACACCCATGGATATTCAAGATTTTAATAAAAGATATTCGGAGTAATTGATTAAGAATAAACAATAGAAGAGGGTGGACCACAATATGGCTTCCTTTGATGCTGATTTCGGGCAAAAAAAAGTATGGACACTATCTAAAGATGTGCCTATCGTTTTAAAGTTTGATAATCAATTCTTAAACAAATAAATTCGAGTAACCTAGAAAGGTTTGAATCTAAACAAGTGAGAGTAATAGCTGGGTAAGCAGACGCTTTTTGTTTTATAAAAAGGGTGTTCAATGACAATTACCTTTCCGATTTGTCTAGCCAGAAAGAAGGAAAGAACCAGCAAAATAGCTGGCATAATATGAATGATTGAATTGAAAAGCCTGTAACTTTCATTTGGAATTTCGATGTCATCTACTAAATTATCCATTGGGATATTCATGACATCATCAAGTACAAATTCAAGAAAGGAATCACCAGCAAATATATTTTTTACAGAAGTTTCTCCACCTTCATAAGTGATGGTGTTCAAATACGCGAATAGCGATAAGAAGTGAAACAGTTTAATAAACATATGGGGCCAAAGATAATTTTTTGCAAAGGCTAATTTTCCATAAACCCGAGTATTGACAATTTTATGATATATACTATGTTATCATTTATTTTTAAAAATTGATCTATAGAGTAGTAGATGAGTAATTCCTTAAATTTGTTTTATGAAAAACATCTATCTCATTGTTTTAACATTTGTAACCTTCATTTTTATATTTATTGGTTGTGAAAAGCATGATAAATTGCATGATAAAATGAAGACAATCATTAATGATCAACAGGCCGATGTTGGAGTCTCTATATTATTTTTAGGAGAAAGAAGATCTGTTTCAGTAAATGGAGATAAACATTATCCTATGCAAAGTGTGTACAAGTTCCACCTTGCACTTGCAGTGCTTGATCGGGTTGATAAAGGGAGGTTTAAACTAGAGCAGGGGATTCTTATTAAAAAGAGTGATTTGTTGCCAAATACATGGAGCCCGTTAAGAGATAAATACCCAAATGGAAATGTTACATTACCCTTGTCCGAAATCATTCGTGTTACTGTAGCGGAGAGTGATAACAATGGTTGTGATATATTGTTTCGCCTGGTTGGAGGTACAAATATTGTACATGAATATATAGGCAAATTAGGAATTAAAGATTGTGCAATTGTGGGAACCGAAGAAGAAATGCACAAGGATGAGAAAATGCAATTTAGAAATTGGACAACTCCAAATGCAGCCAATGCACTTATGGAAAAGTTTTGTAATGGACAAGTTCTTGAAAAGACTACCACTGATTTTTTGATGAAAACAATGGAGGGGACAGTTTCAGGTCCAAATAAAATTAAAGGACTATTACCAGTAGGTACCATTGTAGCTCATAAAACAGGAAATTCAGGAATAAATAAAGCAGGGGTGATGACTGCTTCCAATGACATAGGCATTGTCACCCTTCCGAATGGGAATAAAATGTTGGTTTCAGTTTTTTTATCTATGTCCAAAGAAAGTGAACAAAGAATTGATCAGATCATCGCCCAACTTGCAAGAACTGCATGGGACGAGGCTACTAAATGAGTTGAGCGAATGCAGTTACTTTTGTCCAACACAAATAAAATCAGTAGTTTTGCACCAGATGAGGTTAAACAAAACATATCTTAATACGATTAAATGGCGACCAATTATTGGTGTTATCGCTATCTTTTGTGTTATTTTATCTTCTTGTGCGGTCAAGTCAAGTATCAAAAGTCAATTAGGAGTTCAGCAAACCGCTGCTCAGAAAAACGGCTTAAATAATCAAGGTAAATCTTTTATTTCTTCTTCTGCAACGGACTGTCTTTATGCTGCCGATGCAAAGACTTTTAATATTCAGAAACCTGATATTAAGTTAAGTGGTTCTTCAATTGCCATTTTAGCATTTTATACTTTTTCATTCTTATTTGGTTTCCATCTTTTACAGAAACAGAATAAGCATCCACTTTATAATAGCGGTCAGATTTCAGGCTCTCTGCCTATCTTTCTTCAGTATCGCAAACTTATCATATAATACCAGTATTTATACACAGCTTTTTAGCGTGTGGAATTCTCTATGTAGTTTATTTCAATAAACCATACCGAATACTTTTTGGTATTAAATAATTTTTAAACATGATAAGATTTTTCTTGTCGGCCAGTATTTTCTTTTGGCTGACACTAGCTGCGCCAGCTCTTTACGCGCAGCAAAAGCAACATACATTGGGAGACTTATGGTCATTGGTAGAGAAAAACTACCCCGGAATTATGGCTAAGCAATCAGACATAGAATCTGCAAAGTATTCTGAAAAGGCTACAAAAAGTAATGCCTTACCGCAAGCCAAAATGCAGATGCAAAATAACTATGGTACTTACGAAGCTAGTACTGGTAGTTTTTTTCAGCAACCCGGACTATTTAATGTAAATGGAGCCAAAGGATTAAGTGGCTCTTCTACAGTGGCAAGTACTTTTGGTTCTGCTACAGTGGAATTTGAATTGTTTGCTTTTGGAAGACAGCAGGCCGAAAATAAGGCTGCCGAAATGCTGACCACACTTAGTTCTGCAGATAAAGAATCCTATCTGATTAACTTGAAAAAAGAGCTTTCAACTCGTTATATCCAGGTTATTTATAACAGCGCCAAGTTGAAATGGATAGATCAGAATGCCACTCGTCTTTTTGATATTAAGAAGTCGGCCGCTGGATTAGCCAGATCTGGGATTAAACCTGCTGCTGATAGTCTGTTGGCTTATTCTTCTTATATCCAGGCTTTAGCTGAAAGAGACAATCTGGTAGGGAATAAAATTGCATCTATACAACGGTTAAAAGAACTTCATGGTCAAGATGCATCGGATTATTCTTATTCAGAAGTGGGGTTTATCAAACCTACGTTTAGCAATTCAAATCCTGTTTTGATAAATCATTCACATCCATTTCTTGAGACATTTGATAAACAGTCATCATATCATGAATTAAATGGAATCGCTCAGAAAAGATCTGCGCTACCATCTATAAAAATCCTTGGTGGTTATGCTTTTAGAGGATCAGGGATTGGTTCTACAGGTTCTGTTTCAGGGGACTGGAAAGATGGATTTTCAAATAGCAGCAATAATGTTTTAGTCGGACTTGGGCTTTCCTGGAATCTGACCAACTTATATAGTAATAAATTAAAGGCAAATGCGCAGTTTAAAAAGGCCGAAAAAGCAAAATTCATGCAAAGCCAATATGAATTGCAGATGGCAGCAAATTTAGAAGCTGCAAAAAGTAAAATAAGTGAGCAGCAAAAGCAACTGACCAAGACTGCGGAGGCTGTAAAACATGTTTTAGATGCTTATGATATGTATATGGCGCGGTATAAAAGTGGTCTTATCACGTTAACAGAATTATTGCAAATACGTATGCTATTAGAACAAGCAGAAAATAACCATATCGAAGCCTCTCGCAGCTACTGGTTGCAATTGGCGAATGAAGCTGAGCTCACAAATAATTTTGACTTTTTATTTAATAACCTTTAAATCTTAGCAAATGAATCTTATACGTTTGGCTTTAAGAAAACCAATTGCGGTGATGGTGCTTGTCATGGTCATTGGCGTCTTTTCTTTTAATACCATTAAAAATATAAAAGTTGACATTTTTCCTGAAGTAGAACTTCCGGCAATGTACATTTCTATGCCTTATGGAGGACTATCTCCTGCATATATGGATGGCTTTATGGCCAATGAATTTCAAAAGGTTTTGCTTTTTGTGGCAGGTGTAAAAAACATCGATTTCAAAAGTATTCAAGGGCTGACCATGATGAAACTTACCTTTTATCCGGGAACAGATATGGCTCAAGCTGCAGGAGAGGTATCTACGCAGGTCAACAGAGCAATGGGGTTCTTACCTCCCGGAGCTGTGCCTCCAATGGTAGTACGTTTTGATGGCAATTCCTTACCAGTAGGACAATTGGTCTTTGAAAGTCCACAACGTTCTATTACAGATATACAGACATTGGTATTAACTAAAATACGCCCCATGTTTGTGACTATACCTGGGATTACAGCACCTGCTCCCTTTGGAGGAAACAATCGTACGATTCTGGTCAACATTGATCCACAGGCCATGCAGGCGAATGGATTAAGTCCGGAAGAAATCACTGTAGCAATTACCAAAAACAGTCATCCATCACCTGCAGGTAATATCCGAATTGGTGATGAAAACTTAATGGCACCAATTAATTCCATTGCAAAGAACCCCGCAGAATTTCTAAAGACTCCCGTTAAGACTATTGATGGACGTACTATTTATGTTGGTGATGTTGCAAGCGTACAAGATGGTGCCGATCAAACTGTTGGTTATGCATTGGTGAATGGAAAAAGATCTGTTTACCTACCAGTCATCAAAAAAGCAGATGCTTCAACACTAGATGCAGTCGAAAATCTAAAATTAGCATTGCCAACACTAAAGGACCAGCTGCCGGATGATGTTAATATCCGTTATGAGTTTGACCAATCTAAGTACATCGAACGCTCATTAACTAACCTTGTTCACGAAGGTGTACTGGGAGCAGTATTTACTGGTTTGGTTATCCTGCTGTTTCTGGGAGATACACGCGGAGCAATTATTGTTGTGCTGACCATTCCTATTGCAATTTTATCAGCGGTATGTGCACTGTATATGCTGGGGTATACAATTAATATGATGACTTTAAGCGGATTGGCGCTTTCCATTGGTATATTGGTTGATGAGGCTACTGTAACCATTGAAAATATACATCAGCATATGGAGATGGGTAAGAAAAAGCAACGCGCAATTATCGATGCTCTTTTGGAAATCTCTATCCCCAAACTGTTGATCATGCTATGTATCCTTACGGTGCTTACACCAGCCTTTATTATGACTGGGATTCCTAAAGATATGTTCCTTCCTTTATCTATGGCCGTTGCTTTTGCAATGATCGCATCGTTTCTGGCATCACAAACATTTGTGCCAATTTTAGCAAACTGGATGATGAAGAATAAACATGAGTCGGATGATAAGCAGGGGGCTAGAAAGAAAAGCTTGTTTAATAAATTCAGAACCCGCTATGCATTTCAATTAAGAAAATGGTCAGGAAGATCTTTGGTCTTATTTGCTTCCTATGTAGTGTTAGCAGGTGTTATTATTGCATTAGTTTTAAGAGTAGTAGGAACAGATGTTATGCCTGTTTCAAATAGTGGTGATTTTCAAGTTAGAATAGTCGCTCCTCAAGGTAGCAGAATTGAAAAAACTGAAGCATTGGTGAAGAGCATTATAGAAGATGTAAAAGGGCAGGTGCCAGAAAATGGTCTATCTATCAGTTCCGCCTATGTAGGTATGCATCCCGCATCAACGCCAATTAACCCTATCTTTTTATTTACCAGCTCTTCAAATGAAGCCGTATTACAGATTTCTATTGATCAGGAAATTTATAAAGGATCAATAGAGGAATTAAAGGAAAACCTGAGAAAAGTTATTGCGAAGAACCATCCTGAAGCCAAAATTAATTTTGAAGCTATGGATCTGACTGAAAAGATTATGGGACAAGGAGCAATGACACCAATTGAAGTTAAGGTAGGTGCCAACCAGTTAAAAGTTGCTGAAAAACATGCCAGAAAAATTGAGGAGAAGCTAAAAGAAATTCCCTATCTGCGGGATGTACGCATAGCTGAATCATTAAACTACCCGACTTTGCAAATAGATGTAGACAGAAATCTGGTTGCACAATTCGGACTGACGATGCAGGATGTTACACGTAGTATGGTGGCTGCCACTTCGTCTACCCGCTATACCGATAAAAATCTTTGGATTGATCCTAAATCGGGACTTGTATTTCAGGCTCAGGTTCAAATACCTGAGGAGATCATGGCCAGCGAAGAAATGTTACGTTCAATACCTTTGAAAAAGGGGAGTTTAAGACCAGTTTTGGAAGATGTAGCGACTATAAAAAGAGCACCTGCAGCAGCACAAATTAATCGTAAAGGTCCTAACCGGTATGTTACACTGGTTGCAAATATGTATAATAAAGATCTTGGAACTGCATCAAAAGCTGTAAAAGCAGCCATTAAAGATGCAGGAGCTCCACCTAAAGGCGCCTCAGTTTGGACTGAGGGAACATTGCAGCTTTTGGATGATACATTGGATAGTCTGATCACCGGACTTGGCGTTGCTGTTATCGCAATATTCCTGATGTTAGCTGCTTTTTATCAATCCTTTAGAGTGCCATTAGTTATTTTATCAGTAGTGCCATCTGTTATTGCGGGGAGTTTGATTATACTTTTCTTAACAGGAAGTACCCTAAACTTACAATCCTATATGGGGATTATCATGTCAATCGGGGTTTCGGTTTCCAATGCCGTATTGTTAGTCAACCAGGCAGAATATTACAGAAAGCACTATGCTCTTAGGCCTATTCATGCGGCACGCATGGCCGCTGCGTCACGTTTAAGACCCGTATTAATGACTGCAGCAGCGATGTTAGCAGGCATGCTGCCAATGGCAATAGGAATGGGGGATGGTGCTGAACAAGTTGCTCCTTTAGGAAGAGCAGTAATAGGAGGATTGTTAGCTTCAACCTTTACAATCTTACTATTGGTGCCCCATTTCTTTGCATCTGTGATGTCTAAGGCTTCCATAGTGAATCCATCTCTGGATCCAGATGATGAGAAAAGTCAATATTATTCAACTCAAAAAGCGTAATAACAAAAAACAAATTCATTAATGATATGAAACAGTTAAAGAAAATAAGTCTATACATTATTTGTAGTTTAATCTCTATCAGTACTCTTTTATCATGTTCTACAAAGCCTGAAGAAAAGAAGGAAGATAAAGAGGTTAGTAAAAAAGCATCCGTTTCTTTGGAAACCGAACCAATTCAATTTATCAACCCTACATATGCCATATCAATTCCGGGCGAATTGGAACCTTATGACGAGGTACAGGTCAATGCGAAAGTTAATGGCTTCATTCAGAAAATTTATGTAGACAGGGGGACTTATGTACGCAAAAATCAGCTCCTTGCAGTTTTAGAAGCTCCAGAAATGGATCAACAGTATTTGTCTGATAAGTCTAAACAAGAAAAGATGCATAGTGATTACCTTTTTACAAAGCAGAACTATGAACGCTTGCTGGAGGCTTCATCAACTGAAGGAGCAGTTGCAAAGATTGAGCTAGACAGAGCAAAAAGTATGATGCAAGGGGCCAAATCTGCTTATGAATCTTCTAAAGCTGGTACAGCACATGCTTCACAATTAAAACAATATTTACGCATTTTAGCTCCATTTGACGGGCTAATAATCAAGAAAAATGTATCATTAGGTGCTTTGGTAGGACCAGGTTCAAATCAGCCCTTGTTCAATATTGCACAAGGAAATAAGTTACGTTTAACTTTATCTATTCCTGAAAAACATACTGCATCTGTTAAAGATGGAATGAAAGCAAAATTTACAGTTAGTTCTCATCCTGGAGATGTATTTGAAGCAAAATTATCAAGAACATCTGGATTCTTAAATGCAGAAAATCGATCATTAACACTTGAGTTTGATGTAGATAATTCTGATAAAAAGCTTCAGGGAGGAGAATATGCGCAAGTAAAATTAAACTTACAAAGGAAGTCGCCTTCATATTGGGTTGCACCAAAAAGTGTTGTAAATGCACAGTCAGGTACATTTATTATGGCTCTGAGTAATAATGAAATTAAACGAATTCTAGTTAAAGAGGGTGTTCGTTTGGATAGTCTTGTAGAAGTTTTTGGTGATATTAGTGCTCAAGAACAAGTATTAAAAAATCCATCAGAAGAACTTGAAGTAGGAAAATTAAACTAAAGAAAAAATAAATGAAACACAATATGAATTTTAAAGCCGTAACAATATTCAGTATAATGATGGCCATTACCTTATCTGTATTGGCATGCTCCAATGGTAATGGAAAAGTTAACGATAGTGCAAAGTCGGAAGTAGCAACTTCTGAAACTCCCGCAGCACCTGTTGTTGAAAATGAACCTACAAACGATGGGATATCCTTTTTAGATGAGCAGAAAAAAGCTGTCGCTTTGAATGACCTTAAGGGAAAAGTTGTATTCATCAACTTTTGGGCTACCTGGTGTCCTCCATGTGTTCGTGAAATGCCATCTATTAACAATTTAAAGAAACATTATAAGAATAATAAGGATTTGGTTTTTCTAATGGTTGATGTTGATGGAAATTACGATGTATCGAAAAAGTTTATGGAGAAGAACAATTTAGACCTTCCACTTTATATGCCTAATGGTGAAATTCCATCACGCTTTTTAGGCAATTCAATTCCGACTACAGTGATTCTCGATAAAACGGGTAAGATGGTTGCAAGGATAGAGGGAGGCAGAGATTATATGGCTCCGGAAATTATTTCATCAATGGACGATCTGCTTGAAAAATAGTAGATTTTATCATTTTTAATGAATCATTATGGTGACTCGAAGTTTGCTGAAATGGTGATAGAATGAAACTATGATGTCTTAAATGTAAGAAAGCCCACTTTTCAGTGAGCTTTCTTACATTAGAATCCACCCGCGCTAAATCGGACGTGTTTGAGGATATCCAGAATGTCGTTTATAAAATTGAAGCTTATGAAAAAAGTATGGAAAGCTGACAACAGCGATAAAAAGACTTTAAGACGCATACGCTTTCCGCTTAAAGAAAACTGGTAATTTTTGACTATGCGAAATGGAAAGATTATGCAGGAGCGCAATAGCGTGAGCCTTAACAGCAGCCCAGTAACTAAGTTAACACATGATAAATGTTTTAACATTAACTTTATATAAGAATTGGTAAGTTCGCCAACGTGGACATCAAGGACGACAAGGCGTTACTAAATTTGGTCAGGACTTCGGACAAAGAAGCTTATACCGAACTGTATAACCGCTTTTGGAAATCCCTATATACCTATGCCTTGAAGAAGATCGGAGATCATGATGATGCCTTTGATCTGGTTCAGGAACTGTTTATCGAAATCTGGGATAAACGCGAAAATATCCCTGAAATCCATATCGGATTAGAAAATTACCTGCATGGCTCGGTGTTTTTTAAACTGGCAAAATATTTTCGTACCAAAGGCTTCAAAGAACAACATCAGAAAAACTTTGAGGAATTTTTAAACCGTGAGGGCACGGCGGAAATAGTTACCGACAGGTCGCAGCTTTTAGCAGACGAATTACAATACGAAAGCATTATTCAGGTCATTAATACCACCATTGATGAAATGCCCGAAAAAATGAAACAGATTTTTATCATGAGTAGAAGCGGTAACTATTCTATCTCCGAAATCTCCGAACTTTTAAGTGTTTCTAAGCAAACTGTTAAAAATCAGGTAAGTAATGCATTGATTAAATTAAGGAAATCGACTGAGGAACATAGGCTGGACACCGCGACTATTGTTGTCTTGGTGTGCTTAACAATTTATTAACCTAACATTAATAATTAATTTCTGGTACTATTTCTTTTCTGTGGAACATATAGGTATATGATACACAGAAAAGGATCTTTAGCAAAGCTTTTTGATAATGTTTATAAACACAGGGCTACCAGGCAAGAGAAAGAGCAGGTGGATCGTTGGTACAACCAGCTTGATCTAAAAAATGGCCCCATTTTTTCAGATGAGCAAACAGAAGAACAGGTCAGGATCCGCATGCTGGCAAACCTGAACAGACATATTTCGGGAAATGGAAAAACGTTCAGGCCTCAGCGCCTGCCGGTTTGGATACGTACCGTTGCAGCCGCTGCCCTGTTTTTAATCGGGGGCACTGCGCTGGTCACTTATAACATTCAATTTAAGACAGATGGTACGCAGTTCTCGGGGCATCAAAATGATATACTTCCCGGAGGCGATAAAGCATTCCTAACCCTTTCAGATGGAACTATGGTTGCCCTTTCTACCGCAGAAAATGGTCAAATTGCGGTGCAGGAAGGGCTGGAGGTCGAGAAAACCAGTGAGGGAGAAATCATCTATCAGACAAATCGTATCGCTGCCAGGAATGTCAATGTTTTCAACAGCATAGTAACACCAAATGGGGGACAATACCGCATTACGTTGCCTGATGGCTCCAAAGCCTTATTGAATGCAGCCTCTTCACTAACCTATCCAGTACATTTCTCAAATAGAGAACGACGCATTAAAATGACTGGGGAAGTTTACTTTGAGATAGCCAAAGCCACTAACAGCAAAAACAAACGCATTCCTTTCTTTATAGAAACAGACAAACAGGAAATACAGGTGCTGGGTACGCATTTCAACGTGAACGCTTATAAGAACGAAAGCATGGTAAAAACGACATTGGTAGAAGGCCGTGTAAAAGTAAAGAGCCATCAAGGACAAACTGTACTCCTGAAACCGGGACAACAAGCCCTGCTCACCGACCAACTATGGGTGGAAACGGTCGATATACAACAACAATTAGCCTGGAAAAATGGTGATTTTATTTTCAAGAGCGAAAATCTGCAAAGCGTATTGCGTCAGATAGCCCGATGGTATGACATTGAGGTGGTGTGTCCAGAGCATCTGGAAACCCTGCGCATGAACGGTATGATATCCCGTTCCAAACCGCTATCAACGATAATCGATATGATTGAAACAACCCATGAAAACAAGATTACACTCACATTAAAAGGAAGGAGGTTGATCGTGACAAACTGATACTAACGAGCCCAATAAACACAGCTTAAAAAAACCAAATCCCGAGTGCAATCGGGATCTGGCAAAATGTTAAGCTTATAAAGACTATGCAGGAATTACATCATCACAAATAATATTAACAGAACAAAAATATGAATTTTTATCAAGTCATGCGTGTTATGAAACTCACCATGTTATTAATCATCTGTTTGTTAACTCAGGTAAGTGCGTTTACCCATGCACAACGTCTTACCCTGAGCATGCATAATAGTGATATCCATAAAGTATTAGAAGAAATTCGAAAGCAAACCAATTACGATTTTTCTTATGATACAGACCTGTTTAATAACTCAAAGAAAGTAAATATCTATGTTAGAGGTGCTACCATAAAACAGGTGCTTGATAAGTGCTTTGCCAATCAGCCTTATAGCTACGAAATAAGGAGTGGCTTTGTGGTGATTAACAAAATCAGTACTACATCCACCCCCTCGCAAAAATCCGCCCCACAATCCCAGCAGTCCGGTCGTATCTCTGGTAAAATCATTGATGATAAGGGCGAGCCTCTGCCTGGAGCAAACATTAAGGTGGTACAGGCCGGACAGTCTGCACAGAGCAGTACCAATGGAAATTATATCCTCAATGTTCCGGCGGGTGCCTATACGCTGGAGGTAAGTTATATTTCTTTCCAGACCAAACGCATTACTGAGGTTGAAGTAAAAGCAGGTGGAACTACAACATTGGATATTGTGCTGAAAGTTGCAACAAAACAACTAGATCAGGTAGTGGTAACAGGTAGCTTTAAAACCGAAAGTACCAATGCCCTCTACACCAAACAGAAAAACGAAGCCGGTATTTCTAACGGTATCAGCAGGGAGCAGATTGCTGCATTGCCAGATAAGAACATCGGCGAAACCCTTAAGCGGATCAGTGGTGTAAGTACCACCGATAACAAGCAGGTAGTAGTACGTGGTATAGCCGAACGTTATAATCTGGCCATGATGGACGGTGCCATTCTGCCCAGCACCGATGTGCAGGTACGTGATTTTGAATTTGACATTATCCCTAGCAACCTGATCGATAACGTGGTGGTATCCAAAACGGCAACGCCAGACATGAGCTTTGGCTTTGGCGGTGGATTAGTGCAGGTTAATACCTTTGCCATTCCAAACGAAAATTTTACCACTTTTAACTTTGGCAGCAAGTATATTAATGGTAGCACTGGAAAAGATTTTTTAGGCTATGGACGAGGCAAGAACGATTACTTAGGTTTTGATGATGGCGGTCGGGATCATTTTCCCAAGGATCTTATCCTATTTGACGGACAAAACTATAATCCACGTAATCCTGCAGCACCTGTACCGGATGGCGTAACACCTGTTACCCCTGCAATGATTGCTGAACAGAACAAACGCATTGGCGGCTTGGAACGTATGGGTACAAGAGTGTACAAAACCATGCCAGGGCAGAACTACCAGTTCAGCCTGGGGCGCACATACAACGTTAAGAACAGCCGTTTGGGTTTTGTAGGTTCTCTCAGCTACCGCAACGAGCAGAGCATAGACAATATTTCGCAGTATGAACGGGGCGCTTGGGAAAAAATTGAGAATTATACCTACAATATAGAAAGTGGCGAACAGTTAAACCCTACTACATCAAACCAATACAATTTTAACACCAGTTGGGGCGCATTGCTGAATGCCGGGTATAGTAGCAAAAACCACAAAATCACTTCACGTAATTTCTATTCCCGCATGTTCAGTAATCAGTTTTCACGCATCATGGGCTGGGGAAATGATATTGGATACGATAATAATAATCCGGCCATCCGTGAATATGACCGGCCAAAGTTTATCGACCTACTGCAAAACAGGCTGAACGGTGAGCATACTTTTGGTAGTTTTAAATTGGAATGGAACGCAGCCCGTAACAAGCTGGTAAACCTGGAGCAGGATGCCGTGGAGGCATGGCTGGCTCCAACAGTTACGATGAATGAAACGGTTTACAACGTGATACCAAGTGCTATTACCAATCCCGGATTGGGCACTTTTAACCGTAGCCAATACCGCTACGAAGAGACCAATAACATTGCAGAAGGTGCATTGAGCTATTCTTTTCAGTTACTTGGGCAAAAACAAACGGCAAAAAGTGGTTTTCAGTACCTCGAACGCAAGGGGAAATTAGACTGGACAATTCTGCCTATAGGAGCTGTAAACACTGTAAATAGTGTGTACCCTTATGTACCTGTACAGCAATGGGGGCAGTTTATGGATTTTAACGACCCCCAGAACGACCTGTTTTACTTTGCCGCACCTTTTTCGCATACCGGTTACGAAGGCAAGAACAACAACAAAGCCTGGTATGCCATGCTCGACAACCGATTTACCAGCTGGATGCGTTTGGTATGGGGCATCCGGGGCGAATACTATAAATACGAACGCATTAAGAGTGGTGCCAATGATCTGCTGGTAGACCAGCTCATCAACAACAGTTCGGGCCATCAATATGTAGATCCAGGGACAGGTAAGATCGTATCGCCTTTTGCCGACCCTACTGCAGAAGAAAAAACCTGGCGCTACCTGCCATCGGCAAGCCTTACGTTAACACCGCTGAAAGATTTCAATATCCGTACTGCCTATTCGCAGTCGGTGGTACGTCCATCGTTGATCGAAAATTCCCGGATGATCCGTTTTGACCCTGTTGTGGGCGGTTACCGTAAAAATGAAGGGGTACTATCAACGCAGATAGACCATTACGATTTTCGTCTGGAATGGTATCCTAAAGCTGGAGAAGTGATTTCGGTAGGTTATTTCTACAAATATTTTGATAAGCCGGTAGAGCTGTATCGCGAGCCCATTGGAGCTGATAACCGGGTATATTTAACCACCCAAAACTCCGAATGGGCAAAAGTTCATGGCTGGGAATTCGACCTGCGCAAAAGCCTGGGCTTTATCTATCCCAACTGGAAATTTTTGGAGGACATCTATATAAATGGAAACCTGACCTTGCAACAGTCTGAAGTACAGGCTAGTGTTTTTGAGGGTAAAAGCATGGCTCAGGACAAGTACGATAAAACATATGAATACCGCACCAAGGTGTTGCTCAAAGAAAAAAGACCATTGTTTGGACAGGTACCTGTATTGTATAATATAGGATTGCAATATGCAAGAGAACGTCTGGGTGCCAATATAGCGCTTAACCACATGGGCTATAAAACCTTTACCACCGGACTTACGCCACAGGTAGTAGAGTACGAGCGCCCCCGCACCCAATTAGATGCGCAGTTAAGCTATAAGTTTCTGAAGAACAAAAAATTGCAAGCAAAGCTGAACATGAGTAATATCACTAACAGCTCATACCGCTTTTTTATCAATGACCTAGGCACTTATAAACTGCAAGATAGATGGAAAGGAATGGCAGGAAGCGAAATACCTGCTAATTCATGGGAAGAAATATATGAATGGAAATACGGTTTCTCTCAAAAATACGAAGAAGGTTATTACGAAACTTCGGCAGATGGCAAGACTAAAACCCGCATAGGCGACAGAGATACGTTTGTTCGTAAAATAGGCAGTTCCTTCAGCTTTAGTGTATCGTACTCTTTTTAGCTCCAGTAAACAGATAGATTAAAAACTAAAATAAAAATTACAATGAAACTCAATAAACTATATTTCGCCTGCATGGGTATGCTAATACTCTTACTGGCCACAGCCTGCAATAAAGGTGAAGTTGAATTTTTATATAAAGGTGATATGTTACCTGTCACTTTAAAAGGATATAATGGTAGCAGTGAGCAGTTGATCGTAAAAATAGACACTTTCAAATTCAAATATGAGTTGGGCGAAAACTCAACTATCAATCTAAGTGATGCCTATACTTTTCCAGAAGACAAAAATAAAGCAATATTGACCATTTCCGAAAGAAGTACAGGGAAATTAGTGTTAGAAAGGGAACTGGACAGAAAGGATGGGCCTACTACAATAAGTTTGCTTTATATAGATGGAAAAGTAAGCGATATGCCCGAAGTACCAGCTGTTGAAGAAGGCAAGGTCAAAATGTATTATATGTTTGTGCCTAATGTTACCAATTTTACCGGACTTGTGGATATAGAAGCAGTGAAAATTGACAATCTTTCAGGAGCGATTGAGCGAATTGGTCGAATCAATAATGTAAAACCTTTTGAGTTTACTGCTGAGCAGCTAACCTTTTCAACTTTTAAAACAGGGATACAAGAAATCAATGGGGTTAGGCAGGCCTGGAACCTATATCTACGCATTTATAAGGCTGGTACAAACGAGTATTATACCAATGGAACAGGATATACATGGCATGAAAATTCATCAAACCCTGGTAAGGCTGCTGCTTCAACGGCTTCTTCTACGTTGTATATTGTGGGAGAAGCCCCTTCCGGTACACAAATGAGATTTAGGACGCTATATTCAAAATAAATTAAAGAAACAATGAAACATTATATAAAGCACATAGTATATATAACACTTGTTGCGGGGCTGTTTACGGCTTGCAATAAAGAAGATCTGAATGTAAAAAAAGCCATGCAGATTGTGGTTAATGGCTACAACGGAGGTCAAAATGCCTTACAGATGAGTATAGATACCACGGAGTACAATGTCAATGTAGGTTATGGAAAGTACATTATGAGTTCGGCTTCCATAATAGGATACAGTGTTGTTTACTCCTATGGCTCAGACAAAAAGCGGCTGTTTACACTTACAGATACCATCACAAAACAAGTGGTGTACAGTAAAGAATTGCCTGCAAGTGGTACAAAAGCTATTTTTAATTACATTTTTTTAGAAGGCAAAGAGTTAGACATCAATACTCCGGCAGCAGACCCCGCCACCAATAAACTTGGTTTTTATATTTATTATCCCACAAGTAATGAACCTTTTGATATATTTCTTTATAAGAAGGACAATACAACCGGTCAGGAGTTTCGGGCTTATATTGCCAAAAACGTAACGCCGGGCAAATGGATATATGTGGATTATGTGGCCGTAGCAGATTTTGGTACAAAAAGTTTTTTGGGCAATTCCACCGTATATTTTACCAAAGCAGGTACTACCGACCAATGGGCATTTGATAACGACCAAAGTAAAAGCACCGTGGGTGCAAATACTTTTTTCTTGCCCACAGTAAATGATTTGGGATTGGTGCAACCGTATTTTTATAAGCCTATGCCTTACGGGCAGGGTTTAGCGAAAATGTTCTTCTATCCAGACAGGACATAGCAATATGTAATACGGTAAGATTTTATAAAGATATAACAACAATGAAAGCCATCAGCAAGGCGGGTCTGCTGGTGGCTTTTTATTACATCTCCAGTCGTTGAGCGAACGGTACAGCCAGTATGATGCCTTGTTGGTACAACTGGCAAACTGCATTGCCGAATACGAAGCTTTGTATAAAGAGGTACGGGTAAATGTATTGGGGCCTGCCTTGCGACAAGCCCGTAAAAAAATGGATAAAGACGGTATCAATGGAATAATGCTAAAATTCGATATGTCGGTTATTTAAATTTTTGTTGATGACCTCTTCAGTTTTACTGCTTTTCTTAATATCCTCGATCTGTAGCTGATATGCTCGAAGAAAATGTAGTGGTTTTTATAAAAGCCTCTTAAAACAAGAAAAGCCCAACTTTCGTTGAGCTTTCTTTCAGCAGAGTCGAGCTGCTATTTGTCGAACCTATATGAACATTGTGAGGCCATAGTAAATTTTGAGAATTCGGTTAAAAATCGTGTTAAAGGTGAATATAGAAAGAAGAAGGCATATTTATCATTTTCTAATAGTGAAAATCTAACAATCTAGTTCATATGGAATCATTTTCAGGTTGCTCTTAAAATATCCTGATGTTTCGAAATTGGGATAATCAAAGAATTAATTATATGAAATAATCTTAATAAGAGTACTTGTTTAATGCTAACAGGCGAAGAATTAGAGATCTATCAAGACATCTAAAACCTAAAATACGAAGTGAGGGTGGAAAGCCAAAAAAAATAAAAACATAACCTAATCCTTGAAGTCCTGGTGGAGAGGAGAGATCTTATTTTTTTAATAAGGGGATATTTTGATCAGATTTTTATAAAAATATTTGGATTGGATTGAGGTATATCGTAATATTACAATATAAAACTATGGGACTTACGAAAACAGAAATATTTACAGATAAGCAGAACCAGCTTGCAACCTTCTTAAAAGCTATGGCTCATCCTGCACGTATCGCTATCCTTCAAAGGATACTGATCTCTAACACCTGTATATGCGGTGATCTTGTCGGTGAACTTGGTTTAGCTCAGGCTACCATTTCGCAGCATCTAAAGGAGTTAAAGAATGCAGGAATTATACAGGGTACAATAGAAGGTGTTAGCGTTTGTTATTGTATCAATCCAAAGACATGGAAATTATTGGAAACACAATTAGGAGCCTTTCTTGCTGAATATAAGGGCGAAACAGCTTGCTGTTAACCTTTTTTTATTCCGATTTATCGTTAAATTGCAATAATGCTTTAAATATATAAATTATGAAACTATCAGAAATAAAAGAAATTCTTGTAACGGCTGAAGGCGTGAATTTTAAACTGGAAAATGGTAATTCAGTACCTGAACATTTCCATGTAACAGAAGTAGGAATTATCACAAAGGATTTTATCGACTGTGGGGGTACAGTACGCCATGAAAAAGTGGCCAATTTCCAATTGTGGGATGCCAATGATTATGAACACAGATTAAAAGCAGGAAAACTGCTCAATATCATTTCACTTTCAGAAAAGGTATTGGGAATGGAAGATTCAGAGATTGAGGTGGAATACCAGGCAGAAACCATCGGTAAATATGACTTGGGTTATGATGGCGAGAACTTTCTTTTGATCTCTAAGAAAACGGCATGCCTTGCAATGGATAAATGTGGTGTCCCTGCCGAAAAACAAAAAGTTGAAATGGTAAATCTGACTTCTGGCGCAGCTTGTACCCCAGGTGGTGGATGCTGCTAATACCGTTAGCATGGAGATCATCGAAATGATACCCTTTCATTGGGAAGATGTTCAGTTAATTTATCTGCAAGGAATAGTTACTAAACAAGCCACTTTTCAAACAGATACACCAACATGGGAAGAATGGGAACCCTTCTTCCTGGTTTAAGATATGTAGCAATGGTTAATAACATTGTTGCAGGATGGGCAGCATTGGCTCCAGTTTCCGGCAGGTGTGTTTATGCTGGAGTAACAGAAGTTAGTGTTTATATCCATGAGAATTTTCGGGGTCAGGGTATAGGTAAATCACTGCTTCAAAAATTATTAATTCAAATAGAAAAAGATGGCATTTGGACAATTCAGGTAGGGATTTTTCCAGAAAACCTGTCAAGTATAGCCTTGCATGAAAAGTTGGGATTTCGACAAGTTGGCTATAGAGAAAAAATAGGAAAGATGAATGGAGCTTGGAATGCTATGCACTGTCAATAGTTGCCGTAGTCAAATTGCTGAAGGGTATTTAAGACATTTTGCAGATGGTAGTGTGCAAATTTACAGCGCAGGGATTGAAACACATGGAGTCAACCCCAGAGCAATAAAAATGATGCATGAAAATGGCATTGACATTTCTGCTCATACGTCGAACAACATTAATGAATACATGGATATTGATTTCGATTTTGTTCAGGAAAACTTAAAAGGAGAAACTACACAATTTTAATAAATTCACCTAACGGCATAATCTTATGAAGACGATATTAATACTAACGGATTTTTCGGAAACTGCAAACCATGCAGTTTCCTACCTTTCTTCCATTGCAGGTCAAATGGGAACAGAAAGGATCCTACTGTATCACTCCACTCATATCGATCATCTTGATATGATCATGATTACTGACGTTTTAGTGCCAATGCCAAGCGGACGTTATGAAATCTATAAGGAAGCATTGACAGAACTAGATATGGTGAAAACCAAAATAGAACTTGCCGTTGGAAATAGTGTATCTATCGAGATCATAACAGATGATCGATCTATTCTAAAGGCTGTTGAGGAAATTGTCAGTCATAAAAATGTGGATCTTGTTGTATTGGGAATATCCGGAGCACATGATCAAGGTAAAAATAGCGTAGGTGGAATTCCTGCAAATCTTATGAAAAGACATGAATTCCCATTACTTATTATTCCATCTTCAGCTCCTATTGGTCAAGTCAACAGGATCATGTTAGCGTGTGAATTGAAGGATATTGTAGATGGGTTACCAGATGTCCAGTTTAAAACCATTGTAAAGGCATTCAATGCCTCACTGTATATTGTTAACATTGATCGGGAAGAAGTCCAGGGGGCAGCAGGGTTCATCAAAGAGCAAACTGCATTGCATCATCTTTTAGATGAGCTTCATCCAGAGTTTGATTATCTGGAAGACAAAGATATAGTTTCGGGACTTTTGGAATTCTCAGATCAGAATCAAATTGATCTGATAGTTGCAGTACCTAAGCAAAGAGGGTTTCTCGAAAATCTGTTTCATGAAAGTGCCACTAAAAAACTAGCACTAAAAGCGACTAAACCACTGCTATTACTTCATAAAAATAATTAAATATGTCAGCAACAAATTGCGCGCCTGCAAGTGAAAGAAAAAAATTAAGCTTTTTAGACCGTTACCTCACTCTTTGGATTTTTCTCGCTATGGCAATTGGCGTGTTCATAGGTTTTTTTATTCCATCGTCCTCAGGTTTCATCAACTCATTTTCTAGTGGAACAACAAATATTCCATTAGCAATTGGGCTAATTTTGATGATGTATCCGCCATTAGCTAAAGTTAAATATGAGCAAATGGGTAAAGTATTTAAAGATACTAAGGTTTTAAGTGTGTCATTGGTATTGAACTGGGTAATTGGCCCGATTCTGATGTTCTTCCTTGCCATTACTTTTTTACGGGATTACCCTGAATATATGGTTGGTCTGATCCTTATTGGTTTGGCAAGATGTATTGCGATGGTTGTTGTCTGGAATGAACTTGCTGAAGGAAACCGTGAATATGCTGCCGGATTAATTGCGCTGAACAGTATATTTCAAGTTTTGTTATACAGTGTGTTTGCTTATATTTTCATTACTCTTCTTCCGCCATATTTTGGCCTGCAAGGTCTTGATGTAAATATTACTATTTCGGAAATAGCAAAAAGTGTAGGTATTTATCTGGGCATTCCCTTCGCTATGGGGGTAATCAGCAGATATGCACTGATTGCGCTTAAAGGAGAAGAGTGGTTTCAAAATAAGTTCATACCACTTATTTCGCCAATTACTTTGATCGCATTGCTTTTTACTATTGTAGTGATGTTTAGTTTGAAAGGTGAACTGATCGTTCAAATTCCTATGGACGTGGTAAGGATTGCCATTCCGCTTGTGATTTATTTCTCCATTATGTTTATGGTTAGTTTTTTTGCAGGACGATATTTTGGAGCTGATTATTCTAAGAGTACCTCGATTGCCTTTACTGCTACAGGAAACAACTTTGAACTGGCTATTGCCGTTGCCATTGGTGTATTTGGTATCAATTCCGGGCAAGCATTTGCAGGAGTTATAGGTCCGTTGGTAGAAGTTCCGGCTTTAATTGCTTTAGTAAACCTTGCTTTCTGGTTCAGGAAAAAATATTTTAAAACAGTACCAGCTATTTAATCGTTATGGAAGTCGCATTTACCTTAGCAATCGCATTACTAGTAGCTTTTGTTATACTGGCACTGTTTGATGGGCTGTACCTGCACCTGATCCGTTATTATAGCAGGATCGTTTCGAAACTAAAATGTTGTTAAGTACAACTTATAAAATAAAAAAAACACAAAAGACTTAAACGAACTATATGAAAATTGCTCTTTTCTCAGACATTCATGCCAATCTTCCGGCATTGGAAGCCTTTTTTAAAGATGTTGAAACACGAAATACAGATGCCATTTATTGCCTTGGTGATTTAGTGGGCTATAACATCTGGCCTAATGAAGTAATTGATGAAATCCGTAAACGGGGTATTCCTACTATTGCGGGGAATTATGATTGGGGTATCGGAAGATCAAGCGATGATTGCGGATGCGCCTACAAAACAGACGAAGAGAAAGCGATGGGTAAAGTTTCTATTTCTTTTACCAATGAAATAGTCAAAGATGAGCAGCGTGCTTATTTGAGAACGCTCCCGGCACATATCAGACTGGAATATCAGTTGAATCATGACAAACGTAATGTCCTTTTTGTGCATGGGAGTCCACGTAAAGTAAACGAATACCTATTTGAAGACCGTGATGAGAAAAGCCTGCTCCGTATTATGGAGCAGGCGGACGCTGATATCATGTGTTTCGGTCATACGCATCAGCCATACCACCGCATTTTAAATTCAGGTATCGACGGAAATGATCATTTCCGCCATGCTATAAATATCGGATCAGTAGGAAAACCAAAAGATAAGGATCCTAGAGGCGGTTACGTAATCTTAACCATCAATCCTGATAGTACGGTAACTGATAAAAATAGTATTAAAGTGGAGTTCGTCCGTTTTGAGTATGATATAGAAAAGGCAGCAAAAGCTGTTGAAGACAGTCCTTTGCCTAATGGTTATGCTGATATGTTACGAAACGGATAGCACATGAAGATTGCACTATTTTCAGATATACATGCTAATCTTCCTGCCTTTGAAGCAATGCTGCAGGATATGGATAATCAAAACGAAAGAAGCTTATGCAGATTTGTTGTTTATTGGACATTCGCACAAACCTTATCATAGGGGGGTGGCAACAAGCGAAGGTCAATATAAGCATGTGGTAAATCTTGGTTCTGTGGGTAGACCCTTTCATTTTTTAGTTACCTCTGAACAGATTGAAAGTTATTTAGCTATTGCACGTAAATCTGTTAATGGATATCTTACTATTGGCACGTTTTCAGAAAATGGGCCAAAGAAATGCAGCGGATTAGAGATCAGGCAGTATCATACTACACCTTTTAATACGATCCAAAACTTCTTATTTTGTAGTTTCAAACGGACTTCAGCTATATAAGCCATAACAAATAGCCGAGTAATGCTCCTCCAAAAACGACGAAAGCACTATTCAGCCTTTTAAATTTTAACGTCACTGCAAATCCCAAGATTGCAATTGAAACCGTCCTCCAGTTTGTAATCGATGCCTGGGTCATCTCTACGCAAATGGCTAAAATGATCGATATGGAAGTGACATTTACGGTATCCAGAAAGACCGACATAATTTTTGATTTCCTTAGTTTCGGGATCAAAGGGTTGAGAAAGGAAACAAAAATAAACGAAGGGAGGAATATCCCAATTGTTGCTGCGATTGCTCCAGGTAAACCTGCAATCTGCCAGCCAATGAAAGTTGCAGAGGAAAAAACAGGTCCTGGTGTAAATTGACCTACGGCAATAGCGTCAATCAATTCCTGCTTACTTAATAATCCTGTCTTAACTAATTCGGTATCCAAAAAGGCAAACAACACATATCCACTTCCATATAGAATAGCACCTATTTTGAGGAAAATCCAAAAAAGTTTCCAGTCAGGTTTATCAGACGACCAGATCCCTGCCTGTAACAAAGCAAGAGGGATAATGCTATTTAATGATTGTCTGGGAGACATTATTAAATGAATCAAAATACCAGCCAAACCTCCTCCAAAGAGTATATAGATTTCATTCAGTCCGTATATAGCCAATGCCGCTGCAATAAGCCCAATAATACCCAATTCAACTGTTTTTAACGCTTTTTTTCCTAAGGAGATCATCATGGAAACAATTACAGCTATGATTGCTGGCTTAATGCCATAGAGGAAAGGGCTTACCTCAGGTAGTTTACCATACTCCTGATAAGCCCAGGCGAATACAGTTGTAATGATCACCGCCGGAAGGATAAAACATATGCCTGCGATCAATAGTCCCTTCCATCCAGCCCTTTCATTACCAATATGCATGGTCATTTCTGTTGAATTAGGTCCAGGGATTAAATTGGTCGCGCTGACAAGATCAAGGAAATATGCTGTGGAGAACCATTTACGCTTGCGCACCACTTCTTCTTCCATCATGGCAATGTGGACAGCAGGGCCACCGAAACCAACGCAGCCTAATTTAAAAAATAGTTTCGCTAACTCTTTTAGTCGCTGTTGTTTTGCTTCCATAAATTAAACCTCAATACGCAAAAATTCATCCGTTGTTGTTGCTTGTAATTCTATAACTTGATCGTACCTCTTCTTAGATGATGGAAACTCTTGAATTACCCTATCTTCTAATTTAACATTTGCAAAATGACGTGTGTTGATGATATGTGTTGCTGAATTATACCTATCCCGTTGGTCATCTTCATAATTATCCGGTCTGAACCTTCCTAGTATCTGATAGGTATCGGTGTTGGGGTCTATAATAGTATGGGCAACATACTTTATATCAGTAAGAATCAATATATCTGGTATCTTGTCCAGTCCAGTAATGTCAAGACCGTTAAAGAAGCTACTTGTAAGGAAATTATACTTTGCAACTTGTTTTGGCTTGATCTCATTGAAGGCGTTCTTGAAGTTCTTCAGATCGAAGTTCTTCACACCATCCTCAGAGCAATATACATTTGCAGCGTTTTGCAAGTTGCAATTCTGCATCAGCGCATGTATGCCATTCAGTGTATTAAAGAAGATAAACAGTAAGTCACCCTTATAGTTATCAATGTACTCTTTGAATGCTGCTCCCAGGTTATTGACAGTTAAAAGCTCAATGTCTTTCCTGACCTGCCGATGGTGGTCAACCTTTGTGAACGTAAACCCATTAAATCCGGGGTGTGTAGGCTTAAAGGGTGTAGCGGAGATCATCGCTTTATTATCAAACTTGAAGAAGTGTGACATTGCTGATGTAATATTAACCCTATACCCGCTATCCTTGGTTAGATTGTGGAATTCGTCGAGTAGCAAGAAATAATCAGTGTAAGGGTTACCACCCGTTCTTTGAATTGCAGAGATCACTTTACCTAATCCCTCCGGGGTAGAGAGGAACTTTACTTTTCGGCCTTTGCGGTTTATTATATGATTTACAAGGTGAGTAGTTGACTGTTTCTCCGTAACTGGAAAGGTGTAGTCAATCGATTGGTGATCGGCGTGCTTATTATTTATCTGGCACTTATGTGGTAATACTAATATGCTGTGTCTGTCGGCTCTGATTTCGCTATAAGTTGCTCCCAAACCAGTGATTACCTTATTAAGAATAATGTTGTTAGGAATAGGGGTTAACCGAGGTTCATCTATCATTCTTAAAGCAGTAGTCTTAATTGTCCAGTCTATTGGGGCTATCATGATCCAAGTCTTATATATAGTAGCAGGTTGTTAAGGGTAATCAATCCAGTGTAAAGATATTAACAATTGCAACTCGTGCAACGAGGGAGATTGCATTTTAGGTTGGCGCATGCGCCAACAGATGCGCCAAATAAATGCTGATTGATAGCGTTTATGACTTTTTATTGTGCAATAAATAGGTTTGTTATATTTGAATAAGCAAGGGCTAGTTGCGTTATTCTGTAAATCGTTGAATATCAGGTTTTTTGAACGTGAAAAAAGCCCACTTTTCTGTGAGCTTTTATTCAGTAGCGGGGAGCAGGATCGAACTGCCGACCTCAGGGTTATGAATCCTGCGCTCTAACCATCTGAGCTACCCCGCCGGGCTTTTAATCGGTAAAAAATCGATGTGATTTTCTAAAGAGTTGCAAATATAGAGTTTTATTCTTTTTCAATGAAATTAAATGTAAAATATATTCTCCTATATCATTAAAGCGGCTTTTATCTCTGCTTATTCTTCCGAATGCTATTGCTTATACTGGTGAATTAGTTCGTTGATTTTTAGTTTCTTATTTAATATAATTTCCTGCCCAAAAACTATATTATTTGGATATTTCTATATCTGCTGTCTCATGTATTTCTCATTTAGTTTTTATTTACTGTTTTCATTTATTCAAAAATTGAAGAGTGATGCTATTCTAATTCCTCCATAGCTTAGGAATAAATATAATAGCGAAGCCTAATAAGATATAGAATACAAATTCCTCAAATCCATAAGCAGTAAAAATACCATAGAAAGTTCCTTCCCATTTTCCTGTAAAGTTGCTAAAGGTTTTATCATAAAAAGTTACGAATGGCCAAAATTGCTCTGGCTTATTTTCTCTGCTAAGAAAATATGAAGGTTCATAATAGTGTTCAGTTTTACTAAAGTCTACAGCTCCTTCTATGTTTGCTAAATTTACAAAAAGAGCAAAGGAATGAATTAAACACCATATTATTAAGAACCTCTTTTGGTTCTTTGTGACAGAATAATGTCTCATTTTTTTCTTACCGATGAAATCCCTCATAGGTTGTTTTGTAAATACAATAAGCGTGAGATTATAACCGCATCTATCTTAGAGGCCCTAGGAAGCCCGCACAACAGAGGGTTACATCCCACGCTTATTGCATGAGACGTTGACCTATCTGCTCTTGTTGTGCTTGAAATTTCCTAGGTTTCTAAGACAAGAACTTTAGTTAACGCTTATATTGTTAATTTTAATTTATGTTTTCTCGTTTGTTATTTTAGATGATTCCTCCTTTTTTCTTGTAAAGATATTAACTATTAATGAGATTTAATGTTGCTCTTGTTCTATCGTTATCCTTATAGGGATGGAATAGGGGTTTGCTCTTTCTACCTTGTTGCCTTCTGTAATATTACCAATGCAATCATTCCTATTGCAATGTTAATGATAATAGATTTAAAGCTGACTTTATAATCATCTTTTACTAATACTGCTCTGACTACAGCACCAATCCAAAATGCTATAGCAAATGCTATTGGTGTTATTAATGCGATTATAATTCCTTCTAGTGTTTTCATTCGTTTTTATTTATGCCGGGGGGGAATATTCCTCTTCGATTTTTAGGCCGGGTGTTTTGTATGTAGTAAGCGCTCTCGTATTGTAACATAAGCAAGGAAAAATTTTACAAAATTTTGTGTTTCATAAAGTAACCAAATGGGTAAATCTTTATATCTATGGTGTGATACTTTTATTAAAAAGCATTAAGTTATTTTTAATAATAGCGGGATTGTTTCTTCTTACTCGTGTTCGTATTTGAAAGATTTAGGATTTAGTGTTTTGTATAATTAGGGGTATCTATTACTATTAATATTTTTTAGGACACCCTTATACTACAATTTATCTAAATCTTAAATCTTCAAAATATTATGCTATAATGGCTTTACTCTTTTTGAATGTATATCGTAATGACTTAGAACTTAAATAAGCTTTAAAATTATCCGATAAAATACGTTGCCCATAATTCTCATCAACTATTCCTTCTGCCTTTAAATTGCCTAACATATCTTTCATGTCATACTCCTTACCAATTTCCGGATTTAAGGTTTCAAAATAATCATACAGTGGTTTTCCAAATCGTTGCAACAACTGGTTAATGTGCATATTCAATTTTAGAGGCTTTTGGAGTCCATTAGCTAAATAATATTGAATACACTTAATGATAAACGTATAAAATCCATTCCACTCAAATGAATTCCATTCTTCTTTAAAAAAGGTTGTTCCATGTTCGGCTACAATTGGCTGTTCTACACCTTCCTTAATTTTAGTTGAATAATAATCAGATAGTTCAATAACAAATTGTCTTCTCGCACGTGTTGTACCTGCACTTGCTAATATTATATTAGATGCAATTACAAATTTTGGCATATCCTCTTTTAGAATATGAAAAGGAGATTTAAACTTTTTTTCGACAATAAGACCTTCTGTCAATATTGAGTTTAATACATCTATATTGAACGTCTTCGAAACATCATCAATGAATACTATAGGAGTACCATCTTTTACTGTTTGAAATAGGAACTGAGAATCTAATTTCAATCCTTTTCCATTTAAATAGGCCGTTTCTGCTTTAATGTTTTCTAATGCTTGTCGAATAAGACCTTTTCCAGTTCCTCCAGATGGTGTATAAATGTCTGCTAGTGTTTCATCATAGAGAAGTACCGCTTGTGCATTTGCAGGATTATTATAACCATGTAGTAAATATCCAAATACAGAACGAATCGCATTCTTCCTATCTGTTTGGTTGTTTGCTATATTGATTATGAATTTTACAAAAGGAGATTCTTTCCAATTAGATTGCAGTGTAAACTCTCTATTAATTATTTGTGACTCCAAAATAAGAGTGTCCTTATATTGAGTGTAATCTTTTATCTCAAATCCTTTTTTGGTTACATTAACAACGACATTCTTAAAAGGCAAATACGCATTTTCCTTATCGTCTTTTAGTATTTTTCTGTTATCTGACTCCAATGTTGATAAGAACAGTTCGTTAATAATAAGTGTATACTGCTTAAGAAATGTATTTCTTAATTGTCTAATTCCAATCCGTTTGACTTCTGTCTTATCTTTTGAGCTATGCAGTTCAATTGGCTTATCAATACTCCAAATATAGGCTTTCGTATATTCTAAGATGTCCTTTGGATAAACGTATTTTACAATGTTTCCCGTAACTTTTGTAAAAACAATTGAGCCATCAGTTGCTATCTTTTTAAAAAATCCATGTTCATTGAAGAAAAGCAAGAATCCCTCTCTACTTAATCCAGTTAGACTTAATTCCTTTGAAAATTCCCAAAGATGGTATGCCCTTGTTTTTGTACCTACTTCAACTAGCTCATCATAGTTTACTGCTTCCTTGTAAATACCTTTTCCAGTATTTGTTATGTTACCTTTTTGCATTGTTATATTTTTTATGCAAAGAAATACAAGTACAAAGGGGGTATAAAGTCCGGTCGATAAATTGTCGTTAATCCAAATCTTTGATTTTATTTTTAAGAAGGTCTTTCACCCCTATCAATTTAGAACTGTAAAGTTTACTTTCTCTATGTGGTTTAGATGGTGGTTTTCCTGATGCTTTTATATACTTCCAAAAAGCGTTGATGTAGACTAATTCCGATGAGATTTTTAGGATATTATTCTCTTTCAGTATATCAATTAACATCCATACTGTTCCTTTATTCCTTGGTTTTATTATAGAATCACCCTGAATATTAGTGATTCCTAAATCTACTAATACTCCATCCACCATTGCGATGTTTTTATCTACTACAGAATTGCTGCCATTGAATATAGACCTGAATTCTACTTCAACTTCAAGAAGTCCATTAAGATAGTGGACACTATCGTATGCAGCTCTTATAAACTCCGCATAGTATCCTTGTTCTATTTTAATGATGTTGCCTGTATTTGGTTGTACTAGTTTAAACCCTTTATGACTTATTACTCCGTTTTTATCTATGAACAATCTTTCTAATTCTTCAAGTTCATCTATTAGACTTGAATCCTTTCCAATACCAAATTTCTGGGCATCTTCAATATATCTAATATCTACTTCCAATAGAGTAGTAAGTGATTTTAATTTTGCCTTATATCTATCTAAGCTTCTGTAGTTATTATAAAGTACTTCTTCAATGAGAAATGACTGCTCAACTCCTCTTTCACTATCTAAGGTAGTTCCTCTCTGTAAATCAAAATATGCGTTTGCTTGTCCTACTAAACTTTTATATTCCTCTAACTCCTGTTTAAACATAATCGGGTAGCCTTTTTATTAAAACAAAACTATCTATTATAAGAATACCCTGATTAATATCTTTTATTTTTTAATTATGAAAGCTAATTATCTCTTTCCCTATAAGGAGAACTACCTAATACCTCAGAAAATTTAAAAGCCCCTAGAACTTAATCTAGGAGCTTGTTTATCATTGGTCTATTTTACAAAGTAGGCATTGATTGAATTAGATTTTCATTACTTATTTCTCCTAACCCCCTTAGGTAATTTAACGTTACAATCATATTGGAGTGCTGCAATAGCTGTTGTATGATTTGTAAGTCCTTTGTTTTACGATAAACGTTTACAACTGCTGTATGTCTAAATGAATATAAAGTTTGATTTTCTAAGACTAGATTTTGTTTAAGCATTTTACGTTTTGCTCTTGACCATTGAGTTTTAAAGTAATCATCATTAAACGTTATTTGATTATCAAGTGTGAAGATATTGGTCTCCATATCTGTAACGGCTGATAGTTGTTTTTTTAGTTCCAATTGAAGATATGGAGGGATAAATACAGTTCTAATTCTACCACTTTTATTTTCGCCACCTGATAGTAGAATTTGTGTGAAATCCTCATTAATATGCTTTCTTTTCAATCCTCTTATTTCTTGGTGTGGTCTTAATAAGCAACCGTAAGTTATTAGAGCGCATAAGTATAGGTTGTAATTCTCCTCCTTCAAGAATTCTAAAACGTTTTTTAATTGTTGCTCTGGGTAAATCTCATGTAACTTTGCCTTCGTCTTTTGCTTAGCTGTTGTCGCGATTGGATTTTTTTCTAAATACCCTTTTCTCACCACTTCTGAATAAAAGATACAAAGCATTCTTCTTTTGTTCATGTAGTGTCTGCCTGAACTCTTAAATTGGTTTAGAAACTGCTCTATTGTATTGGAGGGAATATCCTTAATTTCTCTCTCTAAAAGGACAGGTTTTAGAAACTCCAAGTATTGGGAACATATCTTTTGCAAATCTCTTTTATAGGTTTTGCTATACGGAGAATTCAACTTCTCATTTAGTATCTGTAAAAAGCAAGATTTAGTATCTATATTTTCATTTGTTTCCACTACGATATTAGGATTCCAATTGTTACTTAACGCTTTATGGAATTCAAATTGAAGCTGTTTTAGTAGAGTATTTCTTTGCTTAATAGTTTTTGCATGATTGGGAAATATGGGTAGGTTTAATTTGTTTCCATTGTAGATTTTGTATCTTTTATTATCGTAATAGAAGTAGATGAAGGAGCGTGAATTTAAATCTCCATTTGTTGAGATTTGAGGTTGGGTATACATAAATCGTGTAGATTATGTATAAGCAATAACGAAAAGTTTAAACGGTGGTTTCCCTTGTAGATTTCATCCTATTATAATGAATTGTCTCATTCATGTATCAAAACTTACAATTTAAGTCAAAATGCTTGATTGGAATTGATGAAGTGGGATTGTGAAAGGGTTATGAATCCTGCGCTCTAACCATCTGAGCTACCCCGCCGGATTTTAAAAATAATACATGCTGTATTAGTTGTAATATTTTTTGGAGCTGCAAATATAGGAGAATGATTTCAAATAATGAAAAATAAATATACAATAAGTCTTTTAATGAAGTTTTTGTGGTGATACTAAGCTACTTATTTTTAATTCATGATTGTCCTGAACAAACCTCACTATAATAATTTAAAGCCCTATATGCTCTATCAATATCTGATTTTCCGTTAGGTGTCTGATTGAAGTGTATGACCTTTTGTGTAATAAAAAATCAGAGTGATTTTCTAAAGAGTTGCAAATATAGAATAAATTACTTTTCTTTAGAAATCAGTGTTATACAATAAATAGAAAATAAGTGTCAACGATGTCAGAAAAGAAAAAATTTACCCTGGAATATGAGTTGAGATCGTCTCCACGTATTTTGTTCAGCTTCATTAGTGAGCCTAATGGTCTTTCTCAGTGGTTTGCCGATGACGTGATTTTCCGTGACCAGCTTTATACATTCACATGGGATGATGAAATACAAAAAGCAAAGCTTTTAAGTATAAAGGAAAATAAACTTGTGAAATTCAAATGGCTGGATGATGAACCTCATTGTTATTTCGAAATGGAAATAGTACAGGATGAATTAACAAATGATGTAGCACTTTCTATTACTGACTTTGCTACAGAAGATACCCTTGCTGAACGTACATTAATCTGGGATAATCAAATAAACTACCTGCATAGTGTATTAGGTGCTTAATTTTCCGTTGGCTTTGCCTACATTTGTATATTGAAAAAGATACATTTACTACTTGTCAAAGCATTTATAAGGCCTTTCTTCGTCACTTTTTTTATAGTGATGTTTATTCTATTGATGCTCTTTTTGTTTAAGTATGTTGACGATCTGATCGGAAAAGGATTTGAATGGTACGTCATACTTGAATTAATGTACTACGCATCTGCAGCAAATGTTTCAATGGCACTCCCGCTGTCCATTTTGCTGTCTTCAATTATGACTTTCGGTACGCTGGGAGAGAATTACGAGCTTGTTGCAATTAAATCAGCAGGAATATCTTTGCAAAAGGCAATGATGCCATTATTGGTACTGATTATTGGTCTTGCCATTAGCTCCTTTATCTTTTCAGACTATATGCTACCCAAAGCAAATCTAAAATTTGGATCATTGCTGTGGGATATCAGAAACAAAAAACTATCCTTTCTGATTAAAGAGGGGGTTTTTAATAATAGTATACCAGGATATTCTATCAGGGTTGATAAGAAATATGATAATGGCAAATTGAAAAATGTAATGATCTATGATCATACAGGAAACAATGGGATTGCTAAAATCATCATCGCCAAAGAAGGGAAAATGTCGAAAGACGATGATTATTTATTGCTTAAACTTCATGATGGAGTAAGGTATGAAGAGTCGAGCGGAAAAAATACGTCTTATAATCCACGACAAGAACTAACCCGAATGCGGTTTAAAGAAACCGATCAGAAATTTGATATTTCTAGCTTTAAGATGAATCGGACTGATGAGGAGGGGTTTAGAGGGAATACGCAAATGCTCGATCTAAAAGGGCTTAAAAAGAAAGAAGACTCACTATCACGGGAATTGGATAGCGTCAATAAGTTTGCAGCATTGAATGTAAGTAGTTATTACAAGCAGAATAACTACACCAAAGGCTATACGAAAGAACTTCCTAAAGTAAAAGCTGTTGAAGAGCCTGTTTTAAAAACGGTTCCTAAAGATCAAAAACTAGCCGTTGTGCAGGGAGCGCTGGATCAAGCTAATTCAGTGATGCAAACTGCTTCTGGACGTATGTCCGATTTTGCTGATCGGACAAAGGCTATTATTAAGGTGCAGATTGAATATCAAAAGAAATTTACGCTCGCAGTTTCTTGTTTACTACTGTTTTTTATAGGGGCACCATTGGGAGCTATTATTAGAAAGGGTGGCTTAGGACTACCTGTAGTGGTCGCTATCGTGTTTTTCTTGTTATATCATATTATTGCAACAGTATCAGAGAAATCTGCTACAACAGGGTCTTTGACTCCATTTTTCGGGATGTGGCTAGCCATTATCATATTGTCCCCATTGGGGGCATTTTTAACTTACAAAGCAACGGTTGACTCCGCTTTGTTCGATGTAAATTATTTTAAACAGATATTCCTAAACTTGCTTAAAAAATTTAACAGGAAAAAGGCTGCGGAAGGAAGCTAATCAATAATAAGGGTACAACTGTTTATTCATTACTTATTTATGATATTTTATGGCGTAAATTTGTATTCGAAGGTTGTAACTTTGTAATGTAATTTTAATAGACATTCAATTGCTGCCTATCAGCATAAGAAAGTCGATAAACTTTAAAAATGGAAATTAAACTCGATGCAATAGAAGACGCTATTGCGGATATAAAAGCAGGAAAAGTTATCATCGTTGTAGATGATGAAGACAGAGAAAATGAAGGTGATTTCTTAACTGCGGCGGAGAATGCTACGCCTGAAGTAATCAATTTTATGGCAACCTATGGTAGAGGTCTGATTTGTGCTCCTTTAACAGAACAGAGATGTGACGAGCTCGGCTTAGAACCTATGGTAGGTAAGAATACTGCTGTTTATGAAACCAACTTTACAGTGTCTGTCGATTTGCAAGGATATGGCTGTACAACTGGTATTTCTGCGTCAGACAGATCAAAAACCATTATGGCCTTAATTGACCCTAATATTGATCCATCTGAGTTAGGTAGACCGGGGCATATATTCCCATTAAGATCTAAAGATGGTGGCGTGTTGCGCCGCTCTGGCCATACAGAGGCTACTGTAGATCTAGCTCGCTTGGCGGGTTTTCAACCTGCAGGTGTACTTGTTGAAATCTTAAAAGAGGATGGAGAAATGGCAAGATTACCAGATTTGATTAAAATTGCTGAAAGACATCAGTTAAAAATCATTTCTATAAAAGATCTGATCGCATATAGATTAAGCAAAGAGTCTTTAATAAAGGAAGAGGTTACTATTAATCTACCTACACAATGGGGTGATTTTAATATGACTGCTTACACACAGATAGACAATAATGCAACACATTTAGCCATCAGTAAAGGTGAGTGGGCTGCGGATGAGCCTGTATTAGCACGCGTTCATAGCTCATGTGTTACTGGTGATATTTTTGGTTCATGCCGCTGTGATTGTGGTCCACAATTACATAAAGCAATGGAGATGATTAACAAGGAGGGAAAAGGTGTTGTTGTTTATATGAATCAGGAAGGTCGCGGAATTGGGCTGATTAATAAACTTCGTTCTTATAATCTGCAGGATGCCGGATTTGATACGGTTGAAGCCAATATCAAACTAGGATTTAAAGGTGATGAACGTGATTATGGTGTAGGGGCCCAAATCTTAAGAGCACAAGGCGTTACTAAAATGAGATTAATGTCTAATAACCCTACAAAAAGAGCTGGATTAATTGGATACGGACTAGAGATTGTAGAAAATATTGCTATAGAAATAGAGAGCAACGTTCACAATGAACAATATTTAAAAACAAAACGTGATAAGATGGGACATCAGATTATGAAAGGCTAATTGGTTACTTCTTTTTTAGTTTTTTTTGATCGTTAAGGACTGCGTCTTTTCCAACAGATATAGGAGCCGTTGAAGATTTTTTCTCATCTTCAACGGCCTTTTTTTTGCGCTCTTCATTTTTCTTCTTTTCGTCTCTTCGATTTTTCCCTGTAATTTTCTGAAGAAACTCTTTGAAACTATCAAACTGTTGGGTATAAATCAGACCAACTGAAGTAACATTTGTATTCTGGTTAATACCAGTATTGAAAATACTTTGTTGAGTTGGAGGCTTGTTGGCCAGTTTACCAACTAGAGTTCCATCTTTTTTAATTAATGCTAGTACCTCTACTTCACCACCTACAGAGTTTTGATCAAATCCAATTGGGGATAAATCGCTATTACTAACTCGTTTATCAACAATTCCCGCATTTAAAATAACCCTGTCTTCGAAAAAGCGGAAAGAAGCATTTGCTTCACTTAGCGATCGTATATTGATGTCAACGAAGTCGAGGTTTAAAGAAGATAATACATTATTAAACTGATTAAATAATAACTCTGTCGCCGTACTTGCTACCCCAGAAGTTAATTGCTTACCCAGGGCCTCTTTTCCTGAACCAGGTGCAAAACTTCTTCTGATAATTAAGCTTAGTGCTTGCAGGTTTCTATTGTTGTCGTCATTAAAGTAAGACTGCATTTCTTCGCGGATAGCTGGGTTTGATGGGAAGAATACATCTAGTTTGATGTCTGGTTGCAACAGTAATCCAGTTAATCCCATTTCAACTTCAGTAAGGACTCTTTCATTAGAGTTGTTCCCTTCTCTGTTCGCAGCAGAATATAAGTCCGTGAGGCTGGCTCTAAGGGAGTATATAGCTTTCAAATTGATTTGGGCAGCAGTTGGATTACCTGTCCATCTAATCGTTCCTCCTTGTCTGATATTAAATTTTTTATTTATTACTTCCTGTGCTGTAAAGTCAAAGCTTCCAGACTCAATAATGTAATCGCCAGACATTTCGAAATCACCAAGACTATTGATATTCAGTACCAGGTTTTTAGAATTTCCTCTGCCGCTCAGGTTACCTAACGATGTAAAGATATTGGCCGTACTGTTGGCATCAACATCTAAGGTTAAACTCATCGTTAAGCCATCAAAGCTCGTTTGTTTTTTTACAAAATTGGTGGTGTCTTTACTTACAAAGGTAATGAAGTCCTTGCTGGAAACAGTCTCAGAGCTGTTTAATGGTAGATTGAAAACTGTTCCTTTTTCTGTTTTAGCCTTAATGCCTATAAACATTTTATTTGTAGGCCCCCTAAATTCAAATGTTCCGGTAGCATAAGCCTGTCCGAAATACAATGGATTGTCTTTTTCAGAAGTATTAAGTGCCATAAACTTGTTGGCAGATATTTTTACATCAAGGGTGGGGTTGTTAATGTCGTTTAAATCAACAGTACCCATAGCTACAGCCTCGTTACCATCAATGTCATGCAGTGTGAGCTCACCAATATCAATGACACTGTTGTTAACTGTTACCTCATCAGATATTGTATATCTTGTCTTGAGGTAATTAATGGTCATGGCTGCACTGTCTAATGCTATAGTTCCTTTAATACCTAGCTTATCAAAAGAACCTTTAATTGTCAGGTCTGAAGAAACATTTCCTTTCAAATCTGAAACAAGTTCTTTAACAAAGGGGGCAAGGACAACCAGTTCTGTTTGGTCAAGATTTACTGCTACATCAATTTCCTTTTTCTCTAGATCAAGGCTACCAGTGGCTCTCAATGTTTCTCTTTCTCCGGATATAATATTTGTATAAATATTTGCTATGTTTTTCGATCTACTATACGATGATGTATCCGTTAAGGTGCCAATATAGGTGTCGTTAAAGATGAGTGAATCTATTTTAAGGTTATCATGAATCTCGGGGGATTTCAGGATATTAGACAGAGCGGTACTTCCATTCACATTTCCACTTATTTTAAGCCCTGTACTTTTTATAAAAGGATTTAGGGTGGTAAGATTAAAGTCTTTAAAGCCAACACGCATAATGTCTTCAGGTGTACTGGAAAGTGTTCCATCTAATGTTAGAAATTGTTTTCCATTACTAAGTTCGAAATTACTAATCTCCGTTTTTCCTTCATGGAAATTAATCCTAACCTGTTCCTCAATTTTCCATTCCTCATTGTATACCATTAAAATGGATGGAAGAATGCTTATCCTTGCGGTTGTATCATTCGAAAACTCTACCAGGCCGTTTAAATCCAGCTTACTTAAATCATCTTCATTTGATAATTTAACGTTTAAAGTTAGGCTGTCGTTACGTAAAATATTAGAAATAGCCACATCTTTGATATAGAGACTATCATTCAGGTCAACCCTGTCGGATGTTATAATAGCTTGTAATTGGTTGGTACTGGTATTTTCGTCGACAATGATGTTGTTTACAACTACGCCCTGGTATTTTAATTTTTTTATATACCCATTTAGTGTAGCTGTATTATTTGGAGAATCGAAATTACCTACAAAAATTGCCTGGTCCTCTAACTCAAGCCCTGGTACCAATAGTTCTGCTATTGGCTCAAATCGTTTAATATTAAGGTTAAATTGAAAAACCTGATCACTATACCTAACAATATCCGCCTTTAAAGATGGAATGTATTTCTTTGCAAGGGCTTTGTAATAAGAGGGGATAGTATTTAGATCATATTGTCCCTTTATACTGGCATCAAGAATGTCTGACTTAATTGTTAAGCTACGGTCTTTACCTAATCCGCTGGCTTGTAGCTCAACTGAGTCTATATGATAAATACCCTTTACGTTATCTAAGACTATTTCTTGTAGACGAAGATTACCTTGAATATTGTTTAAATTGGTTCCGGAAAAATTAGTACTAAATATTGCATCTATTTTCAGAGAGTCTTTATATAGTTTTAGTGCCTTTAATTTGGCGTCTTTTATAGTCGCCTTAAAGTTAAATACCGGTAGTTTAGGATTTAGGTTTACACCTCCGTCAAAAGCAAGTTGAACATTTTTATCATCAATTGTTAATCTGCCATCAAAATATTTCTTGTCAAAAGTGCCGTCGATTTTAACATTGTGGTATCTGTAGTTATTAAAGTCAATATAATTAATATCGCCATTCAATTTTTCAGATAAGTCATTGATTTCGGTACCTCTTCCTTTTATATTTAATGATGCTGTGATTCTACCCAGTGTTTTCTCATTAACCAGAGTACCCAAATCAAAGTCATATGTTTTGACACTGCCAGTATAAGAAGGAGTGCCGCTTTTATCAATCTTCATGTTTACATCTGAAACTAGTCTTCCCAGTTTTGTTTTGAACTCTCCGAAGGCGATAAAATCATTTTTAAATCCTGTAAATGACCCGTTGAAATTAACATTGCCAAATTTGTCAACGATTTTGGGTACTATGGCACCCTTTTTACCTGTAATGTCAGCTACAATCTCATCCAGATCGGCCTTATTAGTGCCGGCCATATCAATTTTCAGATCCATAAAGGTTTCCTTAATGTAGGGAAGACCTTTTAGGATGAAGTCGCCTTTTATATAAGTCGCTTTACCAGCTTTAATAGCCAGAGACTTAGCCCTTAAGTTATTTACAAGACCAGTTATTTTCCCATCCACATCAATATCGAGGTTCATATGGTCAAGTTCTGAAGTGAAATAGGCAACATCTCTGGATGAGATATGGCTATCAACAAAGTTTGCATTCATCCGTACCTTGTTAATGTAGTCGTTAAAGTCGCTGTAGCTTTTAAACTTCATTTGAAAATAGTCGGTCAACCTGGTTCTATTGGTAACCAGCAGCAGGTTCTTTAATTCAATATTATTGGTATCTATTGTAGTAAATGCAGAAAGGTTTTTGAGGTAAAAGCCACTTTTTTCTTTGAAGGTAAGATCTTTTATATTGGTTTGAAGGATGTGGTCTTTAGTATTAAACCCTTCAAAGATGCCATTTAAATCAGTTAAGGCAACATCATCAAAGTTTATACTTTTCATTACAGTATCAACTCTGTAGTTCTTGTACTTAAAGGCAATATTGTTCAGAATTACTTTATCAAAAGAAATCTGATAAGGTTTACTTTGCTTTTTCTTAACAGTTTTAGGACCTGAATCAAAATAATCTATGATAAAGTCTAGGTTTGTAGATTTGTCTTTATACGATTTTAAGAAAAAAGATCCATCATTGATTTGAACTGTATTAACCGCAATAACTCTCCTTTTTAGGGAGAATTCGTTAATGTTTACGAGGAATTTTGGTGTGCTTAATATGGTATCTTTTTGTTGGTCTAGAACAACCAGATCTTCAATTACGACATACTTGAATGGTTTTATATAGATGCCACTTAAAGATATGGTTGTATTTAGTTCATTAGAAAGATAGCTGGCCGCTTTTTTCGCTACATAAGTTTGCACCGGCCTAAACTGAAGGGCGAAAATGAGAATCGCAACGAGTAAAATTACTGATGCAACAAGCCAAAGAAGTATTTTTAATAGTTTTTTAATAGTTTTGTATCTTAATTATATATAACTGTGTCTGTAATACTTGCTATAGAGTCTTCTTGTGATGAAACTTCAGTTGCCATATGTAACAACGGCAAAATTACTGCCAATGTTATTGCAAACCAAACAATTCATGAAAATTATGGTGGTGTAATTCCTGAGTTAGCTTCAAGGGTACATCAACAAAATATTGTTCCGGTTATACATCAGGCATTAACTGATGCTAAAATAGATAAAAAGGACTTAAGTGCGATTGCATTTACAAGAGGTCCAGGGCTATTAGGTTCTTTATTGGTCGGCGTTTCTTTCGCTAAATCTTTTGCTTTAGCTCTTGATCTGCCATTGGTTTCAGTAAACCATATGCATGCTCATATTTTGGCACATTTTATTGATGATCCGAAGCCCGAATTCCCTTTTCTTTGCCTGACAGTATCTGGTGGTCATACTCAAATTGTTCTTGTTAAAGATTATTTTGATATGGAAATAGTTGGCGAAACATTGGATGATGCAGCAGGTGAAGCGTTTGATAAAACGGCTAAAATATTAAACTTGCCTTATCCTGGTGGACCACTAATTGACAAATATGCAAAGGAAGGTAATGCGAACGCTTTTAAATTTGCTGATCCACAAATCAAAGATTTAAATTATAGTTTTAGTGGTTTAAAAACCTCTATTCTATACTTTATCAGGGCGCAAGAGAAAAGTAATCCGAATTTTATTGATGAAAATTTAGCGGATATCTGTGCTTCAGTTCAACATAGTATTGTTCATATTTTGTTAAATAAACTGAAAGTGGCGGCCAGGCAATATGGAGTAAAACAGATTGCAATTGCAGGTGGTGTTTCGGCTAATAGTGGATTAAGAAGTACTTTACAAGAAATGGCAGAGGAATTAAATTGGAATGTCTATATTCCGGCATTTCAATATTGTACAGACAATGCAGGAATGATTGCTATAGCCGGCTATCATAAGTATTTAAAAGGAGACTTTGTTGGACAGGATGTTGCTCCACTTTCAAGAATGGAGTTTTAAAATAAGAATAGAATATTAAAAATTAAATAGAGAGATTATGAGTGCAGCGAGTTATATTTTTTTTGGATTGATGTTAATTCCATTGGTTGTTTTTATGGCCTGGATTATAACAAAAGATAAGGAAAGGAATTATATGGCCTTATTTATTTTAGTAGGAATGGCGATTATAGCACTTATCGCTATCATTAAATTTGATTCTAAGTTTATGGAGACTGGAGAGGGGTCGAAATTAAAATCAAAATCTCAAATGCCAAGTTATAGGTAGGGGACTAAGTTACTTATTTAGTATTTAGATAAAAAAATGCCGTTGCAATGTACAATCTGCAACGGCGTTTTTTATAAGTAACTACAATTATCTTACTTTTCTTCTAATTTTTCCCCTGTTACCTCAACGCGTATTTTTGCTTCGATTTCATCAGAAAGTTCTGGGTTGTCAAGAAGTAATTGTTTAACAGCATCTCTACCCTGACCAAGTTTAGTATCTCCATAAGAGAACCACGAACCAGCTTTTTTAATGATATTAAAATCAACACCCAGGTCAATAATTTCACCTGTTTTAGAAATACCTTCACCAAACATGATGTCAAACTCAGCAACACGGAAAGGAGGGGCAACTTTATTTTTTACAATTTTTACTTTAACACGGTTACCAGCAACTTCATCAGAATCTTTAATCTGTGATGTTCTACGGATATCCAAGCGCACAGATGCGTAGAATTTAAGTGCATTACCACCAGTTGTAGTTTCCGGGTTACCGAACATCACACCAATTTTTTCACGTAACTGGTTGATAAATATACAGCAACATCCTGTTTTAGAGATTGTACCTGTAAGTTTACGTAAGGCCTGTGACATTAAACGGGCATGTAATCCCATTTTAGAATCCCCCATTTCGCCTTCAATTTCAGCTTTAGGTACCAGTGCAGCTACAGAGTCAATAACAATTACATCAATAGCACCTGATCGGATTAGGTTGTCAGCAATTTCTAAAGCCTGCTCTCCGTTGTCCGGTTGTGAAATCAATAGGTTGTCTACATCAACACCCAGTTTTTTCGCATAACCTTTATCAAAAGCATGCTCTGCATCTACGATAGCAGCAATTCCGCCTTTTTTCTGCGCTTCTGCAATGATATGAGTCGCTAAAGTGGTTTTACCAGATGACTCTGGACCATAAATCTCAATAATACGACCTTTTGGTACACCACCAATGCCTAACGCAATATCTAAGCTGATTGATCCTGTTGAGATTGATTCGATAGGTTCTACAGCATTATCTCCAAGTTTCATTACGGTACCCTTACCATATGATTTTTCTAACTTATCTAAAGTAAGTTGTAGCGCTTTTAATTTGTCTGCGTTTGTGCTCATGTTTATTATAATTCTTTGAAGAAGATATAAATATCTATTTACTAATTATGTTAGCAAATATAGTGTAATTAAAATTTAAAAACCCAAATAAAGTTTAAATTATTTTGTAAGATCAATCGGTTCACTAATTATTTTAGTTATTTTATTGTTTTTCTGGAAATACTTACAGAAATGTGTGATTTCGCAAATGCTGCATTTTGGCGATCTGGCAACACATACATATCTCCCATGTAAGATCAGCCAATGGTGTGCAACATGAATAAAGTGTTCTGGTATATTTTTAACCAGATCCTTTTCTACGGCCAAAGGTGTCTTTCCTGAGGTTAGGCCAATGCGATTCGCTACTCTGAATACATGAGTATCTACAGCCATTGCAGGTGCATTGTATATAACAGAAGCAATAACATTTGCCGTTTTTCTTCCTACACCCGGCATTTTCTGTAGCTGGTTTACATCTGAGGGAACTTCGTTATTGAATTCATTTAACAGGATATTGGCCATTCCTACCAGGTGTTTAGCCTTGTTATTCGGATAGCTGACACTTCTGATGTAATCGAATACAACATCGGGGGTAGTCTCTGCCAGTGCTTTCGCATTTGGAAAACGTTGAAAAAGGGCCGGAGTAACCTGATTAATACGTTTGTCGGTACATTGAGCAGATAAAATAACTGCAACCAGCAACTGAAAAGGATTGTTATAATGAAGTTCTGTTTCAGCATTTGGCTGCCTCGCAGAAAAGTGGGACACAAAAAGTTGGTATCTTTCTTTTTTGAGCATGGACAAACTTAGAAAAATTATTTAGCAATAAAAAAGCTGCCGGTTTCGCGGCAGCTTAAGATCGGTTTAAATTATTTCGCTCTCGAATAGGCTAAGATTCTTGCGATACAATCATCAGAAGGATCTTTTTTTAGCGTATTCAACTGGGATTTGATGCTTTCATAAAACACCTTTTCCAATCCCCCAAGTTCTTCTGCATTTTCCTGCTCATGTTGGGGATAATTTAAATTGTTAGTTGAAGTAAAAGTTTCTATCATAAGCACTAGCGTAAATTAGTTTTTAATAAAAAACGTTATTATCGCTGATTTATTTTCGCCTTATTGCTAATGAATTGTAACATGTTCTTTACGTAGTCCCGCTTAAGAGACTTCTTTTACTTTCATCATCTTACGTAGGTTGTTCAAAGCATATCTCATACGCCCTAAAGCGGTATTTATACTCACATCAGTAAGATCTGCAATTTCTTTAAAACTCAGGTCTGCATAATGGCGCATAATCAACACTTCTTTCTGATCGTCAGGTAATAGATGAATCATTTTCCTTAAGTCGAAGTGAGTTTGCTCTCTTAACAACTTGTCTTCTGCACTTTCTTCATGAAATTGAAGTAGGTTAAACACATCAGTTCCATCTGCACTGGTTATCATAGGAGCTCTCTTTTCTTTTCTGAAGTGGTCAATAACCAGGTTATGTGCAATACGCATTACCCAAGGTAAAAACTTACCTTCTTCATTGTATCTGCCAGATCTAAGGGTGTTGACTACCTTAATGAAAGCATCCTGAAAGATGTCTTCTGCTAAATATTGATCTTTGACCAATAAATATATAGATGTATAAATTTTTGACTTATGTCTGTTTAACAGTTCTTCTAAAACGGTTTCTTCCCCGTTAAGATATAACTTAACTAAATCTTGATCACTCGATTGTTGTAATTTCATAGGAGTATCCTTACTAAATTCCCTTGCTACTTGCTTGCTAAAAAAAATACTTAGTAGATGTTTTCTTCTATATGAGTTCTCCTATTAGTTTGTTAGTTAGTGGTTTGCTTGATGTATTAATATTTCAAAAGAAGCATTTTTTTATTACAAAACCATATAAAAAGTGTTAAAAAAAAATAAAAGTGGATTGATAGCCTTATTTTTGCTCCTGCTGAAAAAACCAAAATTGCGTTTTTTGGGTTATATTAGCACTATTCTAGCAAGAAATTAATGAATAACGAAATCGATAAAGATCCACATAAAAATATAATCATAAAGGGTGCCAGAGTCCACAATCTTAAAAATATTGATGTAGCTATACCCAAGAATAAGTTAGTTGTCATTACTGGAATGTCAGGTTCTGGTAAGTCATCTCTGGCTTTTGATACACTTTATGCCGAAGGACAACGCCGTTATGTAGAGAGTTTATCATCATATGCTCGTCAGTTTATGGGTAGGATGAATAAGCCTGACGTAGATTATATAAAAGGAATTGCACCTGCTATTGCTATCGAGCAAAAGGTGATCACTTCAAATCCGCGTTCTACTGTTGGTACATCAACGGAGATTTATGATTATCTGAAATTACTTTTTTCAAGGATAGGAAAGACTTATTCGCCTGTTTCAGGAAATATTGTAAGGAAGGATACCGTAAGCACAGTTGTGGATTTTATTTCTGCTTTGGGGAATGAAAGTGTGGTAACTATATTTTGCCCGCTTTTCCCACATAACAACAGATCGTTAAAAGAAGAGCTTGCTGTATTGCTTCAAAAAGGATTTCTAAGGATATCATACGAGAATAAGATTCGCAAAATTGAAGATATACTTGAGGATAAAGATTTTAAGGATTTCGAACTTACTAATGAAAATACTGTTCAGATCCTGATTGACAGGATTGTTGTAAACGATGAAGAGGAAACACTAAGTCGTATTGCAGATTCCGTACAAACTGCTTTTTTTGAAGGAAAAGGAGACTGTTATGTCGAGCATGATGGCAAATCGAATCATTTCTGTGATCGTTTTGAACTGGACGGCATCCGTTTTGAAGAACCTACACCTAATTTCTTTAGTTTCAATAATCCTTATGGCGCATGTAAAAGATGTGAGGGATATGGAAATGTAATTGGAATTGATGAAGATCTCGTTATTCCTGATAAAAGTAAAAGTGTTTACGACAATGCAATAGCACCCTGGCGTGGAGAAAAAATGCGTGAATGGTTAAATAAATTAATTCATAACGCAGATAAATTTAAGTTTCCTATCCATCGACCTTTTAATGATCTTACGGAGAAAGAGCAACAGTTAATCTGGACAGGTAACAAGTATTTCGGTGGACTAGACGATTTCTTTAAAGAACTTGAGGAGCAAACTTATAAAATACAATACCGGGTAATGTTGTCTAGATATAGAGGCAAAACAAACTGTCCAGATTGTAAAGGTTCCCGTTTACGTAAAGATGCGTCTTATGTCAAAATAGGTGATAAATCTATTATAGATGTGGTGTTAATGCCATTGGCAACAATTCAGAATTTCTTTGAGAATTTAAAACTGTCAGAAACTGATAAAAAGATTTCAAAGCGCTTACTTGCCGAGATTCAGAATCGTGTATTGTATTTGAATAATGTAGGTCTGGGTTATTTAACCTTAAACAGACTTTCAAATACACTTTCAGGTGGGGAGTCGCAAAGAATAAATCTGGCTACCTCATTAGGAAGTAGTCTGGTTGGATCTATCTATGTCTTAGATGAGCCAAGTATCGGACTACATCCAAGAGATACGAATAAGCTTATAGAAGTATTGTTATCGCTCAGAAATGTTGGTAACACCGTTTTGGTTGTTGAACATGAGGAAGAGATGATGAAGGCTGCAGATCATATTATTGATATTGGTCCTGAAGCTGGAACACATGGTGGAAATCTGGTTTTTAGTGGTACATATAAGGAGATCATCAAAGATAAAAATAGTTTAACCGGACAATACCTGTCTGGAAAAGAGAAAATTGATATTCCGGCCAGACGTAGAAACTGGAAAGATCATATTCTAATCAAAGGCGCAAGAGAAAACAATCTTAAAAACATTGATGTAAAAATACCTTTGGGTGTATTTACAGTAGTGAGTGGTGTTTCGGGATCTGGAAAAACAAGTCTGATCAAGAAGATTTTCTATCCAGCTTTACAGAAAGCTATAGGTAATTATTCTGGAGAACAAACCGGAGCATATGATGGCATTTACGGCGATTATGAATTGGTGAGTCAGGTTGAAATGGTTGATCAGAATCCTATTGGGCGCTCATCCCGCTCTAATCCTGTGACCTATGTGAAAGCCTGGGATGATATTCGTTCATTGTTTTCCGCATTGCCAGCTTCAAAAGCGGCTGGCTTAAAACCTGCAGCATTCTCTTTTAACGTTGAAGGCGGTCGTTGCGACGTTTGTCAGGGCGAAGGTGAAGTGAAGATTGAAATGCAGTTTATGGCAGATATTTACTTGCCATGTGAAACTTGTGGAGGAAGGAGATTTAAACAGCAGGTGCTGGATGTTACTTATCAGGATAAAAATGTTGCAGATATATTAGATCTTACAATTGAAGAGGCCGTAACATTCTTTAGTAAGGAACCTAAAATATTGAATAAGTTACAACCGCTAGTAGATGTAGGATTGGGTTATGTGCATCTTGGACAGTCGTCTAATACGCTGTCTGGTGGTGAAGCACAACGGATCAAGCTTGCATCATTCCTGATTAAAGGAAATAATGCGAGTAAAACTATGTTCATCTTTGATGAGCCGACTACAGGGCTCCATTTTCACGACATCAAAAAGCTTTTGATTGCATTGAATACTTTAATAGAGCAAGGTAATTCAATCCTGGTTATTGAGCATAATATGGATATGATCAAATCTGCCGACTGGGTAATTGACATTGGTCCAGAGGGTGGAGACAAAGGAGGAAATGTTGTATTTGAGGGTACTCCAGAAGATCTCTTGGCTGTAAATGCGTCATATACAGCTAAATATTTAAAGGATCATATGTAGGTTGCATGAGTGTAATTTGCATTAAAAAATCTGTGAAATCATTGTATCTTCGCCCATGCTATTTTTAACCTTCTTTCTTGGTGTTGTCCTAAACATGTTGGGCTATATCCCTCCGGGAAATATAAACTTAACAGTAGTTCAGATTACAATTACGAGGGGTATTCGTCAGGCCTTGTATTTTATCGGTGCTTTTTCTGCAGTAGAGGTGCTTTTTACCTTTGGAGTGATGCGCTTTGTACAATGGCTTTCTAGCGAGATTAACCTCGAAAATGCCATTGATATTGTGATGATCTTCATGTTTGGTATATTAGGTTTCATTACCTGGAAATCAAGAAAGGAGATGCCGAAAGCTGATTACTCTAATAAGGATAGCATCAAATATGGGATGTTATTAGGTGTACTTAACCCTATGCAGGTTCCTTATTGGTTATTCGTTGGTACTTACCTGATTTCGCATGAATGGATTGATATTGGTTACTTGTCTCTATCTGTTTTTAGTATAGGGTCAGGTATCGGAGCTGGACTCGCTTTATATGGCTTTGCACGTTTTGCTGTATATATCAAAGAGAAGTTTGCACTGAGCAGTTATATTGTTAATAAGAGCATTGCTTTACTATTCTTCGCCTTATCAGCTTATCATATTGTTAAAATCATTTACATCCACTTTATTAAGTAGGGTTATTTTAAAAGCTCAGGTACTTTTTTGTTGTTCCCAACTATCCATACGATATCATCGTTTTCAAATACCATGTTTGAATCCGGGTTCAGTATACGTTGTCCGTTACGCTCAATACCAACCACCAGGCCTTGTGTAGTCTCTCTGATACCAGAGCTCCTTATGCTTTGCCGGTAAATAGGAGAACTCGCATTAATTACAATCTTTTGCAAAGTCATATCCTTTTTCGGGAAGCTGGTTTCTTCATTAGGTACGTCAGTATGCCCTTCAAAAAGTTCTTTGATTACAGCCAGCTGATCATCAGTCCCAATTACCATAACTTTATCATTAGGGTACAGGCGTTCATCTCTACCAGGTGTTGGAATCATTAGCCTGCCGCGTTCTATCAAGGCAATATTAACACCGTACTTTTCTCTGATAGACAAGTCTATTAGCGATTGTCCAACTAATGACGACTCAGGTGCAACTGTAAGTTCCGCAAGGTGAGTATCCCAGGGTAAAATTTCAGGTTGTGCATTTTGAGTTTCTCTGGCATTTAGGTTTAACAAAAAGCGGCTTTCTAAACGGTTGTAAAAGCTCTGAAGTTTCCTTGAGAAAATGATCATACCCGAAACAATTAGTACCAGAGCTATGATAATGGCTATCCAGGTATTGTAAAACTGGAAGATAAGGAATCCTACAAAGAAGATTGCCAGACCAATACGGAAAATTTCAATTGAAATCAGTGGTCCTCTGGTGTATTTTTTATTTAGCCATAGATGTGAATAGGCCTTTCTTTCAATCCGCCTGATGGCCAATGCCCATAAAAAGGGCGTCATGATAATCAATGTAACTATCAGACTAATGACAATGCCTTGATTGCCTTTAATGAGTGAAGTTGTAATAAAAGGCTGTAAGTACCTTGAGCCTAAAATGGCAATAGAAATAAGAATAACAGAGTGAATAATGATGTTAAACATATAAGATTTTAACAGCACTTTCCAGTCGCTCAATGTAGTAATACCTTCCGTACTTGAGGTATATCTGTTCAAGCCTTCAGTCCATTTCTTAGGGAGATTTCTTTCCAGAAAATAATAAAAGGGCTCCGAAGATTTAATTAAATATGGTGTTGTAAATGTCGTAATTGCTGATACTGCAACAGCAATAGGATAAAGGAAGTCGCTCGTTACTTTTAATGATACCCCTAAAGTAGCAATGATAAAAGAAAACTCTCCGATCTGAGCCAGACTTAAACCTGTTTGTACAGCTGTTTTAAGCGGCTGGCCTGAGACTAATGCACCAAGTCCGGAACTTAAAAATTTGCCAAATATGGTTGCGAAAGTGATAATCAGAATAGGGACCGCATAATCAACCAGAATACTTGGATCAATAAGCATTCCTACAGAAACAAAGAATATGGCTGCAAAAAGATCTTTAACAGACTTTATTAAATGCTCAATCCGTTCTGCCTGCGTAGTTTCAGCGAGAATAGATCCCATAATAAATGCACCCAATGCAGCCGAGAATCCTACTTTAACAGCCAGTAATACCATAATTAAACACAAAGCAAGAGATACGATGAGCATGGTTTCATCATTCATTAGCTTTTTAGTCGCTTTTAAAAATGTTGGGACCAGGAATATGCCACCTATAAACCATAGTACAAGAAAGAAGCAAAGTTTGATAATTGAGACCAGCATCTCCGCACCGGCAAATTGCTGGCTCAGTGCAAGAGTAGATAGCAATACTAATAATAAAATAGCTACCAGATCTTCTACAATGAGGACGCCGAAAACCAGGCCGGCAAACTTCTTATGTTTAACTCCAAGCTCTTCAAATGCCCGGATGATAATTGTTGTGGATGATACGGATAATATGCCGCCTAAAAAGATGCTATCCATGGTCGACCAACCCATTGCCTTTCCAGCAACAAAGCCAATCAGCAGCATAAATACCACATCTACAATAGCGGTAATTGAAGCAGAGCCACCAACCTTAACCAGTTTTTTGAAACTAAATTCAAGACCGAGACTAAATAATAGAAAGATTACACCTATCTCTGCCCAGATATGGATACTGGCATGGTCGGTTACTGTAGGGATAAAATCAACATGAGGGCCAACAAGCAATCCTGCTAAAATATAACCTAAAACCAAAGGCTGTTTAATTTTCTTAAACAAAAGTGTGGTAATACCTGCGGCAGCAAGTATTAATCCTAAATCAGTAATTAATACCGGTAAATGTATCATAGAAAAACGAAGCCTGGTTGTCGTAAATGTAAAGAAAAAAGCTAGTTTTTTTCTTAAAAAAATAGCTTAAACTCAATTTATGACAATGTTTTAAAGTAGGCTAGCGTATCTTCTTTGTCTTTTTGAAGTTGGATTTTTAGTGTTTCTAATCCGGTAAACTTAACGTCTTCTCTTAAAAACTGTAGAAAGGTCATTGTGATATACTGACCATAAATTTCCTGGTTGAAATCGAATATATTTACTTCGATATTTCTGGTCATACCATTAATTGTAGGTCTTTGTCCAATGTAAGCCATACCTTTAAATGATTGGCCAGACATATCTACCGTAACGGCATAAATACCATCGGAGGGGATAAGCTTATAGGTTTCTTCAATGAAAATATTAGCTGTAGGAAAACCAATTGTTCTGCCTATTTTATCACCCTTAATAACCCTTCCGTACATAGAGAAATGATAGCCCAGATAATTTGCAGCAAGCGCAACTTTGCCACTTAAAAGTGCATTGCGTACTTTTGTAGAGCTTACCGCCACATCATTAATATCCTGTTCGGGTATTACTTCAATTTTATAATCATAAACCTTAGCTTCTGTTTCCAGTTCAGGCATGCCTCCAGCTCTGTCTTTGCCGAAACGATGATCATAACCTACAATTAAATGTTTGATACCAATAGTATCTACCAAAATATTTTTAATGTATTCTGTAGGACTAAGATTAGAGAAATCTCTTGTAAATGGAGTAATGATTAAATGATCTACTCCCAAAGCGGCCAACATTTTGGCTTTTTCATCTATCGTATTGATCATTTTTAAATCCTGATTTTCCGGATCAATGATCAGTCTTGGATGAGGAAAAAATGTAAGAATTACACTTTCGCCACCAGTAGTCTTGGCCAGCTCACAAAGTCTTTTGATAATTTTCTGATGACCATAATGCACACCATCAAAGGTGCCAATAGTAACAACTGCATTTTTTAATCTCTTAAAATCAGAAAAGTGGTTATATATCTTCATAAAATTAATGTAAGGCCTTGTGTTTTACCACACCACCTTTTATGTCAGCAATTTGCTGTTGTATTACAAAAGCATCCGGATCAATCTGTCTGATCGCAGTTTGTAGTTTACCCATCTCCAATTTGGTTACTACAGTATATAAAATATCAATATCCTTTTGGGCACCATAACCACCCTCACCTTTATAAATGGTTACGCCACGTTTCATCTGGTTAATGATAAACTTTTTAATTTGTACATTCTTCTCCGATATCACTGTTACACCAGTATATTGTTCAATTCCATTTACAATATAATCAACCGTATTAGAGGCAGAAAGGTAAGTTAAGATTGCGTAAAGAGCCGTATCAATACTTAGCAATAAGGCGGCGAATGAAAATATAATAACATTAAGAATTAAGATAATGTTACCGACTGTTAAGGTACTGTTTTTACTGATGTATAATGCCAGAACTTCTGTTCCATCAATCACACAGCCTCCTCTCATAGCCAATCCAATTCCTCCACCCAGAAACAAACCTCCAAAGAATGCAATTAGCAGGCGGTCGTGTGTAATAGATTCAAAAGGTATAACAACCAATAAAAAAGCAAGAGCCATAATGGCAACGGAGGTTTTAATAGCAAAAACTTTACCTATTTGTCTGTATCCTAAAATTACAAATGGGATATTAATTAGAACAATAAGATAAGGGAGTTTAATTCCTGTAATATTGCTTACTAACAAAGAGATTCCCGTTACACCACCATCAATAAATCCACTTGGGAGCAGAAAACTTTTTAATCCAAAACAGGCTGAAACGACACCACAAATTATTAAGAATACATTTTTTGTGAAATTCAGTTTCGATGATTTTGGATGCCCTCGCATAATTATGCTTTTTGTGCCCTAAGGTAATCAACAAGATCCTTTACTTCAAAGGCATTTTCCAACAAAAAGTTACCACTTCTGGTTCTTGTAAGTACAGATAGGTATGCTCCGTTATTCAATTGTTTTCCGAAATCCGAAATCAGTGATCTGATATATGTCCCTTTACTGCAAACTATTCTGAAATCAATTTCTGGCAATGCAATACGGGTAATTTCGAATTCAGATACTGTAACAGAACGCAAACGCAATTCCGTCTCTTCACCTCGTCGTGCTTTAACATATAGTCGTTCCCCATTTACCTTTACTGCAGAGTGAGCAGGAGGGTATTGTTGAATTTCTCCGGTAAAAGGAGTCGTTGCAGCATAAATAGCTTCATTAGTTATCCCATCAATAGGAAATTCCTGGTCTACCACAGTTTCCATATCAAATGAAGGAGTTGTGGCACCAAGTATCATTGTGCCTGTATATTCTTTCTCTTCTGCCTGGAAGGAATCAATCTGCTTGGTCATTTTTCCAGTGCAGATGATCAATAGACCAGTAGCAAGTGGATCAAGTGTGCCAGCGTGGCCTACTTTTAGTTTTAATGGTTTTAAGGAATTTCTGATCTTTCCTACAACATCAAAACTTGTCCACTTATAAGGCTTATTAATGAGTAATAGTTCTCCCTCAGCAAAATTGAAATCAGGAAATACAATGCTGTTTTTTGATAATTCTTTTTGTTGGTCTGTCATTACAATACATTCATTTCAACCCCTGAATAATACAATGTAATTAAAACTACACCTATTATTATTCTATACCAGCCAAAAATTCGGAATCCGTGTCTAGATAAAAAGCCAATAAACGATTTAATGGCTATGATGGCAACAATAAAAGCGATAAGATTACCAAAAAGTAATAGCTTAACGTTTTCTGCATTTAGCAGATGTATGCCTTTTAATAATTTATATCCTGTTGCCGCACACATAGTAGGAACAGCAAGGAAAAAAGAGAACTCAGCAGCAGCATGTCTGGTTAGCTTTTGTTGCATGCCACCAATAATTGTTGCTGCGCTTCTGCTTAATCCTGGGAACACCACAGCTAAAACCTGGAACATCCCGATTTTAAAAGCTGAAATATTGCTAATATCTTTTTCCTGATCTATGGTTTGATTTTTAAAGAGTTTGTCGATAAACAACAGCACAATCCCCCCGAGTAACAATACTACAGCAATGAAAAGAGGATTACCTAAGGTATTGTCAATGAAATCATTTAAAAGGAATCCGAAGAATAAGGCTGGAATTACAGAAATGATGAGTTTTAAATAAAATTGCCATTTGCTGAAGTCAAAGAATTTTTTCCAGTATAATACTACTACAGCTAATATCGCACCTAATTGTATTGCTACTTCAAACAATTTCACGAAATCATCATGTCCAATGCCCATAAAAGAGCTTGCGATAACCATGTGACCGGTTGATGAAACAGGAAGAAACTCTGTTAAACCCTCAATTACAGCCAGGATAAAGGCTTGCAAATAATCCATTACTTACCCTTACTTCTTTAAGATAGCATAAACACCAAATCCGAAACCAAACAGAACTACCATGGGAGCAAGTAATGTTTTTCTGAAATCGTAAATGTCGGTTGTACCAATCATTAAAATAAAGCCAAAAACTACAATGGCAATGCTGATCAATAACAGTTGGTAATTTTTTTTAGTAAATACCAGGTCACTTTTTCTGTCCTGATTTACAGGAGATGTTTTTTTCTCAGTCATTATCTATATAGATCGTAAATTTTCAATTTTAAATACTTGCTTACAGCAAATGAAGTGCTGATAGCCGTTATAAAGATGCCAATACCAATAAGGCTACCCAACACAATTCCAAACTCGGTATAATTCCTTAAAATAATCATTTCAGGGATTTCTTTTTGAGCATAGAATAAAATACCTAGTAGAATCAGAATTGCTATAAATGCAGCAATCAGACCATGCAAAGCCGCAATAAGAATAAAAGGCTTGCGTATAAAATTTCTGGTTGCACCAACAAGCTGCATACTTTTAATTAGAAAACGTTGAGAGTAAATGGCCAATCTAATTGTATTATTAATAAGTGCAATGGAAATGATTAATAATATTGCAGCAAAACCAAGAATTATTAAACCAATTGTATTGATGTTCTTATTCACCATGTCAATAAGTGAACTTTGGTAGATCACCTCTTTTACAATTGGATTTTTAGCAATATTTGCTTTTAAGGTATCTATGCTTTTATTGTTGGCGTAATCAGCTTTTAAATAAACATCAATAGTAGAAAGCAAGGGGTTGTAGCCTAAAAAGTTTACAAAATCTTCACCAAGATCGTTGGTTAAATTTCGGGCTGCCATTTCTTTATTAACGTAAATGGTGTTTTTAATGGCAACATTCGCATTAAGTTCCTTTTGAAATTGCAATACAGCAGTTTCTTTAGCCCCCTCATCTACAATGATATTAAGTACAATATTTTCTTTTACGTAGTTAGAAAGGTTTTTTGCATGCACCAATATCAAGCCTAACATTCCAAGCATCAATAAAACCAATGCAATACTAAATATTGTTGAAATGTATATGGTTTTTGTCTTCTTAGAAGCATCACTAACTTCAAATTCTTCCATGTAATTGTTTTTGTATTCTGCGAAAATAAAAAATATAAGCCACTAAAGTACAAAGCTACAACGTATTTTCAAGAGTATTTATTTTCTGGAGTGCATCCAAGCCAGAATTCAAGGATTTAATTTCTTTGTCTTTCGGTTAGCATTCTGATATTTATTTTTTGAAGACATAATCAATTGGATATAACTAAGGAATGATTTAAGAATAAATATGGGGTTGCTTTACCCTTAGCTACTTATTCCCTTTTTATCCTCTGCTTATCTTTGATTTATTATAGTTTGCATTAAACAGATAATATTGAAAAATTTAACTGTTGATTTAATATTTTTGACTTTTAATCGTTTAAAGCTAAAAATGTCATTGCTGGCATAATTTGTGTAACATTTTTGTACCAAAAAAATTATATATGCGTTATAATCTCAAAAAATCACATCAAAAACTTAAAACATCCTAAATGAAAACACAAATTACTATAGCCTTATTATTGATAGTCTCAGCATTTACTGCCTGTAAAAAGGAAAAGGGGAATCAAGTGGATATTGCCGGCAAATGGCAGGTTACTAAGGTTGAAACTTCCGTTGCAGGAGCTGCAACCGAGACTTATACAGGAATCGCGTCTGACTCTTTTGAATTTCGTAGAAATGAAGAAAATGAAATGGTAGTAAGTTTAAAGTCTGTTAATACCATTGGCGTCTACTATATCCTCTTAAATGATGATATTAAGTTTGCCTTTGGTGGTAAAAATTATGCAGGGAAGATTACTACACTTACAGCAAATAAACTGGAGTTTAATGGTGTAGTAGAAGGATCATCGCCAGTAGTTACTGAGAAATATTACCTTACTAAGTAAAATATTACTAACAATTTAAGCGTAAAGAAGGGCTGTTTGGCGTAAATCCAGGCAGCCTTTGTTTTTTGCTGAGTATAAAATTCCATTATATTTGTCTGCACCTGCATCACAAAGGATTGCTCAAGGAAAAAATGATTAAAGAAGATAAACCAACAACATTTTCCGGAGAGATATTGAAATGGGTTATTATAATACTGATTGTGGGTATTGCAGCTGGTACTTTATCCGCTGCATTTTTAGCTACTTTAAATCTTGCTACTAATTTTAGAGATCAACACCAATGGATGCTTTACCTGCTACCTATTGCAGGGTTAGGAATCGGATTGTTATATCACCATAAGGGGAAAGGGGTTGAACGAGGTAATAACCTGGTGTTCGATACTGTACATAACCCAAAGGATATCATTCCGTTTAAAATGGTGCCTCTTGTCCTTTTAGGAACTATTGTAACCCATCTTTTTGGAGGATCAGCGGGTAGAGAAGGCACGGCTTTACAAATGGCTGGAGCTACGGCCGACCAATTACACAAGCCTTTTAAACTAGGTGCAGCTGACCGGAGCGTTTTGCTTATTGCAGGTTTAAGTGCCGGATTTGCTTCGGTTTTTGGGACACCATGGGCAGGTATCATATTTGGCTGCGAGGTGCTTTTAATTTCCAGAATACCTTTTAAAGCTATTATTGTGGCAGCTGCCACAGCATTTAGTGGAGCATATGTAACAGCGTTATGGGGTGTTGAACATACTCATTATAGTATTAACCTAGTACCGGCATTAACCTTTAGGGGATTGATATATGGTGCAATGGCTGGAGTCGCTTTTGGAGCGTGTGCAATTGTGTTTGTCAGATTAACAGAAGGTTTTTCGCATTTATTTAAAAAAGTGAGTTATGTACCTTTAAGGCCATTTATTGGTGGTGTAATTGTATTGTTGCTCTTGTTATTGCCAGGTACTTACAAATATGCAGGATTAGGCATTCCAACTATACTCGAATCTTTTGATGGCGCTTCACAAAGCCAGGATTTTGCCTGGAAAATTTTGTTAACAGCCCTGACGCTGGGTGCTGGTTTTAAAGGAGGAGAGGTGACACCTTTGTTTTTTATTGGTGCCACCTTGGGCAGTGCCTTATCTTTATTTTTACCCCTACCTGTAGGTTTATTAGCGGGAATGGGTTTTGTAGCAGTTTTTGCTGGTGCGGCCAAGACACCATTAGCCTGTTGCATTATGGCATTAGAGCTTTTTGGAGTTTCTTGTGGGATATATGTAGGGATTGCTTGTATCGTCGCTTACTTTATTTCTGGCCGTCATAGTATTTACAATGCGCCAGAAAACAAAATGCCACGTCATTTCTTGTTTGGCAAGATCAAGTATTCTTACTTTAGTAAAACCTAGAGGTTACTGCCTTTAAATTAGTATGCTTACTCTCAACTTTCTTATATTTTATCAAACCGTTTCGCTAACCATCTTTATTTCATTATTTTCGCGCTATAAAAGGAATAGCATTAATGGATTACCAATTTAAAGAAATAGAGCAAAAGTGGCAGAAGTTCTGGGCTCAGAACCAAACGTTTAAAGCAGAAACTGATTCTGCAAAACCTAAGTTTTATGTGCTGGACATGTTTCCATATCCTTCGGGAGCGGGTTTACATGTTGGACACCCACTTGGCTATATTGCTTCTGATATATTTTCAAGGTACAAAAGACTGAAAGGTTTCAATGTGCTTCATCCTATGGGATATGATTCTTTCGGTTTGCCGGCAGAGCAGTATGCCATTCAAACTGGTCAACATCCTGCTTTAACTACAGAAGCAAATATCAATACCTACCGTAAACAATTGGACGGTATTGGTTTCTCTTTTGATTGGAGTAGGGAAGTACGCACCAGTGATCCAGAGTATTACAAATGGACGCAGTGGATATTTATGCAGTTGTTCAATTCCTGGTATAACCTGGAAAATGATCGTGCAGAAGATATTAGTACCTTGATCGAAAAGTTTAATGCTGCAGGTTCTGCAGATGTAAAAGCTGTTTGTGATGAGGATACCAAAAGCTTTATGCCGAGTGATTGGGCAACCATGACCGAAGAAGAAAAGCAGGAAGAGCTTTTAAAATACCGCTTAACATATTTGAAAGAAAGTACGGTTAACTGGTGTGCTGCTTTAGGTACAGTATTGGCCAATGATGAGGTGAAAGATGGTTTCTCTGAGCGTGGCGGACATCCGGTTGAGCAGAAGAAAATGATGCAATGGAGTATGCGCATCTCTGCTTATGCTGAAAGATTATTACAGGGCTTAAATACCATCGACTGGCCAGAACCTGTTAAAGAAATGCAGCGTAACTGGATTGGAAAAAGCGTAGGTGCCAGTGTTAGATTTGCTATTGAGCCTTCAGAAGAAATCTCTGAGCTTAGTCAGGATTATATTGAAGTTTTTACCACGCGTGTGGATACAATCTTTGGTGTTTCATATTTGGTGTTGGCGCCAGAGCATGAGCTTGTTACACAGGTGACTACTGCTGCACAGCAAAATGACATTAACAATTATATTGCTCAAACTAAAAAGAAATCTGAATTGGATCGTATGGCTGATACCAAAACGGTATCTGGTGCTTTTACGGGTAGTTATGTGATTAACCCGGTGAGTGGCGAACGTATCCAGCTTTGGATTGCCGATTACGTACTTGCTGGTTATGGTACTGGGGCTGTTATGGGCGTGCCAAGTGGTGATCAGCGCGACTGGTTATTTGCCCGTCATTTTAACCTGCCTGTCACACAGATTTTAGACGCTCAGCAGGATATTGAAAACCAGGCTGATGCAACTAAGGAAGGAAAATACATCAATTCTGGTTTTATAAACGGAATGAATTATACTGAAGCTACGGCAACTTTAAATGCCTGGCTGGAAGAAAAAGAAGTTGGTAAAGCTAAAATCAATTACCGTATGCGCGATGCTATATTTGGTCGCCAGCGTTATTGGGGTGAGCCTATTCCTGTTTATTTTAAAGATGGTTTGCCTTATTTGGTGAATGAGGAAGAACTGCCTTTGATGCTACCGGAAATTGATAAATATCTGCCTACTGAAACTGGCGAACCTCCATTGGGTAGGGCCGAAGGTTGGAAGTATGAAGATCAATATGAGTATGAGTTAAGTACTATGCCGGGCTGGGCTGGTTCTAGCTGGTATTGGTATCGCTATATGGATGCGAAAAACGACTCGGATTTCGCGTCAAAGGATGCAATTGCTTACTGGAAAGATGTAGATCTTTACATTGGTGGTTCAGAACATGCTACTGGTCACCTTTTGTATAGCCGTTTCTGGAACAAGTTCCTTAAAGATTTAGGTTATGTACAGGAAGAGGAACCTTTCAAAAAGCTAATCAACCAGGGTATGATCCAGGGTAGAAGTAACTTCGTTTACCGTGTCATTGATGAAGAGGGAAAAGGTACCAATAAATTGGTTTCTTATGGTTTGAGAAAGGATTATAAAACCTCTGCGCTACATGTTGACGTAAATATTGTAGAGAATGAGATTTTAGATATTGCTAAGTTCAAGTTATTTAGACCAGAGTTTGAAAATGCTGAGTTTATTCTTGAAAATGGCAAATATATCTGTGGCGTAGAGGTTGAAAAGATGTCGAAATCTTATTACAACGTAGTAAACCCGGATATGTTGATCGAAAGTTATGGAGCTGATACTTTAAGAATGTACGAAATGTTCTTAGGGCCGTTAGAGCAAAGTAAGCCTTGGAATACCAATGGTATTGAAGGGGTATTTAAGTTCTTGCGTAAGTTCTGGCGTTTGTACCATAATGAAGCCATGACTTTCCATGTGAATGATTCTGTGCCGACTAAAGCTGAATTGAAAGCTTTGCATAAAATCATTAAAAAGGTTCAGGATGATATTGAGCGCTTCTCGTTCAATACTTCGGTATCCAGTTTTATGATTGCCGTAAATGAGCTTACAGATCTGAAATGTAAAAATCGTCAGGTGCTGGAAGATCTTGTTGTTGTTCTTTCTCCTTATGCACCTCACGTTTGTGAAGAGCTTTGGTCGTTATTAGGAAATGAAGAAGGCACTTTATCTTATGCTCCATATCCAACGTTTAACCCTGCACATTTGGTAGAGGATGAGTTTAGTTACCCTATATCGGTTAATGGTAAAACAAGGCTTAATTTAAATATCAGTCTTACTTTGGAAGCTAAGGAGATTGAAGACCTTGTGCTTGCTAATGAGGATGTACAGAAATATCTGGATGGCAAGACTCCTAAAAAGATGATTGTTGTTAAAGGTAGGATTGTTAACATAGTTTTATAATAAGAAGGAAAAAATAACCGTTCTCTTCTGCGTCTGGCATCTTTTTCTGAAGAAGAAAAAGCGCCTGATGCCGCATTAGAGAAGGTGATTTTTTCTTTCAGTAGGGTGGCCGGTTATATCGCTTATAGCTGGCCGTTTTGTTTTAGGAGGTATTTAAGCATTACTGTAGTACGTTTTTAATCATCATTTCAATTTTGTTGAGCGTAATCTTTAAGTTTTCTATTGTAATGTCTTTATGCGGCATTGTTTTTATATCTATTGATTCAGAATTATCTGGGTTTTCATTTAATATAAAATCCTGAGTAAATTGCTCTGAGATCAGTTGATATAATTCTGTAATAAGTATATCCATTGCACTTGCTTTGTCCACTAAAAGAGCCAGTTGATTTTGGGTAATCTGGTAAGTGTTTTTATGTCGCACTGCACTGTACGCATCATTTAGCAAATCCACTAATTCCATGTCTTCCTCTTTCTTTTCATTAAAAACGAGATTAAATTCCTGAGCATAGTGAGAAAGATATTTTTGATGACTTCTGAGACAATGTGATGCCCGTTCTTTCCCAACGATCAAAATCTCTGCTGCCCTGTAGCTCAGTTCTAAGGACTGATGCAACATAAATGCAGATAGGGGGTAGTTCTTACAATCCCAGTAAAATTTGGTGCCCTCTCTAAAATCGGCAACCTTTTTTAATTCTTTATTGAATTTTGTGGTTGTATTATTTTGTACAGTTTGATAATTTAATTCATAAATAACTGCATCAATTGGGCTTTCAGTTTGTCGGTAGATTAAATTTTCTGGTCTGCAGATATTAGAAAATACCATACTTCCCTGATTCAAGGCATCTCTCACTTCATGTGTATGAAACATCCGGAATTTATAATTTTGGTACCTGCTTAGAATCACATTAGCAAGTGGCTTTGCTTCAGTAAGGTGCTGTTTCGCAGAACGTGGGATGAGAATAATTAGTTCTGGAAAACTGATCTTTTTATATTGAAACTGGAAAAAGTAAATGCGGTCGACAGTAATTTGATCGGTAATTTTCAAAGCTATTTCCTGAAGTTGAGGGTCGTCCGTTAATAATGTCTGATTTGGTATTGGTATTTTCATAGATATTTAAAGTTTAATTTGATAAAAGATATGGCCAGATTCATTTAAAGGGATAAGCTTATCATTTCTGATGAAATCGTATACTACTTGCTTTAATAGGGGGGTAAATAACGAGCACCATTCAATTTGTATAGTTGAATATATATAATCATAAATCTTAATTGGGGCAAATTTATGATCGAAATAGCCCAGCTTTATTAACTTATTAAGTTGGAACTTTAATAAGAGTCTGATCTGTTCATCATAATTATAGTCTCTGCAGAGTTTCATATCAATTACAATTGGCTTATTTATGCCTTTGATTGTCCAGGGATGATTGAATTGATATAAACAGCCTTTTTCTGATGAGGTATAAGTACCTCTGATCAATCTCTTTTCATGAGATATATTATGCTTATCGATCATGTAATCAAACGCTGGAGCTCTTGGGGCGAGTGTTTTGAACAATTCAGCCATTACTTCATGATCCATGTAGTCCATTTTTATATGAGTTGAAAGGCCCTCATAGTCTATGATGTGATAAGAACTTCGCCCTAATAAAAAAGCGATATCCTCTCTTGAAAATCCATTTTCCCTGCACTGTTTAATAAAAATATAACGTTCTTTTAATTCATGCTGATTTAGCATACCAGAAAATCTTGTAATGTGTTGATTTGGCATATCTCATTTTATTGTTTTAGTTTAAAATGAGTCTCGGATTGAAGTTTATTTGCCAACTATAGAACATATAGAGAAAATGCACTATAGCGGGGTCTAAATACCATACTGCCAGACTTACCACAGCCACGAACATGGATTTACAATAGACCCCATGACAGCTATAGTGCACCAAAAGTACATAAATATTGTCAGGGGTATTAATCTATTGTCTCTGTTCTTGAATTTGTGGTAATTTGACAGAAGAGACTCTATAATTAATCCCTCATTTAGGGAATAACTTAATTATGTATTTTTTTACTTAATCCATAGGTGGTTATTTTAAGTGTCAATTTTGTTTTATTTTTCAAACTTGGGTATAATAACTATTACAACCAAATATTTCTATATAATTAATTTTTGTTATATAATGTAAAGAAGTGGATGGTTTTCAAATATTTTGTAAGAATTGAAAAAATAGAAGTCTGTTAGTAGAATGGTTTTCTAATATTTATCTGTAACATTTTTTATTTTTGGCCAACTAATTGGTTATGAAAAGTTATCTCAGATATTTTGCCATCTTATTTCTGGTCTTAATACCATTCTTTAGTGTAAAAGCTCAATTTGCTCTTGGAGGGCCTGCGAAATCAACAGTTAAAGGGCGTATTGTTGCTGTTGTAATGGATTCACTGACAAAAAAGCCAATCGATTATGTCAGTGTCTCATTATTTAATGCAAAGGATGGTAAATCCATAAACGGTGCTGTTACTGATTCAAAAGGTAAGGTTGTTATACAAAATGTATCGCCTGATGACTATAAGCTGTCTATTGGTTTTATGGGCTATAAGACAAAAACTATACTCCTTAAGACTACTCCAGAAAAACCGGATCATAATGCAGGAGTAATTTATCTGAGTGCTGTTGCAGGTAATTTAAAGGAAGTTGAAATCACCGGACAGAAAGCATTGATAGAAAACAAGGTGGATAAGTTGGTTTATAATGCGGAACAAGACATTACCAATGCTGGTGGCGATGCGACAGATGTGATGCGAAAGGTACCAATGCTTTCTGTTGATATCAATGGAAATGTACAGCTTCGCGGTAGTTCGGTAAGAGTTTTGATTAATGGCAAACCATCTGGAACTATGGCTAACAGCGTAGCTGACGCTTTAAAAATGATTCCTGCTGAACAAATAAAAAGTGTAGAGGTTATCACAAGTCCGTCGGCTAAGTATGATGCAGAGGGCTCTGGTGGGATTATTAATATCATTACTAAAAAGAAAACGGCAGAGGGTGTAAGTGGTAGTGTTAATACAACTGTGGGTACTCGTTCTAACAATGGTGCCTTTAACCTGAATGCTAAAACAGGTCGTTTGTCCTTGAATGGAAGTCTTGGATTAAACCAGGCTTATCCTCAAAACTCTAAAGTTTTCAATTATAATAGTGCTATTGTAGATGGGGTAACTAATACAACTACGCAAGATGGTTTCTCTAAATGGTCAAGGGTTGGTTATAATGGCAGTTTTGGACTGGATTATGATTTTAATGCTTATCATAATATTAGTACTACGGCTAAAATGAATCGCTTTTCAAATGGTGGACCAGGTCGTTCTGATATTGTTCGTAATGGAGTATCATCTGTTAATTTAAGGGACATGGATATGAGTTTCAATAATCTGGATTGGAATGTGGATTATAGAAAGACTAGTAAGAAAGAAGGTGAAGAATTTAGTGTCTCTGCTCAATTGTCAACAGGAAGAAATGGAAGTGATTTTAGTAATACATTTAGTCTTGCAGGGTTTCCTGATGAAATTATAATGGGACATAATACTGGAAAAAACAACGAGTATACAGTACAAAGTGATTATACTTATCCTTTTAGCAAGACTACAGTACTTGAGACAGGACTGAAGGGCATCTTTAGAAATATTGTGAGTGATTATGATCAGTTGGAACAGGATTTTGATTATGATCAGAATGTTGCCTCGGCTTATGGTGTAATGGGTTTTAAACTGACTAAAAAGATTTCTGTTAAGGCTGGTTTAAGAGCTGAGTATACTAAGATTAATGGTTTGGCTGGAAATAGTTTGAACTTTGATAATGATTATTTTAATCTGTTTCCTAGTATGTTGATTTCTAAAACGCTCAAAAAACCAATGACGACAGTTAAATTGAGCTATAATCGTCGAATTCAACGTCCCAGCTTGTTTTATTTGAATCCTTTTAGAAATGAAAGTGATGTTTATAATCCAATGGAGGGTAATCCTAAACTATCACCTGAGTTAACGGATAATATTGAGCTAGGTTACTCGACTTTCATTAAAGGATCAGTAATTAATGCTTCTGTTTTCTATAGGACCACAGGTAATGTAATTGAGAGTGCCATAGAGCCAATTGTGGAGAATGGTATAAGTAAAAACCTGACTACTTATCGGAATGTTGGAACTAGTCAGTCTTACGGTTTTAATATATTTGGTTCTTACAATCCAAAACCAAAATGGACTTTAATGGCTAATTTGGGCTTAAACACCTATGAGGTTAACAATGAAGAGGATAATCTAAATACGGGTACATTTTTAAATTATACAGCTTTTGCACGGTCCGCTTATGCTTTGCCTAAAGGGTGGACAACTGAGATATGGGGAGTACTGAATTCTCCGAAAAGAACTTTTCAGGGCAGAACAGAAAAAATGTATTTTTACGGAGCGACAGTAAAAAAGGAAATCTTAAAACAAAAAGCAACTATCGGTCTGAATGTTCTTAATCCTTTTAATCGCGACTTAAATATCAAGACTGAAAATCGCACAGCAAATTCAATACAATTTACAGACATCCATTATCCTTTGCGTTCTTTTGGACTTAACTTTAGTTATAAATTTGGTAAAATGAACTTTAATGCTCAGCCGAAAAAGAAAAAAGGTGTAAATAATGATGATTTGAAAAAAGATGAACAGCAACAAGGTGTTGGTGGAGGAATAGGTAATTAACTATTTAGACGTAATGTTAGTCCTTTTTAACCGTTTTCAACACCATTAGATTTAAGGCATTAAGCGAGTATCCGCTGATGTTATTCTGGGTCATGACCAATGATTGGTCATAAAGAATGGGAACGACGTTGGCATATTCTACAATCATTCTGTCCATTTTCTGATAAAGTAGGAAACGTTTTTGATTGTCATTCTCATAATAACTTTGCTCGAATAAACGGTCAAACTCATCTTTAAAGTACCCTGTATAATTAGGACCGTTGGGTACCTTATTTTTAGAATAGAACATAGCGAGGAAGTTCTCGCCATCCGGGTAATCAGCAATCCAGGACCCCCTAAAGAAGTTGACGCTATTTTTAGCAATAAGGTCCCTTAAGCTCGCATTAGGACTTACGTCAACTTTAACTTTAATGCCTATAGCATTTAGTTCTCCTTGGATAAACTCAATCAGATCTTTATAGGTTGTAGAGGTACTCAAAGTAATCTGAGGCATGCCTTTTCCATTAGGGAAACCAGCTTCCGCAAGTAATTTGATTGCTTTATCAGGATCATAATGATAGCCTTTAACAGCGACACTATCAAAGCCAGGCATACCATGTGGAATAAAACCTGATGTTGCCGGAATACCAATGCTGTTTCTTAAATATTTGATCAGTTTAGGCTTGTCGATTGCATAGTTGATGGCCTGACGAACCTTTTTAAATCTTAAAGGAGAAGTTTTAACAATAGATTTGGAGGTGTCGACCAATATTCCCACATATTCAGTGCATAAGTAAGGCCCTTTTCTTAAATGAAATTTTCCTTTGTATTTGCTGGTCATCTGACCACTTTTTGTTAAAATATCATCTCGGTAACTACCATCAACCTTATCAAAATAATCCAGATCTTTTTTTATGAAATTCATAAAGGCACTTTGCTTATCGCTAATGAAAGTCACCTTTATTGCATCTAGATAAGGTAGTTGATGGCCATTCTCTCTTTCCCAGTATTTCTCATTCTTCAGCATTACCAATATCTCATCTTCTTTCCAGTATTTAAATTTGAAAGGGCCTGTGCCAATGGGATGGCTCCTGAAATCTTTGCCATAATGTTCTACTATTTCATGAGGTACGACTGAGCAATATAGCGTTGTCAGCAAATTTATAAATGCTGGAAAAGGAGTGGAAAGTTTTATCTGGAAAGTGCTGTCGTTTACGGCAATGAAACTATTGATGTCTTTTACCTTATCATTAAAAATCCAACCACCAGAAGAAGCCACTTTAGGATCAATTAAGCGATAAAAACTATATTTAAAATCTGCTGCCACTACTTTGCGACCTTTGCCATTTGGGAAAATGGGATCATCATGAAAATAAACATCATTGCGTAGATTAAAAGTGTAAGTTAAATTATCTGCTGAAGTTTGCCAGGTTTTAGCGATACAAGGGAGTGGATTTAGTGTGCTGTCGATCTGAACAAGGCCATTGAAAATCTGGTTCATCATCCATATTGCATTTTGGTTACGTGCGAAGGCTGGGTCAAGGGAAGTTACATTTTGATCCAGATTCATGTTAAACACTTTTTTTTTCGCATCGGATGAATTGTTTTTACAGGATAAAAACATTAAAATCAGCAGGACATAAAAAATATTGTTTATCATACGGCGTATCGCTATAGGAATAGTAATTTTGTACAAAGTAATAAATAATTTAATATGTCTTTTTTAAACTCGGTTATAAATAAAGTTAAGGATGAAGTTCTGAGGGAACAACTTCAGGATCGTAAGGATATAATCGAACATAAAATAAAGTTTATGGACAAGGTTCCTGTGGCCTGTCTGGATACCAATAATGAATTGAATTATGCATTAGAAGAGGTTATCTTAAGTGCAGGGGGTATATTATACGATTTTACACAGTCTGCAAAAGTCGTAATCTATATGGAAAAGGGTAAAACCATGCTCGAATTGATGGGAATTGTACCATCTTTATTGGATAAAAGCTGGCCAGCTGTAGAATTTAACAGGGTTTATTTAATGAATGGCCAGGATCTGGATACTGCAGATGCAGAAGATCTGGTAACTGCTCTTGAAGATATTGCAGAAATGCTTTACCCTGGTTTTTTTGTATTCGGAAATGAAGGGATAGACTGGTTAAGCTTTAAAACGCAATAAATTTGTCCATCTGTTGATTAGTGAATTTAATAGTATCCTCCTTAAACAGGTTTCCGCTTTCATCTAATTCTGTTTTTATAGCTGAAATATGAATCCTTAAAGGGAGTACGTGAAGGTGGAGATAACTGCAAACACCACCAAAATGATCTATGCCGCGGATATTGCCATATTTTCCAGATGATACACCAACAAGTGCTGCTTTTTTATCGTAAAAACTTTCGGGGAAATTGCAGGCGTCAATGAACGTTTTTAGAACACCAGGGAAACTGCCATTATATTCGGGAATGATGAAAAGGAACTTACTGGTATTAGCAATCATTTGTTGAATTGGTTCAAATTCAGGGCTTCTTTTGCCATAAAGATCGTTGGCAATTAAATTTTCAGGAAGGTCTTCAAGGTTAAAAAGATGAGTTTGTAACCCTTTTTCTGCCAATGTTTTCTGATAATATTTTGCGACTTTTAAGGTGTTACTCGCAGGTCTGTTTGTCCCTGATACGATAGTTATCATGCGGAAATTGTTAATAAGATGTGTAAAACACTTAAATCATTAGTGCTAGTTTTGCCATTTAGTTTGTATCTTAGCTAATCGTTAAAATATGCCTAAAACGATACAAAAATAGCATTTTTTATAGATTTACTTCAATGTAAAATAAGCCTTAAGTAAATAATTCGTAATTATTAAAAAGATAAATGAGTAAAATTATTGCATTGGCAAATCAAAAAGGTGGTGTAGGTAAAACGACTTCATCTATAAACTTAGCCGCAAGTTTAGCTGTACTGGAATACAGGACTTTACTGGTCGACGCAGACCCTCAGGCCAACTCAACATCTGGTATTGGTTTTGACCCAAGAAATATTAAAAACAGCATCTACGAATGTATCATTAATGATATTGAACCGATGGATGCCATACAAAAAACAGAAACCCCTAACCTGGATCTGTTGCCCGCACATATTGATTTGGTAGGTGCTGAGATTGAAATGATCAACCTCACCAACAGAGAGTATAAAATGAAGGCGGTGATGGAGAAAATTAAAGATCAGTATGATTTTATAATTATTGATTGTTCGCCATCGCTAGGTTTAATAACGATCAATGCTTTAACAGCTGCGGATTCTGTTATTATACCTGTACAGTGTGAATATTTTGCATTAGAAGGATTAGGTAAATTGCTGAACACAATTAAAATTGTTCAAAACCGTTTAAATCCTGAGCTAGAAATTGAAGGAATATTACTAACCATGTATGATGTGCGTTTACGTTTGTCAAACCAGGTAGTTGAGGAAGTTAAAACACATTTTCAGGAACTTGTATTTGAAACCATTATTCAACGAAATACCCGCTTAAGCGAGGCTCCAAGTTATGGTGTATCTGTAATTATGCATGATGCTAACTGTAAAGGAGCCATCAATTATCTGAACCTGGCACGCGAAATCGTTCGTAAAAACGGATTGGTAAAAGAAGTGCAGGATGTAAATACGGCAATTATTTAATTTTTTTTTAATGACATCTTTTCAGCGAAAAACAGGTTTAGGTAGAGGATTAAGTGCGCTTTTAGATGATAGCGAATCAGTTAATCCGCCTAGAAGCGAGGTTAATCCGGTAAGTGAAACAAGGCAGGAAAGCAGCCAGAGTACCAATAATAATATCGGATTAATTAATATTTCTGAAATAGAAACCAATCCATATCAGCCACGAACCGAATTTGATCAGGTGGCCTTAAATGAATTGTCGGAATCTATTAAAGTACAGGGGCTTATTCAGCCGATTACAGTTAGGAAACAAGGAGCAAATCAATATCAGTTAATATCTGGTGAACGTAGATTAAGAGCTTCTAAACTAGCTGGATTAACTCAGATACCTGCCTATGTACGTAGTGCAAATGATCAGCAGATGCTGGAAATGGCACTTATTGAAAATATACAACGTGAAAATCTTAACGCGATTGAGGTCGCATTGAGTTTTCAGCGTATGCTTGATGAGTGTAATTTAAAACAGGAACAGCTAGGAGAAAGGGTAGGGAAAAACCGTACTACAGTAACCAATTATCTGCGTCTGCTCAAATTACCTCCGGTAATACAGGTGTCTATTCGTGACCAGAAAATATCAATGGGGCATGCACGTGCCCTGATCAATGTTGAACAAGAAGAAAAGCAGCTATTTATCCATCAGGAAATTATTGATAAGGGACTTTCTGTTAGAAAGGTGGAAGAACTGGTAAGGAGTATAAATAGTGTAGAAGTTAAGCCTAAGTTTCAGCTGAAATCCAAGGCTGTACCTTTTGAATATCAAAAATTACAGAAAGATTTAGCTTCTAAATTTGCTACTAAAGTGAAATTGAAAGTTGGAGACAATGGCAAAGGAGCTATCGAAATTCCATTTATGTCGGATGATGACCTGAACAGGATTTTAGAGTTATTAGATTGGTAATGTATAAGGTATTGCTATTGTCGGTTTGCTTGTTCTTTGCTTTTGCTAATGCAAAGGCCCAGGAAAAAGTGACCATGAAAAAAGATAGCACAACTACAGACTCTGTTAAACCTTATGTAAATCAAGGTAAAATAGCTGGACGAAGAGCTATGATCAGGTCGGCAATGTTACCCGGATTAGGGCAAATCAGGAATGGCTTTAATCTTTACAGAGGCTTAAAAGTAGCAGGTATATATACTGGAGCTGCTTTTTTGACCATTTCATATATAGACAACTCTAAGCAGTATAATATCTTTATAAAAGAATTGGAGTATAGGAATAAGAATAAAGATAATCCCGATGTTGATGAAAGAACTGAAAACCCACTTTATGCAAATACTCCCACCGATCGTCTGATTTCCGCTAAAGATATTTACCGAAGAAATAAACAGGTGATTATTTTCTCTTATGCAGGATTATATTTACTTAATATTGTAGAAGCTTATATCGACGCCCGTTTGGCAAATTTTGATGTGGGTGACGTAACGAGAATAAAAATAAGACCGGATTTAATGAATGCTAATCAGATGTATGGATATCATTCAATTGCTCCGGGAATGAAGATTGCAATTACTTTTTAAAATAAACTAAATGAAGCCTGTATTGTAAGCTTCATCACCAAAAAACATATAGACTAAATGAAAATAGCTTTACTTGGTTATGGTAAAATGGGGCAGATCATTGAACGGTTTGCACTGGAAAGAGGCCATGAGATCGTCTTGAAAATAAACATTGACAATACTGCAGATTTGACAACAGCTAATCTTTCAAAAGCGGATATAGCTATAGACTTTAGTGCACCTGATGCTGCTCTTAGCAATATTTATGCTTGCTTTGATGCAAATCTACCTGTAGTGGTAGGAACAACGGGATGGTATGGAGAATTGCAACAAGTGAAAAACGATTGTCTGAGTCGTAACAATACTTTGCTTTATGGATCAAACTTTAGTATAGGGGTTAATTTGTTTTTTCATATTAGTAAGATGATGGCAAAATTAATGAATGATTTTCCAGCTTACGAAGTTCAGGTTGAAGAAATACACCATACACAAAAATTAGACTCACCAAGTGGTACAGCAATGACTCTTGCAGAGGGTATTATTGAGCAGTTAGACAGAAAAAATGAATGGGTAAATGAATTAGTGGGTACGCCATTTGAAGAGGTTGTAAAAAAAGAACAATTGCTAATTGAATCTCACAGAATTGAGAATGTTCCAGGGACTCATACTGTTTTGTATAGCTCTGAAGTAGATGAGATAGAGTTAAAACATACAGCACATAATCGCTCTGGCTTTGCACTTGGTGCTGTGGTTGCCGCGGAATGGTTGAATAATAAACAAGGCTTTTATAATATAGCTGATATATTTAATTTTAAATAATAGATATGAATTGGAAATTCTGGCAAAAAAATACCGAAAGCAAGGATGATAAGCCAAAAAAGAAAAAATCACGTACCCGAGAGTGGGTTGATGCTATTATCTTTGCCGTAATTGCCGCCACAATTATAAGAGTGTTCTTTATTGAGGCTTATACTATTCCTACCGCATCAATGGAAAAATCATTGTTAGTAGGGGATTTCTTGTTCGTAAGCAAAGTGAATTATGGTGCAAGGATACCGATGACACCAGTAGCTTTTCCTTTCGCACACCACACTATGCCGATAACTGGTACAAAAGCCTATTGGGAAGGGGTTAAATGGGACTTCCGTAGATTACCAGGTTTGTCTGAAATCAAAAGAAATGATGTAGTCGTTTTCAACTATCCACAAGGTGATACTGTAGCACTGGAACAACAGGATGCGGATTATTATATGATGGTAAGAGCAGAAGGCTGGCAAGCTATTAACAGCAGGTATACAATTGTAAGCAGACCAGTTGATAAAAGGGAAAACTATATCAAACGTTGTATAGCCATTGCTGGGGATACTATTACAATGAGCAATGGATTGGTTTCTGTGAATGGAAAGCCCGAAAAGTTGAAAAATACCGGGGAAATCACTTATGATGTAGTTTTTAAAACGGCGGATTTTAATCCGGCTGTGTTTGAAGATTTAGGTTTTAATATCGCTGAAGATATTAGAAGTACTATGACTCAGAATGTATATGAATTTAATGGTACCGAAGAGATAATGGCAGAGGTTAAAAAGCTTGACTTTGTACAATCTGTAAAAGAAAAGACTGCTCTTCCTGGTGAGCGTGAAAGTGATATTTTCCCTTTTGATAAAAATAGAAACTGGAATGTCGATAACTTTGGCCCGATCATTATTCCTAAGAAAGGTTGGACAGTTAAGTTGGATAGTGCAACCATGCCACTTTATGAAAGAAGTATCCGTATTTATGAAGGTAATAAACTGGAAAAATCGGGAAATGGATGGTTGATTAATGGCAAACCTGCCGACAGCTATACTTTTAAAATGGACTATTACTGGATGATGGGAGATAATAGACACCGTTCTTTAGACTCAAGATATTGGGGGTTTGTGCCCGAAGATCATATCGTCGGAAAGGCATTGTTCATCTGGATGAGTTACGATACTAATAAGAAGTTCTTCAGTAAAATCAGGTGGAGCAGGCTACTTAGCGGCATTCATTAAGATAAGCCAGCAATACTTAATTTAAGGGCAAGATCATTTAAATCATTCACAACGGCATCAATTAAAGGGATGCCGTTTTTTTTGCGCTCGTTTTCGAATTCATATTCCGGTTCACCTGGTATGACAACTCTTTTTTCAGGATCTACAGTTTTTGAACCTTTAAAGCGCTCAATCCAATTATCCAGGTGATTTTTAAAATCCTGTGCAGGACGGAATCCATCCACCCGCATTGCGCCAAAAAAGTGACCGATCCCTTCACCAACAGGGTCGGTTGGTGGTTCAAGGAAGGCTACAAAAGGAGGAACCCATGGTCCGTAGTTAGCGCCAGATAGAACTGCTGACAAAATATCAACAGTTGCACCTAATCCATATCCTTTATGACTTCCATGGTCTTTATCACTCCCTAAAGGTAGTAATGAACCACCTTCTTTAAGTTGATGTGGATTTATAGAGTTATTTCCTGTAGCATCTTGTACCCACCCTTCAGGAATAGGATGATTAGCTCTTTGTGCAATTTCAAGTTTGCCATTTGCCGCAGCTGCAGTTGCCATATCTACTATTACGGGAGGATATTTTCCTGCGGGAAAGGCGTAACACATTGGGTTAGTCCCTAATAATCTTTCGCTTGAATAAGTAGGGGCTACCAGTGGGCTGGCATTGGTCATACTTATTCCAATCATATCTTGTTCTACAGCTAATAAAGCATGATAACCTGCAATGCCAAAATGGTTGGAGTTTTTTACCGAGACCCATCCGCTTCCATAAGTCTTTGCTTTTTCTATTGCAACATTCATTGCAAAAGGTGCTACCACTAATCCTAGTCCGGCATCACCATCCACCGTAGCGGTTGTAGCTGTTTCATAAACAATTTTAACTACTGGTACAGGATTAATCCTTTTCTTCTCCCAGAGTCGCACATATCCGCTTAAACGAGCTACACCATGAGAATCAATACCTCTTAAGTCTGAACGTAACAAAACGTCAGCAGCAAGTTTTGCATCCGCTTCTGGACAACCCATTGTTAAGAAGACATTTTCAGTAAAATGACGAAGATTGTTTTCGGTAAATGTGTGGAATTTCATGGTAATCAGTCAAATAATATAGTAAACCGGTGATCCAGAGGTTTAAAGAATGCGACTAATGAATCAATAAATTCATCACCATATAAAATATACATGGGTGCAATATTAAGAACTCTTTCCTGTAGGACACCTGTTGGGAAAAGCTTTTCTTTCAGACTTTCTATCTGAGCCAGGGAGGTCTTATGCTTACGCTTTTCTGCTCTCAGCATTTTCTTCTCCAGGCTGGTAATCAATTTTAATGTTTTATTTTTAGCCGCGTCAGTTGATTGAGAGAGCGTTTTGTCGATTTTATAAGCATTTAGTTTAATTTGATCAAATACTGCACTAATAGCTCTTTCTTCATCATTTAAAGACAAATGCAAATTGACATGGGCGCGTACCCATTCATTTTTTAAGGTCTCAGTTGTTGCAAATAGGTCTTTATGACTGATACCAAGAATTTGCATTCTTAATTCACTTCTACGATCAATTACCATTGCAGAATTGCGCAATAATAGTACTGGGAAATCAATTTTATAATGGTCAAAGTTTGATTTTAATTGCAACCAGTAAGTTACTTCAGCACCACCACCAATATAAGCAAGGTTCGGTAAAATTACTTCCTGATACACCGGGCGCATTACTACATTTGGACTAAACCTTTCAGGGAAATTATTGATTTCAGTTTGAAGTTCGTCCTTCCCAAAACTAATGTCTGTATGCATTACTTTGTAGCGGCCACCTTCTTCTACTATACGTTCACGTAGATTATCTGTCATATAGAAGAAGTTAATTTCTCTGGGGTTTACCTGTGGTTTGTGACCAAGTTCTTCCAGTTTTGTATTGCTCTCAGAAATGAACTTAGAGCTATTCTGTTCAGTAATATCTTGAAATATAACTTCAGAGAATTGTTTTTTTAATTGAGGGTCATCCGCATCAACACAAACTAATCCGTATTCGCCAAATAAAGCATCGACCAGTTCACGTGTAGCATCACTCAATTTGTTATTATTTGTATAGGCGGCTTCCACTAATCTGGATAGCATAAGGCCGTTCATACCAATACCCAAATATCCTTTATATGCTGTAAGGGTCTCAATAATATCTTTAGTGTTCAGCCTGCCAGTGGCGCCAGCAGCAGATTTGTCCCACATTAGTAACCTATCTTCAACTTTAACATGATTGATCTCTTCGAAATCATGATCTTCAGTTGCCATCCAATAAACAGGTACGAAATTATAATCAGGAAACTTTTGTTTTAATTCTCTGGCTAGATTTATAGCTGTTACTATCTTATAAATAAAATAGAGTGGGCCTGTGAAAATATTGAGCTGGTGACCTGTTGTAATGGTGAACGTTCGACTATCTCCAAGACGTTTGATATGCTCGGTTACCATTGGGGTTGTTTTTACACTGGCATACTGGCGTTGTAAAGTGTTAACCAATACAGTTCGATCTGCATTGAATTTGCGATTTTTAATGGCTTCGCTGAAGCCATTAAAATCGGGAGTATATTTATAAAAAGACTTTAATTGGTCTTTTCCACTGATGTAATCAAGTACAACGGCAGAGAAAGCATTCGTTTCTTGATAAGAGATGTATTTTGCCTGCATTGGTACGAATTTAAAGTAATAAACTATAAATCTTAGTTCGCAGCTTTTATTTTACAATTTGTCCATATAGATCAAAATCTTCTGCTCTATCTATCTTAACCTGAACAAAACTTCCATTAGCAGCATAACCTGTACTGGCATCGATTAAAACTTCATTATCAACCTCTGGTGAATCGAATTCTGTACGTCCTATAAAGTAATCACCTTCTTTTCTATCTACTAAAACTTTATACGTTTTACCAATTTTTTCCTGATTAATATCAAAAGAAATACCTTGTTGTAATTCCATAATTGCATCAACACGCTCTTGTTTAACTTCATCAGGTACATCATCAATAAGACTATGCGCATGTGTTTTCTCTTCATGAGAATAAGTAAAACAACCAAGTCTGTCAAAACGGGTTTCTTCCACCCAGTTCAGCATTTCTTCAAAGTCCTGTTCTGTTTCACCTGGATAACCGCAGATTAGTGTAGTACGCATAGCGATACCAGGTACTTTATCTCTGATCTGATTTACTATATCAATGGTTTTCTGTTTAGTAATACCACGTCTCATTGATTTCAACATATTATCAGTAATATGTTGTAATGGCATATCCAGGTATTTACAAATGTTTTCGCGTTCGTTCATGGCATCTAAGATTTCCATAGGGAAACCAGAAGGATAAGCATATTGAAGTCTGATCCATTCAATGCCATTTACATCAGATAAGCGACGTAACAATTCATCCAGATTACGTTTGCCGTAGATATCAAGGCCATAGTAAGTAAGATCCTGAGCAATTAATATCAGTTCTTTGGTGCCACCTGCAGCAAGTATTTTTGCTTCATTTACCAATTCCTGCATATCACGTGAAACGTGCTTTCCACGCATTAATGGAATGGCACAAAATGAGCAAGGACGGTTACAGCCTTCTGCTATTTTAAAATATGCAAAATGAGAAGGAGTTGTAAGTAGACGCTCACCAATCAGTTCATGTTTGTAATTTGCACCAAGGGAATGTAATAAGTTGTTTAAATCATTTGTGCCAAAGTACGCATCTACATTTGTGATTTCAGCTTCCAGCTCAGGCTTGTAGCGTTCAGATAAGCATCCTGTCACATATACTTTTCCAACTTTTCCTTCATCTTTTAATTGACTGTATTGTAAGATGGTATCAATAGACTCCTGTTTTGCATTGTCAATAAAACCGCAGGTATTGATGACAACAATATCATCTTTACCCATTTTATTGTCTTCATGAACCACATCCATGCTATTGCCGCGTAGTTGTCCCATTAAAACCTCAGAATCATAGGTGTTTTTTGAGCAGCCTAAAGTAATGACATTGATTTTAGGTTTTTTAACCGGGATTATCTTTGAAGTGGTCTTTGTATTCATGTTTTATATTGGGGGTATTCTTTTTATTTATTCTATGCTTATTTAAACAAGCTGTCAACGAATCCTTTTTTATCAAATAACTGAAGGTCATTCAGATTTTCACCAACACCTATGTATTTTACAGGTATTTTAAACTGATCGGAAATACCGATGACTACGCCACCTTTAGCGGTGCCATCCAGTTTTGTTATGGCTAATGCATTTACATCAGTTGCTTCAGTAAATTGTTTACATTGTTCAAAAGCATTTTGTCCTGTAGATCCGTCCAGTACCAGCAATATTTCATGTGGTGCCGATGGAACTACTTTTTCCATTACACTTTTGATTTTACCAAGTTCATTCATCAATCCGATTTTGTTGTGTAAACGACCGGCAGTATCAATAATTACCACATCTTCACCATTCGCTACTGCAGATTGCAGGGTGTCAAAAGCTACAGAAGCAGGGTCTGAACCCATTGCTTGTGCAACAACACGTACGCCCACACGTACGCCCCATAGTTTGATTTGTTCTACGGCTGCAGCTCTGAAAGTATCGGCGGCACCAAGTACAACTTTAAGATTTTCTGCTTTAAGTTTATGAGCAAGTTTCCCGATGGTTGTAGTTTTACCGACACCATTTACACCCACAACCATAATTACATAAGGTTTATGCTGCTGACCGTATTCAAATTTACGGAAATCATTACTGTTGTTTTCTGCAAGCAATAACTGAATCTCATCCCGAAGCAAATGATTCAGCTCGGATGTAGATAAATATTTGTCTTTGCTTACACGTTGCTGTACACGATCAATGATTTTTAAGGTTGTACTTACCCCAACATCAGAAGTAACCAGTACTTCCTCAAGATTATCGAGTACATCATCATCAATGGTAGATTTACCAGCAACGGCTTTGGTGATTTTACTGAAAAAGCCTTCTTTAGTTTTTTCTAATCCCTTATCCAGAGCCTCTTGCGCTTCTGGTGCAGTTTCTTTTTTCTTGAAAAAATCAAATAAACCCATATGAATGTATAACAAAACAAAAAAAGCCCTCCCGGTAAAAAGGGACGGCTTTAATATTATAAAATATTAAAATTATTTTTTAGATGCAGAAATAGCATCTTTAACGTGATCGTTGTGAACAATAACTTCTTTGAAAGAATAAGCACCTTTAGGTGATTTAGTCATTGTAATAACTTTCGAATATTCTTTTCCAGTACCCGTTTTAAGGGTAGCAACTACCTTTTTTGCCATGTTTTAATAGAATTATATTTAGTTATATACTAAATGATATTACTTAATTTCTTTGTGAACCGTTACTTTTCTCAATACCGGATTGAATTTTTTTAATTCTAAACGCTCAGTAGTGTTTTTACGGTTTTTAGTAGAGATATATCTAGACATACCAGGCATGCCGCTAGTTTTATGCTCTGTACACTCTAGAATAACTTGTACTCTGTTACCTTTTTTTGCCATTTTATATACTATTAAGGTTGATTCACATCAACCAATGTTATTTACAAATATCCTTTTTTCACGAAACGACTGATCGCTTCAGTAATACCAATTTTATTGATGGTTTTGATAGCTGAAGTAGATACCTTCAATGTTATCCAACGATCTTCCTCAGGAATATAAAATTTCTGAAGTTGTAAGTTGGGATAAAACTTACGTTTAGTTTTAACGTTCGAGTGAGAAACATTAAAACCTGTCATTGCCATTTTTCCAGTTAAATCACAAACTCTAGACATGCCTTTATTTATAGTGTTAAATATACTTTCTTAATTTTTTTAAGAGTTTGCAAATATCTATATAATATTTGTAATCATCAAGAGACTGAGAGAAATATTTTAATTTATTTCCAGTGAATTACTTTTTCCGGAGACGAATATAAGAATTACAAAGAAGTCTGATTTTACAGTTTTTTATTTATTGAGTCAGACAATTTGTCCCATTTCAGGCCTAAATTGGGGTTGTTTAACCCCCTCGATTATTTATCCCCTGGAAATGAATAAAAAGAACAATATTTTGCTGTTTCCATTATTATTCCGATCTTTCACATCCTAGAACGCTTTTTTTCTAAGTTAGCAGGTGTTAAATGGTCATTCTGCAAAGTATTGTATTTTGCCAACGAGAATCCAGACAGAAAACTATGTACCTTTGGAACAAAAATTGGACTAGTAAAGCTAATTAACTCAGCCAGAATATTACATTGAATCAAATTAAAATACATGCCCAGCAATTAGTAGCAGAAGCTATATCACTGATGCGAACTAATGGAATAAATACCTTGCCTGTCTATGACAAAGGTCAGTTTATAGGTAAGATTACTTATACGGAATTGATGTCTTTTTTAGATCATAAAGATGGGGCAGGGGATATCTATGCCCACAAGATGAATTTTGATGTCAGAACAGCCATGCTTCTTATAAAAAAGAATTACGTTGATGAGTTGCCTGGTATAAGTAAACAGAGGATGAGTTTTCCTAAAAAGCTATTTATAGGTTTGAGTTCTGTCGCTGTTGTATCATTCTTATTGATAAGTATTACCCGGTTATTTTTTGTTCAGGATAGGGTTATGCCTGCTGGAAAAGAGGATATGAGTGTAAGTGCTGCTGGTAAAGTTGTATTAAAGATGTTCAATGGCGAAAGTATTGTGCTAAATGAAACTAAAACAGGATTAGTTGTAGATGGTTCAAGATTGCGTTATAGCGATGGCAGTCCGATTAGTTATCAGAAACCTGAGAATTCAAGTAAGTCGATTCCGTATAAAGACCACTTGGAAAGTATTCCTGAGAATGAACAGCTAATGATTCTGAATGTGCCAACTGGTGGAATGTATAGGGTCATTTTGCCAGATGGAAGTAAAGTCTGGCTAAATGCAGCTAGCAGACTAAAGTTCCCTGCAACTTTTAAAGGAGATGATAAGCGTCTTGTTGAATTAAGTGGGGAAGCTTATTTTGAGATTGCAAAAGTAATGTTCAGGCCGCATGGAAAGAGCGGAAAGGAAGAAAGAATGCCTTTCATAGTAGTTACCAATACACAGGAGATAGAAGTTTTGGGTACGAATTTTAATGTATATGCTTACGATAATGAGAAGAGTGTAAAAACTACGCTTGTAGAAGGGAGTATACGTCTCAGACCAGTTATACAAATGGGTAAATTGCCTGGAACATTAGACCCTTCGTCCTTAGACCCAATGCAAGTGGAAAATGGGAAAAGAGTTTACGGTGACCCTGTAGTGCTTAAACCTAATCAGGAATCTACTTTAACAGGCTCAAATATTTCGATAAAAGCTGTTGATGCAAGTGAGGCCTATGCCTGGACAGATGGAGAATATATATTCAGAAATACATCTCTTGAAACTGTTATGCATACGGTAAGCCGATGGTATGATGTCGAAGTTGTTTATGAAGACGAAAAAGCTGCACAGGTACTTTTAGGTGGGGCTATTTCAAGATCTTCAAAAATGACTGATGTATTAGAAATGCTGGAAGTAACAGCTAATATTCACTTTAAAATAGGGAATAAAAAGATTACGGTATTGAAATAATGTGGTTAAAAAAGGGGGCATTTGTTTTAATATTATCCTTATTTAGTATAACATTAAAGGCACAGAAATTCACTTATGTGAAGAAAGAAGTTTCGCTAATCAGGCTTTTTAAAGAGATAAGAAAGCAAACCGGAATAAATGTGATATGGAATGAAAAGGAGTTCAATGTTAACCAGAAAATCGATGTAGCTTTCAGGAATGAAGAATTGAAAATGGTGATGGTTAAGATCTCCGAAAAGCTGTTAATTACTTATACTATTTTAGGACGGAATATTGTCTTGAAAAATAGAGTAAGTGCTATTGACCCAGTACCTATTCCTGAAAAGATAACCTCAACAGGCAAAAAAGTGGTAGACAATCGTCCCAGAGAAATTAATCTTAAACTGGTAGAGATTGTAAGTACTGGATACCAACATATACCTAAGGAGCGTGCACCAGGGAGTTTTGTGCTGGTTGATAGTAATCAACTAAATAGAAAAGTAAGTAAAGATATTTTTAACAGACTGGAAGGAATAACCAGTGGATTGCTTTTTAATAAAAATACAATTGGCTCTAGTTCAGGTAGTCTGGATTTGTCTATACGAGGTCGGAGTACTATTTACGCTAATGATCAGCCTTTGATCATTTTAGATGATTTTCCATTTAATGGTGATTTTGATGGCATAAATCCCAATGACGTGGCAAGCATTACAGTATTAAAGGATGCTGCTGCCGCATCTATCTGGGGTGTCAGGGCAGGAAATGGTGTAATCGTAATCAATACAAAGAGAGGAAAATACAAACAACCTTTAAAATTCAGTTTTTCCAGTACACTAACTGTTTCTGGTAAACCGGATGTTTTTTATAATCCGAATTATTTGTCTTCTTCTGATTTTATAGATATAGAAACTTTTCTATTTAATAATGGAAAGTATGATGCCGCATTAGCTGATAAGGTAAATTATCCTGTTGTTTCTCAGGTAGTCAAAATTTTAGATAAGCAAAGGAATGGGCAGTCTGCTATCGAGACTTCTGCACAATTGGATGCTTTAAGGAAAAATGATATTAGAAAGGAAGAGTTGAAGTATTTTTATCAAAAGCCTTTACTTCAACAGCATTTCTTAAGTGTAAGTAAAGGCACAGCCCGGTCAAATCATTATCTATCTGTAGGGTATGACCATGAAATTTTAGGCTTTGTGAATAATAAGGATAATAGACTTACAATCAATACCCAAAATACGGTCAAGTTGCTGAAGAACCTGGAATTAAATCTGGGGATCAGTTATATACACAATACAGGGACTGTAGATAGTGCTGCCATTAGCAATACTTCCGGTTTAAATTCTACTCCTTATTATCAGTTTAAAGATGCAAAAGGTAATTCAACAACCTTTGACAAGCTGTATAGTTCTGAATTTAATAAATTGGCATTATCGAAGGGTTTTCTGGACTGGTCATATGTTCCTTTGGATGAATTGCAGCAACCTCCACCTGCTTTTATAAGTAACGATCTTAATTTAAGAGCAGGAATAAAGTATACTGTTCTGCGAGGCTTTAGTATAGAGCTTAAATCCAGGTATCAATACGCTGATAATGAGGTAGCAATTATTAATGGATTAGAAACATTTGCTACAAGAAGTTTGATCAATGGTTATTCAATCATAGAGAATGGGAAGGTTAGTGGTTATAATATCCCATTAGGGGCGAATTATATTGAAAGGCGAAGAACAATGGATGTTAAGAATATAAGGGCGCAATTGAATTTTAACAAAGATTGGAATAAGCATGCTATTTCTGCAATTGCAGGCTATGAACTTTCTCAGCTTAATACACAGTTAGATGTTTATAATCGTTATGGGTATGATATAAAAACCGGCAGCTCAGTTGATATTGATACGGCTCGTACATTTCCTTTGTATCCATCTGGAACAGGTAAAATTAGTCTTCATCAAAATATGTTCGGTAGTTTAGATCGGATTCGTTCTGCATATGCTAATCTAGCGTATACTTATGATAATAAGTATACAGTTTCAGGTAGCGCCAGGATAGATGGTTCAAATTATTTTGGGGTTAAAACCAATCAAAAAAATATTCCCCTGTGGTCTGCAGGTGGATTATGGCATCTGGATAGAGAAGCTTTTTATAAATTAGACTGGCTGCCAACCTTGAAGTTAAGGATTTCTTACGGTTATAATGGAAACCTTGATAAGAGATATACAGGGATAACAACTTTTAAAAAAAGTGTTCCGCTGGCTAATTATACCAATCTTCCTTATGCGAATATTATTAATATAGGTAATCCTGAATTGCGCTGGGAAAAGATAGGAATTGCTAATTTCGGATTAGACTTTGGTCTTAAGGATCAGGCTGTAAGCGGTAAGATTGAGTATTATACTAAAAGAGGTACAGATATATTAGGTGATAAGGCATTTGCAGCCAGTACGGGAATTAAAGTATTAAGAGGTAACTACTCTGAAATGGAATCTTCTGGTATGGACCTATCATTATATTCACGTAACTTAAGAAGAGCTGTTAAATGGGAATCCAGTTTTATGTTTTCTATTATGCATGACCGTGTTACAGTATATGATGTGATCGAGCCCAATAATATCTATTATACAGGAGCCTATAGCGATCGACCACTAGTGGGGAAACCTGTTTATGGTATTTATAGTTACAAATGGGCAGGATTAGATCCTTTAAATGGTGATCCAAGAGGCTATTTAAATGGTGAAATTAGTAAGAATTATAAAGGTATTTTTGAAGAAATCAATGTTGCTGATCTAGAGTACAATGGTCCAACTCGCCCAACAATATTTGGAGCTTTAAACAATAGTTTCTCTTTTAAGAATTTCACATTGGGCATTAATCTTACTTACAAATTCGGTTATTTTTTTAGAAAACCATCAGTTAATTATCATAACATGTATAATGATGTTTTGGGCAGATACATGAATGCTGATTTCGAGAAGAGATGGCAAAAGCCAGGGGATGAAAATATTACAAATATTCCAAGTATGGCTGATTATAGTAATAATGATAATGGAAGAGACCGTTTTTATAACAGTTCTTCTGCGACAGTAGCAAAGGGTGATCATATCAGGTTACAGGATATTAGTTTAGGTTATGATTTTGATAAATCCAATTGGAAAGGTATTCCGGTAAATCATTTACAATTATTTATTTATGCAAATAACCTGGGTGTTTTATGGAAAGCAAATGATTTTGGGTTGGATCCGGATTTTGTCCCAAGTCTGGGCGAGAGGTTTATTAATCCCTTGCCAAAGAGTTTTTCTTTTGGAGTCAAAGCAAGTTTTTAATTAGAGTGGTTATTATGAGTAATAAAAAAACTTTAAGCATTTTAATAAGCGCATTATTATTGATGACTATATTTCAGTCATGTGTAAAGGAATGGCTTGAAGTTAAACCCGATAAGGCTTTAATAGTACCTAATAGTGTGGAAGATTATCAAATGTTACTTGATAATTCTGTTCTTTTTAATAATAACCAGTCTATTGGTATGGGAGAAATAGGTGCAGGAGATTTCTATTTGGTTTTTGAGGTATGGGAATCGTTGCTTAACAGACAGGAAAAATCTGCTTATATATGGGCTCCGACTGAAAGTTTTTATGGTGCTGAACAGAGTTTGGACTGGGTGAGTGGATATAAAAGAATTTTAAACGCGAATGCCATTTTGGATGGAATAAATAAAGTAAGATCAACTTCAAATGAACAACAGTCCTGGAATAATGTTAAAGGGAGTGCCTTGTTTTTTCGTGCTTTTGACTACTTTAATCTTGCACAGGAATATTGTATCGCTTATGATGTGAGTACTGCAAGCACTGATTTAGGTATGCCATTAAGGATAGAATATGATATAAATGTAAAAGTAAAGCGAAGTAACCTGCAGCAGACTTATGATAGGATTATAGCAGATCTGTTAACAGCTGCTGATTTGTTGGGAACTACTCCAACATATAAAACGAGACCATCTAAACAAGCTGTATATGCATTATTGGCAAGGGCTTACCTGGTTATGGAAAGGTATCAAGAGGCGGGATATTATGCTGATCTTGCTTTGCAAATTCAATCTGATTTGCTGGATTATAAGACATTAAATAGCAGGGCCTCTTATCCATTCGAAAGATTTAATACTGAGGTAATCTTTCAAAGTTCTTTTTTTTATGTAATTTTTAATACTTCCCGTTTAATCGTGAATCCTGATTTGTATGATTCCTATTCAAATCAGGATTGTCGAAAAGATTTGTATTTCACTGAAAATACATATGGAATGACATTCAGAGGAAGTTATAGTGGAGATCGGAATTTATTCGGTGGTTTAGCTACTGATGAATTGTATTTAATTCGGGCAGAAGTAAGGGCGAGAAATAATCAATTAGAACTTGCATTAGCTGATTTGAATCTTTTAAGAAAGAAAAGATGGAAAAGTAATTATCAAGATTTGACAGGTAATAATGCTTTAAATATATTAAAGCTTGTGTTACTAGAGCGGCAAAAAGAATTGGCATTTAGAGGGATTCGCTGGACTGATTTAAGGCGATTAAATAAAGATAATCAATTTTCTGTTACTTTAACAAGAAGTATGAATGGCACTACTTACAATTTGCTACCCAATGATAAAAGGTATATTATTCCAATTGATGCTGAAGAAATTCGTTTGAATGGAATTGAGCAAAATGAACGTTAATTGAATAAAGGGACTATATCCCTTTATTCAAACAATTATTCTAATCAAATTGACCATCAGTTGCTGTCCCTGTTTGAAAAGTTACTCCGGTAGTTGGTAGAGCAGAGCCTTCATTCGGTACAGGATTACTACCTATATCCCATTGAGCAGAACATACATCTCCACCTGAGGCACAACGATCTCCTGAATAATAGACATACCCACGGTAGTCACTGGCAACAGGATAGGTAAGATCTTTTTTGTAGTAAGTAAATACTGTGCTGGTTTTCAAAGTTGAAAATGCACTTAGCCCAAAGGCCAGCCCGGCAACAATAGCACCCAATGCTGTTTTTTTTAATTTGTTCATTTTTGTATATTTAATTATCCCCAGTCGTAATTGTTTTAGCAGGCTACAACACTTACCTGCAAAATACATATATAGTTTATTTTTTGTTGATAACCAGTCCGGTAATCGCAAGCGCAATAAATCCCATGTTAAACCAAACATGTTGTTGCCAACTCATTGTACTAATTACACCACCACAATGGCATGGTAACTTGCTGTCTGATAGAATCATGTAAGCCAGGTAAATGGTAAAGGCAACCATCAATGTTAAAGCCGCATACAAACCAACTCTTCTAAAAGAGGGAAAAATTAACACAATACTGATGATCACTTCTACAATTGGAATTCCCCAGGCTACTACATAATTCATGTTCCCGATTAAGGACGATTTGGCTAAAGTGGAAGCAAAAGAGCTTATTGTAAATAATTTACTGGCAGCAGTATACATAAAAAGTATAATAAACAAATAAACTATCGCATCGAAAATATATTCTTTAGCACTTGCAGAGCGTTTCGGAATTGATTTTTTGCTAGCTGTTGTATCCATGTTGCTATTCCTCATGTTTCCTAAGCTCTAAATACGTCTCTACATTTCAAGCCAGGTTTTATTTATTAGTAAAATATAATGTTTTGCTAAAATACCTCCATAGATTACTGGCGGGATTTTTAGACAAGAACGATTAATTCGAAATCTTCAGGTTGTTAATAATATGCTTGGAGCGTGGGAATCACTATATAAGAAACAAATATACAATAGTAATTCATTGATCCTAAATCAAATTCTTGTTGTAAAACATTATCAAAAAGTTTTGATAGCTTTTTAATAAAGTTATATTTGAACTTTAATACCGAATCAATCAAATTAAACCATGCAAATTAAATCATTTGAAGAGTATCAAAAAACTTATCAGTATAGTATAGAATACCCTGAGCAATTCTGGGAAGGAATTGCTAACAATTTCCAATGGAAAAAGAAATGGAATAAAGTTTTATCCTGGAATTTTTCTGAACCTAATATTAAATGGTTTGAGGGAGCAAAACTGAACATCACAGAGAACTGTCTGGATAGACATTTAGCGGAAAATGGAGATAAACCGGCCATTATCTGGGAGCCAAATGACCCTCAAAAAGAAAGTATCACTTTAAGTTATAAAATATTACATGAACAGGTTTGCCGTTTTGGTAACGTGTTAAAAAAGAATGGTGTAAAAAAAGGAGATCGGGTATGTATTTACATGCCAATGGTTCCCGAACTAGCTGTAGCTGTATTGGCTTGTGCCCGGATCGGTGCCGTACACTCTGTGGTATTCGGAGGGTTTTCTGCCAAATCAATTGCCGATCGTATTAATGATGCAGAATGTAAAGTGGTTATTACTGCTGATGGTGCATTTAGAGGAAACAAACAGATTCAGCTTAAAGAAGTAATTGATGATGCACTGATTGGTTGTCCAACAGTAGAAAGAGTTATTGTTCTTACACATACGCGTATAGCCGTATCGATGTTGAAAGGAAGAGATGTATGGTGGGAAGATGAAATTAAACTGGTAGATGCCAATTGCCCTGCTGAAGAAATGGATGCAGAGGATATGCTATTCATTCTATATACATCCGGATCAACAGGAAAACCAAAAGGAGTTGTACATACCTGCGGAGGATATATGGTATATACAGGCTATACATTTAGCAACGTATTCAACTACCAGCCAGATGAGGTATTCTTTTGTACAGCCGACATCGGTTGGATTACAGGTCACTCTTATATCGTTTATGGACCGTTATCTCAGGGAGCAACTTCGGTGATGTTTGAGGGAATCCCTACCTATCCTGATGCATCAAGAATGTGGCAGGTGGTAGACAAGCATAAAGTTAACATCTTATATACAGCACCAACTGCCATCCGCTCATTAATGAGCTTTGGACAAGAGCCTTTGGAAGGTGCAGATCTGAGTTCGTTAAGAGTTTTAGGGTCTGTTGGTGAACCAATAAATGAAGAAGCATGGCATTGGTTTGATGAGAATATCGGAAAAGGTAAATGCCCGATTGTAGATACCTGGTGGCAAACAGAAAATGGAGGTATCATGATTTCTCCAATTGCTACTGTTACTCCTACAAAACCAAGTTTTGCTACTTTACCTTTACCAGGTATACAACCTGTATTGGTAGATGAGCAAGGAAACGTAATTGAAGGAAATGGAGTAAATGGTAATTTATGTATCAAGTTCCCATGGCCAGGTATGTTGCGTACTACTTATGGAGACCACGAACGTTGTAAATTAACCTATTTCTCTACTTATAAAGATCTTTACTTTACCGGTGATGGCTGTTTAAGAGATGAGGACGGTTATTACAGAATTACTGGTAGGGTAGATGATGTAATCAATGTATCCGGACATAGAATTGGTACTGCAGAGGTTGAAAATGCTATTAACATGCATGCCGGTGTTGTAGAAAGTGCAGTAGTTGGTTATCCGCATGAAGTGAAAGGGCAGGGGATTTATGCATTCGTAATTAACCCTAATGTACATAGTGATGAAGATCTGACCCGAAAAGACATACTTCAGACTGTAACTCGTGTAATTGGTGCAATCGCTAAACCAGATAAAGTATTATTTGTCTCTGGTCTGCCTAAAACACGTTCTGGAAAAATTATGCGTCGTATACTCAGAAAAATTGCTGAAGGAGAAACAGATCAGATTGGTGATGTTTCGACCTTATTAGATCCGGCAGTAGTAACTGAGATTATAGAAAAAGCAGGAAAGATTAAATAATAAATACTGAATAAAAAAAACGGGAGCATCATTCAAATGATGCTCCCGTTTTTTTTATTCAGTATTTTAAATTAATATCCAAATATTTGTTCCAGGGTTAATTTTGTAACAGTGCCATATTTCTGCATATCATCCATTTTTACATTCTTTTCAGATGCAACAATACAATAGCTATAAGTTTTGTTAGCTACTTTCTGCTCATGAAATGCTTTTATATCGGCAAAAGTCAAAGGTTTTAAACCAATATATTCATCAATTCTCGAATCATGGTCAAAGCCAAGTTTTTGATCTGAAAAGTAAGCATTTATAATCCCTTCTTTGGTAATTCTATTGGTCTCAATCGCATTTAAAGCATTTCCTTTTGAAACATCAAATGATTTATCTGCTTGAGGAAGATTATTTAAAAGTTCATTCATTCCTGCTATAGCCTCATTCATTTTATCAGCCTGGCTACCTACATAGGCTACCATTGCATATTCTTTGTCTTTTTTATCAGGCGATGAAAAAACAGCGAATGTTGAATAAGCTAGGGCTTTAGACTCTCTGATGGTCTGGAATACAATAGAACCCATACCACCACCAAAATAGCTATTGAACAAAGTTATTTTAGCCGCTTGAGATGGATCATAAGTCCCACTGTTACGCAACCATCTTACTTCTGATTGCACCATATCATAATCAGCAAAAAGCACCTGGTTTGTATTTGTACTTGTGTAATTGAACTTTTTAGCTGGTGTAGATGGAGTAAAAGCATTAGGTAATTTATGTGATTTACTAATGTCAGTCGTAAAAGCATCTAGTGTTTTTGGTCCATAATATGTTATGGTATGCTTATAATTGTTGATGTTGTGAATCAACGATAACAATTGCTCTGAAGTTATGTTTTTAATAGCTTCATCACTTAAGGTGTAGTTAAAGGGGTTGTTTGCTCCATACTGAGCATAAGTAGTTAGTCCACCCAATATAGCGGCTTTGTTTAGCTTATTGTTGTCTCTGCCTTTAAAAATTCTGTTTTTAAGCTCTGATAAAGCCTGTTCATTAGGCTTACAGTTAGCAAAAATATGCTCGGTAAGACTTACAGCTTTGTCGAAATTTTCCTGTAATCCACTAATGGTTATTGTTGCATTTTCATTACCTACATTAAAGCTATAGTTACAGGCGATATTGTAAAACTGTTTGTTAATCTCTTCTGTACTATATTTATCCGTACTTAAAAAAGCAAGATACTGAGCTGCATAAGGCAACATCTGGTTGTTCCAGCTACCAATGTCAAACTTGTAAGTCAGACTAAAGATACTATTATCCTTATTTTGAACAGTGATCACATCGGCAATACCATTCTTGCCAAAGTTTAAATCTTTTTTATAATCCAAAAACTTAGGTGCAATAGGTTTTACCGGCATAGCATATAAGTTTTTAGCAAAAACAGATGTTTCAGTAGCATTGGTTTTTACTGGAGTAATGGACGGTTTCTCGACTTTAGCAATGCTCTTATCTTCTCCTTTATGCTTGTAAGTCACTACATAATTCTCTTTAAAGAACTGGTTGGCAAAATCGATAATTTGTTTTTTAGTAATCTTAGCCATTGCATCTGGCGTATTCAGGGTTTTGTCCCAATTTTGGCCTCTGTTTAGTATAAATTCATTTGTAATGGATTCAACACGGAAGCTATTTTTATCGAATGCTTCAAGTAAACCAAGTTTACTGTTTGCAACAGTTGCTTTAATGAGGCTTTCATCAAAATTACCTTTTTTAAGAATGTTGACCTGGTCCAGTAAAAGTTTTTGTGCTTCTTCTAAACTTTGACCTTGTTTAGGCTGTGCATTTAAGACAAATACTCCGTAGTCTTTCATTTGCTGGTAGTAAGCACCTGCAGCCTGTACTTTTTGCTGTTGTTTTAAGTTAATGTCTATTAAACCAGCTTTGCCGTTAGATAGGATGCTGGAAATCAAGTCTAACAGCATGCTTTGGGTAGTGTTTTCTGCATAGCCTCTATAAGAAACTCTAACGCTTTCTGCACTTGGTCCATTAATATCAATTCTTTGAATCCCTGACAATGGTTTTTCAGGAGCAGGATTGTAAAGTTCAAAAGGTTTTGGTTTCATGTAAGCAAATGCCTGATCAACTTTTTTAATAAGGTCATCAGGATTAAAGTCGCCCGCAAATGCCAGGATCATGTTGTTAGGCACATAATACTTATTGTAGTATTTTCTGATCTCAACCAGTGAAGGGTTTTTTAAATGCTCAATTGTTCCGATAGTTGTTTGCTGGCCATAATTATGAGTTGGAAATAACTTTGCAAATGTAAGTTCAGATACTTTCCATGAATCGTTATCTAAACCACGGTTTTTTTCTTCATAAACGGCCTCTAGCTCGGTATGGAAGATTCTGAAAACAGGGCTGCGGAAACGTTCGGCTTGTAAAGCAAGGAACTGGTCTGTTGCATTTGAAGGGAAATCTTCCTTGTAAACAGTTTCTTCATACCAGGTATGTGCATTGGTAGATTGACCACCAATTGATTTCATCATCTTGTCATACTCATTGGCAATAGAATAATTTGAAGCTTCACCTGAAGTTTTGTCAATCTCCGCATAAATTTCTTTACGTTTTGCAGGATCTGTTGTGTTGCGATACTGCTCATAAAGTGATGATATTTTATCTAATAATGGCTTCTCTTTGGCATAGTCCATTGTGCCAAATTTATCAGTTCCCTTAAATAACATATGCTCAAGGTAATGTGCCAATCCTGTCGCAGTTTTCGGGTCCGTATTACTGCCAGCTCTTACAGCAAGGCGGAATTCAATGATGGGTTCTTTTGTATTTGGAGATAAAGCTACTGTAAGACCATTTTTTAAAGTGTAAAAACGAGCTTTTGTTGGATCATTCGTAACATATTTGTAAGTGTATCCCCCTGATGATGCAGTTTTCCACTGATAGGTGGATTGTGCCATTACACTTGACCCTGTTATCAGGAAACAGAACAGCAATAGTAATTTGTGTTTCATTTAAAATAAATTAGTTAGTTTTTAGTAGTAACCATATCTGGGATATAGTATTATTTCGACCCCTGTAATGTTAATAAGTTACAACCAATTAAATTAAAGTAGCCGATGTTCAAATATAAGTTGATTGCTTAATTTTTGTAGTCGATTTCTTGTACTTTTACTGCTACAAATGCCATGTAACACAATTGTATTAAAAACAAGCAGCTTGTTATTGTGGTATAAAATGAAAGTGTATGAAGAAGCAGAATGCAAGACCCAGTATTTTAGTCGTGAATGATGATGGGATTACAGCCCCAGGTATTAAGAACCTGATTGATGTGATGATGGAGATTGGTAATGTAGTAGTGGTGGCGCCAGATGGTCCACAGTCAGGTATGGGGCATGCTATTACTATTGGTAAGCCCTTGCGGTTTGATCGGGTAGACTTATATCCAGGGGTTGAAATGTACAAGTGTTCGGGTACACCGGTTGACTGCGTGAAACTTGCTGTAAATAAAATTTTTAAAGGAAAAAAACCTGACCTCTGTGTATCAGGGATTAATCATGGTTTAAATAACTCTATCAATGTGATTTATTCAGGAACGATGTCTGCCGCAGTAGAAGGAGCCATTGAGAATATTCCTTCAATTGGATTTTCATTGGATGATTTTTCTCATCAGGCAGATTTTAGTCATTGTAAAAAGTATATCAAAACCATTTCAGAGCAGGTTTTAGAACATGGATTGCCGCAGGCAACTCTTTTGAATGTAAACTTCCCGAAAGGTGATGATTTAAAAGGAATAAAGATCTGCAGGCAGGCAAATGCAAAATGGGCTGAAGAGTTCGATGAACGTAAAGATCCATATGAGCGACCTTACTATTGGTTAACTGGTGTTTTTCAAAACTTTGATAAAGGTGAAGATACTGATGTATGGGCCCTTGAACAGGGATTTGTATCAGTAGTGCCAGTTCAGTTTGATCTTACAGCTCATCATGCTATACCAGTTTTGAACAGTTGGACTTTTGATGTTCCTGGTACTGTCTCATCTACAAAGAATAATGTAAAAAGAACTTCGGCACCAGATGGTCCTTCTCTTGGTTAATATATGATTAAAAAGCGATTGACAGAAGTTAAAAACTCTGTATTTATAGGCTTAGGTATCGGAATATTGATACCTGGAATATTACTTCCCATTGTATGGTATCTTATGCAAAAGTTTGAATATTTAGCAAAAGCTGATTTACTGCTGATCGGTTGTATTGCAGTAAATGCAGTATTTATGCATTATTCTTTTAAGTTGAATAAGGATAATATTGGCAGGGGTATTATTAGTGCTACCTTTTTATGGGCCTTTGCCTTCTTTTTTTATAAAATAAATCGTACATGAGATACTATTTAGTTGCAGGAGAGGCTTCTGGAGATTTGCATGGGTCAAATTTAATGAAAGCATTAAAGGCAGAGGATGGCAATGCTGAATTCAGGTATTACGGTGGAGATAAAATGAAAGCTGAGGGGGGTGTTTTGGATAAGCACTATTCTGAAATGGCATTTATGGGGTTTACAGAAGTGCTGCTTAATCTCCGTACTATTCTAAAAAATATGAAAGCTTGCAAGGCTGCAGTTCTTGCCTACAATCCTGATGTATTGGTGCTTATTGATTTTCCGGGGTTTAATCTGAAGATCGCAGAGTTTGCAAAGAAAAATGGAATCAGAGTGTGTTATTATATATCTCCAAAAGTTTGGGCATGGAACCAGAAACGTGTACTTAAAATAAAACGGATAGTAGATAAGATGTACTGCATTTTACCTTTTGAAGTAGATTTTTACAAGCAATGGGGCATGGAGGTAAATTATGTAGGTAATCCTTTATTGGATGAAATTGCACAGTTTGCATCAGATCAGGGTTTTAGGGAAAAGTATAAGTTAGAAAGGGAAGTGATTGCTTTGCTTCCTGGCAGTAGAAAACAGGAGATAGAGCGTTTATTGCCTGATATGTTGAGTGTAACTCATCATTTTCCTGAGTATGATTTTGTAGTTGGAGCAGCACCCAGTTTTGACGAGACCTATTATCGGCAGTTTATAAAAACGGATAATGTTACATTGGTCTTTAGCCAGACCTATAATTTACTTACCGTGGCCAAGGCTGCTATTGTAGCTTCAGGAACAGCTACTTTAGAAACAGCATTATTCCATGTGCCACAGGTAGTAGTTTATCGTGGGGGGGCTATTTCTGTGGCAATTGCCAGGGCTTTAGTGAAAATCAGATTTATATCCTTAGTCAATCTGATTATGGATAGGAAAGTCGTGACTGAACTAATTCAGAATGATTGCAATACCAAGAACATCACGCAGGAATTAAGTCATGTGTTAAATGGTGAGGGAAGAACTCAGATGATGAATAATTACAAAGAATTATCAGGCAAAATGGGGACTGCCGGAGCCTCTGAACGAACTGCAAAACTCATTATTGATTATTTAAAAAAGTAGTAACTTTTATTGCTTATTTAATCTGGCTTCTTCAAGATCAAGATTATCCTCCATGTCCCTCATCACTTCATGATCATATTTTTTAGTCGCTTTCATTTTCTTTAACCCTTTTCTTCTAAGGGCAATTAGTTCGAGCATGATTTTTCTGTAAAGCTTTCGAACAGAAACGACCTCTTCTTTTTGTGTTTGCTCAATCAAGGTTCTTTCTGTTGCTTTTATACTTCGCTCAAGCTGTTCTTTAATACGTGAAATAGTTTCATATTGGCTCATTTCAGTACTATATTTATCATTAAGATAGCTTACGCAATCTTTAGCAAGCTGTAAGCGGATTGATTCTATCTGTTCGTCTTCAGGAACATGTTCATCTACTTCTTCTACCTTTAATAATTTTAGAAAGATTGGTAAGGTTAATCCCTGGAATACCAATGTTACCAATATCACAATAAAAGTGATAAAAAGAATCATGTTACGATGAGGAAAAGGCTCACCATTGTTTAATGCAAGGGGAATTGCCAGTGCAGAAGCAAGCGAAACAACACCTCGCATACCTGCCCAGCCGATGATGAAAGGAAGTTTTAAACCCGGGCTTTTCTCTTTTTTTCTAATCCGCGGGCTTAAAATTCGGGGAATAAAAGCTGAGGCATAAACCAATATAATACGGAGTATAATTACAATTACACTGATAATTAGTGCATATTTAATTGCTTCCTCCATTGAATAGCCTTCAAGACCAGCTACAATGACAGGTAGTTCCAGACCAATAAGGATAAATACAAAGCCATTCAAAAGAAAGCCCACAGTCGCCCATACTTCTTTTCCTTGTATGCGGGTATGGTAATTGAGAAAATCTCCCGACCGGAATGACAAAAATAACCCACCACTTACTACAGCTAGTACGCCCGACCAATGAAATTCCTCTGCTACAATATACATCAGGTAAGGAGCAATGAGTGTAATAGGTGTAGTAATACTTGACGATTTAGCCCAGTATCTGAGTACAAAATAAAGTAGGTGAGCAATTACAAGACCCACTACGACCCCCATTGCAGCCAGAATTAAGAAGTCGGTAGCTGCGTCCTGCAATACAAATTTGCCAGTTAGTATAGCGGCTAGAGCAAATCTAAAGACTGTTAAGGATGCCGCATCATTTACTAAACTTTCTCCCTCTAATATAGTTAGTCCTCTCTTTGGCATATTCACACCTTTTAATACAGATGTCGCGGCAACGGCATCAGGAGGGGATATAATCCCTCCAAGTAAAAAGCCAAATGCCAGGGTAAACCCGGGGATGATACTGGCTGAGAAATAGGCAATTGCCAGTGATGTTATTAGCACTAAAGCAAAGCCCAGGGAGAAAATGGACCTTCTCCATTTCCAGAATTCATTCCATGATGTATACCATGCTGCTTCAAATAATAGTGGTGGCAGAAAAATAAGAAATACTATATCAGGATTGATGTTTATAGGAGGGATTCCGGGAATAAAGCTAATACCGAGACCACCTATTACCAAAAAAATGGGATAAGAAATCTTCCAGCGCTGACTTAGTAAAAATAGCAAGGCCATAGCAAAGAACAGCGCCAGTATCAGAAGTAGGTTGGCATGTATCATGTATTAAAAAGATTAGAAATTAGAATCTACGGTTTAATTGAAGTAGTTGAGATTTCATCGCAATTTTTACACCATTTTTTAAAAATACCAAATAAAATTATTAGTTAGTAATGGAAATTCAATCAGTAATAACTTGTGCTGATGAATTACTGCTGTCGTATTTATTTGATACTGCTTAGGTAGTACCATATTAGTAGGAGAGTAGTATGAAAGCAATATGAAGGTAGTATGAGTCATTAAGGTTGCTGCAACGATTCACGGAGGATCGTAGGAGAACGCGGCTTTAAGAAAAAGATCTTGGAAAATTGTTGTGGGGGGAGAAGGATTCGAACCTTCGAAGTCTTGCGACAACAGAGTTACAGTCTGTCCCATTTGGCCACTCTGGTATCCCCCCATCTTACAATATTTTAAATGGCTTCAGATTTTCTGAAGCCATTTTCGGGTGGAGAATATCGGATTCGAACCGATCACCTCTTCACTGCCAGCGAAGCGCTCTAGCCAAATGAGCTAATCCCCCGTTTTTTCTAGTGTTAAGAATCACTAACGTGGGGCAAAAGTAACTAAATTTAGAAATCCTGCAAATTAAATATTTAAAATAGTGCATGTCTAATGCCTGTTTGTTCCGTATTTTTGAGCGCTGAACCCATTCTTTATATAAATGGGTAGCTTTTACCATTTAAATGTTGTAAATTGTATTCAAAAGATCAGGCATCTCAATTAAAACAGGAATTCTGGACAAGTTTCGGGCAATATATTGCTCCGCATCTATCATCAGAGGGATTAAAAATAAATTGGATCAACTATAAAACAGGCATAAAACATTTGTTTTTTAAGATGCATGCAGATAAACGGCAGGCATCTATAGCTATTGAGCTTACCCATCCTGATGAAGATATCCGTGGATTGGTATTTGAACAGTTCACTGAATTTAAGAAATTGTTTGAAGAACAGTTACAGGAAAAGTGGGAATGGGAGTTGGACAGTTATGATGAGTATGGCAAAAAAATTAGCCGGATTTACAAAGTTTTACCTGATGTGAGTGTTTTTAAAAAAGAGGATTGGCCTGCTCTGATATCATTTTTAAAGCCCAGAATAATTGCATTAGATGAGTTTTGGAGTGATGCCCAATATAGCTTTGAAGTGTTTAAATAGAAATAAAATGAACAGACAATATTTAAAGACTGTACGTAAATTTTATCCTGGAGCAAATGCAACCGAAGTTGCAATGGATAGACTATTGGATGTAGTAGAGAAACAGTTGGGACTAAGACCTGATCAGTTGATGTATGCTGATAGCATTTGTTGTGATGATGTTAACACTATTCAATATCCTGAAAGAGCCTATGAGATGCTCGGTCCATTTAAAATGGGCGGATTAAGTGGTTTCCCATTTGCTGGGATTGCAGGAATGAATGCTTTTGCCAATCATGTTCCTGTTGACGGAGCGGTAGTTATTTTTTATGCACCGCATATTGGTATTACTAAAAATGGTGAGGTAGGTGAGATTCATCGCATTGGACAATTAACTAATTCTCCTTGTTGTGGTGCGGCTAAAGGTGCGGTAGATAAGCTTTTGGCTAATGAAATTCTGCAAGATGACGTTACGGCTCTGGATTACCAGATGAATGCTATTGAACAGATTCTTTTGCGAAATGAAAAACGTATAAAAAGTGCTGAAAATGCACTTTTTGAAGCGACAGAGGTGATGTATGAAGCAATAGAGCAAAGAATTAATATTTTGATTTCCAAAACACATTATCCTTGCAAGCATCTTATTGTTGCAGGTGGTGTATTTGTGAATGGAGATATAGATATGGGGTCTTATTGTGATTACAGACGTTTCGAATACTTGAATCTGGAAACCGGAGAACGTTCGAATTGGATGATAGATTTTTAGAAATTTCTTTATTTAATATTAATGGCAGAATTGTTGTAGTTTAAAAAAGATCTAGTTTTAAACTTAAAAGAGTATTAAATATGATTAAAAGGGTTCATGTTCTTGAAGATGATGAAGATATCAGATATATTATTGGCGTTTTATTAAAAGATGAGGGGTATGAATTACAGCTTTCATCATCTTTTGATGAACTGAAAAGTAAGTTGAAAGATTCTGTTCCCGATTTATTCATTTTAGACGTGATGTTACCAGATGGTGATGGTACTGATATTTGTACAGATTTGAAAACAGACATCTTTACCAAACACATTCCAATTATTGTAATGTCAGCTAATGACAATAATAAAGAAAAAAGTATTGCTGCTGGAGCTAATGATTATATTAGTAAGCCTTTTGATATAGATTATATCGTAAGTCGCATTAATAAGCTATTAGCTTAAATAATAGGATGACTAGGCAATAATAACTTTTACTCCCTTGTCTTCTATCAATCTTACAGTTTGCTCGGATACCTTGTTGTCTGTAACAATATATTGTACCTGATCAAATCCGCATATTCTTCCAAGGCCTCTACGTCCAAACTTAGAACTATCTGCCATGATTACTAAGGTTTGGGCGGTTTCGATCATTTTTTGATTTAAAGTAGCTTCTGCAATATTCGTGATAGAGAAGCCAAAATCAAGTTCAATTCCATCTACTCCTAAAAACAAAATTTCACATGAAATCTCTTCAAGTACTCTCATAGCATGACTGCCGGCAACTGAAGATGAATTTGGACGGATGAGTCCACCTAGTTGTAGAACTTCTACATTACTTCTATTACTTAACTCAAGCCCCACTTTTAAAGCTGGTGTTATTACTGTAAGGAGCTTTGTTGGGTGAAGACAACGTGCAAGCTCGAAAACAGTCGTGCCAGATCCAATCATAATGGAGTCACTTTGTTTGATAAGTGTTGCAGCTGCTTTTGCTATTTTTTGCTTGTCTTCTGAATTGATGAATTCTTTTTCATTGATTGGTCGATCAACTGCGTAAGGATTGGTGATAGATCCCCCTCCACGGGTTCTGAATAAAAGGTTTTTATCCTCTAATAGTTTTAAGTCCTTTCTAATGGTAACGCCCGATACTTCCATGAGGTCGCTAAGTTCTTGAATGCCAACTCGGCCTTGTTCTTTTAATTTCTGAAGAATAAGCTGATGTCTCTCTGTTATGTTTTTCATAAGATACCGGGGTTGTTAATTGCTGTAAATATATTAAATCGAATACGTATTTATAAATATAGGTTGAGCTTGAATTTTGATTTTTGTCAAAATTGTCTTCTGTAATTATCAATTGACCTTGTTTTTGTTTAATTTACTTTAATATTCTTTTATTTAACTTTCTTTTTGTTTATTTGAGTTGTCGAATATAAACTAATGGTCATGATAAAACCATACTGTATTAATTAAGTTACTTTATGATGTGTATGCGAAATAATACTTAAAGCAGAAAATACCTGTTGTAAACTTAATATAGCATTAACATTTGGGCTGAGCCATGTTTTTAATTTTGTTTAATACTAATAAATTCAATATTAATTTTAATAAACAAAATGGAACTTTTTAAAAGTTTGTGGAACGAAAAGAAGAAGCAAAACCAAATATTTAACCAGATATGAAACACGAATTGAATTTAAACAATTCCCTTATGGACAAAATGGGGATACCAAAACAGTTAGCCTGGGGCTATCTTGGAATTATGATTTTTATGATGGGAGATGGGGTTGAGCAAGGATGGCTTAGTCCTTACCTTATTGGAAGAGGAATGACAATGGAGCAGTCGGCCAATATGTTTATAGTCTACGGAATAACCATTGCTATTTCATCCTGGTTCTCAGGCGTTTTAACTGAAGGTTTTGGGCCAAAAAAAACAATGTTGATGGGCTTGCTCCTTTATATTCTTGGGACGGTCGGATTTGTTGGATTTGCTCTGCCTGATCTTAATTATGGTCTGATGCTGATTACCTACGCTGTAAGAGGTTTTGGTTATCCATTGTTTGCCTATTCGTTTTTGGTATGGGTAACTTATCGTAGTCCAGGGAAAAAGTTAGGAGCTGCTGTAGGATGGTTCTGGTTTGTGTTTACAGGAGGCTTAAATGTTTTTGGTGCTTATTATTCAAGTTGGGCAATACAGCATTTAGGATATCTGGAAACACTTTGGAGTTCTATTTTCTGGGTGTTGATAGGTGCCATTTTTGCCTTGATTCTGGTAAAGGACAAATTTAAGGCAGTAACAGCCGAAAACAAATTGTCTAAATCTGAAGAATTGCTTAAGGGAATTGTCATCATGAAAGAAGAGCCAAAAGTACTCCTTGGTGGTATTGTACGTATTATCAATACGACTGCACAGTTTGCATTCCCTGTTTTTATGCCTATTTACATGGCCTCATATGGATTTGACACTACAGAATGGTTACAGATATGGGGTACAATATTCATCGCAAATATTGCATTTAATTTAATGTTTGGATTTGTTGGAGATCGTTTTGGGTGGAGAAATACAGTAATGTGGTTTGGTGGGATTGGTTGTGCATTAAGTACATTATTATTCTTTTACTCACCTGTAATTTTTGAGGGAAGTTTTTGGATGGTCATGTTCTGTGGTGTACTATGGGGAGCTCTTCTTGCTGGTTATGTGCCTTTGTCAGCCCTTATCCCTTCATTAGTGAATAAAGATAAAGGTGCAGCTATGGCTGTGCTAAACTTTGGTGCAGGATTGGCGGTATTTGTTGGTCCAGCCATTGTAGGGCTTTTTATAGGTAGTTTAGGTAATGAGGGTGTAGTTTGGGTTCTTGCAGGATTGTATGTTGTTAGTGCCATACTTACACGGTTCATCACGCTTCCGGATAATGCCAGAACTGTACATGTCCAGCCAACCCTGGAAGCCACATTGACTACCTGATAACTGGTTTCTTAAAATAGGATTACAAGAAAGAAAACACATAAATAATATATATATGAGAATACTAATTACGGCTCCTTATCATGAAGAGGGGCGGCAATTATTGGCGGAAAGAATAGGTGAAGTAGTTTATAAGCCCTGGAAAGATTTAGGAAGGGCTTATAACGAGAATGAACTGCTTTCTCTTCTTCATGATACCAGTGCGGAAGCATTGATTACAGAACATGATCATGTTACTGCTAAAGTTATAGAAGCGAATCCACAGCTCCAATTTATTGGCGTATGCAGAGGAACACCTTCAAATGTATCATTAGAAACTGCAAAAAAAATGGGAATAGCAGTGTTTCATACACCAGCAAGAAATGCTCAAGCTGTTGCAGAGTTGTTTCTTGCTACGGTAATTGATCTGCTAAGAAATACTTACACAGCGGTAGAATGGTTAAAAAGTGAAGCCTGGACTGAGGATGCACATACTTCATATCTTCAGTTTAAGGGGAACGAATTGGCAGGTAAAACCATTGGTATGGTTGGTTTTGGGGCAGTTGGACAGCGCATAGCTAGTATGGTCGAGAACTTTCCGTGTGCAATAAAGTTCTATGATCCCTATCTGGAAAACTATGATCCTAAATACACTAAAAGCTCATTGGAAGATGTGTTTGAAAGTTGTGATGTTGTTTCTATTCATCTGCCAGTTAATGCATCGACAATAGGCATGATCAATGAGAATTTAATATCAAAAATGAGAAGGGATGCCGTATTTGTAAATACTGCAAGGGCAAGTGTGGTTAATCGCGATGACCTTTTATATGCATTAGAAAATAAACTTATTCGTGGAGCAATATTAGATGTATTTGATCATGAACCGCCGGATGAAAAAGATTATAAGCTCATCAATTTGCCAAATGTTCTGGCAACACCACATATAGCAGGAGCCACACATGAAGTAGAAGATCACCATGTTGCCATTATGAATGGAAAAGTTCTTAGTTGGTTTACTCAGGAAAAAGTAAATTAGGTTATATAAAGTATAGATTAAATTAAGGATGACAAATCAAGACGCATACATAGTAATTGATATTGGTACAGGAAATGTAAGAGTGGCTGTAGCTACGACCTCAGGTGAAATCCTGGGTTTAGCACGTGAAGATTTACAAAATCAAAAAGATTATAACTATCCGGACGCTCTATTCTTTAATCCAGATGACTTGTGGGATCAGATCATAAGACTAACCAGAAAAGTATTAGCTGAAATACCTGAAATAAGAATTCTTGCTTTGACAGCTACCAGTCAGCGTGAAGGGGTAGTGCTGATTGGTAAAAGTGGAGAATCCTTAATTGGTCTCCCGAATATTGATCATAGAGGTAGGGAATGGGAGGATATGATTGCTGACAAAAGTGAAGTTTATCAGCTAACAGGTCGTTATCCTACTTCTTTATTTTCTGCATTAAAGATTGTCGGTATTAAAAACAGGTTGCCAGTGTTGTGGAATGAGTTTGCTACATTTTTAAGTATCAGCGATTGGGTGGAATATAAGTTGAGTGGGGTTTTACATTATGAGCATTCCCAGGCATCAGAGACGATGTTGTATAATGTCGAAAAACACGATTGGTCGGATAGGTTATGTGCGGTTTTTGAAATTGAGCGATCAATCCTACCAAAATTAATATTGTCTGGAACGGTAATCGGACAGATTATAGCAAGTGAGGCTGCGGCTTTTAATATTGATGTGGATGCTCAGGTAATTGTTGGTGGTGCAGATACTCAATTAGCTGTCATTAGTACACAACCCTTAGAGAATGATGTGGTTATTGTTTCAGGAACAACTACGCCGATTATCAAAATTACAAGCGAATATGTTACAGATGACCAGGAACGTACCTGGACCAACCGACATACCGACGAACATAGCTTTATTTTAGAAGCCAATGCTGGTGTTACTGGTTTAAACTATCAACGTCTAAAGGAAATCTTTTACCCAAAAGAAGGATATGATGTGATTGAAGATGAGTTGCAAGAAATTACACATTTTCAATGTCTGGCTTCATTAGGTTCACTGCTGGCTGATGAAAAAACTCCTTTAACACGTGGTGGTTTTATTTTTGATGCACCAGTTTCCCATCTGTTAACGCGTGGGAGTTTTGTGTGGGCAACTTTATGGGATATCGCCTGCAGTATCAGGGAGAATTATAAAAGCCTTTGTGAGGTAACTACACATGATCAGGATTATATATGGGTCTGCGGAGGTGGTGTGCAAAGCCGGACATTGAGACAATTTATTGCTAATCTAATTCAAAAAAGAGTAATTATTCGTAAAAGCTATCGGCAATCATCCGTTATTGGTGGAGTGTACATTTGTAATAAAGCTTTAGGAAAAGCATTTATCGAACCACTTGTGCAGGAAGAAGTGTTTCCAGAGAATAATGAGCAGCATCAAGGGTTGTATAATGAATGGAAGAAGACCAGGGCTTCATTTACAGAAATCTTCAGTTAAATATGGTCTCGTATTTTATAGGAATAGATGTTGGTACCCAGGGAGCAAGGATCGTACTACTGGACTCTACTGGAGTCGTTGTGGCTGGATCAGCTAAGGTATTTACGCTTGATGAGCAGTCAAGGGAGGAGCAGTCGCCTGGCCTTTGGTGGCAGGCTTGTTTGGCTTGTTTCAAGGAACTGACTGATGCTGTTAGAGGGAAACTTGACTTTAATAATATTATAGCAATGGCTGTGACTTCAACGTCTGGTACGGTTATTCCGCTCGATAGTAACAATGTTCCTTTGCATAATGCTTTGATGTATAGTGATAAACGATCTGTGGAGCAAGCTGAAAAATGTACTTCGGCAGCCTTGAAATATCATCATTCTGGTTTTACAGGTTTTAATACTTCAAGTGCTCTTGCTAAAATGGTTTGGTTTGGGGATACTTATCCAGATAAAGTAGTTAAAATTCACAAATGGATTCATGCTGCCGATTATATTACTGGTATGTTAACTGGGAAATGGGGGTATACAGATTATACGAATGCTTTTAAAACAGGTTATGATGTGAGTAATTATGAATGGCCTGATTATTTATTTACTCATTTACCATTAAAAAAAGAATGGCTTCCCGAAGTGCTTCCTTCCGGAACAGTAATAGGAACTTTGAACGGAGAGATTGCAACCAGAATTGGACTTCCTGAAAATATTAAGGTTACTGTCGGCATCACAGATGGCTGCGCGTCGCAAATTGCATCTGGTGCTGTTAATCCTGGCGATTGGAATACCACTATTGGTACTACAATGGTAATAAAAGGAGTAACTAAAAATGAAATCGTGGATGATAAGGGGCGTATTTATAGTCATAGACATCCTTCAGGTTATTGGATGCCGGGGGGGGCAAGTAATACAGGAGCCGATTGGGTGACTAATGAATTTGGTGAGCAATTGGAATCGCTAAACAAGGCCGCAGAGTATTTAATACCTACTGGTTTACTTTCCTATCCGTTACGACAAAAGGGGGAGCGCTTTCCTATGCTTGCACCACAGGCGATTGGTTTTGAAGATGAGGGGTTGTCAATGGAAGAGAGATTTACTGCTAATATGGAGGGAGTAGCATATCTGGAGCGGTTTGCTTTTGAATTGATTCAGGATTTTGCCAATGAGAAAGTAAATGCTGTTTTTACTGCGGGTGGAGGAAGTAATAGCGAGGTGTGGCTTAAGATACGTAGTAACGTACTGAATCTGCCGATTTACAAAATGAAGGAGATCTCGGGGGCAGTTGGTGCTGCAATTTTGGCCGCTTCTAACACTTGCTTTTCTTCGCTTGAAGAAGCTGTAGAGTCATTGACTGTAATAGATAGAGAAGTTAGACCAGAGCAAGATCTTGTTGCGAGGTATGAAGAGAATTACCGTCGTTTTTTAGGATTGCTGTTGGAAAAAGGATATATTAAAAAAGAAGAGATACATGCTTAATGTTTATTTGTTACGCCATGGGGAAACTGCATACAATGCAGATGGCAATCGTTATTGTGGGAGAACGGATATTGATCTAACTGAAAAAGGTAGGCAGCAGGCTAATTTGGTAAATAACCAGCTTAAGGGGATGTTTTTTGATGCCGTTTATTCTTCTCCATTAAAACGTGCTTTATATACCGCTGAAATTGCTTCTGGTTTAAAGACGATTCAAACGGATGTTCGGCTTATTGAAGTAGATTTTGGTGGATGGGAAGGTAAAACAAAGGAAGAGTTTATTGAAGAAAACGCTATCCTATGGACTGATTGGATGAATGATCCTGAATATATTAGAGCAGGTGGTACGGGCGAAACAGCAGGGAATGTAGTTTCAAGGGTAGATGATTTTTATAAGGAAATGTTAGGAAAATATCCTCAAGGAAATATTCTGGTAGTTGGCCATAATGGGATAAACAGACTCTATCTGGCATATAAGCTTGGGATGCCTTTAAAGCATTATAGACGCATAGTACAGGAGAATTCTTCTATTACCATGTTTACTCTGGACGAGAATGGAGAACTTAATCTGAAGCTTTTAAATAGTAATATCTAAACGGGAAAGTAGATTTTATGGAATTCATGAAATTTGTGCATCATATTTGCAGAACACAATTAAATGAAATATAACATGATTAAAAGTATCAATTCCAAAGTTATTTTAACGCTCGTTTTAATGTTTGGTTTTTCTCTTGCTTCTAAAGCAGAAGTGATTAAAATGATAATTAAAGAAGATCTGGCTAGTTGTACAGGAGTAGCACCTATGACCTGTATGCAGGTGAAATATAAAAATAGTAAAAATTGGGAGCTGTTTTATAGTCAGATCTCTGGATTTAAGTATAAACCGGGATATCGCTATATTATACTTGTGGATCGTACAAAAAGAAAAAATGTTCCTGCAGATGCCTCTATGTATGAATACAAACTTAAAAGGGTTGTACAAAAAACAAAGGTTAAAGTAAAGACAAATACAGCCTGGGATTATGTCCTGAAGCACAAATGGAAGTTAATTCAAATGAATGGAGTGACACAAACGTCCTCTCCGGTGTACATGACATTTGATGGAGAAAAGAATCGTGTGGCAGGGAAATCAGGATGTAACACTTTTTTCGGTGGTTATGATAAAAGAGAGGATACACTTATTTTCAAACAAATGGCAGGAACAATGATGGCATGCAGTGAAGAGCTAAATAAACTAGAACATCAATTTCTGACCTTAATAGGTGATAAAACCTTTAAATTCGACGTTGCTGACCAGACTTTAAATCTTTATCAGAATAATAAACTAGTATTAATGTTTGGAACTGCTGCACTTTAATGACGCAGCTCCGTTACGAAACTAGTTTAATTATTCATCAAGGAAAGAAACGCAATCACTCGCAAGTACTCTTAACCGGGAATTCAGAGTGGCTAATTGCTGTAGCTCTTTAATACAGTATTATTATTTGTGATTTTGTAAAGTCAATTGATGTAATTAACTTCATTATCTGGATCAACATATATCAGATTGGAAGATGCTATAAAAGGACTTGTTCCTCATGTTTTGAGTTTTATTGTTAGCGAATATTGCAAGTATGGTTTTTTACTAGCTTACGAAAGGGACCTGTCTGATTTGAAAGGGCTTGTTAAACCTGATTCTATTTCATCAGAAGATTTTGAATTGCTTGAGGTGGTTGATGATCCAGCTGTAAAGTTATTACTACGCTCAATAGACAAGGTTATCAATTGTTCAAAAACTTTTTTTCTGATCAATAATCTTGATGAGTTTGAAGTCATGGAAAATGATGAGTATAATCAGCTCGCATCCGACAACTATCACATTTATATCTTTGATTGGGAAAACAAGAGTTATCAAGATGTACTGATTAACTTAAATGCAGTATATTTTACCATTGCCAGATTACTTTATCATACAGCAAGTCAATTACGACTTAATGAAATTGAACTACCCGATGAGTTTTATGATGATGAGTTTCTGGATAAGTATGAAGAGTTGCTGGAACAGAAAGTTTATTCGGCTGATAAAAATGTAGCGTTGTTATATGATCTTATAGCAGATTTGAATTTAGATCTACTTGATTTAGACCGTTTACCTTAATGAGTCTTGTATTTAATTGATATTATTATCTTTGGCAATTCTAAATACCATAATAAAATGTCAGATCAAAAAAAAGAAATATTCGATAGTGTAGCACAACGTTTGAAAATCGAGGGCTTTAATGTTGTTAACCGTGATGAGACTCGTCCATGGGGTGGTTTTTTTGTTATTGATGAAGAACAAGCTCAACAATTTGCCAATATTTACTTTGATAAACTAAATGTAGATGAATTAAAAATATCCGGAAAACTAAGTCCAAAGATTTTAATAGTTGCACCAAATACTAGACTTTCATGGCAATACCACCATAGACGTGCTGAAATATGGAGAGTTGTAAATGGAACAGTAGGAGTTAGTATAAGTGATACAGATGAACAGGGAGAAGTACAACAACTTGTCCCTGGCCAAACGATAAAACTAAAACAAGGAGAGCGTCATCGCTTAATCGGTTTAGACGACTGGGGTATTGTTTCAGAAATATGGCAGCATACTGATTTAAATATGCCTTCTGATGAGGATGATATTGTTAGGGTTCAAGATGATTTTGGACGTTAAGACATTTCAAAGTCATCTATATCTTTCATCAAAGCTATTTACAAACGATATCCGTTAACCTTTATATGATTATTTTAGCATTTTTTCTTTTACATTGGTTCCTTTCACTTTTTTCTCAAACTTTCTTTCTTCATCGTTATGCATCTCATAAGATGTTTAAGATGAACTCTTTTTGGGAAAAATTCTTTTATCTGGTTACTTTCTTGTCGCAGGGTTCTTCTTTTTTAAATCCTAGAGCTTATGCCATATTGCACCGGATGCATCATGCGTTTAGTGATACTGAAAAAGATCCGCATTCCCCACATTTTGTCAAGGATGTATGGGGTATGATGATTCAGACAAAAAATATTTATCTGAATTATTCTAAATACAATGTTGAACCAGAAGAGCAATTCAGGGATAACTATCCTTCCTGGCCGTTAATTGACAAAATCGGTGATTCTTGGGGAACGCGGTTTGTTTTTATTAGTTTTTATATTTGGTTCTATGTGACTTTCGCTACGGCATGGTGGATGTTCTTGTTATTGCCAATTCATTTTTTAATGGGACCATTACATGGTGCAATTGTAAACTGGTGTGGACATAAATACGGGTATTCAAACCATGATAATAATGATCATAGTAAAAACTCTTTACCCTTTGATTTTTTAATGCTGGGTGAATTATTTCAAAATAACCATCATAAAAAGCCCAATAGTCCAAATTTTGCATCCAGGTGGTTCGAGTTTGATCCTACCTATCCCTTAATGAAAATAATGCATTGGATGAGGATTATTAAAATTAGAAAGACATAAAAAAGGAGGGAAAATTTCCCTCCTTTTTTATGTCTGATATGTGTTTTAACTAAGTGGTGTTAAATATTGGGTATATGAATAGCCTTCTTCTCCCTGATCAGTTTTAATCATCCACCACTGATCATTTGCTTTACTTACCAGTGTTACTACTTCATTTCTGGCAGCTTTACCAACAATTTCATCGTTTGTACTTGGGCCTTTTCTAATGTTCAGGTTAGAGCTATTGGTAGTTACTTTAAGTTTTGCCCCTTCAGATATACCTGCAACACTGTTAATGTTCATGACTACATCTCCTGAAGAATAGTTTGGGTCTAACCGTTCATATGTATCCCATAACTGTTGTTTTATAGTGCCATTTGTTGCACCATCTATGTATAATACACCATCTTGTTCGCGCACATTTAGGCCATTCACGCCTGCGGAAGTAGCTGTGTCAATCAGTTCCTTATATTTATCTTGTAAAGCCATTTTTTATTCCTCCTTTATTTAATTACCAATTGCGTATTGTCTACTTTTTTAGGTTTTAAAGCTTGTAATGCCATCATCAATTTTTGAAGATTAGCTTTTTGAATTTCACCTTTTAAAGTAATTACTCCATCAGATACAGTGGAGCTAACAGTAGGGAAGTCTTTTGTTGCATCTTTAACAGCTGCTGTCAGTGGATCATCCAGAGCAATTGATACCGGAGCAGCAGGGGTTATCGTTAGGTTGTTTATTACTGATTTTACTCCCATTATACCAGCGGTAGCTTTTTCAAGATCATTTTTGGCAGTTTCATCAGCAACTTCACCTGTTAATGTGGCTACGCCTTTGTCAACTGTGACGGTTGTTCCTAAGGCCGAAGGTTTGGTCTGTAACAGTGTTTCAATCGCAGCTTTTAAGTCAGCGTCCTTTGGCTTATTTTTGCAGCCTGTTAAAGTCGCAGTCATAACGGAAAGCACGATTATAGCGGCGATCAATTTGCTTGTGATTTTTTTCATAGTTGAAGAAGATTTTGATAATTAATGTTAATTCATTAATCTACTACAAGTTATCAAAAAAAAATAACAAGTTCTATTAAAATAACATGCAGAAATTATGACTTTTTGCTATCGAAAGATGTTACTTTAAAAGGTGAATAGAAATTATATTCTGTTAGCAATAAGATTATTAGCACTAACAGAATGTTATTTCGAGAAGAAGTATCAAAACTGCGTTGTTCCCTGAATATTTATTTGATTAACGATTATCGAAAATACCTGTCTAGATTTGATAAGTATAAATTAACGTAATCAAAATATCATGAGACAATTAAAGATCGCTCAAAGCATTACAAACCGTACAGAGGATAGTATTTCCAGATATCTTATGGACATTGCTCAAATAGAATTGCTTCATCAGGAAGAAGAAGTGATTCTGGCAAAAATGGTTCAGAATGGTGATACGCATGCCATGGAAAAGTTAGTTAAGACTAATCTTAGGTTTGTTGTTTCAGTAGCAAAGCAGTACCAAAATAAAGGCATGGCACTTTCAGATCTGATTAGCGAAGGGAATTTGGGATTAATTAAAGCAGCACATCGCTTTGACTATACTAAGGGATTTAAGTTTATTTCATTTGCAGTGTATTGGATCCGACAAAGTATTATTCAGGCGATATCTGATCAAAAGCGCGTGGTGAGGTTACCAGGAAATCAGATCAACGATATGCAGAAAGTCTCAAAGGCAATGATTAAACTTGAACAGCATTTGGAACGTATGCCTACCATTGCTGAGCTTGCTGAAACTCTTGAGTTATCTGAAGAAAAGGTCGCGGATATTTTGTGCAGCGGTAGTAATGCTGTATCTGTTGATGTGCAATGTAGTTTAAGCGCCGAAACAACACTTCTTGATGTGTTGGCTAATCAAAATTCATTAAATCCAATAAGTCAATTGTATATAGATTCTTTATCTATAGATATGATTAGGATGTTAAATAGATTGCCTGAAAAACAAAAGTTAATTATAAAATACTTCTATGGGATTGATGGTTTTCCGCAGTTAAGTTTTGATGATATTGCCTTTGAGATGCGATTAACTTCTGAGCGGGTGAGGCAATTAAGGAACAAGGCTATTGATAATTTAAAGAAGTTTAGTAAAGTTAATATGACCATAGAGTATCTTCAAAACTAAAGAAGCCACTGATAAACTGTGGCTTCTTTAGTTTTGAAGAAGATTTTATTTTTTAGACCATTTTCTTCCTCCATAAGGAGTCTTTTTTGCTCCACTAAGATTAGGCTGACGTTCAGTTCTTTCGGTTCGAGGTCCTCTTTCAGGACGAGCAGGCCTGGAAGGTTTTGTTTTCCCTTTGCCTTTCGCAGCTGCAGCACCAGACATTAGGCTTTGCCAGCTCATTGCATAAGGATGGTCTTCTGTGACAGGAATTTTTAATCCAATTAGTTTTTCGATATCGTCTAGAAATTCCTTTTCCTCAGGATCACAAAACGAAAAAGCTGTACCACTTAATCCTGCCCTACCAGTACGGCCAATACGGTGTACATAAGTTTCAGGGATGTTTGGTAATTCGTAATTAATTACATGTGCCAGTTCGTCCACATCAATACCTCGAGCTGCTATATCAGTTGCGACTAAAATACGGGTTGTTTTTGCTTTAAAGTTCGTTAATGCTCTTTGTCTTGCGTTTTGAGATTTATTGCCATGGATTGCCTCTGCTTTTATTCCTGCTTTAATCAAGTCTTTAACAATGCGATCTGATCCATGCTTTGTTCTTGCAAAAACCAAAGCTGTTTCTATGGCTTTGTCTTTCAAAATATGCATTAAAAGGCCTCTTTTATCACTCTTTTCAACAAAGAAAATCTGTTGTTGAATCTTTTCTGCAGTTGAAGATATTGGTGTCACTTCTACTTTTACAGGATTTGTAAGAATGGTATTAGCCAGTGATTGTATTTCTTTAGGCATGGTTGCCGAGAAGAATAGCGTTTGTCTTTTGAGAGGCAATTTGGCAATTACTTTCTTTACGTCGTGAATGAAGCCCATATCTAGCATTCTGTCAGCTTCATCAAGTACAAAGATCTCGATATCCTTTAGGTTTATGAAACCTTGGTTCATCAAGTCTAATAAACGTCCTGGTGTTGCCACGAGGATATCAACACCTCTTTGCAATGCATCTGTTTGCGCTTTTTGTCCAACACCGCCAAATATTACCAAACGTTTTAGCGGGAGATTTCTGCCATAGGCTTTAAAGCTTTCTTCAATTTGTATAGCCAGCTCACGTGTAGGTGTTAAAATTAATGCTTTGATTGCTTTATGTACCTTGGTATTGGTGTGTGGTTTACTTAGCAGTTGCAGCATAGGAATTGCAAAAGCAGCAGTTTTTCCAGTTCCTGTTTGCGCGCAGCCTAGTAAATCTTTGCCTTGTAATATGGATGGAATAGATTGTTCTTGTATTGGGGTAGGTTGTGTATAACCTTCTGTTTGCAGCGCATTTAGAATAGGCTCAATCAGATTTAATTCTTTGAATAACAATATGTTTGTTTTTTAATTTAAAATATATAATAACAAAAAAACTTGTTTTTATGCAAATGTACATATAACTTTCGGCTTTTGCTTATTGGCTATTTTTACTTATAAATGTGTATTTGTTGAAACTTTGTGGTTGATTAGCATGCATATTAGCTTAAATTTGTAATTCTACTCTACTCAATACATCATATGGCAGAACCGAATTATAACGAAGACAGTATACGCTCTCTTGATTGGAAGGAACATATCAGATTACGTCCAGGTATGTACATTGGTAAACTGGGAGATGGTTCTGCTCAGGATGATGGGATCTATGTATTACTTAAGGAGATTGTAGATAACTCTATTGATGAATTTGTAATGGGTTCAGGTCGTACCATAGAAATTACAGTTTCTGACCAGAAAGTAAATGTAAGGGATTATGGACGTGGGATACCTTTAGGAAAAGTTATTGATTGCGTTTCTAAAATTAATACCGGGGGTAAATACGATAGTAAAGCTTTCCAGAAATCAGTTGGATTAAATGGGGTAGGTACTAAAGCTGTAAATGCATTATCTACAAACTTTGTTGTACAGTCTTATCGCGATAACAAAACAAAGAAAGTCGAGTTCTCTAAAGGTGAAATTGTTGTAGAAAATGATATTATTGATACAACGCAACGGAATGGAACTGCAATAACGTTTTATCCCGATGAAACTATTTTCAGAAATTATCACTACATCCCGGATTTTGTAGAAAGTATGATCTGGAATTATGTCTTCCTTAATGCGGGGTTGACGATTAATTTTAATAATCAGAAGTATTTCTCAGAAAGGGGACTTTATGATCTGTTACATAAACATGCCGATGTAGAGAGTGTGCGTTATCCTATTATTCACCTTGTTGGAAATGATATAGAAATAGCTATGACACACGGACAGCAATATGGCGAGGATTACCACTCCTTTGTTAACGGGCAACATACGACACAAGGTGGTACACACCAAGCTGCATTCAGAGAGGCTGTAGTAAAGACAATCAGAGAGTTTTACAAAAAGGAGTATGATGCTTCAGATATCAGGTCTTCTATAATTGCCGCAATTTCTGTGCGTGTACAAGAGCCTGTATTTGAGTCACAAACAAAGACCAAACTGGGTTCTCAGAATATGGGACCTGACGGCCCGTCTGTACGTACCTTCATCAATGATTTTGTTAAAAAAGAGCTTGATGATTATCTGCATAAGCATTCTGATGTAGCGGATGCCTTACTGAAGAGGATTTTGCAGTCTGAACGTGAACGTAAAGATATCGCTGGTATAAAAAAACTGGCAAATGATAGAGCGAAAAAGGCGTCCTTACATAATAAAAAACTAAGAGATTGTAAGGTTCATTTCAATAGTACACATGATAAACGTTACGAAACTACATTGTTTATCACTGAGGGAGATTCTGCATCAGGGTCAATTACAAAATCAAGGGATGTAGATTGTCAGGCTGTATTTAGTCTAAAGGGGAAACCTTTGAATTGTTATGAACTAACCAAAAAAGTTGTTTACGAAAATGAAGAGTTTAATCTTTTACAACATGCTTTAAATATTGAAGATGGATTGGATGGTTTGCACTATAATAATATCGTTATTGCAACAGACGCTGATGTAGACGGGATGCATATTCGTTTATTAATGATGACTTTTTTCCTTCAGTTTTTTCCTGATTTGGTACGTGCAGGACATGTTTACATTTTACAAACTCCTCTTTTCAGAGTCCGGAATAAAAAAGAAACTATTTATTGCTATAGCGATGATGAACGTAAGAAAGCAATAGAAAAGTTGGGGAATAAGCCTGAAATAACGAGGTTTAAAGGATTAGGAGAGATTTCTCCTGATGAATTTGGATTGTTTATTGGAAAAGACATCAGACTTGACCCTGTAATATTAAAGGATCAGACTATTAAGAATCTTCTTGAATATTATATGGGTAAAAACACACCAGACAGACAACAACATATAATTAGAAATCTTCGGATAGAGAAAGATGAAGTGAGCAAAGAGGATGCAATGATTGATTCTGTTGAGGAAGAAGAGGTTGAGGGGACTGCTGAAGTAGCTTAATATTTAACATTATATATAGAATATATAGACGAATTGTAATTTTTTTGAATTATACTTGTAAACTGATCGATCCCCTATTGATACATTAGTTTAATAAGTTCTGCAGTGTAGCTGTGGTCAAAAAAAAAATTATGTCTCTTAGTGCTACAAAAAGATCTCCGATACGTTATTTTCTAATCGTATTTTTAATATTGATTCTATTTCTTTTTGCCTTTTTTTTATATCTAAGGTATCATAAGATGAATGAGTTGAAGCGTAATGCTACTGTACTTCTTCAGCTTAAGGAAGATTATTCAAAAATGGATAGTTGTATTTATACGCTATATCAGGCAGAGAATAATTCTCGTTTGTACGCTGTAACTGCCGACAGAGAATACATTAAAAAATTTTCCTTACAAATTCAGAAGGTTTCGGCTTATTTAGGAGAGTTAAGTATAAATGTTGATGAAAATGTACTGACTCCAGATCTTAAAGCCTTATTAAAGCAAAAACGACAAAAAACAGAAAACTATTTGAAACTAAGAAAGTTAACCGATAGCCTTGTTATTGGTTTTTCTCAACTTGGACTTGTCGAAAGGGAGGCTGAGGCTAAAATAGATCTTCCTGTTGCTAAGAAACAATTTAAAACAGTTACCAGTTTTGATACAATCAAACATCAACCCGCTCCAAATAAGAAGTTCTTTGGCAGAATTGCAGATGCCTTTTCTTCAAAGAAAAAGGATACTTCTTTAACAATCATCAAAACAGAACGGAATATTGTTGTTAATCAGGACGTAAGGAGCTTTAATAAGGAACAGATAAAAAGAATAGAAGCGTATTATAAACATCTTTATGCTAATGCAAATAAACTAAGAAGTGATGAAAAGGCCATTTTATTATTAAATAATAAGTTAGTCGCAGAAATCATTGGCATATTGCAAACATATAAGAAAGAAGAGATTTCTTATATGATAGATACAAGGACATTGTTGGGCAATGAGCTGCTGACAGATATTAGATCATTGGACTGGATTACAACTATTAATATTCTTTTACTGGTGAGCCTGGTTGTTATAATTTTATACAATATTACCAGATTGTATAAAAATGAAAAAGTACTGATTAACCTTGGAAAAAGAGCGTCCCAGGAGTCTCATTCAAAAAGTCGGTTTCTCGCTAATATGAGTCATGAAATTCGGACTCCACTCAATTCTGTAGTTGGTTTTTCTGAGCAACTAAGTCAAAGTGAACTGACAGAAGAACAGCTTGATCAGGTTAATGCGATTCGTAATTCTTCGGAAATGCTTTTGGCTTTAGTTAATGAGATTCTTGATTTTTCTAAATATGAGGTTGGGAAAATAAATCTGGAGAACACGCCATTTTTGCCAGCAGAGGAAATCATGGAAGTGTTTAATAGCATGAATGTTCTGGCAGTAAATAAAAACCTTGAACTGGAGAATAAGATTTCAGTAGAAAAAGGTGCATTGTTAATGGGAGATCGCTTACGTTTAAAACAGTTGGTGATGAATTTACTGACCAATGCGATTAAGTTTACGATGAGTGGAAGGGTAACTTTAAAAGTAAGCCTGGTTCCACATGGTAAAAAACATGCTACTCTGAAGGTCCAGGTTGAGGATACAGGAATTGGAATTGCTGCGGAAGATCTGGAGTTTATTTTTGATGAATTTTCGCAAGTATATTCATCAACTAAGCAGGGTACAGGTTTGGGCTTAGCTATTTGTAAAAAGATTGTTGAGCTGCAGGGAGGGAAAATAGATGTAACGAGTGTACTTGGAAAAGGATCAGTATTTAGTTTTGAGATTCCTTATGAATATGCTAAAATAAAAGAGAATGTACCAATAGAGGTAGTAGGCGAGCCTGCGGCAAAGGGGAAGCTTACAGGGAAACATATTTTGTTGGTTGATGATAATAAAATGAATGTCCTGCTTGCACAAACTGTATTGAAAAAATGGGAGATGGGTTTTGATTGTGCTTATGATGGGAAAGAAGCACTGGAACTATTTAAAAAGAATGAGTATGACCTAATTCTTACAGATATTCAAATGCCTGTAATGGGTGGGGTGGAGCTTACTCATGCAGTAAGGTATAATGGAGATTTTAGTAAATCCAGAATACCTATTTTGGGTATTACTGCGCATGTGCTACAAGAGGATCGAGAGGCTTACCTGAAGGCCGGAATGAACGATTTGGTATTGAAACCTTTTCTTGAACAGGAGTTAATAGATAAAATTACTAAATATATCTAAACAGTTATATTTTAGTGTCTTGGGGATGTTGAGGAGGTAATACGTCAACATCTTTTTCAATGACAACAATTTTAGTATGTACCGCATATTTACTAGGCATGATCCCTTTTGCATACCGTTCAGCATAAGCCTGAGTAAATTCGGCACCAAAGTATAGGATAATAGCTGTGTAGTAAACCCAAAGGAGAATTACAATTAACGAGCTTGCTGCTCCAAAAGCTGAACCAGGGTTTCCTTTTTCAATATAGATGCCGATTAGGTACTTGCCTAAACTAAATAATAAAGCCGTAAATAGTGCGCCAACAATTGCTGGTTTCCATTTAAGTTTAACATCAGGAAGTACTTTAAAAATTATAGTGAATACCGCTGTTACAGCAATCAATGTAATCGCATTATTTAAAATGCTAATGAGAAGAGTAGTGGTGCTATCTACCACAGGGAAGTATTCACTTATTTTACTATTTGAGATAAGGTAACCCAATCTATCGCCAATGGCTACTACGATACTGTTGATGACCAGTGATACCAGTAATAAAAATCCAAGTGAGACGATTAGCGAGAAGGAAAGCAATCTGTTGATAATTAGTTTTAACCAGCCTTTTTTGGGAACGGCTTTTACTTTCCAGATCAGGTTGATACTATCCTGGATTTCTGTAAAGATCGCTGTAGATCCAATTATTAGGGTAACAATACCGATAATTAGTCCTATTGTACTTTTTCCTGTCGTATTAGCATTGTTTACGAAAGTCTGAAGTTGAGCAGCAGCATCTGCACCTACAAGTTCACCAATTTCAGAGAAAAGCTCTTCTCTTGGATTAATTTCGACACTATTAGGATCAGGGCTTCCTAAAAATAAACTTGCTGCTGAGATGACAATAATAATGAGCGGAGTTAGTGAAAAAATGGTGTAATAGGCTAGTGCAGCACTGAGCTTCATTACCCGGTCTTCCATAAAACCTTTACCTGCAGCAATAAATAAATGAATAGTTGCCTTTACAAAATGTTTAGCTTTTTTAAAAAGTGTCATATTAAAACGGATATCCTATTCCAATGTTATAAATTAAGTTTTCTTTACGCCAATCTTTATTTCCAAAATCAACCTGGTCAATTACCCATCGTTTGCCTTCTGGAAGGTAAGGTTTACGGACAGGGAAAGCAACATCTAACCGGATAACAAAAATAGTAGCATCCAGACGAAGACCAGCGCCAGTACCAACTGCCATTTCTTTAAATGCATTTTTAAGTTTAAATCCTGATCCCGGACGGGCTGGGCTTCCGATTGGATCATCATCATCAGCAGGTGTTCCCATATCTTCTTTTCTAAGCCATACGTTGCCAGCATCAACAAATAAGGCTCCGTATAAAATACTAACCAGTTTAAATCGAAGTTCAGTATTTAACATGGCTTTTATATCTCCACTCTGATCTGTATAGGTGGCATCCTGGCCGGGCTTGAGGTAATCTCTATAGTTATAGGTACCAGGTCCTAATGAACGTGCGGGAAATGCACGGATATCATTTGTACCCCCGGCAAAGAATTGACGAACAAATGGTAAAGAAGAACTGTTTCCATATGAATAACCATAACCAAGGTTTAAGCGGTTTGCCCATATTACATTTTTGGTAACTTTAAAGTAATCCCTTAAATCTACTTCTAAACGGACAAATTGATTAATCGGAATACCAAAAACAGAGTTCTTTCCTGTACTGTTTTTAGAAGCGAAAAGTCCCCATGCATTTCCCCCCAATTCTAAACCACCATTAAAATAAATATTGTTTTTCTGCGAGGCATTCATTTGATCACTATACGTGAAGTTATAATTGCTTCCAATGATAAATTGTCTTTCTAGGTTTTTTTTCAGTCCTGGGTTTGCATCGAAAAGACTATCTCGATCTTTGGCAGTTACTTTTGAGGTTACATAGTTAACAGAAATAGGATTGAAAGTATGTTCTTTGTATTGATTCTCTTTCCAGTTGTATCCAAATTCAGTTTTAAAAGAATTAAGGTTATAGGAAGATCCTCTGCTCAGTAATTGATAGGAGACAGATGCTATGGTTTTAGGAATGAAATTATTAGTGCTATTTAATCCTCTGAAAGGAGTAATGAATCTAGGAAAAGTCAGTTTAGCTTCGGTGGTATAGGAGTAAGAATTTAATCCTTTGGCAACACCGCTAACCTGAGTTTCAAAGCCTCCACTGACACTTACATCCAGTTGTTCTGCACCTCTAAATAAATTACGCGTAGTTTGTGTCAGCTTAAGTTCTGAACCTACAAAGTTGTTTGATTTACTTGTACCGGTAACCGAGAAAGTAAGAGAGTTTTTCTTTAAAGGAGTTAAATAGATATTCAGATCTAACTGGTTGTTTTTAAAACTATCTATTGGAAGAAATTCAGCTTTAACCGCTTGAAAAACGCCGATATTAACCATCCGGTTCAATGATTTGTTGTGGTCTGCTCTATTGTAAAATTCGTCTTTCTTAAAGAAAACCAAGCGATCGAATAAACCAGGCTTAAAGGTGTTTCTTGGGTCATAAATACTAAAGTCCTTGTATTTTACAGGCGTAGAATTCCTTAATGCACTGTCCCTTCTCAAATTGTAATTTGGAAATATATTAATGTCATTTATGCTATATGGCTTTAGACTAGCATCAGGCGTAATATCTTTTACTTTAATTCTGATATCTACTAAGTGATTTCCAACAGTGCTATCTACTTGTAAAATAAGGTAATCCGGATTAAAATAGAAGTATCCTTTTTCTTTCAAATCATTGTCTATACGAATCCGTTCGTCTTTAAATGCATCAAGATCATAATTATTGCCAACCTTTAAAAGTGTTTTGTCCTTGTTTTCGTTTATGATGTTAGCAATACCAGAGCTATCCTTTGGAAAAGCGATACTATTGATTTTGTATCTCTCACCTGTATTTGCCGTATATACAGCTTTTCCTTTCTTCCCTTTAATTACTGTGTCACCGGTTACTTCCGACTGGAGATAGCCCTGACTAATAAGATAACTTTTTAGTACAGCATTGTTGTAAGGAATTTTTACTTCACTTAGCAATACAGGGGGTTCTCCATTTTTCCTGAGCCAGTTGCGTAATCCGCCCTTTGGTTTTGTTGGTTCACCGGCAAGATTGTAAATCCCGAGTTTAAATTTTATTCCCAATAATGATTTATTAGGCCTGGGACGGGTTTTACTCTCTAAATTTTCTTTCACCTCTTTCTGGTTATCGATTCTTGCCGAAGAATCCGGGTTTATTCTGATATCGGCTCCGGTATATAAGTATTGACCCGGCTTCAGACTTTTAGTCGTACTACAGCCAGCCCAGATTAAGCATGTAATTATAAATATACCGGATCTAGTTAGTTGTTTCATCTTTAGCCCTTTGTTCTAATCTTATTCTTTTCTTTTTGGAGAATTTCTGGAATACCTCTTTAAACTTATTGTAATCCACAACTAGCGCAAAGCCCAGTCCTGTTTCAATAATCTGCCCTTCTATTACACCTTCGTTTTGATTTCTACGATAAGCTCTTAGCCTATATCTGCCATCTCTTGATAGTAGATACTCAATATTCACATTTCCTGCAATATTTGTCGAGTTTTGACCTTGCTGCTCAGAGCCTTCCAGTCCAAACGAACTTCCAACAGTTACAATCAGTCTGTCACTTAACAGTTTTTTGGACAATCCGATCTCCAGATCAGTTTTTTGTTGCATTTGTCCACTTGAATAATCTTCTGATGAATTAAGATTGAAATTAATGTCAACTCCTTTTACCAGGCTTGAAGTAAGATTATTCAATTGCTCTGTAAGTAATTTACTTACACTCGATCTTGCAATAGTAGAGATTCCACCACCTCCACCTGCGAGGCTCTGGAATGGGTTGTCAGCAATAAAGCGTTCTAAAACAAGTAATGCGAATACTTGTTTGTTCAGTTCTCCATCATCAGTGTTTACCCGTTGTAATTTTGAATAAACGGAACCACCTAATGCACCACGTTCATTTTCAGGTAGGTCTAACTTAAATTTGATGATTGGCTTCATTAATTCACCTGTCATCATTAAATATACCTGGAAAGGAAGCTTTGTTTTGGCCATTTCCTGGCTTGGATCATTCAGCAAATCTATTGGTGCCGCATTTACATTATATAAAGCAGTTAGGTTTACGTTCGCGGCGGTAGGTTCACCTGTCCAGACAATACTGCTTCCTTGCTGTAATTTAAAGGATCTTTTTACAGGTCCGACAGTTAAGTTATAGCTACCATCAGAAATTTCATATCTGCCTGTTAAGCTGGTTTTGCCACTTGGGTCCATCGTTGCTGCTAATGTGGCCTGACCTTTTACTTTTAAAGCATCGCCGTTAGTTGGGTCAACAACTACATTTAATTCCGCATTTTCGTCTATGTTGATGGTTGCACTTAAATTAAGACCCTTTATTGGGGCTTTACTGATGGAATCTGCTGCTGTTAATTCTTTTCTGCCATCATAAGGCGGAGCATTGAAATCTACATATTGTACAATTCCTTCCTGATCAATAACTGATGGGTCATCGGGAGGCATGGCAAAGAAGAATTTAGTTTTATCCTCTACGCGAATATTCATGTCAACACTAGGTTGATTCAAATCACCACGAACTTTAATGGTACTGGTTAAAAAGACTGTTCCATAGATCATTTCATTGTCTTCTGCAGTTGAGTTTAAAGCTCTGAAATTATTGGTACGGATGTCCATGTTAAATTTAAAATCCCTATAATCTTTGGTTAAAATTCCTCCTGTAATTACTGCTTTCTGGTTTAGGGAATCCAGGATTGTAAATTTATTAAAGTTGATTCCATTATCGGTAAAGCTGATGGTTTCGCTTGGCATCCTGAAAAATGAATTAACATAAGCTACATTGAAACCAGCCTGATTGAACTTTAGATCTCCCAATACTTTGGGGGCATCCAGGCTTCCCTTTACTGATAATTGACCACTGATACTTCCTGTGCCATTTTTAATTTGTCCCATAGAAAGACTTTCAATAGCCTTTAAATCTATTTTGTCGATATTTAAGGTCATATCTAAAGCACTTTCAGGAGCTGTATAATAAAAGCCGCTGGCTCTTAATTCGTGAACACCAGATAAGGCAATATTGGTTTCAAAAGCATTTTCCGTATTGTTATTAATCGCAATGCGTAATGTCCCCAACATATCTTTCTGGTAGCGCAGCTGGTCTATAGTCAGATTGGCTTCAAATTTAGGTGAGCCTGTTAATTCTTTTACCTGAACCGTTCCATTAATAGCTCCGCCAGCTAAAGCACTATCTGCTTCAGCGAATCTCGTTAGTGTTTCTATCCTGAAGTCTTTAAAATCTATTTTAAGAGGAGCATTGGGCGTATTGCTTTCGCTATTGATGCTCAATAATTGTCCGCCATTACTTAGGTTAAACTGATTGGCCAATATGCCTGATTCCCCAAATTGAAAATAGTTTTCAGGAGCAACAGTCCATTTTTCATAATTTAACAATACCTTTTGTGGGTCAAAACTGAATTTGAAATCCTTGTTCATAGAACTGAATTGTCCACCTAGAACATATTTGTCTTTACGCTTTCTATCTCTCAGGAATATATTCAGATCAAGTAGATTATTTACAGCGGCTCCACTTATTTCATTATTAAAAAAAGCTAATGATGGACTTTGGAGGCTTTTGATGTTCAGCTTGTAATTTAATTTTTGATTATCATTATTAATGTTCAGTCTGGTGCTATCAACACTATAGCTTCCATAGGTTACTTGTGGGAAAACTGCATCTATGTTCATGCTGTCTTTTTTCGTATCGAGCAGACCTCGCATTCTTGAAGGGGAGAAGTTACTTAGTTCCGGCACCAGGTTTTTTAGAATTTTAGGATTGTAAAAGTTGACATAAAATCTAAAGCGCTGGTCAGGGATTTTGGTTATTGTTCCAAACTGATAGTACTTATTAATCTGATTAATCACTGCGCTGCCTAAATTGGTCAGCTGGTATTTTCCATCAATTTTTGCCCTTAGAAATTCTGATTTTAGAGTAAGTAAATTATGGTCTGCAGATGCTTCTGAGTGCACAATGATGGTGTCTACATTAAATTGCTGACCTTCTTTCACTACTTGCATTCCATTTACTGTAATATCTCCGTTCAGGTAATCAGGATCTGCAGTTTTTATATCTGCTTTTATCAATCCGGCTAATTTAAACTCAGTGGTGCTGAAGTTTAACTTTTGCAAATCAATTTGTTTTAGATCCACATTTCCTTTAACAGATGGATATTTGTCAGATATATTTACATGTGCAGTTAAAGCAAAATTTGCATTAGTATCTACCATACTGCTCTTCAGATCTAATTTTTGATTGGCATATGTGCCGTTTAAATTTAAATTTCGGTAGGTATATTTGTTATAATAGGCACTAACGACTTGTCCATTAACTGTTGCAGAAGCTTTTTTAGCATCAAGGCCAGCGCCTTTAACATTAGCTTTTACAGTAATTCTGCCTAGTTGTGGTTCCATTTTTAATAGTCTTCCAACGTTAAAGTTGTTTAAATTAATACTGGCTGTGTATCGCTCTTTACCCTTTGGACCTTGCATGTCTGCAATTAATTTTGCCGAACCCATATCTGTGTTGATATTAAATCCGGTATTAAAATTGGTTATAGATCCCTTAAACTTACCGTTAGCATTAATGGTATTGGGTAATGTAATATTGTTTGGAAGAGTAGTCTTTGGAATAACAACAAGTAAATCGTTTTTGGTTAAAGAGAATCGTTTGATGTTCAGGTCAAGTATAGCTTTATCAACATCTGGCAATCCTTTCGCAGTTCCACTAACATCGATATGTGTGCTCTTTAATCCATCAACTTGTAATTTTGGAATCACAAGGTTATTCATGTAACCGTGAGCCAGGGCTGTTATCTTTATTTTTTCATTGCGATAATTCTCTGGCAAAGCATCACTAAAATAGGCTGCATCTTTAAGCCCTATAGTTGTGTTTTTTACCTGAGCATATACTTTAACCCTTTCCGGATGCTTAGTCAGATCCTCCATTGAGGTATAATCGAGCTGAGTATTGTTTTCAATGCTCGTGTTGGGAGTTCTTACTATAAGGTTGTTTATTTTTGTTTGTTTTTGAGTATAGGATATATCGCCTTGTAGTTTCAATAATTCAAAACCGCTCTTTTCCTTTAGTTTGCCAGATTTTACATTTACCAGGATTCCAGCATCACTATAAGCAATTTTTTCTGCCTGCAAGCCTAGTTGTTTAATATTAAGGTGGTTAAAATCCATTCCTTTGACAGGCTTTTCTGCTAGATTATTGAAGATGATATTGTTATCTTCCAGGTTTATACTGTTTAGTAGAAATGAAATTCCTTGTTCCGCTGATGCTGTATCGGTTTTTACCTCGGGTTTAGCAGGTGGAGCAGGCTTAAAAGCAAATTGTACATCAGATCGGTTTAAGGATGCCTGACCTAGCTGGTATCTGCTGTTTTTTACATCTGCAATAAGCTTTGATAAGCTAAATTCTTTCAGGTTTACTTTAGCATTCATTTCTGAAGCTGAAGTTTTAAAGTCGACTTTACTGTCATTGATTTTTCCCTCCTCAATTTTATATTGGCTGTTGGTCAAGTCTACAAACAGCTTTGTTAATGCCAGGTTATTTAAATCAACATCAGCACTGGTTTTAGATAGTCGGTCATCAAATCCAATTTTTATTTTATTAAATGCAACATCTTGTATTTCTACCAAAGGGAGTTTACCAGATTCAGTCTTTGAAGTGTCAATACTTTTTTCAATTTGATTTTTTAATTGTGTTAGTGGTTTTTGCTGTAAGTATTTGACAGAAGTATTGTTTAGAGACAAGGTTTTGATTACGTAATGCTGATTATCAAGATCGAAATCTTTGATATTGGCTTTAAATTCTCCCAGTGATAGATTCATGTCGTTGCCCGCTACATCATCGCGATAAACAATTCCGATATCTTCCAGATTTATCTTATTGATCGAAAACTTTAGGGTAGAGGTAGTATCTTTTTGAACTTCTTCTTCTGGTTTAGCCTGCTCAGACATAAAAGCGTCTACTAAAAAAGAGAAGTTGAAAGAAGTGTCCGGATCAATACGCGTAACGTTTGCTCTTATTTTTTGTAATGTGATGTTATTAATTTCAACTTTGTTGTTTAATAGTTTAAATAAACTAATGTCCACAGCCAGTTTTTGGGCATATAATAAGGTGTCGCCCTTTTTGTCTTCAATATAAAATTTGTTAAGTATAATGTCTTTAGGTAGGCCAATCTTTATACTTTCAAGGCTGATTTCAGTCTTGGTCTTATTTTTAAGGTATGAGATCGCCTTGTCTTTAACGAAATTTTGAACAGCAGGAATGTTCAGGGATAAGGCAATTAGTATCACTAGCAAGAAAATGCTGGCAATAATCCACATTAAAATTTTGAGACTTTTTCGTATATATATATTCAAGGGACTAGATTAAATGTTTATATAAGCAAAATATTAACTAAAACCATGCCATCGGACACTAGTTTGTTTTCATTAATATACTACAAGCAATTGAAATAATTGTTTAAAGTATAAATAAGTAGTATGTTTTATAACTTTGCAAGCGAAAACAGGTGAACTTCTATTTAAAAAAGAATAAATCCAAAACTAAGAACTGTTAAAAACTCAGTTCTGTAAATTCGTTTTCAACCCTTATATTTACAGCATAACAATCCTTTTTGATGAGCGAAGAAATAGAAAACAACATAAACGAAGAAAACAAACATACCGTAATTCCAATTAATGGGCTTTACGAAAACTGGTTCCTCGATTATGCTTCCTATGTAATTCTGGATCGCGCTGTACCACACATCAATGATGGCTTGAAACCGGTACAGCGACGTATCATGCATTCTCTAAAAGAGATGGATGATGGTCGTTTTAACAAGGCTGCCAATGTGATCGGGAATACGATGAAGTATCACCCACATGGTGATGCATCTATCGGTGATGCAATGGTGCAGATTGGCCAGAAAGATTTACTGATCGATTGCCAGGGTAACTGGGGCGACCCCATTACTGGTGATAATGCTGCTGCTCCACGTTATATTGAAGCACGATTGTCAAAATTTGCTAATGAAGTTGTCTTCAATGGTGATACTACGATCTGGCAATTGAGTTATGATGGGCGTAACAATGAGCCGGTTACCTTGCCGGTTAAATTCCCTTTGTTATTAGCGCAAGGTGCCGAGGGGATTGCTGTAGGCTTGGCAACCAAGGTTATGCCTCATAATTTTATCGAATTGCTTGATGCTTCAATAGAATCGTTACAAGGGCAACGTCCAAATATTTTACCTGATTTCTTTACAGGTGGGATGGCTGATTTTTCTGCCTATAATGAGGGAATGCGTGGTGGAAGAATTCGTGTACGAGCGAAGATTACTGAAAAGGACAAAAAAACGTTAGTCATCACTGAAATCCCTTTCAGCACAACTACGGGATCTGTTATTGATAGTATTTTATCTGCCAATGATAAAGGTAAAATCAAGATCAAGAAGATTGAAGATAATACTGCTGCAAATGTAGAGATTGTCATTCAGTTAGCACCAGGAATTTCTCCTGACGTAACCATTGATGCATTGTATGCTTTTACTTCTTGCGAAGTTTCTATTTCTCCGAATACTTGTATCATTAAGGATGAGAAGCCACAGTTTTTAAGTGTAAATGACATTCTAATCCAGAATGCCTTGCATACAAAAGCACTGTTGAAGAAAGAATTAGAAATTAAGTTACATGAGTTACAGGAAAAAATATTCTTTAGTTCCCTGTTAAAAATATTCATCCAGGAAGGGATGTATAAAAATGCAGAGTATGAGAATTCAGGTAATTTTGAAATAGTTGTAGAAGTATTAAATAAGTTATTTGATCCTTTTAAAGCCAGTCTGTATAGAGAGATTTTGCCGGAAGACTTTAAGAAGCTGATTGATAAACCAATGAGCAGCATCACCCGTTTTGACGTTAAGAAAGCGGATGATCAGATGAAGCTACTTTCCGACGAAATTAAAGTAGTTAAAAACCACTTGCGTCACTTAACGGATTATGCTATTGCCTGGTTCCAAAAGCTGAAAGATAAATACGGTAAAGGAAGAGAACGTAAAACTGAGATCCGTCTATTTGATCGGGTTGAGGCTTCTAAAGTGGCACTTGCCAATGTGAAATTATACTTAAATCGTGAGGATGGATTTATTGGTACAGGTCTTCGTAAGGATGAGTTTGTTGCTGATTGTTCTGACATAGACGAAATTATTGTTTTTAGAGAAGATGGAAAGTGTATTATCACTAAGGTAGCAGATAAAACATTTGTAGGTAAAGGAATTTTACATGCGCAGGTATTTAAAAAGGGGGATGAGCGTACGATTTATAATATGATTTATAAAGATGGTGCCAGTGGAATCTCTTATATCAAACGTTTTGCCGTGGTAGGTGTAACACGTGATAAAGAATACGATTTAACAAAGGGAAGTAAGGGGTCAAAAGTTTTATATTTTACAGCAAACCCTAACGGAGAAGCCGAAATTGTAACCGTTCAGCTTAAACCTCATACTAAGTTAAAGAAATTACAATTTGATTTAGACTTTGCTGAAATTGCTATTAAGGGCCGTGGATCTCAAGGGAATATTGTATCTAAATATCCTATTAAAAAGATTTTGCTCAAGAGTAAAGGAGTTTCTACATTGTCAGGATTAAAAATCTGGTATGATGACCTTTTAAGAAGGTTAAATGTAGATGGTCGTGGGAAATATCTGGGCGAATTTGATGGCGATGATAAAATCTTACAGGTACATAAGGACGGTTGGTATGAGCTGAGTACCTTTGAACTAAGTAATCATTTTGATGCAGACCTGGTATTGATTCAAAAGTTTGATCCTGAAAAACCTTTTGCTGTTGTACAGTATGAGGGTAAGGCGAAAAACTATTTTATAAAGAGATTTCTATTTGAATCTATTGGAGTTGGTAAAAAAGTAAGTTTGATTAGTGAAGAAAATGGTTCCAGATTCTTACACCTTACAAGTAATCCTGCGGCAGTCCTTACTGTAGACGTATTAAAAGGTAAAACTCAAATTCCTGAAACACTGGAAATTATTTTAGCTGATTTTATTGATGTAAAAGGGATAAAAGCTAACGGAAACAGGTTAAGTGCTCATGATGTGAAAAAGATCAGCATTTCTAATAATCAGGAAATAGAACCGGCAGATGATGCTAAAGCTGCTGATGCTGAAGAGTCAACTATTGACACTAATGATAGACCTGTGCAGAATGAAGATGTTCAGACTTTAAATGAGGATACAGCTCATGATGGTTTAGAAGCGGAGCCTGAAGATACGAAAGAAGATATGGTATCTTTATCTGACGCTGTTGATGAAAAACCTGAGCCAAAAATAAAGAAATCATTTGAGGTAAAACCTTTAGTTAAGGATGTGATCGAACCCGAAAATAAGTCTGCATCTAATATTGAAGAAAAAACTCCAATTATTGAAAAGCCGGGAACATCTGAAAAACCTAAAAAGGCTTGGGGAAGTCCTGCTTTGGAAAAGGCTGTGACAAAACCAACACCTGCTGAATCTACGCTGACTGAAACTCCGGACAAAACAATTTCAGCAGTTGAGCCTGAAAAGACGAAAACAGTAGTCAAGCCAGAGCCAAAGAAAGAGGAACCAAAAAAAGAAGAGAAACCTGCTAAGAAAATTGATTTTGAAATCACCAATCCCGATGATATTAAGATTGATGATAAGGGGCAGTTAGGATTCTTTTAATAAACAAGTTATTTTATATACTAGCGTTGCCTGGATTGTTGCGTAGGGTTTGTCCCTGCAGATGATCCACGCGGCGCTTGTTGCTTTTTAAATAACTCAAATCTTGTCGGTTGACTTTGTCTGGGCCATGAATTATTGCTCTCATCAATATCGGCGGTTTCACGATAAGGATCTATCTGAACTGATCTTACTTCTTTATCTTTCGCAAATACCTTAGTAACCTTATTCTCGTCCTTCCTCCATATATAAGCAGGAATGCGGTCAATTTCTTTACTTCCATCGACAAATGTCCATTCAATAATAATAGGCATCACTAATCCACCAATGTTGGAGAAGTCAAGCTCATAAAAATTCTTTTTGCTTTCATTGGCTACATTTAAGCTGTCCATTTTGTGATAACGAACATCATTTAAAGAAATGTCTACCGGATCTGTTCCAAAGAACCAGCCTCTCCAAAACCAGTCAAGGTCAACAGCCGATGCGTCTTCCATCGTCCTGAATAGGTCGGCAGGGGTAGGGTGCTTAAAAGCCCATCGCTTTGCATATTCTTTAAAGGCGTAGTCAAAGAGTGTTCTACCCATTACTGTTTCTCTTAAAATATTTAAAGCCGTAGCCGGTTTCGCATAGGCATTGGGTCCAAAGTTGATGATGTTTTCGGAGTTAGTCATGATAGGTTCCAACTGATCTTTAGGCATCTTCATGTAATCTGTAATCTTATGTGCTGGGCCGCGTTGAGATGGATAATTATTATCCCAGGCTTGTTCAGTCAGGTACTGACAAAATGTATTTAATCCTTCATCCATCCAAGACCATTGTCTCTCATCCGAATTTACAATCATTGGAAAAAAGTTATGTCCTACTTCATGTATAATGACACTGATCATTCCATGCTTTATAGCTTCGGTATAGGTTCCGTCTTTTTCAGCCCGGCCGTAGTTAAAACAGATCATTGGATACTCCATCCCATTTGCTGCTTCCACAGATATAGCAACAGGATACGGATAAGGTATAGTATGTTTAGAGTATTCTCTTAGAGTATGGTCAACAACTTTAGTAGAGTATTTATTGTAAAGCGGATAAGCTTCAGGACCATAGTAAGACATGGACATGATCTTTTTTCCATTGATGTGGGTAGCCATGGCATCCCAAACTAATCTACGTGATGATACCCAGGCAAAATCTCTTACATTTTCAGCTGTGTATGTCCATGTTTTTTTTGCAGACGATTTTTTGCTTATTGCAGATTGAACTTCTGAAAGATTAATAATTTCTATAGGTGCTTTTGCTGTTTGTGCTGCATTCCACCTTTTTAGACTTGTTGAGCTTAGTACCTGGGCATAATTCTGACATTCACCAGTTGCGCCCACAACATGATCTGCAGGAAGGGTCATATTAACTTTATAATTGCCAAAAGCCAGGGCAAATTCACCTCTTCCCTCAAACTGTTTATTTTGCCATCCCTGGAAATCAGAGTAAACAGCCATCCTTGGAAACCATTGTGTTATGGTAAACAGGTAATTGTCGTCCTCTGCAAAGTATTCATAACCGCCTCTGCCACCATCAATCATACGGTTAGCAATATTGTAATTCCAGGTTATTCTTAGCTTGTATTTTTGTTTGGGTTGCAAAGCCGAAGGGAGGTCAATACGCATCATGGTATTATTGATGGTATAAGGTAAAGCTGTTCCCTTCTCGTCCGTTACTTTTAGTATTTGAACGCCGAGGTTGTTTTCCGGATTAATTATATTATTTAAAGCTTTATAGTCCATTTGTTTGGATATTTTGCTTCTTTCAGTCAATTTGTTATCGCTGCTAGCCTTATGTTGATTCTCGTCGAGTTGTACCCATAAATAGCTTAAAGGATCAGGAGAATTGTTATAATAGGTAATGGTTTCAGAACCATTTAAGCGCAGATTCTTTTCATCCAGTTCAGCATCAATTTCGTAATCTGCCCTTTGCTGCCAATATGCGGGTCCTGGAGCTCCAGATGCAGATCTGTAAATGTTTGGGTCGGATATAATGGTACCAAGTTGCTCAAATTTGTTCCCATGATTGGACCCGGGATTATTTATGTGCTGAGCGAAAGCATTTGTACTAAATATTAAGACAATAAAAAATACAAGATTTTTAGTCATAGGGTGTGTTAGGTATTTATCTGATTATGAAATTAGCACAGCTAATCTTTCTGCTGCCATTACAAATGAAATCCCAAATATAGCCGATGAAAGAAAGAAATTATAATCCCATCGCTTAATTTTTACAATCCAAATCATAATGAAAGAGATTGTGATAATTCCCGCAACGATTAGAAGCTGACCGAATTCCAGACCTATGTTAAAAGCAAACAATTCGGTAGTTATACTGCTGCTTTTGCCAAGAAGGCTCTTTAGGTAATTAGAAAATCCTAAACCATGTATTAAGCCAAAAAATAAAGCCATAGAATATTTAAATTTTTGTCCTTTTGGTTTCTGTCTTTTACTAATGATGTTTGAAGCGGCGGTAATGAGGATGGTAACTGGAATAAGAAATTCAATTAATGGTGTGTTTACACTTATGACCTTAAATATACTTAAGGCTAATGTAATACTATGGCCAATGGTGAAAGCAGTTACCAGTATCAGTACTTTTTTCCAGTCAGAAATTGTATACATACTGCAAAGTACAATTATAAATAGGATATGATCATAACCTTGCCAATCTAAAATATGTTGCCAGCCTAACTGAAAATATAGGGGGAAATCCTGCATTGAATATTTTTGTAAATTCGCTAATTATTAAAGCAATATCCTTATTATAATTAATAAAAGCAAAATGCCGCAATTACTCTTACTTTTTTGGTTAAATATTTTTCATCCCTTTTATGTAAGTGTTACGGAGATTGTACATCATAAAAGTACAGGTACAGTACAGGTTAGCGTAAGGGTTTTCTTTGATGACTTTGAAAAAGTATTAGAGCGTAAGTACAAGAAGAAAGTTAATATTTTAAAGCCATCCAATAGAGAAGAAATAGAAAGCCTTATTGCAATATACATTAAAGATCATTTGAAAATTAAGGCAAACGGGAAAGCACTTGATTTAAAATTTCAGGGTTATGAAATAGAGGAAGATGCAGCCTGGTGTTATTTTGAAACTCCAAAAGTGAAAGCTATAAAAGAATTCCATATTGAGAATGATATTCTTTTTGATCAGCACTCATCACAGAGTAATATGATCCACGCAATTGTTGACGGCAAAAGGAAAAGTACTAAGCTCGATAACCCTAAAAAGGAAGTGATTTTTACCTATTGATATCTGGTCTGATCAGAATATTTCTACAGCAATTAATATGTATCTATTATGCTATTCTATTGGTCTGAGCAAAAGGATAGCAAAAGGGTAGCAAAACAATAGCAAAAGGATAGCAAAAGAAAAATAAAAAACAAAGGGCAGTTCAAACGGACTGCCCTTTGTTTTTTATTTTGATAAGAGACTCTATTCTTATTGGTATTGTATGTATATAGGTGCAGGTTTTAACTTTAGCAATTCTTCCGGAGTCATCAAACGATTTGGAGCTTTCTTAAGATCGTTTTTATAGAATAATTTAAAGCCTGTAAATTGAACCGGTTCTGAGTGGATAAAATGGCGGTAAGTGCCTTTTTTCAATTCAGGTTCTCCCCATCCATCCATGTGCATTACAATTTGTACTTCAGGACGCAGCTTAATGTTCTGATAGTTTGTTACCATCTTCCTTGTAAAGCGGTGTATTACAAAAACCTTAGGAGGTAAGTTGTATTTTTTTACCATGTCAGCAAGATATTGTGAAACATAATTGATGTCTGCAGCATCATAAGTGCCAATTTTGCGTCCAGGTATAGAGCCATCTTTCATGGAGAATTCAGGATCAATCCCTAAATGTACATAAGGCAATTGAAGATATTTTTCAATATGAGGTAACTCAGCTTTTATATTACTCAATGCAACCTGAAGATCTAAAAAGACAATTGTATTAGGGCGCATTTTAGAAATTGCTAAAACTGAATCAATCTGGCTATTAGCCATCCTGTTGATATATTTTCCATCTCTACCGGGAGTTCCACTTGCTACAGCTGCTATATAATGCAGGCCAGCTTGTACAGGTGTAGAAGGATCTGCCTTTTCCCAATGCTTAATTTCCGCATTTAGCTTACTCCACATTTCTTTAGGAGCATATTCGCCTAATGCGCCCATTTTCTTAGAGTGTAAATTACCATAATAAACCACAATACGTTTAAATGGAAGAATAGCTCCGGCTAATGGATAAGGCTGTTTTTTTACCGGCCATTTGCCAGTAGTGTCTCCGTTAGTAAGTTTTGTTAGTATGGCATTATATTTTGCAGTGTCAACTGGCGTACGACTTGTATCAGTAGGGGCTTCTGTTTCAACAGCAACCGTATCACCATCAGCTGTTATTTTTGTCTGTCCGTTAGCTTTTTTTGTATCTGAGGCGCAACTGGCCAATATGCCTAATGCAGTTGTGCTAATTAAAAGAATGCCTGCGAGGCGTGTTATTTTCATAGGTGTTTTTTAGCTAAAATGAATAAAAATATGAATGTAAATATTTGTTTTATTTAAAACTATTGAACTTGCCAAAAACCCCAAGTGGTAACTTAACACCCGATGTAGCTTGAAGATAAAGTTCACCTGTTTCCAGGTTTTTTACTTTAGGGAATGATGTTCTAATCAAGTTTTCTACTATTACAGAAGAAAATCCTAAAGAATAAGTGTTGAGTATTAAAAAGTGCTCTTCTTCATCCAATAATTGCACTACATCATGCATCATTTCCTGGATATGATCTTCAAGTTTCCATTTTTCACCATTGGGACCATGTCCAAATGCAGGAGGGTCTAAAATGATGCCATTATACTTTTTTCCTCTTTTTAATTCTCTCTTTACAAATTTTAAAGCATCTTCCAATACCCAACGAATGTCCTTTAGATTAGATAGTTCCTGGTTATCATTGGCCCAGTTTACAACTTGTTTTATCGAATCTACGTGAGTGGTATCTGCACCAGCAGCTTTAGCTACTAATGATGCTGCCCCGGTATAAGCAAATAGGTTCAATACTTTAGGACTAGGTGCTTTAATTTTTTTAACGCAAGAAGAAATGTAATCCCAGTTGACAGCCTGTTCAGGGAATACGCCAACATGTTTAAAAGATGTCAATCCAAGGCGCAGGTTAATGGTCACATCATCGTTAGTATATTGCACGTTCCATCTGTCCGGGATTTGGTTTGCAGTTTTGATCCATTCACCAGAAGTAGCCGATCGGCCTTTAAACCGGATATGTGTTTGTTTTTTCCATTCAGACTCCGATAGTGTTTTTTTCCAAACAGCTTGTGGCTCTGGTCTGGACAAAACTAAATTGCCAAAACGTTCCAGTTTCTCAAAATCACCACAATCAATTAACTCATAATCTTTCCAATGAGTGGGGGTTAGCAGGCTTATCATAAAAAAGTATATTAAAATTTCCCTTTTGCAGCCTTCATAAAGCGGCTGGCAAAAACAAAGTCGTTTAGTTCTTGAACATCAGTATGGGCTATTTCTTTATTAGAACCTTCCCAGAATTTTTTGCCTTCATGAAGGAACAATATATAATCGCCAATACCCATTACCGAGTTCATATCGTGAGTAACAACAATTGTTGTGGTATTGTATTCTTCAGTTATTTCCTTAATCAATTCATCAATTACAATTGATGTTTTTGGATCTAGTCCTGAATTCGGTTCATCGACAAAAAGATATTTTGGGTTCATGGCAATAGCACGTGCAATACCAACCCTTTTTTTCATACCACCAGAAAGTTCAGCTGGGAATAATTTGTTTTTCCCTTCCAGATTTACTCTTTTAAGACAAAAGTTAACTCTTTCAAGTTTTTCTTTACGGCTTTGTTCAGTAAACATATTTAAAGGGAACATGATGTTCTCCTCAACAGTCATAGAGTCAAAGAGTGCAGAACCTTGAAAAAGCATACCGATCTCTTTTCTGATCTCGATCTTTTCTTCAAAGTTCATATTAGTAAATTCTCTTTCATCGTATTCTACACTACCTTTCTCAGGGTGATGTAAACCGATCATACATTTTAGAAGAGTAGTTTTTCCAGATCCAGATCCACCGATGATCAAATTAGTTACCCCGGCCTCGAATTTCCCTGAGATACCTTTTAATACTTCATTGTCTCCAAAAGATTTATAAATGTCTTTAATCTCGATCATAGTAATAACTGGGTTATAAGGTAATCACAGGCAAGAATTGATATACAACTCACAACTACTGCTCTTGTACTTGCCTGAGCAACTTCGAGGGCTCCACCTTTTACATAAAAACCTTCGTAAGCAGGGACCGATGTAATGATGAAACCAAATACAAATGCCTTAACTAAAGCTACAACAATAGTATAGGGGTTAAAGTCGGTCGTAATACCTTGTACATATTCGGCAGGGGTCACAGCACCAGATAAGGTTCCACCAATATAGCCACCAGAAATACTTAAAAACATAGACATAATAACCAGAAATGGTACCATAGTAATGCCTGCAAGAATTTTAGGAAGGATTAAATAACCTGGTGAATTTATGCCCATAATTTCTAATGCATCAATTTGCTCACTTACACGCATTGTTCCAATCTCAGAAGAAATGGCGGAGCCTATTTTACCTGCTAGTACAATAGCTGTGATGGTTGGACTTAATTCAAGGATGCTGGAGTCACGGTTAACCGAGCCAATAATGGTTTTTGGAATTAAATCACTTACCAATTGGAAAGCGATCTGTAAAGTCATTACCGCACCAATAAAAGTAGATATAATAGCAATTAGCCCTATAGAACCAACGCCGATGAAGTCCATTTGTTTAAAAATGGCTTGTAAGTATATTTTAAATTTTTCAGGTCTTCTAAATACAGCCTTTAATAAAAGAAGGTATCTGCCAAAATTGGTGAAATTCATGCAATGAAAAATTAACTGTAGTATTTACGCAATAATAACACAAAGAAACAACAAAAAGTCGAAACCTGATAAGTTTGCCTTGTACAAACGGATTTAATAAGGAAACTATCAAATCTTTTGCCACAAAGTTTTTGGGGGATGACCTTTTTTGTATTATTGCGATACATTAATAGGTTTTTATAAATGAATGCAATTATAACCGGAGCAACTAAAGGCATAGGAAGAGCCATTGCGATTAAATTGGCCGAAAGCGGTTACAATTTAGCTATATGTTCAAGAAACAAATATGATATGGAACAATTTACTCAGGATCTGAATTATACCGGGGTAAAAATAATTGCGTTGCAGGCCGATTGTAGTGTTAAGCAAGAAGTATATGGTTTTTGCGATGAAGTAAAAGGACAAATGGGAACAATTGATGTACTCGTGAATAATGCTGGTACATATTTACCTGGAAGTCTGTTGGATGAAACGGATGATATTCTTCAGAAACAATTAGATTTAAACCTGAATGCAGCTTATTATTTGTCTAAATATTTCGGGAAAATGATGCGTGAGCGCAAGTCAGGGCATATTTTTAATATTTGTTCAATTGCGTCTAAAACTGTTGTAGAAAATGGAGGAAGTTACTCTGTAACTAAATCGGCTTTGTTAAGTCTTAATGATGTATTGAGAGCAGAACTATCAAAATACAATGTAAAGGTAACGGCCATATTACCAGGTTCTACTTTGACTTCTTCATGGGAAGGAACAGATATCCCAGCTGAGCGCTTTGTACAACCAGAAGATATAGCCAATGCATTATACACTATTTTAAACTTAAGTGCGGGTGTGAATGTTGATGAGATAGTTTTGAAACCATTACAGTTTTAAATTAACAGGAGGGAAATTATCATGGAAAAGAGATTATTTAGAAATGAACATGACAAAGTGATATCTGGCGTATCGTCGGGCATTGCTGAGTACATGGAGGTGGATGTAACCATTATCAGATTGCTATTTGTACTTTCAACTATATTTCTGGTGGGAACGGGAATATTGGTATATATTATTATGTGGATTGTAGTGCCGGTAAACAATGATCCTGCAGCAAGGTTTTCAAAATTTAATGATTATTTCAAAGATCAGAGTAATCCTTTTCAATCGCCTAAACCATTTAGTAGCCAGAAAAGCACAACTGAAAGTACAAAGCCTTATCAAAACTGGACTTCATCGACAGTTAAAGAGGATAATTTTGAGAGCTGGAAACAAACGGGTGAATTTAAGCCCTATCAAAAAAATAATGAAACAGGACGTACAGTTGCAGGTTTGTTCCTATTAGTAATTGGATTGTATTTTCTGATGAATGAATTTGGCATGATTCCATTTTGGTTTCAGCTAACTAAATTATGGCCGCTTTTATTTGTAGCAATCGGAGCCAGTTTTATCCTTAAATCTAAAAATAAAAATGCCTGGGAAAGCTGGAAAGAACAGAATGCCAAACAGCCTGTGAATTCAGAACAAAACCCTGTTGCAAGTGCTGAAAAACAAGCTGAACCTGTTGCGTCTGAAAATGCTGCTACACCTGATACGTCGTCAGATCAGGCTGCAGATAATGAAACAAATGATCCGTCAACTAAAAAAGACATATAGTTATGAAACTGGATAGAATAATGTGGGGTATAGTCCTGCTTTTTATAGGAGGGGTGCTTTTATTGGAGAATTTTGACGTCATAGATTTTTATTGGCGTAGTGTATGGCGCTTTTGGCCTATATTTCTGATCATTGCAGGGGTTAATATCTTATTCAATAAAAATAAGTCTCAGATAGGTGGGGTTGTATCAATTGCTATATTAATTATTACACTAATTCTCCTATTTTTTAAAGGCCAGCAATCGCCAGCGCATAAAAATAGAGTAACAGAACGTTTTGAAGAAAGGATAGAGTCGCATGAAACCGAAGATACTAATGAGCAACATTTGTATTTGCCCTATGCTAATGATTCGACCGCAAAACGAACTGTTCTTAATATTTCGGGTGGGGGTACATCTTTTGATCTTAAGGGAAGTACAGATAGCCTGATCTCAGCGAGAATAAGTCCTCCAGGTGAAAAGTTTTTATTGGTAAATAATTTCACTAAGGATAGCGTAAACATATTAGACCTGAAGATGGCCAGGAAAGGTAAATGGAATGGGGGAGATAATAACGTGGATATTAAATTAAACGTTAAACCAATCTGGGAGTTCCATGTGAATATGGGGGCTGGAGAGATTGATTTTGATCTGAGAAATTACAAGGTACGGGAGTTCAATTTTGACGGAGGGGCAGCTGCACTTGATGTGAAGTTAGGGGCTTTGCTTCCAGTTACAGATGTAAATGTCAAAACGGGAGTTGCCGAAGTGAAAATTAAAATTCCTTCAGAATCGGGATGTCAGATCAGAGCAAAAACAGGTTTGTCTGCTAAAGAGTTTCCTGGTTTCGTTAAGTTGAGTGATAATACCTACGAGACTCCAAATTATAAAGGATCAAAAAATAAAATATTTATTAATTTTGATGGTGGGCTGAGTAGTTTTGAGGTAAATAGATATTAAACCTCGGGTCGGAACACGACGAACTACATCGATATGGATAATAATATTAAATACACGGTTGTTGTAAATGGTAAACCTGAGGGGCCATATCAATTAGAAGAATTAAGAAGATTAAATATCCAACCTGGAACCTTTATAAGGAAAGTAGGAATGGATGATTATAAAGAAGCTCACGAGTTACCTGAACTACGTGAGCTTCTTGGTTTTACATATCAGGTTACTGCACCGCAGTATTTTGCTTCATTTGATCAGCGATTGCTGGCATTAGTTATTGATTATTTTTTATTGCTATGTGCCTACGTAATACTTGCATTGTTAAGCTTTATTGTGATAGAGGAAAAAGGACAGCGAATGATGCTTGCACTTTCGGGATTGCCACTTATTCCTATTGCAAAGTATATCTATGGTGTTTTTGCTGAATCGTCTGAAAAACAAGGGACTATAGGTAAAATGTTGCTTCGTATAAAAATCACTGATATGGAAGGGCGGAGAATTACAATCGGGAAATCTTTTGGAAGGAATACTGCTAAGATTTTTTCAATATTGCCACTGTTTATTGGTTATCTGTATTGCTTTTTAAACAAAAAGCAACAATGCTTTCATGATATCATTGCTAATACATTGGTTGTAAAAGAGCGGCTCATCTGACATTACAGTTATAAACATAATCTTTATCTTTGTGTCAGATTTACAAATGATGGAAGAAATAGTTGGTCAACAAGCGCTAAGAAATGTATTACAAGGTGGGTATTGTAACAGTTTAACAAAGTATTCCAGGTTCTTGACAAGGGAGGTTTCCATTGGAGATGTTCCTATGGGTGGCTTTAATCCAATCCGAATTCAATCTATGACCACTACTGATACCATGGATACCATCGGTACAGTAGAGCAAACCATTAGAATGGTAAATTCTGGCTGTGAATATGTGCGTATTACAGCCCCAAGTATGAAAGAAGCTAATAATCTGGCTAATATTAAAAAGGAACTGCGCTTACGAGGCTTTAATGTACCCTTGGTTGCAGACATCCACTTTACACCAAATGCAGCAGAGGCTGCAGCCCGTATTGTTGAAAAGGTTAGGGTGAATCCAGGCAATTATGCCGATAAAAAAAGATTCGAAAATATAGAATATACTCAGCAGGCATATCAAGCTGAGCTGGATCGCATATATAAGAAATTTACTCCTTTAGTAAAGATTTGTAAGGAATATGGTACAGCCATGCGGATAGGTACCAATCATGGTTCACTATCTGACCGGATCATGAGCCATTATGGAGATACTCCACGTGGAATGGTAGAGTCTGCAATGGAGTTTATCCGAATGTGCGAAGATCTGAATTATTATAACCTGGTAATCTCTATGAAAGCTAGTAATACGCAGGTAATGGTACAGGCGTACCGTCTGCTTGTGGAAACCATGGTAAAAGAAGGGATGAATTATCCGCTACATCTCGGTGTGACAGAGGCTGGTGATGGTGAAGATGGCAGGATAAAATCAGCTGTAGGTATTGGTACTTTACTTGAAGATGGATTGGGGGATACCATCAGAGTGTCTTTAACAGAAGATCCGGAATTTGAAGCACCGGTAGCAAAAGCGCTTGCTTTAAGATATGAACAGCGAACCACATTGTCTGAGGAGCAGGATCGCCTTAATGAAGAGACTGGGATCGAAATCAAAGATCTTCCATATAGCCCATATGAATATAGCCGTAGGCAAAGTATTTCAGTACAGCACATTGGCGGACATTCCCATCCGGTAGTGATGCTTGATGTGAGTTCGGAAAACTTAAAAGATCCTTATTTTTTATCGGCTGTTGGATATTCATATAGTGCTGGTCTTGATAAATATAATATGGCAGATCAGGCTTGTGATATTGTATATCTTGGTGATCAGCTTCCTTCTTTCTCTTTTCCAGGAAATTTGAAGCAGGTTTATAATTATGCCACCTGGATCTCATTAAAAGATAAGAATAATTGTCATCCGCTACTTAGTTATAAGGAATACCTTGATGCTGATATTAAGGATGATTATTTGAATCTGGTTAGGGTTGATGCCACTGAGCAGGTTGATTTTTCAATGCTGAAAGGAAATATTGTCCTGTTGCTGGAAACCAATGTAGTTCATGGCATGGCTGCTCAAAGGGCCTTTTTTATAGATCTGGTGAAAAATAATATTCAAGTTCCTGTAATTATCAAAAGAACTTATGAAGGACTAAGCGCAGATGACCTTATGCTGCATGCTGCCAGTGATTTAGGTGCTCTACTTACTGATGGTTTTGGTGATGGTATTTGGATTAGTACTGATAAAACAATTGGGTTGTCATTAATCAACTCTACAAGTTTCGGTATTTTACAGGCAACACGTACGCGTATTTCTAAAACTGAATATATTTCTTGTCCCAGCTGCGGGCGGACCTTGTTTGATTTGCAGGAAACTACGCAAATGATCCGTTCACGTACTGATCATTTAAAAGGGATTAAGATTGGTATTATGGGTTGTATAGTAAATGGCCCTGGAGAGATGGCAGACGCTGATTATGGCTATGTTGGAACGGGACCTGATAAGATAACACTCTATAGAGGTAAGGAAGTTGTAAAGAAAAATGTAAATGCCGCACGTGCGCTGGATGACTTAATCGAGTTGATTAAGGAAGATGGTAACTGGGTACAAAAATAACCATTCTCATCAAAGTCTGGCACCTTTTGCTGAAGGGCAAAAGCGCCTTAGGCCTTTTCTGAGAAGGTGATTTTTGTTTCAAACATTGTGCAGTGTAGGTAAAACAAAAATCCGGAATACATTTTTGAAAATGTATTCCGGATTTTTGCTTTTTTGGTCTTTTTATTAAGCGCTAAACATTAATTCTTGTTCTTTGTTCCTGGATAATTGCGCTTTACTCTTTAAGTCTTGATCTCTAGAACCATTGAAGTAAATTTCCTTAAAATTCATGGTTTTAGTTGTGTCAATTCTTCTATGGAATGATTCAGGATTAATATGTTCAGGCGTTGCAAAACCGCAAGCTTCCATCAGCTCTACTGTTGCGTGAATTGTGTTTTTATGGAAGTTGGCAACCCTGTGCTTCTTATCAGTCACATCAATACCTTTAAATAAGCTCTTGTCTTGGGTTGCAATACCTACAGGACATTTTCCACTGTCGCATTTTAAGGCTTGTATGCAACCTAATGCCATCATCATCCCTCTTGCGCTATAACATGCATCAGCTCCCAGAGCTAAAGCTTTCATAATATCAAAGCCTGTAATGATTTTTCCTGAAGCCAATATTTTAATCTGACCTCTTAATCCGAATTTAGTTAACGATTCACTTACAAAAGCTAATGCATCCATTAATGGCATACCTACATAGTCTGTATATTCCAATGGTGCAGCACCTGTTCCTCCTTCGGCTCCATCGATGGTAATGAAATCAGGTGTAATACCTGTTTCAATCATAGCTTTACAGATATCAGTAAACTCATTTCTGCTGCCGACACACAGTTTAAACCCAATAGGTTTACCATCTGATAATTTGCGTAATTGTTCTACAAAATGCATTAAACCTAAGGCGTCATTAAAAGTGCTATGTGCAGGTGGAGATATCACCGTTGTGCCAGCTACCACGTTTCTTATTTCGGCTATCTCCGGGGTATTTTTAGCCGCAGGTAAAATTCCTCCATGGCCTGGTTTTGCGCCTTGTGAAAGCTTGATCTCGATCATTTTTACATAGGTTCGTCTGGAATTTTTCTGAAACAATGAAGCATCGAAATTTCCATCATTGTCTCTACATCCAAAGTATCCTGTTCCAATTTGCCAAATCAGGTCACCACCACCTTTAACGTGGTGCGGGCTGATGCCACCTTCACCAGTATTATGTGCAAAACCATTCAATTTAGCTCCATGACTTAAAGACATGATGGCTGTTTTACTCAAAGCGCCAAAACTCATTGCTCCAATATTTAGAATGCTCATGTCGTAAGGTTGCGTGCAGTCTTTACTTCCAACTTTAACTCTCAAATCAGTTTTAGTCAGTTTTTTGGGGTAAATACTATGTGAAACCCATTCGTATCCTTGTAAATAAGGATCAACCTGCATCCCGAAAGCCACAGTTTCCCGCTCATTTTTTGCTCTTTGGTAAACGATTGATCTTTGTCTCCTGTTAAACGGTTTTCCATCTAACTCTGATTCAAAGAAGTATTGACGCATTTCAGGTCTGATGGATTCAAAAAAGTAACGCAATCGGCCTATCACAGGATAGTTTCGTAAAACGGCATGTTTAGATTGAAAGCGATCATAACCTACTGCAGTTATTATTATTAACGGAAGTGCTATTAAAAGGTAAAATGAAGAAGCCTGATAAAAGGCAGCTATAATAAGTGCGACTGTTCCTGATAAAGCAATCCAAAGCAGTGTCTTTCCGATAATTGAACGAATTTTGTGATTTTCCATAATTTTATAATGGTGTGCTATCCAGTGATCTAAAAAAAATAGCGGTGAAAGCCCAAAGGGGGGCAACTGATAATGTTTTGATATAGTAAGATTAGACCCCGAATCTAATAATTGCCGTTAACTGATTCGGGGCTAAGATCATAAAGTCTTTTGCGAAATTGGAATTCATTTGGCAAATCTCGCTATGTTATTTAACATAATCAAAAAAATACACCTATAAAATTATATTTTTATTAATTTAATAAGAAAGGGAAATCAATGGTTACAAGATGTTAGGGAATACCGGATAAAAATTGAATAATCGTAAAGTTTCAGGTAAAGATATTTAGTCTCTGTTCCAAAATGCAGGAGGTTCCACGCCTAAACTGCGAAGATATACGGTTCCTTGTGCGCGGTGGTGAATTTCATTGTCGATAAAATATAGGATAGAAGAAAAAACTTGTCCCTCATACTGACCAAAAACTACAGTGTTTTCCTGAAAACGCTCTTGTGTAATTTGTGGCCAGTAGGTGTTGATCTCGTCAGTTCCCTGATCAAATAATTTAAGCAATGCCTCTTTTGAACGATATGCTTCTTCAACTTTATGTTCGTTAAATCCGCCAGTATTTTCCCAGTTGTCGGTTGCAATTCCTCTTATACCCGGACCAGAAATATCAATGATTTCTTTGATCATGTCTGCAAAAGGACGCATTCCTCCTATACTATAATCAAATAATTTATCATTAGGAAAAGCTTCAATTACGCGACGGGTAAGACGGCGGTGTCCCATCCATTGATTTAAAATATCTTCTGCCGAAGCGAAATAAGTGGTTTCAGTTGCAATGGTGTTAGTGTTTTGAGTTGTCATGACTAAAATTTTAAATGTTCAACAATTTTGTTTGCTGATACAAATAAAAACAGTGCTACTGACAACCCTATGGCAGTCTGATTTTGAGTTACAAATTATTTAATCATGAAATAAATTTCAGAGTTTTTTCAACGACTTCTTTTAACTGATCCGGTAATTCTGCAGATGTATATGGGTGTGAAGCTCCATAAACGTGATTAGCTCCTTCAATCTTCTGTATTTTTGCACTTAATTGTTGCTGTGCCAATTCTTGAGCAACACTGAAAGCAACATTAATATCGTCGTCTCCATGGAGGATTAACCATGGGATACTGATATTTTTGGAAGCTTTTTTAATGTCAAAGGCCTCCTTATGTTCTTTGTAATCTTTAAGTAAGGTGCTGTTTAGCGGCATTTTCTCTTTAGTTCGTGCATTTTCAACAAAAATTTTTCCGGTTTTAATCCAGTTTTCTTCCTGCTCTTCTTTCCACAAACTGGAGAAATCAGAAATAGCAGACCAGGTAATTAGTTTGCTGATACGTTTATCTTTTGCTGCCTGAATAATTGCAAGCCCAGCTCCACGACTATGACCAATCAGAATAATTGGTATTGAGGGAAACGTTTCATAGACATAAGTTACCACTGTTTCCACATCTGTTAATTCAAAACTAATGGTGTTTGATGCAAAAGCTTCAAGGTCAGTTACATCATTCATGTTGTTTTTAGTTACTCCACTATGTGAAAGATTAAATTTTATAAATCTGTAACCTGATGAAGCAAAAAAAGCAGCCGTTAAGTGATGAGCTCCCCAATCTTTAAACCCTTTAAAGCCATGAACGAAAATTATAGTGCCTGAATTTGTGAGTTTATCATCATAGGTACAATCCCCAAATATTGGTTTTTCTTCTGCACCATGCAATATAAAAGTGTCTGTTTTAATCATATCTGCCTACGTATATGGTGTTTAACAAGTATAACAAAATATAATTGCAGATGTTTAGATGCAGATTTTTATTTAAAATCTTTCTAAATAGCTCTTAATTACAGCATAATGACAGTGGTATAGCCTTGTGTTATTACTTTTGTTACGCTAAAAATAAACAGGGTAATACAATTTTGGAATATTTAAAAATCATTGCTTTTACGCATAAACAAATTGATCTAAAGTCTTTAGGTAAGTTGGTGATATGTGAGCAAACATTAGACGACAGGTTGAGGAACATCCAATCCGAGTTAGGTGTAAAAGAGATATTCTATGTAGGAACGTGTAATAGGGTGGAATTCGTATTCACTGCTGCGGGTAATTTAGATAAAGATTTTATTCTTCGTTTTTTAACTGTGCTTGATATGGGATTGCCTCAGCAATACATGGAGCAGTTTATAGAAAATGTATCTGCGTATGAGCAAATAGATGCTTTTAATCATTTGCTTCGTACTTCATGTTCACTGGAAAGTCTTGTTGTTGGAGAGAAGGAAATTCTGGCTCAAATCCGTAAAGCTTATGAAGCCTGCCGTATTTCCGGCTTTACCGGAGACTATATGCGGATGATTATGAACCGGGTTGTGAAAACAGCAAAAGAGGTTTATACTCATACCAATATTTCTAAAAACCCTGTATCAGTTGTATCATTGGCTTATCGCAAATTGCGTGATCTTAAAATGTGTGCAAACTCCAGGCTATTAATTATAGGTGCCGGAGAAACCAATAAAAACATAGCACAATACCTTAAAAAACACAAGTATTCTAATTTCTCTGTTTTCAACAGGACGTTAGAAAATGCAGAATTGCTTGCTAAAGATCTTAATGGTACAGCTTATCCTCTTTCAGAATTGGAAAACTTCAATCAGGGATTTGATGTTATTATTACCTGTACAGGTGCAACAGAGCCAATTATTACTGAGGAGGTTTATAGAAAATTGTTGAATGGCGAGACTGGTAAAAAAGTTATCGTTGATTTAGCTATTCCCAATGATACCGCAGTTGAAGTGGTTAAAAATTTCCCAATACACTACATCGAAGTTGAATCGTTAAAGGAGACAGCTCGTAAAAATATTCAGGAACGCTATGATGAGCTGGTGAATGCAGAGCACATCATCGAAGAAAATATCAAAGATTTTGAATCAGTATTACGTCAGCGCAAAATTGAAATAGCTATGAGCTGCGTTCCAGAGAAAATTAAGGAAATCAAGCATACTGCTATCAATGGAGTCTTTGCCGATGAGATCAATAGTCTGGATGAGAACTCTAGATTGATATTGGAAAAAGTGATGAACTATATGGAAAAGAAATACATCAGCGTTCCAATGGTTATGGCTAAGGAGATATTGGTAAAGAATAGCTAGATTTGCCAAAAAATTAGCAATCAACGTGAAAAGACTTATTATAGGTACAAGAGGTAGCGACCTGGCTTTATGGCAAGCCAATTTCATTAAAGATAAATTATCAGCTATAGGTGTTGAAGCTGAATTAAAAATTATCAAAACCCAGGGTGATAAGATTTTAAACCTTAGGCTTGATAAGTTGGAAGGTAAAGGTTTCTTTACTAAAGAGCTTGAAGAAGAACTTTTAGGTGGTACAATTGATATAGCCGTTCACTCGCATAAAGATTTGCCAACGATTCATCCTACTGGTTTAACAATCGCAGCTGTAACTGAACGCGAAGATCCAGCGGAATTATTATTGATACTTAAGGATTGTGTAAGTGTTTCTCATAAACTTTCTCTTAAAAATGGAGCAATGGTAGGAACCTCGTCTAATCGACGTAAGGCTCAATTACTTGCAATCCGTCCCGACTTAAATATTGAAGATTTAAGAGGGAATGTACCAACTCGTATACAAAAGCTAAGGGATGAAGATTACGATGCGATTGTAATTGCTAAAGCTGGAGTTAACCGTCTGAATATTGATCTTTCTGAATTTCATGTGGAGGTAATTGACACAACTGATGTGGTACCGGCACCAGCTCAAGGAGCATTAGCTATACAGATCAGGGAAAACGACTCAGAATTATTTGAAGCGTTGCAAAAGATTCATCATCAGGAAACAGCGGATGAAATTGGTGTAGAACGTAAAGTGCTTAATCTTTTTGAGGGTGGCTGCCATATGCCTTTAGGCTGTTATTGTAAAAAAGAAGACGGGAAGTATGAAGTTTGGACTTCAAAAGCTGAAACAAATGAGGATTTTCCTGATCGATTATTTTATCGTGTAGATAGTTTGGAGGGATTGGCTGAGAAAATTGTTTCTAAGTTCAGCCCGGATAGAAAGTTTCCTTCCAGAGTGTTTATTTCCAGAGAAGTTAGCGAGCATAATTACTTTAGAAAGGCACTTGAAAAACATCATATAGAAATTGATGCGAGATCGTTGATCCGTACTTTCCCAATTGTAACTGTACTTGATCCATTTTATTTGAAACATGTAGATTGGATATTTTTTAGCAGCAGGAACAGTGTTGAATATTTCTTTAAACTGAAACCTACGCTGACCAAAAATGTAAAGTTTGGCGTTGCTGGTAAAGGCTCTGAAGATTCATTAAGGAAATTAGGCCATTTAGCTGACTATGTTGGTGAAGGTGGAGATATTGATGAAGTGGCAAACTTGTTTGCAGAAGCGGTTGTTGGAAAAACAGTGTTGTTCCCAAGAGCACAAGATTCATTATTGAGTATTCAAAAAGCATTGAAACCGGAGACAAAAGTAGTTGATCTGCCGATTTATGAAACAGTTATTGAAGAAGATGTTGATCGGACTGAAGCAGAGGTGCTGATTTTTACAAGCCCATCAAATGTTGAAGCTTATTTTGTGGATAACCTGCTGGAACCTGGACAACAGGTTATCGCAATTGGTAATTCTACAGCTAAAGTATTTGATGAAATGGGAGTGAAATATATATTGCCCTATGCTCCAGATGAAATAAGTCTTGCCGAGGCTGTTTTTGGGATTGAAATAAAATAAAAAGAAGATATGTTACACCGTCCGCGTAGATTAAGGAAGAATCCAATTGTGAGAGAGATGGTAGCCGAAACAAGGTTATCTAAAGACATGTTTGTGTATCCATACTTTGTGGTACCTGGAAAAGATGTGGTTCATCCACTTGAAGCGATGCCTGGCATCAGTCATTTTTCTGAGGACACATTGGTCAGGGATGTAGAGAAAGGGTTGGAACTTGGTGTAAACAAAATTATGCTTTTTGGTGTTGGTGATGAGAAAAGTGAAGATGCAGCTTCTGCATATCACGATCATTCTCTGGTTCCTTCTGCTGTACGTTTATTGAAAAAGAATTTTGGTGATGACCTTTATATTGTAACTGATGTTTGCGTATGTTCATATACAACACACGGACACTGCGGTATATTGAAAGATGATTATGTGCAGAATGATGAGACCGTAGAAGTTATTGCAAAAATGGCACTTACACACGTGCATGCCGGAGCAGATATGTTAGCCCCATCTGATATGATGGATGGACGTGTAGCTGTGATGAGAAGTGTACTGGATGGAGCTGGATATGTTAATGCGGCAATTATGTCTCACGCTACCAAATTTGCATCAGCTTATTATGGACCTTTCAGAGAAGCGGCGGACTGTGCACCTAGCAAAGGAGACAGGAAAGCTTACCAAATGGATTTTAGAAATGGTAATGAAGCATTGAGAGAAGCGTTACTGGATGAAAGTGAAGGAGCAGATGTGTTAATGGTAAAGCCTGCTTTGGCTTATCTTGACATTATGCATAACTTAAAACAGCATACCGACTTGCCCATTGCCTGTTATAATGTATCAGGAGAATATTCAATGGTAAAGGCAGCTGCACAAAAGGGTTGGATTGATGAGCAGAAAGTCGTAATGGAAACGATGCATGCTTTTGCACGTGCAGGAGCAAGTATCATTACCACATATCATATAAGGGATATTGTTGAGAAAAACTGGATGTAGTAGACATGTTTGTTGTTAGAACAGCACGTACAGAATTGAAATAAGCATATGTTAGGATCTTTAAAAAAAATGTTTTCGGGAAATGAAGGTGATGTACCTGTAAATACAGGAAGTAAGCCGGATATTTCCAGGGAAAAGTCGGCAGAATTATACGAAAAGGCTAAAAACTATTTCCCAGGTGGAGTAAACTCTCCGGTTAGGGCTTTTAAGTCTGTTTACGGTACTCCTCTTTTTATTCAAAAAGGAGATGGCTGTTTTGTATGGGATGCTGATGGTAACCAATTTATAGATTTTTGTGCTAGCTGGGGACCGCTTATTTTAGGGCATAACAATGCGAAAGTAAGAGAGAAGGTTACCGAAGTGATGCAAAATGGCATGAGTTTCGGTGCGCCAACAGCATTGGAAAATGAATTAGCAGAGCTGATCATTAAGAATAATAAATTCGTTGAAAAAATCCGTTTTACAAGTTCTGGAACAGAGGCAGTCATGTCTGCTATAAGACTGGCACGTGGTTATACCAATAAAGATAAAATCATAAAATTTGAAGGCTGTTACCATGGTCACAGTGACTCATTACTGGTAAAAGCAGGCTCTGGACTGGTTACATTTGGTGAAACTTCATCGGCAGGTGTTCCTAAAGCATTTGCGCAGGAAACTATTGTAATTCCGTTAAATGATAGGGCAGCTTTAAAACAGGCTTTCGAGCAATTTAAGGATCAGGTAGCAGCAGTAATTATTGAAGGTATCCCGGCAAATAATGGTTTGTTGATGCAAGATGCTGAATATATTGAGTATTTACAATCCATCTGTAAAGAGAATAAAGCTCTATTGATCTTTGATGAAGTAATTACAGGATTCAGATTAGGTTTCGAAGGAGCTGCCGGACATTATGGCATTACGCCTGATATTGTTACTTATGGTAAAATTATAGGTGGTGGATTACCTGTTGGAATGTATGGTGCATCAGCAGAAATTATGTCACATATTTCTCCTGATGGAGGTGTTTATCAGGCTGGAACACTGTCTGGTAATCCTGTAGCAATGGCTGCTGGTATAGCTCAGCTGACAGAGTTACTGCGTTCAGGCTTCTATAAGGATTTGAACAATAAGACCAGTGAGTTCGCAGAAAGTATTCAGCGCTTTGCGACTGCAAGAAATTATAAAGTTAAAGTGTTCTATGTAGGTTCTATCTTTTGGATTGCCTTTACTGATAAGGATAAGATTCAGACTGCAGATGACATTGATCACAATAGTATGGAGAAATTCAAAGTAATGCACCGTGAGTTGCTTAACAGGGGGATTTACTTGGGGCCATCAGGATATGAGGTTGGTTTCGTATCTGCTGCACATACAAAAATTGAACTTGAAAAGGCAAAAAGAGCCATATTTGACAGCCTGGATGTTGTTTTCAGGAACAAGTAATTAATGGTATATTTATAAAGTAAAATACTGATAACCTTGAAGAAGTCGATAGTTATATTTTATTTCATGCTCCTTTATGCTTTAGTACAATTGATCTCTTGGGGAACTCTGGTAGTAAGGCTGGAACCTGCCAGAATGGCAATGGTTATGGGAGAAGGGTCAGTCTTTTTATTTTTACTTTGTATCGGTGCCTATTTTTTGCATCAGTCTATTAAAAAAGAAGTACGCCTTCGTGAGCAGCAACAGAACTTCTTATTGTCGGTTACACACGAATTAAAATCTCCTTTGGCAGCTATAAAGTTGTCTATTCAGACAATTGTAAAACGTGATCTGGATAAGGCCAGACAGACCTCATTATTAAGTAATTCTTTGAAAGATATTGAGCGTCTGGATGATCTTGTAGAGAATATGCTATTAGCTACAAAGATAGAAAACCGCTCTTATTCATTCCCAAAGGAGGAATTTGACTTTTCTGAACTGGTAACAAAAATAACAGACAGACTACAGGTACATTCATGTGGTTGTGAACAATTGATTACCCCGGTAATCAAGCCAGGAATAAAGGTGATGGGTGATCAGTTTGCACTTTCATCTGTAGTGACTAATCTGGTCGAAAATGCGGTGAAATATTCAGGGCCTTGTGCAGATGTAGCAGTTGAACTGACAGAGAAAGATGGTCACGCATTCTTGAGGGTGTCTGACAAAGGGCCGGGTATTCCTGATGCGGAAAAGATGCTTATTTTCGATAAATTCTACAGAGTTGGTGATGAGAATGTCAGAAAATCAAAAGGAACAGGATTGGGCCTGTTTATTGTTAAGGAAGTATTACAAAGCCACGACGCTGATATCAGCGTTAGAGATAACGTACCGCAAGGTGCTATTTTTGAAATAACATTTAGTTGATTATGCAACAGAAATTAAGAATACTGCTGGTTGAAGATGAAGACCATTTATTAGATGCCATTAAATTAAATCTTGAGCTTGAAGGCTATAAAGTACATGCTGTAAAAGACGGTAAAACAGCCTTGAAAGTTTTTAAAGAAGAACGTTTTAATCTGATTATTCTGGATGTAATGCTTCCTGAGATGGATGGATTCCAGGTATGTGAAACCATCAGGTTAGAGAATACTGAAGTACCTATCCTTTTCTTAACTGCGAAAAATACAAGTGAAGACAGGGTTATGGGGCTTAAAAAAGGTGCTGACGATTACCTTGTAAAACCATTTAACCTTGAAGAACTGATCTTAAGGGTTGGTATCCTGGTTAAACGTAGCATGAAGGCTGACGACTTAAAAGAAATCAATTCTTATAAAATTGGTGACAAAACTATCTACTTCAATTCATTTGAATTGAAGCAAGATGATGGTGTTATTGTGCCGCTGACTAAAAAAGAAACCATGTTGCTGAAATTACTTATTGAACGTAAGAATGAAGCAGTTTCACGTGAGCAGATTCTGGAAACAGTATGGAATTATGATGTATATCCTTCTACAAGAACGATAGATAACTTTATCCTGACTTTCCGCAAGTACTTTGAACCAGATCAGAAAAACCCTGTATATTTTCATTCCATCAGAGGTGTTGGTTATAAATTCACAGATATTCATTAATGTATAATTCAAAAGGCAGGTATGCCCTGATGGCAGTTTTTACTGTTGCAGCGTTGGTATGTCTTTTTTATGCACAATACCAGCTGGCATCATTTGCCGGCTTTTTGTTTGGCTTTATTTTATGGAGCCATATCAGACATAGCTCGGTATTGCTAGCTTCTAAATACTTTAAAAATGGTGATCATGAAAGAGCTGAAGAGCTATTGAATGAGGTGCCTAATGCAGACAGACTAGCAAAAAACAGACGTGGGTATTATGAGTTTATGCGGGCTAACATCGCTTTAAAAAAGGAAGATTATGCTGCTGCTGAATTCCATTTTCAAATAGCTAGCCGATTTCCCTTAGGCGGAAAGAATGATAAAGCTTTTGTGATGATTCATCTAGCCAATCTGGCATTAAGAAAGAAAGATAAGGTACGTAGCAATGCTTATCTTGAAAAAGCAAAAGAGCTGGCAGTAACACCCAAAGCACAGGAAATAATTATTAAAATAGAAAAAGAAGTAAACAGTTTATAAAAGAATAGAGGAGAAATTAAGAAGTGAAGAACACGTTATTTTTAGATGCGGCATTTTCAAAGCAAACAGAACGTCCACCGGTATGGATGATGCGTCAGGCAGGTCGTTTTATGCCAGAGTATTGGGAAATTAAAAACAAATATTCCTTTCTGGAGATGTGCAAAACGCCTGAAATTGCTGCTGATGTAACGATGCTGCCTGTTGATTTGTTAGGCATTGATGCGGCTATCCTGTTTTCAGATATTCTGGTAACAGGTGAGGCAATGGGCGGTGACCTTAGTTTTACTCAAGGTGTTGGTCCGAAGTTTGCCAATCCGGTGCGTACTATGCAGGATGTTGATGCCCTTGAGGTTGATGTTTTGGATAGGTTACAATACGTTGCTGATGCAATTAAAGTGATACAGCAGCGCTTAAATGGAAGTATTCCACTAATCGGTTTTGCTGGTGCTCCATTTACAGTTATGAGTTACCTGGTAGAAGGTGGTTCATCAAAAGATTTTAAATTAACCAAGTTGTTAATTCATAATCATCCGGAAATTGCTCATAAATTACTGGCTAAAATAGCAAAGGTTACTGTTGATTATCTAAATCTGCAGATTGCTGCTGGCGTAAATGCTGTACAGCTATTTGATAGCTGGGCACTGGCTTTATCATGGAACGACTATCAGGAATTCTCTCACCGCTATATTCAGGAGATTATTGCAGGATTGAATAGAAAAAATGTTCCTGTAATTTCGTTTTGTAAGGGAAGTTCTGTGTTTGCACCAATGATGGCAGAAGCTAAACCGGATGTAGTTTCGGTAGACTGGAATGCGGATCTTTTAAACATTAAAAATATCCTTCCTGCAGGAATGGCAGTACAAGGTAACTTAGATCCTCATATTTTATATGCTGATAAATCAGTAATCAAGAAAGAGATTCTTCGTTTATTTGAACGTATGCGTGGTCAGAATGGCTTTATCTGTAATCTTGGGCATGGTATTATGCCTGACATTCCTTTTGATAACGTAAAATACGCAATAGAAACTATTAAGGAATTCAGATACTAGTTCAATGGATCAATACTATTTATACGTCCTTTCTGTTCATATTATCTTTGTGGTAAGCTGGATGGCAGGACTGTTTTATAGTGTACGTTTGTTTATTTATCATACTGAGGCCAATGACAGGCCTGAGATTGAACGAAATATCTTACAAAAGGAATACGAAAAAATGGAGCGCAAGCTCTGGTATATTATCACTACACCTGCAATGGCATTAACTGTGCTTGCAGGTGTATCGATGGTTTGCATCAGGCCATGGCTCTTACAATTGCCTTGGTTTCATGTAAAGCTAGGGTTTGTATTGGGGCTTTTGGCTTATCATTTTATTTGTCAACGTATCATGAATCAGCTGAAAATGGGCACATGCAAACTTAGTTCATTTAAGCTAAGGCTGTGGAATGAGGTAGCTACCATTTTGCTGGTTGCTATTGTTTTTACTGTTATTTTAAAAAGTGCGGTTGATTGGGTTTATGGGCTTGTTGGGCTTATCATTTTTGCTGTAGTAATTATGATGGCTGTAAAGTGGTATAAACACTATAGAAAGAAGCACGATTGCTAAAAATAATTTATCTTTATAATGTAAACCTGACATTATGAACAGCGTTTCATCTGGTATTTAAATTAAAAGACAATGAGGTGTAATTGTTTAACAGCCCTGTTAACTGGAGTATTGGCAATAGTAACTTCATTTAATGCATTTGCTCAACAGGATAGTGTTAAAGCAAGCGAGACTAATGCCAATCATAAAGGGTATTTAGTAGGAGGAATTACCTTTACACGTTTCGATATTGGCTTTACTCGTTTGGTAGACAATGGTAGTTTCACACTATCTCCAACCAATGATTTTCTGGATTACAAAGAGTTTAAATCAAGCACAGTTTCTTTTGATGTGTTGGACTATGGATATAGGGTCAATTCTAACTTTAAGATATATCTTGCTGCAGGGTTAGACTGGACAATGCTCCGTTTAAAAAAGAATATTACCATAAAGAGAAATACTGATGTATTGGATTACGATCCAGCATCTGGTATTGAATTTTCTAAAAACAGGTTTTCCAGCTTTTATGTTCATGTACCTTTAGGATTTCAGTTTAGAACCAATGAGAATGCCAATGGCAAGCGCTTTTATTTCGTTGTAAGTCCTGAAGTAAGTTTTCTGATCAACGGAAAAGTGAAACAGAAAAGCGAGGAAAATGGCAAACAGAAATTTAGAGATGACTATAACTTCGAGCCTGTCCGCCTGGGTGGTTCAGTGCGATTAGGTTATGGCTGGATTGGCCTTTTCAGTAAATATTATTTCAATGATATGTTTGATAGTGCTCCGCAGGCAGGTTTAAAAAACATGTCGTTCGGTATAACCTTTGGATTAAATTAAAATCCCATTTTCTTCTATCTTTGCCAATGTGGAAGAACCTATCATATCTGTAAAGAACTTAACAAAACAACATCAGGCAGAACAAGCATCAGGAGTTAGTAACATTAGCTTTGACATTAAAAAGGGTAATGTAGTTGCCATCCTTGGTGAAAGTGGGAGTGGTAAATCTACCCTACTCAAGTGTATCTATGGCTTGCTTAAGGTTGATGAAGGAATAGTTTCTTTTAATGGTAAGCGTATTCCAGGGCCAGATGAGCAATTGATTCCTGGTCACAAGGAAATGAAGATGGTTACGCAGGACTTTTCCCTGAATATCTATGCTAAGGTGTATGATAACATCGCATCTATGCTTTCCAATACTAATGTTCAGGTTAAGCAGGAAAAGACGTTTGAAATCATGCGGCATTTGCGCATTGAGCATCTTAAGGATAAGAAGATCACTCAGCTAAGCGGGGGGGAGCAGCAGCGTGTAGCCATCGCTAAAGCAATGGTGAGTGATACAACTGTATTATTGCTTGATGAGCCCTTTAGCCAGGTTGATGCTTTATTAAAAAACCAGTTACGTGCTGATATTAAAAGAATTGCGGCTGAAACTGGTGTTACCGTCATTATGGTATCTCACGATCCTGCAGATGGATTGTTCCTGGCAGATGAATTGCTGATTTTAAAGGACGGTAAGCTATTGCAATCTGGAGCACCAGCCCACGTATACAATCATCCTGATGATATTTATACCGCCCAGCTTTTGGGTAATGCGGTAACGGTCAATACAACTGATGCAGAGAAACTAGGTTTAGATATAAAAAGCGGAACTGCTGTTTTTTATCCGGAATGGGTGGAACTGAAAAGTTCATGGAATAGCAGACGCTTTGAAGTCAAGGATGTCTACTACAAAGGTTTTTATGAAGAACTATTGCTGGAGAGGAATGGTGTGATGATCAGAGCCATTCAGTTAAACCGTGGGGAGCATAAAAAGAATGATCATGTGCAGGCAAACATTACCCGCTTTCTGTCATTATAACTACATAAAAATCAATCAGTAAAATTCTTTTTTCATATTCGTGTCATAACACATACTTATCTGCTTTTTCCTGACTTTATTACTTAAATATTCAGAAGTTGAGTATTAACTTTGCAGTGCTTAATAAGTTTTAAGCAAATAATTAAAGCAAAGCAACAGATGTATCAACCGCATCCATATTCTATATTTAGATATATTTTTATATTTCTCCTTACTTTAACAGCATTGCCTACTTTCGCGCAACAAACAGCAGTAAAGGGAGTGGTAACAGATGCTGTTACTAAAGAAACTATACCTTATGCTTCCTTTATGATTGTAGGAACTAGTAAAGGTGGCCGAACCGATGTTGATGGACGTTATAACATTACCATTGAAGGTAAGTATACCCAACTTCAGTTTAGCTATATAGGTTACAAAACTCAAGTTAAGACTGTAAAAGCAGGAATTACGCAAGTAGTTAATGTTCAGCTTCAAAATGAAGCGATGCAGATGAATGAAGTGGTCATCAAGGGAAGTAAAAAAGCACCATACCGTAATAAAGATAATCCTGCTGTAGAGTTAATTCGTAAAGTAATTGCTAATAAGCCGAAAAACCGGATGGAAAGCTATGATTACGTGGAATACAAAAAGTATGAAAGGATGTTGTTTTCTATGAGCAATCTTTCAGATAAGTTTAAAAACAAAAAAGTATTCCGTAATTATCAGTTTCTTTTTGAGGAACAGGATTCTACCAAGATTGGTGGCAAAAATCTTTTGCCTGTATTCCAACAGGAAAAGCTTTCTGAAAATTACTATCGTAAACATCCTGAGAAAATGAAAACGGTGGTAGTTGCTGATAAGCAGGTAAACTTTGATGAACGTTTTATTGATAATAAGGGATTGACTTCTTATTTCGACAGGATGTATCAGGATATTGATATTTATGATAATAACATCTCTGTAGTGAGTAATCTTTTATTAAGTCCTATAGCAGATGGTGCCCCTGGATTTTATAAGTTTTTTATTACAGATACAATAAGAACTCATCAGCCGCAGTTAATCGAATTATCTTTTACGCCGAGAAACAAAATGGATATGTTGTTTGAGGGGAAACTATATGTTACGATGGACGGTAATTATGCTGTACAGAATGCATATCTGACTGTAAACAAGCATATCAATCTTAACTTTGTCCGAGGTCTTGAAGCTAAGCTTGAGTTTGAACAGAATCCTGATAAACGCTATCACCTGAGCAAAAGTAATCTGATTGTTGATTTTGGAATCCTTAAAAAAGGTGGAACCGGATTTACTGGTGAACGTACGGTAACTTTTAAGGATTATACAGTTAATCAACCTCCATCAGAAAATGTTTACAAAGGTGCAGAAGCATTAGTGATAGTTCCAGATGCTACTCAAAAAAATGAACAATACTGGGCAAGTATCCGACCTGAGTCAGTTAATGCAAGCAGCACTAAAATCTATCATAATTTAGATACTTTGCAGACCATACCTTCTTTTAAAAGAACTATGGACATTGTTACTTTATTTGTTGCTGGTTATAAAGATTTCGGCCCTTTTGAGATGGGACCTGTAAACACTTTTTATAGTTTTAACAGTGTTGAAGGATTTCGTGCAAGGCTGGGAGGAAGGACTACAACAAAACTTAGTAAAAGGTATTATTTTGAAACGTATGCTGCATATGGTTTTGACGACCAGAAGTGGAAGTACTTTTTAAGTGGTACTTATTCTTTAAACAATAAATCTATTTATTCTTTTCCTCAGAACTATTTGCGTGCAAGTTTTCAGCGTGATACTAAGATTCCAGGACAGGAATTACAATTTGTTCAGGAAGATAATTTCCTTTTGTCCTTTAAAAGGGGTGAGAATGATATGTTATTGTATAATGATTTTTACAGGTTTGATTATGTACGTGAGTATGAGAATCACTTCTCTTATAGTGTAGGTTTACGCAAATGGAGTCAAACTCCGGGTGGATCTTTATACTTTAACAATTCTGCACAAACTCTTTTCTCAAGAACAAATCAGATCAATACATCAGAGATTAGTGTGAATCTGAGGTATGCTCCGAATGAGAAGTTTTACCAGGGTAAAATTTATCGCACTCCTTTGGTGGACAAATACCCAATATTTAATCTGCGTTATACCGCTGGATTGAAAGGAGTTTTAGGAGGTGAGTATAATTACCATAATTTTATGGGTAGTGTAGATAAACGTTTTTATTTATCGCAACTGGGGTACACCGATGTAACTGTTGAAGGTGGTTACAATGTCGGAAAAATACCTTTCCCATTATTGTCTATTCATCGTGCGAACCAGACTTATGCTTATCAGCTGCAGTCCTATAATCTGATGAACTTTCTTGAGTTTGTAAGTGATCATTACGCTAGTATCAATATCGATCAGAATTTTAATGGATTCTTCTTTAATAAAATCCCTTTATTACAACATTTAAAGCTTAGGGAAGTGATGTCATTTAAAGCGTTGTATGGAGGTTTAAGAAATGAGAACAATCCTGATAAGAACCTTGATGCCATGCAATTTGTACGTAATGACGACGGACAGCCTATTACTTATGCCTTAGACAAAGGTCCATATATGGAAGGAAGCGTTGGCGTAGGAAATATTTTTAAAGTGCTTAGGGTAGACGCTGTTAAGCGTTTCAGCTACCTTGAAAATCCTAATGTTTCGAGTTGGGGTATTCGCGCAAGGGTGAAGTTTGATTTTTAATATTCCAGGTAATACTATCAATTTATTCAGGTAAATTAGTGTATAATTTTTATGCTAATTGAACTGCTATGAATGAAGAGTATCTTAAGCTACCATTGGTGAAAAATCAGGTAGATATGCGTTTTGAATTAATAGTTGATGGTTATACTGCTTTTATTGACTTTAAAGAGCATGGCAAGAAGATATGGCTAATCCATACCGAAGCACCTGAGGAATTGAAAGGAAGAGGTGCTGCAACTGCTATAATAGAGAAAACCTTAACTTATATAGAAGATAAGGGATATAAACTGATTCCATTATGTCCTTTCGTTGCAGCATATCTGAAGCGATATCCTGAATGGGAAAGGATATTGGATGAAAGCGCTAAACCTTTTTAGCCTTCGATATTAATCGAAAGCTAGTTGATCAGGCCCTGAGACTTTACTAATATGACAAGCACATTTGCCACCCTTAACATTGATTACGACAGATTTAGTCTGGTTGGTTGCTACTGATGTTGCAGTTATTTTTAAATCATCACCTTCTTCAGAGAGGCTTTTAGTATTTCCATCATCTGCAAATATATAAGTCCCTCTTTCTACAGTAAGATATCCGGTTATTGTAGGATATTTTTTATCTCCTGTTCTTTGGTTAACTACGGTAAAGTCTTTGACTTCCGTACCAAGACCTTTGTTATCTACAAATTTTATATATAAGGAGACAAACTGTTCAGTACAAATCATATTCCCGCATTCTGATTCTGATGTCTTTTTTTTACAGGAAAGCAAGGTGCCGGCCATTAAGATTGCAAGTACTACTATTTTCATATTTGGTTGGGTTTTTAATGAAGACGGATAGAAAGGTTAAAATGCTACAAATTAAGAAAATACTTCTTATCCTAGATCAATTGTTAACACTGTTAACCTTGGTATATTTGTATCGTTCCATTAAAAAGAAAGAATATATTATGAAAAAGTTAATTGAAAAAATCGTGACAAATTCTGGCCGACCTCATATGGTTGGTGATGGTTTCAGGGTATTTAATTTAATACCAGGAGCAGGTATCCCTCAGGAGAGGATAAGTCCGTTTTTACTATTGGACTTTAATCCTGAATATGATTTTGGCCCGTCAGACCATTTAAGAGGGGTAGGAGTGCATCCTCATAAAGGTTTTGAAACTGTAACCATTGCTTATAAAGGAAGTGTTGCACACCATGACAGCACTGGTAGCCATGGAATTATTAAATCGGGTGATGTACAATGGATGACTGCTGGTAGTGGTATACTTCATAAAGAGTATCATGAGCAAGAATTCTCTAAAAAAGGAGGTCCATTTGAAATGGTACAACTTTGGGTTAATCTTCCAAAAAAGGATAAATCGACAACACCACATTATCAGGAGTTAACAGCTGCTGGAATGGGTAAATTTGAACTACCTGAAAATGGAGGAGTCGTTAATGTAATTGCTGGTAACTTCAATGGTATTGCAGGTCCGGCAGAGACTTATAGTCCTGTAAATTTGTTCGACCTTAAACTAAATGAAGGTGCAGAAGTAACTACTTCAATCCAAGCTGGTCACAACACTGCTTTATTGGTAGTAAATGGTAGTATAGAAGTAAACGGAGAAATCGCTGGAGAACACAATTTTGTTTTGTTTGCAAATGAAGGGGAAGAAATCCATATTAAAGCAAACCAAAAAAGTGTCGTGTTGATTTTGAGTGGTGAACCATTAAATGAACCAATTGTAAGCTACGGACCATTTGTAATGAATACCGAAGAAGAAATCAATCAGGCGATTGCAGATTTTAACCAAGGTAAATTTGGTGTGTTGGAAGATTAAAAAAAAAGGCTAGGAATCATATAATTCCTAGCCTTTTTAATTTAATGTGTTTAGTCAATTATCTCTGAATCAACCAATACGATTTTCGCTCTGATTGTTCCTACAGGTGGGTTGATTTTAGCTCCAAGCGCGTCTTCAATAAATATAACTACATATCCTGGTTCAGAAGTGAAATTGTAAGATATGCCTTGTACAACGTTTGGTAGTGCATCATAAACTTTTCTTTGTGGATCAAAAGATAACGATGCAATCACTCCCCCCGATTGATTGAAGTTTTCATCATTTTCAGGTACATTTATAGTAGTAGAATAAGTGTATCCATCATCAGTAGTTTTCCAGGCGCTAGTTGGAATGTCATATAGGATAGTTCTGGGATATATTTGAGGCACATAGTTATCCTTCTTACACGATACCAGACCTAGCGTGGCCGTGCATAACAATAATAATATAAGTTTTTTCATGTGTTGTGTGTTTGCATTTCTATAGCAAATTTATTGCCACAAAAAATATGCTTAATTTTTATTCGACTTCTCAATTACTACCTTAAAGGTAAGTATTTATCCGTAATACTTTGTAGTGTAGGTTGGGTAGAGTGTATTTCCTCTATATTTAACACCTTTTCATAAAGCTCCAGATAATTGTTCGCCATTTTTTGCAGACTAAAATTATCCATTACATAGTCATGGCAAAAGCGATTGTTAAATTGGTTTACCTCTCGAAGTCCTTCTATAAGCAAACTTTTGTCGCTGCTCAGTAATCCTACTTCCGGACTAACCAATTCGGGTAATGAGCCATAAGGTGTGGCAAAAACCGGGCAGCCATAATAAAGACTTTCTATAATGGCAACTCCAAAAGGTTCATGCCATAGAACAGGAAATAGGAGGGCCTTAGACTGCATCATAACAGCAGCTTTCTGCTCATTATTTACCATTCCTTTAAATCGGACATTTAAGTTAGGTGTAAAACGGAAGCCCATTTTTAAGTTTAGACGACTACCACCTAAAACTACCAGCTTATTATTGCTCTGGCTAGCCATGTTAATTGCAGCTTTTACATTTTTTACTCGCCAGGCAGCTTTTGCAAGGAAGTGCATGTGTAGGCGCTTTTGAGAGAAGTCGGGTTTCGGATAATCATCCGGATCAAGACCATGATGTACAAAGGCCACCGCACCATGGCGACTAGCATGGTTACCAGAAACAAATACAGAGTTTTTATCGAGTTGCTCACCATAACCTGGATTTCCGTGCACACTTATTATGTATGGCTTCTTGTTAAAACCATGCACCTGGTGATTAAAATGAACGACATCTATATCATCGGGCACTTGTTTGTTCAGGTCTGCATTAGGGTCATAAATCAAAACCCTGGCAAAAGGACAACTTGAACCTGCTGCTACCAGATAGGTAATTTGATGTCCTAATCTGCTCAGCTCTTTACCAAGCCACCAAATCACTCTTTCAGTGCCACCATATTTTGTTGCCGGGATTTGGCTATCGCTTACAATTAAGATCTTCATAAGACTATATCAGACTAAATATTCAAATAAAGTCTGATCGTTGTTCAGTTCAATAATTTCAAACTTAAACTCTTTCATTCTTTTTACCAATGAATCATAATCAGCACGGTTAGCCAATTCAATACCTACCAATGCCGGGCCATTTTCTTTATTCGTTTTTTTAATGAACTCAAAACGAGTAATGTCATCATGCGGACCTAATACATTGTTTACAAATAGCTTTAACGCACCTGGTCTTTGTGGGAAACGAACAATAAAATAATGTTTTAATCCTTCGTATAATAAAGATTTCTCCTTGATCTCCTGCATACGCTCAATGTCATTGTTACCGCCACTGATGACACAAACTACCTTTTTGCCCTTTATTTTATCGCGGTAAGCATCAAGTACAGCAACAGATAAAGCACCGGCAGGTTCAACCACAATTGCATCTTCATTATATAGCTTTAAGATCGTTGTACATACTTTCCCCTCGGCCACCAGCAATATATCATCTAGTACTTTCGTACAGATCTCGTAGGTAAGCTTTCCAACACATTTTACAGAAGCTCCATCAACAAAGCGATTGATTTCTGGCAATGTTATCGGCCCACCATGTTCAAATGCTTTTAACATTGATGGAGCACCTTCAGGTTCAACACCTGCGAGTAAAATTCCAGGCTTTTCAGTTTTTAAATATTGACCAACACCAGCCGAAAGACCGCCACCACCAATAGGCATAATCACTACTTCAACATCAGGCAGATCATCCAGAATTTCTACACCAACTGTACCCTGGCCTTCAATGATGCTATAGTTATCAAAAGGAGGGATAAAGGTCATATTGTGTTCCTGCGTGTAAGCCAATGCTTCCTTTAGACAATCATCAAAAGTATCACCAACTAAAACGAGTTCTACACTGCCATTGCCAAACATCTCTGTTTGTTTTACCTTTTGCTTAGGCGTTATCTCAGGCATAAATATCACACCTTTTGTACCCAGTTTATTACAAGAAAAAGCAACACCCTGAGCATGGTTACCAGCACTGGCACATACAATTCCTCTGCTTAGTTCTTCTTGACTTAAGCGACTAATCATATTATAAGCTCCGCGTAGTTTGTAAGAGCGTACTACCTGTAAATCTTCACGTTTCAGGTAAATTTCGCAATCGTAAGCTTCAGATAATTTTGCGTTGTAAATAAGTGGGGTGTGCTTTACAACCTGTGCCAAGCGCTGAGCAGCAGCTTTGAAGTCTAATTTATGATTAAAGTCAGTCATTTTTATGAAAAATATAAAAGGTTATCTGAAAGGTGGACGAAGCGTATAAATTGCACAACGAGCATACCTTTCTGATAACCTCTTTATTTGTATACCTTAAAGGATATACAAAGATAGTTATATGTTAGCAGCCAACCAATCGCCTACTTCGCTGGTTTTATATGCTTTGTTTGTTCCGGATAAATCTTCTGTTACGATACCTTCTGCAAGTGATTTGTTTACTACAGTTCTGATCAATTCTGCTTCTTCTTTTAATCCGAAAGCATCTTCAAACATCATGGCAGCCGACAATACAGTCGCCAATGGATTAGCAATGTCTTTACCAGCAGCTTGTGGATAAGAACCGTGAATTGGCTCAAATAAAGAAGTATGAACACCAATAGAAGCTGATGGCATCAGACCCATAGAGCCAGAAATTACAGAAGCTTCGTCAGTTAATATATCACCAAAAAGGTTTTCAGTAATCATTACATCATAAGAACTTGGCCATTGTACCAAACGCATGGCAACTGCATCCACAAATTCATAGCTTACAGTAACTTCAGGATAGTCTTTTTCCATATCCTGTACAGTCTCTCTCCACAAACGTGATGATTCCAAAACGTTAGCTTTATCTACACAGCAAAGTTTTTTGCTGCGGGTCATAGCCATTTCAAAACCTAATTTAGCTAAACGCTGAATCTCTGCTCTGGTATAAGTACAAGTGTCAAAAGCAGTGTTGCCATCATCTTTTCTACCTCTTTCACCGAAATAAATACCGCCTGTTAATTCACGAAGGATAATCAAATCTGTACCTTCAATGCGCTCTCTTTTTAAAGGAGAATTGTCAATTAAAGAAGGGAACGTGAAAGTAGGGCGTACGTTTGCAAATAAGCCTAATTTCTGACGCATTTTTAATAAGCCTTGCTCTGGGCGAACAGTAGCTTTAGGATCGTTATCAAAACGTGGATCACCTATCGCACCAAACAACACTGCATCAGCAGCCATACAGATTTCGTGAGTCGCATCAGGATATGGTTCACCAACAGCATCAATCGCCGCAGCACCGGTAATACCTGAAGTCCATACAATCTCGTGGTTAAATTTCTTTGCTACCGCATTCGATACTTTAACAGCCTGGTCAATAACCTCTGGGCCAATTCCATCTCCTGCTAACAGAGCAATATTAAGTTTCATCTTTTATATTTTTTAGTTGTTAAAATCAGCCTTTAATTATTCGTTTCAGGCTCAAATATTCTTGGTTTAAAAATTGTTTTTTGATTATGATAAAGTATAACCTTAAATGATGTTTAACATTTTCTGGGTTGCTTTAATCGCACAAACAGTCTGATCAGAATCTAATCCGCGAGTGATAAATATTTTCTGATCTGTTTCCCAGGTAATGATCGTCTCACAAAGTGCATCAGAGTTACTGCCCGGAGCAATCCTTACCGCATAGTCTATCAGGCTTGGCAGGTTCTTTTTTTGCTTATTGTATACCTTTGATAAAGCATTCATAAAAGCATCAAATTGTCCATCACCTTGAGCATTCTCTTCAAACTTTTCTCCGTCAATTAAAACAGAAATCGTTGCAGAGGGGCGAAGACCCATTGAATTTGTCAGCACGTAAGACTGCACCACAACGTGTTCTTCATATAGACTACTGTCTAATACATCAGAAATGATATAAGGAAGGTCTTCTTTAGTAACTGTTTCCTTTTTATCTCCTAGTTCAATAACCCTTTGTGTTACCTTTTTCAGATCCTCATCATTTAACTTCAGACCTAGTTCCTGCAGGTTTTTTTCAATGTTAGCCTTGCCGGAAGTTTTTCCTAAAGCATAACTACGTTTTCTTCCAAAACGTTCAGGTAACAGGTCATTAAAATATAAATTATTTTTATTGTCACCATCTGCATGTATTCCAGCAGTTTGGGTAAATACGTGATCACCAACAATAGGTTTATTTGAAGGGATTCTTACGCCTGAAAATGTTTCTACCAGCTTACTAACCTTGAAAATTGAAGACTCTTTAATCTGAATGTCAACTTCTGGTGTAAAGTCTTTAATTACTGCTACAGCACTTGCCAATGCCGCATTTCCTGCTCTTTCGCCCATACCGTTTACGGTTAAGTGTAAACCACTTATCCCGGCTTTTACAGCTTCCAGAACATTCGCCGTTCCTAAATCGTAATCATTATGCGCATGGAAATCAAAATGGATAGTCGGATATTTTGATTTCAGCTCTGCAATAAACTTATAGGTTTCACCTGGCGTTAATACACCCAGAGTATCCGGTAATAAAATTCTTTTTACAGGTTGCGTCGACAAAAAGTCAAGGTACTGAATGACATACTCCGGAGAGTTGCGCATACCATTGCTCCAGTCTTCCAGATAAACATTTGTAGAAATCCCTTTAGAAGCGGCAAGATCAACAACATGTTTAATCTCTGCAAAATGCTGTTCAGGAGTTTTTTTAAGCTGATGTGTTAAGTGATTTAAAGAACCTTTGGTTAAGAGATTCTGAACTTTAACCCCGGCATTGATCATCCAATCGATGGAAACACCATTGTCAACGAACGACAATACTTCAATCCGATCAGCATAACCATTTTGCTCTGCCCAGTTAAGAATAGACTTCACAGCCTGAAATTCACCATCAGATACACGTGCAGATGCAATTTCAACTCTGTCTACATGGAGTTCCTCTAATAGTAATTGGGTTATGGTTAACTTTTCTGAAATGGAGAATGACACTCCCGATGTTTGTTCACCATCGCGGAGTGTAGTATCCATTATCTCTATTTTCCTTTTTTCCATTTAGTTTGGTTTGCCTGAAATAGTGTGTTCTAAATACGATACTTAAAACACACTATTTTATTGGTTTACGTTTTCTTTCCTGCTAAAGTGGAAGATGCTTAGCGAATTCCTCAATTTCTGGTTTGATGCTTTGCAAATAATCAATATCATCAAAGCCATTCATCATGTTGTCTTTTTTATAGGAACTGATGTCGAAAGTTTCTTTTTCACCAGTCGCTAATAATGTGATAGTCTGCTCAGGTAGATTTACTTCAAGTTCAGTATTAGGATCAGCAAAAATTGCAGTGAAAATCTTTTCAGCAAATTCAGGGCTAACCTGAACAGGTAGTACGCCAATATTCAGACAGTTGTTTTTAAAAATATCAGCAAAAAAGCTTGATACTACACATCTGAATCCATAGTCATAAACAGCCCATGCAGCGTGTTCTCTTGATGAACCTGAACCGAAGTTTTTACCACCAACTAATATTTTACCACTGTAAATTGGATTGTTCAATACGAAATCTGCTTTTGGCGTGTTATCAGTATTGTATCTCCAGTCGCGGAAAAGGTTATCACCAAAACCAACGCGTTCCGTAGCTTTTAAAAAGCGTGCAGGAATCAATTGGTCGGTATCAACATTCTCAATAGGAAGCGGAACCGCAGTGCTTCTTAAGGTATTAAATTTATCGTAAGCCATTTTTAATCTTTAATAATTTGTGTTAGACAAGTTCGTTAACGTTCTCAACGCTCTCTATTAATGTTCTTGGGTCAGTAACTACCCCCGTAACAGCAGCAGCAGCAGCAACAAGTGGACTAGCCAGCATGGTTCTGGAACCTGGACCTTGTCTGCCTTCAAAGTTTCTGTTTGAAGTACTTACCGCATACTTACCTGCAGGAATCTTATCATCATTCATTGCTAAACAAGCAGAACAACCTGGCTGACGCAGCGTAAATCCTGCTTCAGTTAAAATATCAAGTATGCCTTCTTCTTTAATCTGCGATTCTACAATATGAGAACCCGGAACTAACCATGCCGTAACATGATCAGCTTTATGCTTGCCTTTCACGATAGAAGCAAAGGCTCTGAAATCTTCAATACGACCATTGGTACAGCTACCCACAAATACAAAATCAACTGGTTTACCGATCATATGATCTCCTTCAGAGAAGCCCATGTAGTTTAAAGATTTAGCATAAGTCTCTGCACCACCTTCAACCTGATCAGCATCAGGAATGTCCTGAGAAATACCAATACCCATACCAGGGTTAGTACCATAAGTGATCATTGGCTCGATAGAAGCACCGTCAAATGTTAACTCTTTATCAAAAACAGCTCCTTCATCAGTTTTTAACGTTTTGTAATAAGCTAGTGCTTTATCCCAAGCTTCACCTTTAGGGCTAAACTCACGACCTTTTACGTAGTTGATTGTAGTTTCATCCGGAGCAATCATACCACCACGGGCACCCATTTCAATACTCAAGTTACAAACCGTCATACGGCCTTCCATAGTCATGTTTTCAAAAACATCACCAGCATATTCTACAAAATACCCGGTAGCACCAGAAGTAGTCAGCTTAGAAATGATAAACAATGCAACGTCTTTTGGAGTAACACCTACACCTAATTTTCCGTTCACATTGATACGCATTTTCTTAGGTTTTGGCTGCATAATGCACTGTGTAGAAAGTACCATTTCTACTTCAGAAGTACCAATACCAAAAGCGATAGCACCAAAAGCACCGTGTGTAGACGTGTGTGAGTCACCGCAAACAATTGTAGCACCAGGTTGAGTAATACCATACTCCGGACCTACAACGTGAACGATACCATTTTTCTGGTGACCTAAGCCCCAGTGACTGATACCATATTCATTAGAGTTAGACTCCAATGCCTTCAATTGGTTTGCAGAAAGTGGATCTGCAACTGGTAAATGTTGATTAATTGTTGGCGTATTGTGATCCGCAGTAGCAAAAGTACGCTCTGGATATAATACACTTATGCCTCTGCTTTTTAAACCTAAGAAGGCAACAGGGCTGGTTACTTCGTGAATAAGATGGCGATCAATAAAAAGCACATCAGGGCCACCTTCTATCTTACGTACTACGTGAGTGTCCCACACCTTATCAAATAATGTCTTGCTCATTTTTTTATTTTTATTATAAATTCAATGTTGTAAAAGGGCTATGCCATTTGTTGTTTGCCCATCATCAACAAAAGATCCTGGTCATTAATATCTAATTTCTGGTCAGCAACAGTAAGGAAACGGTGATAAACTTCAGCCAATTCCTCTTTACTCAGATTAAAGCCTAAACGCTCCAAATGGAACTTCAAGGCATGTCTGCCACTGCGTGCAGTCAATACTATACTCGCATCAGGAAAACCTACATCTTCCGGACGGATAATTTCATAGTTCTCGCGGTTTTTCAGGAAACCATCCTGGTGGATGCCAGAGCTATGCGCAAAAGCATTGCTGCCAACAATCGCCTTGTTTGGCTGTACTGGCATACGCATTTGCGAGCTTACCATACGGCTCAGCTCATAAAAGTTCTTTGTATTGATATTGGTATGTAAACCCAATACCTGGTGTGTTTTTAAAATCATGACCACCTCTTCAATAGAAGTGTTACCAGCACGTTCGCCAATACCATTAATAGTACCTTCAATCTGGCGTGCACCATTTTGTAATCCTGCAATTGAATTTGCTGTAGCTAAGCCCAGGTCATTGTGGCAATGCACAGAAATAATTGCTTGATCTATGTTTTTTACGTTTTCTTTCAAAAACTTGATTTTGCTGCCATATTGATCAGGCAAGCAATAACCATTGGTGTCAGGGATATTCACTACGGTTGCACCAGCAGCAATTACAGCTTCAACCATTTGTGCAAGGAAACGAACGTCGGCACGACCAGCGTCTTCTGCATAAAATTCAATATCTTCAACTGATCTTTTTGCGTATTTAACAGCTTCAACAGCACGTTCCAATATCTCTTCGCGAGTACTGTTGAATTTATTTTTAATGTGCATGTCAGACGAACCGATACCTGTGTGGATCCGTGGACGTTTTGCAAATTGTAATGCAGCAACAGCGGAATCAATATCACCTTTATTTGCACGGGTTAAGGCACAAATAATAGGCTCAGATACTGCTTTCGAAAGCTCTACCACACTTTGGAAATCGCCAGGGCTTGATATAGGGAATCCTGCTTCAATAACATCCACGCCAAGTGCTTCCAGCTCCTTCGCAATCTCAATCTTTTCCGGAGTCGTCAATTGGCAACCCGGCACTTGCTCACCATCACGTAAGGTGGTGTCAAATACATAAACTCTATTCGGATCGTGTAACATAATTTTCTTTTTTAATTTGTGTAGGTATGTTCCATAGCATACTCAATAAGGGTTTCTATAGATTTTACTTCGCCATTTTCTAATAATATTCTCTTTTCAATACAGTTTGGTATCTGGGCTTCAAAATGACCAACATAAATCAATGTGGTTCCATTTTTACATAACTCATCAACAAGCTTATTGAAATGTATCGTCTGCTGCTGATCTAAACCCTGGCAAGGCTCATCCAGGATTAATATTTCCGGGTTTTTAACAATCGTTCTGGCTAGCATAGCCAGTCGCTGTTTACCTAAAGGAAGTTCATTCATCAGGGAATCTTTATATTCATTCAAACCGAAATAACTAATCAGTTCATCAGTTTGTGCTTTTTTAGAATATCCCGGATCGCAGAACAAGCCAGAGCTGTCATAAAAACCAGATGCAATACTTTGCCATACCGTTGCCGATGGGTCAAAGTACCAGTGTAATTCAGGAGAAATCAAACCAATCCGTTCTTTGATCTCCCAAATGCTTTCGCCACTACCTCTCTTATTTCCAAAAAGATAAAAGTTGTTGGCATAAGCCTGTGGATGATCACCGCAGATTAAACTCAGTAAGGTTGATTTTCCAGAGCCATTGTGACCATGTAATACCCACTTTTCACCTGGTTTAACTTCCCAGTTTATATTTTTTAATACTTTTTTCTCACCATAACTGATGTTCACATCTACCATTTTAATGATCTCAGAAGATGTAGAAGCAGAGATATCTTCTGTTAAGAATTTAGGAACAGCCATGCCACTTACTTCGATTTCCTTTAAGCTGCGTTCATCAGCAGAAATCTCTACCAGTTGCCCGGCTTCAATCTTCGCAATGTGATTAATGCGACCTGGCAATTCAGTTTCATTACTGATTAAAATCAACTGTGTTCCTGCCTCGGTAATTTCTTCTAACAAAGCATTTAAATTCTGACGGGAAAGTGTATCCAGTCCGTTGTAAGGAAGATCTAAAATCAACAACTGAGGTTTTAACCATAAGGCTTTCACCAATTGTAATTTTTTATGTTCTCCGCTTGATAACTGTATGAGGGTAGCATTCACCAATCCCGAAAATCCTAAAGCCGCTAAAATTGGTTCAGCTTCATGATAAAGCAAACCATGTTTTTTACCGAAGCTCTCCAACTCAGCTTTTACACTGGCAGTGGTTTCTGTAGATTGTTTATTGTAACGTTGTTGATAATAGAAATTAGACTGGCCTTCCAGATCTTTGAACTGGAACCAGTTGGCTACGTAATAGACCATAGCAGGCAAGCTGCTTTGAGGGTCAAAACCGATTTCGATATTTCCGTAACTATGAGTCAGACCAGCAATGGCCTTAGCCAATGAAGTTTTGCCACTTCCGCTTTCGCCGCATAATAACCAATGCTCATTCCGATTTATAGTCCAGTTCAAACCCTGCAATACAGGCTTGTGCTGGTACTTCAAATTGAGATTGGCGATTTGGACGACGGGTTGTGACATATTTCGTGTTTTTATAAGCCGCTACATCAAAACATGGAAGATGCAGCGGCTTTATTTTTATTTATGCTGTTTTAATAGATTTCATGGCAGTCATTGCTTTTCTAAGCGTAGAACCAATAATTTCTACCTCATGCGAACGAAGTGCTTCGTTTACTGCAATCAGTGTTCTGTTATCTACACCAGCATCTTTACCTTCATTAAAGTTTTTACCAACAAGGTCAGTATCAACCTTAGTCATAAAATCAGCTAATAATGGTTTACAAGCCTGGTCAAATAAATAACAACCGTATTCTGCAGTGTCAGAAATTACACGGTTCATTTCAAATAATTTCTTACGTGCAATGGTATTAGCAATAAGTGGAGTTTCGTGTAACGACTCATAGTAAGCAGACTCTGGTTTGATACCAGCCTGAACCATAGTTTCGAAAGCTAATTCTACACCAGCTCTAACAAAAGCAACCATTAGCGTATAGTTATCGAAATATTCCTGCTCAGCAATTTTAACATCACCAGCTGGAGTTTTTTCGAAAGCAGTTTCACCAGTTTCAGCTCTCCAGGCCAAAAGGTTTTTATCACCATTTGCCCAGTCAGCCATCATTGTGCTGCTAAACTCACCGCTCATGATATCATCCTGATGTTTCTGGAACAATGGACGCATAATGTTTTTCAATTCTTCTGAAATTTCAAATGCTTTGATTTTTGCAGGATTGCTCAATCTGTCCATCATGCCGCTAACACCACCATGCTTAAGGGCTTCAGTAATTACTTCCACACCATACTGAACTAATTTAGAAGCATAACCAGCATCAATACCTTTTTCAATCATTTTATCGAAAGATAGGATAGATCCTGTTTGCAATAAACCACATAAAATGGTTTGCTCGCCCATTAAATCAGATTTTACTTCAGCAACGAAAGAAGATCTTAAAACACCAGCTCTGTGGCCACCTGTTCCAACGCAGTAAGCTTTTGCCTGTGCTAAACCTTTTCCTTCCGGATCATTCTCAGGGTGAACAGCAATTAAGGTAGGTACACCAAAACCTCTTACATATTCAGCTCTTACTTCACTACCAGGGCATTTTGGAGCAACCATAATTACAGTAATGTCTTTACGAACCTGCATACCTTCTTCAACAATGTTGAAACCGTGTGAATACAATAATGTGGCACCTTTTTTCATTAAAGGCATTACAGCATTTACAACAGCGGTATGTTGTTTATCAGGAGTAAGGTTAATCACTACATCAGCACTAGGAATCAATTCTTCATAAGTACCAACAGTAAAGTTGTTGTCAGTAGCATTTTTCCATGAATCTCTTTTGCCTTCAATAGCTTCCTTACGTAAAGTATAAGAAACATCTAAACCACTATCTCTTAGGTTTAAACCCTGGTTTAAGCCCTGTGCACCACAGCCTACAATTACCAGTTTTTTTCCTTTTAATACATTTACGCCGTCCAGAAATTCTGCACTGTCCATAAAGTCGCAAACGCCCAATTGGTTTAGTTGTTCTCTAAGAGGTAATGTGTTAAAGTAATTTGACATCTTTTTTATTTTTTTTAGATTTTTAAGGTTCGTTTAATATTTATTTTTCGTTGTTGATGATTACTCGCTTCATAGCTGAGGCAATACCATAATGTAAAGCATCATGAACTACAAAGAACTGAGCAGCTTCATCTGCATTTTTTATCTCTACACCGTAGTGAGTCTTAAAAGGAGTGAAGTTTATAAACTTATCACTTTTCAGATCCTGTTCCAGTTGGTCGATAGTACTACGCATTAATTCTTTGATGGTATTTATTTCTTCAGCTTCTATAAACTTTTCAGGCTTGGTTCCCTTCCTGAAAGGTGCGATATACTGGCTTTCAATGACAGGCTCAGCATTTGCAAGCAAATAGCATAAACCTTGCTGACTAGCTACGATATGAGCAAAATTCCAGATGATATTATTGTTAAAACCTTGTGGAATTGCATTCAGTTCATCAACAGTTGATGATTCAATCAGCTTGATGAAGTTCTCGCGCGTTTGTCTTGTAACATTTAAAAGGTATTCCATCATAATCAGAATTACATGCTAAATACGTTCTTCTCTTTATCCAGGTATTCGTTTTCAATCACGTCTTGTCCTGGTTCTCTGCGCTCAAACTCTCTCAGTTTAGCATTAAAGCCTTCACTGTCTTTTATGATTGCTACCCTTGCACTTCTTACAAATTCAATCAACCCGTAAGGTTGCAGAACTTCAATCAGTTTATCCGTTTCTTCTCTATGTCCGGTGGTTTCAAAAACTGTATAATCTTTACGGATCACAACAGCACGGGCACCAAACTCACGAAGCAATCTTTCAACCGGAGCACGCTCTGCAATGGTATCAGTAGGTACTTTGTAAAGTGCCATTTCCTGCCAGATGATGTCTTCGTTCGTGTTATAATACACCTTTAAAACTTCAACCTGTTTTTCTATCTGGCGACAAAGTTTGCGTACTACTTCTTCTGTTTCGTTGATTACGATATTGAAACGGTGTATGTGTTCAATCTCAGAAGGAGAGGTATTTAAACTTTCAATATTTATTTTTCTTCTGGAAAATATGATGGCAATACGATTCAATATACCGATCTGATTTTCGGTATAAACAGTAATCGTAAATTCCTGTCTTCCATTTATTTCTGTATCCTGGGGCTTACTCATGATCTTTAATTATTTAAGTCTGATTTCACTAACACTACTACCTTGAGGAACCATCGGGAACACATTGTGCTCCTGTAGTACCATTACCTCTAAAAGATAAGAACCTTTATGGTTCAGCATGTCTGTTAAAGCACTTGTCAGATCTTCACGTTCAGAGATTTTTCTACCTGCAATAGAATAAGAATCAGCAAGTTTTACAAAGTCAGGACTTGTGATGTCAACAAAAGAGTAACGTTTCTCATGGAACAATTGCTGCCACTGGCGAACCATACCCAGGAACCTGTTGTTCAGGATCATTATTTTTACATCAATACCACTTTGCATAATGGTACCTAATTCCTGTAAAGTCATCTGGAAACCACCATCACCAATTACGGCAACAACAGTACGGTCAGGAGCGCCAAATTTAGCACCTATTGCAGCTGGTAAACCAAAACCCATAGTTCCTAAACCACCACTGGTGATGTTACTTCTGGTTTGATTAAACTTAGCGTAACGGCAAGCTACCATCTGATGCTGACCAACGTCAGTTACAATCACAGCCTCACCTTTAGTAAGTTCATTCAATTGGTTAATTACTTCACCCATGGTCATTTCGCCAGTCGCAGGATGTAATTCGTTTTGGATGACAACCTCTTGCTCAGTTTTATCAAATGCTCTGAATTCAGCTAACCAATCTGTATGTTTTTTTTCTTCAACCAATGCTGTTAACAAAGGCAAAGTTTCTTTACAATCTCCCCAAACAGGAACATCAGCTTTTACATTTTTATCGATCTCTGCGGGATCAATATCCAGGTGAATAACTTTAGCTTGTTTCGCATATTTATCCAAACGGCCAGTTACACGATCATCAAAACGCATACCTATGGCGATCATTACATCGCAGGCATTGGTTTGTACATTTGGACCATAGTTACCATGCATGCCCAACATCCCAACATTTAATGGGTGATCTGTAGGAATTGCACCAGCACCCATAATAGTCCATGCTGCAGGAATACCACTTTTCTCTACAAAAGTTTTAAACTCTTGTTCTGCATTTCCAAGTAATACACCTTGTCCGAATAGTATAAAAGGTTTTTTAGCTGAATTGATCAGCTCAGCAGCCTGCTGGATATATTCTTGTCTGATCAATGGTTTCGGACGGTAGCTACGTACATGATCACAAGGGGTATAACCTTCGTAATCGAACATTTGCAACTGTGCATTTTTCGTAATGTCAATCAATACAGGACCAGGTCTGCCACTACGAGCAATATAAAATGCCTTAGCCAATACGCTTGGTATCTCTGTAGCATCAGTAATCTGATAATTCCATTTAGTTACCGGTGTAGTGATGTTGATCACGTCAGTTTCTTGAAAAGCATCAGTTCCAAGCAAGTGTGCAAACACCTGTCCTGTAATACATACCATAGGAGTACTGTCAATCTGAGCATCAGCTAAGCCAGTAACCAGGTTGGTTGCACCCGGACCGCTTGTTCCGAATACCACACCTACTTTTCCTGAAGTACGTGCATAGCCCTGACCAGCATGTGTGCCGCCTTGCTCATGGCGTACCAGGATATGTTTTAATTTATCTTTATAATCGTACAGTGCATCATAAATCGGCATGATGGCACCACCAGGATAACCAAAAATGGTATCCGTACCTTCGGCAATTAATCCTTCCAATAAAGCTACCGAACCAGAAACACTCACTGTTTTCTTGGGTTCCGTTAATGTGGTTGCTTCCTCTTGTGCTGTATTCATTGTTTTATATTTAAGGTAATGAGGTTTTAAAATTGTTTAATCAGTATAAGCGTCTGTTACGCATCCTTCACTGGCGCTGCTTACTTGTCTAATGTATTTGTAAAGCACACCTTTGGTGACCGGTGGTGGTAGTTGTTTCCAGACCGCACGACGTGTAGCCAGTTGTTCATCTGTAAGGTGAACATCAATTGAATTGTTTACTGCATCAATCGTGATGATATCGTCATCATGAACTAGCGCAATGTTTCCGCCATCCCAACCTTCAGGAGTGATGTGGCCTACCACAAAACCATGTGTACCACCAGAGAAACGTCCATCTGTAATCAAGGCTACCGATTTTCCTAATCCCGCTCCAATAATTAGAGAAGTCGGTTTAAGCATTTCTGGCATACCAGGCGCACCTTTAGGTCCAACTTGTCTGATTACTACAACATCTCCGCTTTTTACCCTTCCACTTTGGATACCAGCCATAAGCGATTTTTCACCGTCAAATACACGTGCAGGACCAGTAAATTTCTCTCCTTCTTTACCACTGATTTTAGCTACTGAACCTTCCGTTGCAAGATTACCATATAGCATTTGCAAGTGACCAGTTTCTTTAATCGGATTTTCTATTGGGAAGATGATCTTTTGTGTCTCAAAGTCTAAATCTACTGCGTCAGCAACATTCTCTGCTAAAGTTTTACCAGTAACAGTAATACAGTCGCCATGGATCAATCCAACTTTCAATAGATATTTTAGTACAGCAGGTACACCACCTATGTTATGCAGATCTTCCATCATGTAAGTTCCACTAGGCTTTAAGTCGCCCAATACTGGTGTGCTGTCACTAATTTTTTGGAAATTTTCCAATTTTAAGTTCAGGCCAACAGATTTAGCCATTGCAATTAAGTGCAGAACAGCATTGGTAGAACCACCTAACACCATTACCGTTACAATAGCATTGTGGAATGCTTTGTCGGTCATAATATCAGAAGGAAGTATATTTCTTTCTAAAAGGATGCGGATGTATTTTCCTGCATCTGTACATTCTTGTTTTTTCTCATCGCTAGTGGCAGGATATGAAGAGCTGTAAGGCAAACTCATACCCAATGCTTCAATTGCTGAAGCCATCGTGTTTGCAGTATACATACCACCACATGCACCAGCACCTGGACAAGCATTTTTGATTACACCCTGGAAATCTTCTTCTTCTAAATTACCAGCTAACTTTTGTCCTAAAGCCTCAAAAGCTGATACAATATTTAAAGAAGCTCCTTTATACTTTCCAGAGTGGATACTCCCACCATATACCATAATAGATGGGCGGTTTAAACGACCCATTGCCATGATAGATCCAGGCATGTTTTTATCGCAACCAGGAACAGTAATCAAACCATCATAGTATTGTCCACCACAAATGGTTTCAATTGAATCCGCGATTACATCTCTTGATATTAAAGAGTAGCGCATACCATCAGTTCCGTTAGACATACCATCACTTACCCCAATGGTACCAAAGGTTAAACCAACCATATCATTTTTCCAGACACCGTCTTTTACAATTTTAGCCAAATCGTTCAAGTGCATGTTGCAGGTGTTACCATCGTAACCCATGCTGGCAATACCCACTTGAGCCTTGTCCATATCTTCTTTCGTCAAACCAATTCCGTATAGCATTGCCTGTGCAGCTGGTTGAGTAGGATCTTGTGTGAAGGTTTTGCTGTATCTGTTAATTTCTGGTGTTTGTGACATATTTTAGTTCGGTATATATATTAGGTATTATATGTTTTATTTAATATTTAGTTCTTTAATACTTGTTCTAGATAATCACTTCGTAATTTTGTTTTTCCAGAACGAGGCATTTATAGGTGCGTTGTAATGTAGAGCCTATACTATCTGTCCACTTGATTGGGAAATTATATTCGTCGATTGAAGCTATACCTGCAATTTCTGAAGCAGTACCACAGAAAAAAGCACTATCTGCATGTTTCAGATCAGTTACTGATAAGTGCTTTTCTATAACTTCGATTTCCAGAACGCGGCATAGTTCCATTACTGTAGCACGGGTTATTCCAGGTAAAATATTTCCTAAAGGGGGAGTATATAATTTTCCATTCTTTTCAATGAAAATGTTAGCTCCCGGTGCTTCAGCAATATTCTGGTTCATGTCAAGCAATAAAGCTTCATCAAAACCTTTATTTCTCGCTTCTGTTGTCGCTAAAATAGAGTTAACATAATTTCCACTTACTTTAGCTTCTATAGGGATTGATTTGGGATTTGGTCTTTCATAAGTTGATATGCAAACTTTCAATTGCTCATGCCCAAGGTAAGCACCCCATTCCCATGCGCAGATCATGATGGATGGTTTTGTCCCACCAATTAAAGACATATTCGGTGCACAGTAAATTAATGGGCGTATGTATGCATCTTTCAGGTTGTTGATTTCCAGTAATTTATAAGTATGCTTAATAAGGTCAGTAATTTTCCATGGAAAAGGGATATGTACCAGTTCAGCCGAACGCTTTAATCGTTCGAAATGTTCTCTGGCTTTAAAAACTCTAGTTCCATTGTGTGTGTTGTATGCCCTTATTCCTTCAAATACAGCATAGCCATAATGTAATGACTGACCGTAAATATCGGCTGTCGTATTAGATGCTTTTTGAAATTGTCCGTTCAAAAAAAGCACTGTATTTGAGTTGAAATATTGCATTTTCTATTGATCTGTATTTTATCTCGTTTTATTTCATTAAAAAAGCGCCACTTTAGGGGGCGCTTGCGTATATTTTTTTATTAAATATTCATTTACAGCGCCTTGTCCTTCTGAAGAATCAGAAGAATAATTAGGTTAATAATGACATTATATAATGCTGTAGTTGAAAGGTTCATTCTCTTGTTTATTTGTTATTGCTTTATAAATCCAATTTACTGGTTGCTTTCTAAACTATCAATAGCTGGGTGAAAATATTTAAAAAAAAATTTAATTCTTTGTTTTTTTATGTATTTGAAATTTAATTCCACAAACTGCTTGATTGTGGTATGTTAATTGGTGGTCGCTATACCAAATATGATTTCGGTATTCGGTATTGATGTTATGCGAGCATTGTAATTTTTGCGAATTTCTTCTTAAAATGGCTTTACTCATCAAAAAAGTTGATCAAAATCATGTTTTTAATCGGGTTCATATTTGGTTTATTTTAATCAATGAAAGTGTGGTTTAATTTTGCCGAATCTTCAAGATCGGCATAATGAAATGCAAAAAAAAGAAGGCTATAAAAAAAGCCCTTTGAAATTTTCAAAGGGCTTTCTAATATTATATGATAAAATATTAAGCAACCCCTTCGGCTAAAACAATAATTTTGTTTTTTAGGACCTCAACCACACCACCTTTAATAATAAAGGTATTATCGCCGGTTTTGCTTTTAATAATCACGGGGCCATCTTCCAAAGTAGAAATAATAGGAGCATGGTCATGTAAAATTTGAAATGAGCCCATTGTTCCCGGTACAGTAACTGCAGTTACTTCGCCTTCAAAAACTTTCTTATCTGGTGTTAATATTTCTAGTGTCATTCTTTTAGTAATTCTACTCAATAAATTAATGAGTTAGTACTTAGGTTATAGATATGATCAATATTCTAAGTACTAAAACTATATACTAGTTTGCTTCAGCTAACAATTTTTTACCTTTTTCAATAGCTTCTTCGATGCTACCTACAAGGTTAAATGCAGCTTCAGGATATTCATCAACTTCACCGTCCATGATCATGTTAAATCCTTTGATGGTGTCTTTAATGTCAACCAATACACCTTTTAATCCAGTGAACTGTTCCGCAACGTGGAACGGCTGAGATAAGAAACGTTGAACACGACGCGCGCGTGATACGACCAATTTATCTTCCTCAGATAACTCGTCCATACCTAAGATGGCGATGATATCTTGAAGTTCTTTATAGCGTTGTAAAGTTTCTTTTACACGTTGAGCGGTGTTGTAGTGCTCGTCACCTAAAACAGCAGGAGAAAGGATACGTGAAGTTGAATCCAACGGATCCACTGCAGGATATATACCTAACTCAGCGATTTTACGAGACAATACAGTAGTTGCATCTAAGTGGGCAAATGTTGTAGCCGGAGCAGGGTCAGTTAAATCATCCGCAGGTACATAAACCGCCTGTACAGATGTAATTGAACCACGTTTAGTTGAAGTAATACGCTCTTGCATCAAACCCATCTCAGTAGCTAACGTAGGTTGGTAACCTACAGCCGAAGGCATACGCCCTAATAGTGCTGATACCTCAGAACCTGCCTGAGTAAAACGGAAGATGTTATCAACGAAGAAAAGGATATCTTTTCCAGCGCCTTCGCCATCACCATCACGGAAGTATTCAGCAACAGTTAATCCTGATAATGCTACACGAGCACGTGCACCAGGAGGCTCGTTCATTTGACCGAATACCAATGTTGCTTTAGATTCTTTTAATTTTTCAGTGTCAACAGTTTTTAAATCCCATCCACCTTTTTCCATTGAATGAAGGAAGTCATCACCGTAGTTGATTACACCAGACTCGATGAACTCACGTAAAAGGTCATTACCTTCACGAGTACGCTCACCTACACCAGCGAATACTGATAAACCAGCATATGCTTTCGCAATGTTGTTTACCAATTCCATAATCAATACTGTTTTACCAACACCCGCACCACCAAACAATCCGATTTTACCACCTTTAGCATAAGGCTCTAACAAGTCAATAACTTTAATACCAGTGAAAAGTACTTCAGTTTCTGTTGACAAGTCTTCGAATTTAGGGGGCGCATTGTGGATCGGACGACCACCAGTTTTATCAACTGTGTTGATTCCATCAATAGCTTCACCAACAACATTGAATAAGCGACCTTTTATCTGATCACCAATCGGCATTTTGATAGGAGAACCTGTATCCAATGCTTTCATGCCACGAACCAAACCATCGGTCGAGTCCATTGCAATTGCACGTACGCGGTCTTCACCAAGATGTTGTTGAACTTCTAAAACGACTTTCTGTCCGTTTTCTTTTTCAATCTCTAATGCAGAGAAGATTTGAGGTAAATGAGCATCGTCAGCAAAACTCACGTCAACTACCGGTCCTATAATCTGCGCTATTTTTCCAATGTTAGGCATATATTGTTTTGGGTAAAATTATAAATATCAAATTGTTAAAGGGCCTTTTATAAGCTCGCAATTCGGTTTGCAAAGTTAAAATTTTTATACAAGAATTACACATATAAATAAAAAGTTTTTCAACAGTTTTTAAAATGGTATTTTAGCAGGCATAAAAGCAGTAGAAAAACACGCTAATGAAGTCTATACTTGTTACTGGTAGTAATGGTCTTTTGGGCCAGAAAATAACTGAACGTTTACTGAAAACTAACCAATTTAACTTAATTGCCACCTCAAAAGGGGCAAATCGGTTTCCTGTTAAGGAAGGCTATGCATATGCAGAAATGGATATTCTAGATCCAGAAAATGTGAAAAGCATTGTGGAAAAGTTTCAGCCGGATGCGATTATTCATACTGCAGCAATGACTAATGTGGATACTTGTGAGTCCGAAAAAGAATTGGCACATCAGCTAAATGTTGAATCTGTTAAGACATTGGTGTCACTTTGTGAACAGCATAATATTCAATTGATTCACCTATCTACAGATTTTATATTTGATGGCGCCAATGGTCCTTACGATGAAGTTGCTGCACCTAATCCCTTAAGTTATTATGGGGTTACTAAACTCGAAGCAGAAGATGTGATCAAAAGTTCAACTTGTCGCTGGGCAATTCTACGTACCATTATAGTTTATGGTATTGTTAGTGATATGAGCAGGTCTAATATTGTACTTTGGGCAAAAGGTGCGCTTGAAAAGGGAAGTCCTATTAATGTGGTAAATGACCAATGGAGGATGCCTACACTTGCAGAAGATCTGGCTGATTGCTGTTTGTTAGCGGTTGAAAAAGATGCAAGGGGTGTATTTAATGCTTCGGGAAAAGACATGATGAGTATATCGGAGTTAGTTGAACGGGTGGCTGACTTCTGGAATCTGGATAAATCGTTGATTAGTGAGATCAGTTCTGAGTTATTAAATCAAACAGCAAAGAGGCCGGTCAAAACAGGTTTTATTTTAGATAAGACTATTTCGGAACTTGGTTATAAGCCTCATAGTTTTGAAGAGGGACTTGCAGTTGTTGATCAGCAATTGAAACAGCGCGAACTTTAAGCCACATTACTCTTCGACATGCTGAGCAGTGCAAAACTGAAAATTGTGCAAACAAACTGTCAATAATTCTTTAAGTTTGGGAATACAATTAAATAGTATACTAAAAAATATATTGATATGGCATTACAAGTAGGCGATAAAGCACCGGATTTTAAATTATTCAATTCTGATTTGAAAGAAGTATCTCTTTCTGACTATAAAGGAAAGAAATTGGTTGTACACTTTTTTCCTATGGCATTTACAGGAGTATGTACTACACAACTATGTACCATGAGAGATAGCTTTGGCTATTACCAGGGAATGAATGCTGATGTAGTTGGTATTTCTGTTGACTCTCCTTTTACATTAGCTAAGTTTAAAGAAGAGAATGCTTATCAGTTCCCATTATTGTCTGATTTTAATAAAGAAGTATCTCAGGCTTATGGCGCATTTTATGATGAATTTGTCTTTAATTTAAAAGGCGTATCGAAAAGATCGGCTTTTGTAATTGACGAAGAAGGAAAAATTATTCATGCTGAAGTTTTAGAAGATGCTGGTAATATGCCTGATTTTGATGTGATTAGAAAAGTGGTAGAAGCATAGTTTTGAATTTACGAAGAAATGCTTGAGATTATTTTACAAAAAAGTTGGTAAAATCAATTTCAAGCATTACTTTTGCAGTCCGTTAACGAAACGGAAGTGCTTTAAAAAAATGCATTTGTAGCTCAATTGGATAGAGCATCTCACTACGGATGAGAAGGTTTGGGGTTCGAATCCCTACAAGTGCACTTCACCGGAGTGAAATTTTTCAAGAAATTTTACTCCGGTTTTTTTATGCCTTAACTTGTTGTTTATCTGGTAGATAAGCTCGGCAGCTTGATTGATTTTTGTGGTTCGATGAGACTCTCCGTCAAATACCCATTTTTCAGGGTAAACGGAACCTATAATTAACCTTTTGATGTCAGAATCGGCATCTGAATAAAATTGAGATAGTTTTTGCAGGTTTTTAGTGGCCAAATCTGCCAGGCCTTCAATATCCAGATCTTCGGTGTCCCGGTTATTTAATTGTTTTAATTCCGCTTCAGCCCTTACGATCTTATCATCGCATTCTTTTTTAATTTCCTGGTATTCTTTACCACTGATGATATCGGTAAGTAATAATTCTCTGGCTTTAGTAATTCTGTTGTTCTGTAGGGTGATGAGTTCGACGGTTCGAATATAGTCCGGTCTCCTTGTTTTGGAATCGTAAAATGCGTCGCAAACTACAGCTTTAAACAATTCAGCCATTCCGCGCTTAGGAACGAATTGTTTTAACATACGCTCAAACAATATATTGGTTGGCTCTGCCTTAAACCTGGTACCGCAACTACAGTGATAATAATGATAATAATGTTTACGACCTCTTGAAGCACTTCCGCTTAACAGGTTGTCGCATTTAGGACAGATTAAAAAGCCTCTTAAAGCAAGGGAACGTGGGGAAACGGCTTTTGTTCCTTTCTTGTTTTTAAACTGGCGTTTCCGGTCTTCCAGCATATCTTGTACCTGATAAAACAGCCTTTCGGAAATCAATGGCTCATGTTGTCCTTCAACTAGTTGTTCTTCTTCATCTTTAAATTGTGGAACCCTTATTTTACCACAATACCCTGGGTTACGGATATAATCCCAAAAACTACTCCGACTACATTTAAGACCCATTTCTCTGGCTTTCATCCAAACGTGTTCGGTTGCCAGTGTTCCTTCAGCAAGTTGTTCAAATGCCCATTTCATATAACTGGCTTCAGGTTCATGGATGGCAATATACTTTCTCCCGTCTTGTGTAATCCGGTTTTTGTAACCTATGGGTGCCAGCCCCATCCAGCGGCCTTCCTTTTTTGCCCTTCTCATTCCGTATGTTACATTCAAAGCCCTTCTGTCATTTTCTACTTCTGGCATGGATAAGTAAACAGCCAATATGGTTTTACTTTCTGGTACAGTAAAGTCCAAAGGTTGTTCAATGGCAATTGGTTGGGTCTGATAATCAACAGTGAGGATGCGGATCATCTGGTAGGCATCTGCGGTATTTCTGCTGAAGCGATCCCATTTGGTGAACATGACGTAATCTAAATCTTCCCCCATTGATTTCTTCATGTCGGCCAATAATTTCGTCCATTCCGGGCGATTGAAGGTCTTTGCTGAATAATCTTCAAATATAATCCTGGTGACCAGGATGTCATTCTTTAGACAGTGGTTTTGTAAGCGTTCGGCCTGATCCCTTTGGGAAAAGCCTTTGTCGGCCTGTTCATCGGTGCTTACCCTGATGTATAAACATGCTCTTTTCATTAAATTTCTCCTTTCATTTCATGTAATTGGTAAATAAATAGTTCGGTTATTTAAACAGTTTTCTTGGTGTTTTTACTACTGGCGATTTTTGCCGGAAGCCTTGTTAATCACCTGTTTGACCGATAAATTAGCGAATTTATACATGAAATCCAAAATAAGTTCTGCTTCGGTTTGGCTGATAGTTGTGCCGTTTTGCTCTAGGATTTTGATGGCTTTTTGAGGGGTGACGGTACGCTTACCGGTAGGTCTGAAATTCTTCATATTACATAGTTAAAACGCAAACATGGAAGAGATTGAATTGGTATTGTCTCTAGTAGTGATGAAAAAAATAAGTCTTATTTAAGAAAAAATTAGTTGATCACTATTAGAGATAAAAAATTAAAGCTGAATTTTCTTGATATACTTCGAAGGTCTTATGGCTACAGCACGCTCTGGCTCATGAGTCAATTCACCTTGTACTTCGTCTTTTTCCTTTTTTAGGTTTTCCATTAGATCGACTTTTCGCTTGAATACTTCTTTTTCGGTAATGTCTTTGTTGCTAATAGCATCTAGTATTTTAAGTTTTTCATCTATTATTTCCAAATTGATATATCTTTCAAAAGCAAGCACTTCTTTCTCTGAATTATCAATTGCAGGGAACTTAGTGAACACTTTTAAAATTAATAGGTTTACACCAAAATTTGTGATGATTTTTGCTTTTTAGCGATCGATGCACAGGATGGAATTAATTTAGTCACCATTGGCTTATATTTCTTGCTTGGTTTTTGATTTATGAAAGTTTTCGAGCTTGGTGAGTAATTTAATCAAATCCATTTTTTCATGATAGAGCAGTGGCGCTGTAACATTAATGGAGGCTTGTCTTATATTTTGCATACTTTCATTTAAAAGCTGGGTACCTTTAGGAGTAATTTGTATTATTCTATTCCTTTTATCAGTGTCAATCAGCGTTTGCTCAACTAATCCATTGTTAATTAATCTATTCACTATCTGTATTCCTGCAGATTTTTCGTGAACATTTAACTTTATCAAAGCAGCTTTACTCATACTTCCAAATGAAGTTAGACTGATCAAATAGATAAAATCATCAGGGGTCGAAAATTCTGTGCCTGCAATTGCAGCCTTTGCATGTAATTTTGCGTATCTGTACAGATGTACTAATGAGGTGTTAATTATACTATCAGCTGATCGACCTTTTGATTTACCTTCCCATTCAGGTTCTATTTCTCCATGTTGTCCCTGGCTTTTCAAGTATTCAATTAACCACTGTCCAAAAGAATATACATCCTCATTCGCGTCTTTTACCTCGTTTTCGTAAATCTTTACTAAGCTTACTATTTCTGTTATCAAATTGTAATACATTTTCTTTTTTTATTGAATACAAAATTAGAATGAATTGGTGTATTTTTGCACCTTTTTTTAATTATATATTTTTATTTTGCGATATAAAGGTGTTAAAATATACTTTTGGTATGTTTTTTGGATGTAATTTTGTATAAAAAAATACTAAAATTATGACAAACCTAAACTTTAATCTTTTTAGAAAATCTGCTTTAATTGTAGCTATAGCAGTTTCTACATTATCTAGTTCCTGTAAAAAGGATAAGACAAATCCTACCCAAGAGAAGACTATTGCAGGTATCGTTATGAGCAGTAACAATTTTTCCCTGCTTAAAGCAGCGCTTGCACAAGCAGGATTGACTGATGTTTTGGCTGGAAAGGGACCATTTACTGTTTTTGCACCTAATAATGACGCTTTTGTCGCAGCAGGATTGGATACCGAAGCTAAAATTAAGGCTGTGCCGGTAGAAACCTTAAAAAAGATCTTACTGTATCACGTTTTGGGTCAGCAAGTACCTTCTGCTGGAATTGCAATGGCAAGTAATACTGCAGTTAAAACAGCTGCTGATCTCAATGTTTATGTTACCAAAAATGCTTCAGGTGTTTTTATAAATGGGGCGACGGTAATTCAAGCGGATGTAGCTGCTAGTAACGGTGTTGTTCATGTAATCAATGCTGTATTGATGCCTCCTGGTGGAAATATTGTTGAAGTAGCCCAGGCAAATTCTAATTTTAGCTTTTTAGTAGCTGCGGTGTTAAGAGCGAGTCAAGGTAGTACTAACGTAGCACAAGTGTTATCTGGAGCTGGTCCTTTGACTGTTTTTGCTCCAACTAATCAGGCCTTTATTAACGCAGGATTTGCAAATATAGCTGCAGTTCAAGCTGCCGATCCCGCAGTGCTTACCAGCATACTTACTTATCATGTAATAGCAGGCCGTATTTTTTCAAGCGATTTAATTGAAGGGGCAAAACCTGCAACCGTTAATGGAGGAACAGTTAGCATTACACTCACTGGCGGAGCTAAAGTAAAAGGTAATAAAAATACAACTTCATCGATGATTTCGCCTGCAAACATCATTACAACAAATGGAGTGATTCATGTTGTTGATCAGGTATTATTACCTTAAGTAATCATCAATTTGGGATAATCTTTTTAACCAATATAACTGTTTACTCGAGTAAACAGTTATATTGGTTAAAGGTGGTTATTATAATTGACAAACTTTTGGTTAGTGCTATATATTCATTTTATTTTAATTTCATAAAAAAAACGAAATTGTGCCAGGTTAAACCTATAAGGTTCTGCCAGTCTTGCAGGTAACGACGCTCAGCTTAAATACAATATAAGTTTATAGTTAATTACCTCTGTATGTACTATAACCATATGGAGACAGCGTTATTGGAACATGGTAATGTTTGTCGTCTTTGATTTGGAATACAACTTCAATGAAAGGATAAAAGCTTTCTGTTTTTTTACTTTTAAAGTAGTCTGCAATCAAAAATGTTAATCTGTATACACCTTTTTCAGTTTTTTTTTCTTCCAAAAAGTTGCTAATCCTACCATTTTCGTCTGTCGTCTTTTGGTCTATAGATGTCCATACTTTAGTACCTTCGTTTAATTTTTCCAGTTTAACTGTTACCTGTGCTGCGGGAAGTCCGGTAGAAACATCAAGTATATGACTTGATAGGCGGTAAACAGGTGCTTGTGCGTAAGTTAAGTTTATGGCTAAGCTAAGTATGAAACCTAAGATTAATTTTTTCATATGGCTATATTTTAATAGGTGAATTTATACAAATTGGATTTATTTATCTGGCTATAATATCAGCCTCTGGAATACTGGCTGATCTGCCTATAAGATCGTCATTTTCCGGGCTTCCTCCACCTGCTATACCAATTGCGCCAATTACTTTGCCATCATGATAAAGTGGGATTCCCCCTCCGATCAATAGGAGTTCTGGTAGATGAGCCAGGTTTTCTGTATCTGGATTAGATCTTGCATTTCTGGCTAGAATTAGCGTAGCAGTTTTTGTTGATGCTGCTGTAAACGCTTTGCGTCTTGCGGCTTCGGTATTGTGTATACCTACTCTCTCACCTCGGCTGAGAACAATGGTTTGTCCGCCTGCATCCAATACTGCGACTGAAACATCCTTACCTAATGCGGAAGCTTTTTTTCTCGCCAGGGTAGTAAGATGAATAGCTGTCTGCAATGTAATTTGCTCGGTTTTTATTAGAAATGGCTCTGATGATATACCTTCATCTGTTTTACTTTTCTCGGCCTGATTAGTCTGGCAGTAGGAGTTAAATGTTATAAAAGAGAATAAGACTATATATATGATTGATTTCATGATTATCTTTTCTACAAATTTAGCTTGATGTTACTTTAAAAATGTTGATCTAAGTCAACGTTTTTAAAGTTTAGCCTTGATTCTGCTCAAAGTAGAGGGGGATATACCAAGATAAGAGGCCGCCATTTTATTCGAAATTCTCGATAGAAATTTAGGCTGATGTGTTTTTATCCAAATTACTTTTTCCATTGCATTAAAACCTTGAAAGCCATATATTCTTTTCTGCGCCATTATAAATCCTTTTTCCAGTATTTTTCGGTATACAAGGGCGAATTGAGGAATCTGATCGACCAAAAAATAGAAATCTGTCCTGCTGATTGTCAGTAATTCTGATTTTTCAATGGTCTGTAAATATTCAAATGCAGGTTCTTGGTCAATTAAGCTAGGTAAGGCGGTGCCAAATTCGCCCTGAAAAGCAAAATAGCGGGTGGTTTCTGCTCCCTCACTATTTATGGTGTAAACTCTGATACAGCCTTTGTTTACAAAGTAATGGTTTTTGCAAATTTCATTGTAGTCTACCAGTATCTGGTTGCGAGTGGTTTTAACCAAGCTGAACTTACTAAAGATCATAGTCAGGCTTGGTTCATCAATCTCGGTTACGTTTTTAATGTAGTGTTCTAAAAGTTTAAACATACCATTATCACTATTTTATTTTCTCTTTCGTCCTTTTCTAGTACCTGTTTGATCCAATTTGGGCCCAGGCATCCGAACTGGACTTTTTTGGTTTGCTCTGGATAAATAGCTTTATACCTTCTGCTCATTTTTAAATTTCCGTTTGACATTATTGGACTGTGTAAGGGACTTCTTTAGAAAGATAAAGTACTAATCTGTCGAATTTTATCAATGTAAAAATTTGCGGCTTTATAACCTAATTAATTGGTCATACTTCTGAAATTAAGCTAACATAATTATACAATATGAAAAGTATTTATGTTGTATATTAATTGTTAGCTTTAGGGTTTTCATTACCAGTTTGTTGTAAATAAATCAAGCATGGAAACTATAATTGTCACCACTGATCAGTCAGCTAACTCAAAGTCTGCTATACGTTTTGCGATTAATATGGCAAGAACAAGAAAAGCTAAATTAGTTGTCTTAAATGTTTATCATGTCTTGCGACCTTCCATATGGTCTGAAAATGCTTATCAGGTTTACCAGTATTCTTTTGTAAATCAAATCCAGAAAGAAATAACTGTGTTCATAAAAAAGATCTTCAGATCTTTGAATTTGTCGGACATAAGTTTCGAATTGATTACGATTAATCATACTGATGTGACAGAGGGGATTTTAAAATTTACAGCGCAGCATCCTTGTGATTATATCTGTATTAGTACAAGGGGGGCTGGGACTGTTAAGAAAATATTGGGTACACACAGCTCCAAACTGATTACTCATTCAACTGTACCTGTAATTTGTATCCCTTCTGGGTACCGGAACCGGCCATGCAAGCGTGTGCTTTACTTGACAGATATGAACGACTATGAAGCTGAACTCTCCAAATTAATCGATTTTGTGAGACCACTCCATGCAAAACTAAGGATGGTTCACCTGCCCTCAAGCAATGAATTTATTGCCGATAGCGTACTGGTTGAGGAAAGAATTCAGGAGAAGTTAAATTATAAAGTTGAATTGATTAATCGTGAATGGAATATATCACATCCTATTTTAAAAGATATGGATGCGGAAGTGAAACGTTATAAGCCATCATTAATTGCTTTTTTCACGCATCAAAAGCGTTCATTTTTAGCGCAGTTGGTACTTCCTTCAAATGCTGCTGAATATAGTTTTTATGGTCGGATACCTATGATTTCTTTTAAAAAAGAATGATTCATCTTGTGTTATTTGAGCATAGTAATTGCTCTTTTTGGGTATTAAGGAGTCGCTAAACAAATTATGTAGTTTTAACGCCAAAAAGATAGCCTACAGCAGCAGTCATTAACATAGCCGCTGTTCCCCAGAAACAAATCCGGATAACAGCCTTGACAATATTTGAACCACCTGCTTTTGCAGCAATAATTGCCGAAAGTGCTAGAAAAATGATGGAGAAGCCATACTGGTAAACAACCATTAGTTTTATAGGTGCAAATATGGAAACCAGTAAGGGGAGTAGGCCACCGATAATGAAAGAAGCTGCGGAGGCTAAAGCAGCTTGCATTGGTTTTGCCTGGGTGATTTCATTAATACCTAGTTCATCTTTCGCGTGGGCTCCTAAAGCATCGTGAGCAGTGAGCTGTATGGCAACTTGCATAGCTAAATTTTCATCCAGGCCTCTGTGCTGATAAATATTGGCCAGTTCTTTTAGCTCCAGATCTGGCGTATTTTCCGCTTCCATTTTTTCTCTGGTCAAATCAGAGATTTCTATATCTGATTGCGAACTCACAGAAACATATTCTCCGGCTGCCATTGATAGTGCTCCGGCTACCAGTCCAGCAACTGCGGCAAGTACAATTGGTTCGCGTGTGGTGCTTGCTGCTGCAATACCAATGGCTAAACTGGTTGTTGAAAGAATACCATCATTTGCGCCTAAAACTGCTGCTCTCAACCAGCCGCTTCTATTGGTATAGTGTTCTTCTGATTCCATATCATAATTTGTTTTATAAATGATATTAATTAATATTTTTTTTAAGTTCTTTTGCCCAGGTGATGAGTTTATCTTTATCCTGAGGTGAAAGTACTGCTCCTCTATGTATCAATGTATAGGAAGTCAGCGGCATTTCATCTTTTTCAATCGTTTCAATTACTTCATCCAGCTTGTGTTTTTTCTTTTTAACATCATAGTTGTTGAATTCATCAAAGTTTAGTTCATGTTTACCTTCGTTTACATGGCTTTGCAGCCACCAGGTAAAGGGTTGGATATTGCTGTACCAGGGATAAACCGTGTTATTGGAATGGCAATCGTAACAACTCCTTCGTAAAATCACTCCAATCTCATTTGAAACTGGATAGTGGGCTTCAATTGCGTTAGCTGAAATTGAAGCAGAGCTATTTTTAGCTGGCCTGAAGAGCTGTATCACGAGTATCAATATAGCTATAATTAGTAGTGCCTTTTTGATCATGATTTTATAGGTTTATGTTAAAAGCAAATTAAGATAGTGAAAATTATTTGCTGTGGTTAAATTTTGGTGTCGTTTTAATTTATTTCTCCATTGCATTCGTAGAAAAGAAATCACATCTATTTCTGAATTTTTGACAGCTTAAAACTGAAGATTTTTCAGCAATCTTGTAATTTTTTCAGCTTCTTTAACTAAGAATCCATTTGGCATTTATCTTGTAATATTGCTCCCGAACGCGAGTTCAAAAGAGTTTAATTAATTATAAGTTTTAATCATTAAATCAAATTAAGGAGGAAAAACCCATGACGTTGGTTAAATTTAATCCAGAAAACAAGAGAAATTCATTAATGCCAGGCTTTAATGATGTTATTGATTCCATTTTCAATGATACTTTTTTTGCAGACCGTATGGTAACCCGTGTGCCTGCTGCTAACATTAGTGAAAGTGCGGATCACTATCATGTTGAATTAGCTGTGCCCGGACTTAAAAAAGAAGATTTTAAACTGAATCTGGAAAGAAATGTATTAAGTGTTTCTGTAGAGCAACGCGCGGAAGAAGGGCAAGAGGACAGAAATTATGCAAAACGTGAATACAGTTATAGTTCTTTTGTTCGCTCGTTTACTTTACCGGAAAGTGCAGACGAAAATGGCATTCAGGCTAATTATAAGGACGGTGTTTTAGCGATTGACATCCCAAAAAGAGAAGAAGCGAAAGCTGTAAGCCGTCAAATAGAGATTAAATAATTAAAAAGACACATCTCTGAGAGCTACCATCAGGTAGCTCTTTTTAATTTGTTATTATGGAAACTACTTTTGAAATTTCGCTCAATATGAAAACCCTTAAAGGTTTGGAAACCTATGCAAGTTTTTATTTAGGTTCTGATCAGAAATTCGCTAAAACCATCTTCGATATGATGCAGGGCGAGCGGGAAATAAAGGAAAATTCAGTGATTAGTATGGATTTAACCAAAAGGCAGCATGGTATTCCTTATCCACTGTCTATTTTGCATTGTAATTGGGCGCATCTGGCTTACAATACACAGATCATTACCAAAGAGATTTTTAAAGAACTTAATCTGGAACAAAAGGGATTACTATGAAATATGGTGTAAAACCTAGCTTAATTTCAGTAAAATTAAAGAATAGCAAACCTAAAGTTTTACATGGGGATTTAGATAATCTAAAATATTTGAAAAGACCATCTTAAACCAATAGGTGTACTGATCGGGATGCTCTTTTATATCTTTAGACAAAATTGTTGTGTCAATCCATTTAAAACTTTGTACTTCTTGGGCGTTTGGTCTTGGGGCGGCATCGGTATACCCTATAAATACATGGTCAAATTCGTGCTCTATCAGGTTATTTTCGACAGAAGTATTATAGATGAATGAAAAGACTTTTTCGATATTACATTGAATTCCCATTTCAAATTGCAGCCTTTCCATAGCACTTAGTTTAATGTCTTCGCCCAATTGCGGATGAGAGCAGCAGGCATTTGTCCATAAACCAGCCCCATGATATTTATGTTTTGCACGCTGATGAATCAACATTTCACCTTTGTTATTGAATAGAAAAATTGAAAATGCTCTGTGCAAGAAGCCTTTTTGATGAGCTTCTATTTTGTCCATCTCACCAATTGCCTTGTCATGCTGATCAACCAAAACTACTTTGTTTCTGTTCTTCATTCTTTATTTTTATAATTTCAATACTTTACCATAAATTTCTAAAGCTCTTTCACGGACCGTTTTGTGTTCAATAATGGGTTTCGGGTAAGATCAGTATATAATTTGTTTTTTATCAGTGATGAAGCTATCATGAGTTTTTATTCATTGCGTTTTGCGAGCGTAAACTCATGATGGTTTCATGATCATTTACGGGTTTTTGAAACATTTTAAATAAATAGACATTGAGTAAAAATTGTGTATAACCATACACAGCATCTTCTATTGGTATAGTAAGGATCCGAATATTTAAGAAACTCTTCGGATTGTAATTCACAATTGGAGACTCCAAACCAGTACCTGTCAAAACTCCATTAACAGGGAAAAATCCAAGCATGAGAACAGCAAATACAAAAGATGCCTGACCGATCCAGGCCGCTCTTACTACAAAATGTAGGTAAACTAGCGTTACCGAGGTTACTATAGCCGTTACAAAAGTGTAGGTTCTGTCGTAATGCAACAATGCGATAACGGTGCATATGATCACGCTCACAAAAACAATGATGTTGTTAAAGCCACTTAGCCAGCTAAGATTGAAGAGTTTGTCCAGGCAGAAATAGGTAAACACGCAGGAAAAAGGAATACAGATAAAAAAAAGCCACTCTTCAATAGGTAATCCCAAAAGTATTAAACCTGTGGTATAGGCAGTATTGAACCACCATACCTGATGAGCAGTAAACCATACATCCCAGGCAATAAAAGGAATGGCGACCAAAATACTCGCTTTTAGAAAGGCCGGAAAATGCTTGTTGAACTGAATTCTCTTGTCAAAAGAAAAAATAAAGCAAATAATGATGGTCAACAGATTAATTAACAAGTAAGTGTAGGGTTTCATTACTTATTTTTTTTATAATACATTTTGAAATATTTCATTGGGACATACAAGAAACCAAAGCATTCGCCTTCTTCTTTGCCCAGGTGTTTATGATGTTGTTTGTGCGCCCTGCGAATCGCCAGTAAGTAAGGGTTTTGTGTATTTGCCAGATATTTAATGCGTTGATGAATAAAAATGTCATGAACAAAGAAATAGGCCATCCCATAAAGCGTAATGGCCAGTCCAATATAAAACAAGTAATTGAAATGATTTAAGGAACCGAAATAGATCAAAGCAATAGCTGGTAAAGCAAAAATTACAAAGAAGTAGTCATTTTTCTCAAAGGGTCCCTCAGTACTGTGGTCGTGATGGTCACGATGCAATACCCATAAAAGACCATGCATGATATACTTATGGATAAACCAGGTGGCTCCTTCCATCAATATAAATGTGATCCTTAGGATAAGGAAGTTCATGTTTAATGTTTTAACGGTTTAAATAACGCTTCCAAAACCTGATTGCGGTAGTCGAAAATATGCTCCAATTTTTTCTTTACCATCAAACTGTGCGCCATCTTGCCAATGATACCAAATGGTAATTCATAATCCACAGTATCTACCATCAAAACCCCATTTTGGTTTGGGATAAATTCATGATGATGTCTCCAAAGCTTGTAAGGGCCTTTTTTCTGAAAATCGGTAAAGCTTTTTTGGTAGTTAACCTCCGTAATTTCAGTCTGCCATTTCAGTGGAATACCCAGCACAGGCGAAACGGTATAATCGATAATCATTCCTTTATATATATCCCCCTTAGATAGATCGCTTAAAACAACAAAGCCCATTTCTTTAGGCGTGATGCGCGAAAGATTGTGTGGGGAAGAAAAGAAATCCCAGGCAGTTTGTATATCACAATACAGTTGTTGCGATCTTTTAAGTTGATAAATCATTTTTTTTGTTTTTAGATGAGGTCTTCCAGCATATTTCTCAAATGCATAGAAGTAATATTTTTAAAATCATATGATGGCCATCTTATATTGTACATAGCTACTCATTGCCAGAGAGAACTTTTGACTGTTTGGAATACGTATCCTTTGATTCATAATTTTATCTGCAGGGGTACTCTTTATTTTTTTAAACAATGATAGGTAATATTTGTAGGCCAGGTAGACGCCAAATTTGGAAGAAACCGGCAATTTCTTTATCCCAGTTAATGCCTCTTTAAATTCAGCTTCAATCTCGTTTTCAATTTCCAATTTGATTTTGTTGTTGAAGGTTTTCATATCAATATTAGGGAAGTAACTGCGCCCTAAAACATAGTAATCGTCTTTCAAATCGCGTAAAAAGTTTATTTTTTGAAAGGCTGACCCCAATTTCATAGCATAGGGTTTTAGGTTATCAAATGCTTCTTTATTACCTTCCACAAATACTTGAAGACACATTAAACCTACGACTTCAGCCGAACCCAATATGTACTGGTTATACAAATCAGAATTGTAATCTATTTGCTGTAAATCCATTTGCATGCTATGCAGAAACTGTTCAATTAAGGTTTTGTCAATGGCAAAATGATTAACGGTGTCCTGAAAAGATTGTAAAATAGGATTGAGGGAGATACCCTCCTCCAGGGCAGTCCAGGTTTCTAATTTAAAACGTTCCAGCAAGCATGCCTTATCATACTCGTGAAAGCTGTCTACAATTTCGTCGGCCAGACGCACATAACCATAGATCGCGTAAATCGCATGACGAATGGATGGTTTTAGCGCGAGAATTCCCAATGAAAAACTGGTGCTATATTTTTCCGTAACCGCTTTGCTTACCTTGTAAGCCAAATCATCATACAATTTTTTCACGCCTTTTTAGTTTTAGGTTATTCACTTCTTTTGCTACTATTTTACCGGAGATAATGGATGGAGGTACACCTGGGCCAGGGACGGTCAGCTGGCCGGTATAAAACAAATTTGACAAATGCTTGTTTTTGATGTTAGGTTTCAATACTGCGGTTTGCGATAATGTATTTGCCAGGCCATAAGCATTGCCTCCGTAAGCGTTGTAATCGCTGATAAAATCACCCACACAATAGCTTCGTTTGTAATCTAATTTTGATAACAAATCTTTTGCGCCGGTGTGTTTTTCCAAACGTTTAATCATATTCTGAAAGTAATGCTCACGGGTATTTTCCTCATCTTTAAGTTCTGTTGCCAGCGGCATAAGTAGGAAAACATTTTCGTGTCCTTCGGGTGCTACCTCAGGATCTGTTTGAGATGGGCAGCAAGCGTAGAACAATGGGTTTTCCGGCCATTTTTTTTCTTCGTAAATGCTCTTAATATGTTCATCGAGATCATTTTCAAAAAATAAGGTGTGATGTTTAAGATTAGGAAGCCTTTCTTTAAATCCTAAATAGTAAATCAGGCAGGAGGGAGCAAATGTTCGGGTTTTCCAATATTTTTGATCATAGTTACGCAATTCGTTGTCGAGCAGTGTTTCGGTATGGTGATAATCCGAAGAAGCAATAATGGCATCAAACGCCTTAAATTCTCCATTTACGAGGATTCCCCTGGCAGTTCCTTCTTCAGTAACGATTTTTTCTACGTTTTGACTAAAATGGAAAACGGCACCTTGTTTTTCTGCTACTTTTTTCATTCCCAATACCAGCTGGTAAAATCCCCCCATGGGATACCAGGTACCTAAAGCATAACCGCCATAGTTCATCAGGCTATAAAGTGCCGGGATATTTTTAGGGGAAGCCCCCAGAAAAATAACCGGAAACTCCATTAAGGTTTTAAGTTTTGGGTGTGAAAAATACTTGCTAACGTAGCTTCTGAAGTTTGATAATAGATTCATTTTTAAAGCGCTACCGGCAATTTTAGTTGAGGCAAACTCCAGCCAGCTATAGCATGGTTTGTTCACAAAATCCTGCATTCCAACCTCGTACTTATATTTTGCAGCGTTCATGAAGCCGTCCAGTTTTTTACCCGCTCCGGTTTCTAGCCGCTCAAACAATTTTTTTAAATCCTGGTAAGATTCCGGAACCGTAAGCAGCCCATCCTCAAAAACCATCTCAAACTGAGGACTAAGGGAAACAAGATCATAAAAGTCAGTCGCTTTATGACCAAAATCGACGAAGAAGTTATCAATTATATCGGGCATCCAATACCAACTTGGGCCCATATCAAATACATAACCATTTTCTGTGCTGAACTGTCTGGCTCTTCCTCCAGGTTGCGGATGCTTTTCGAAAACATGCACTTCATTACCAGCCTGAGCGGCATATGCTGCAGCCGAAAGACCGGAAATTCCGGCACCAATGATAGCTATCTTCTTTTTTGAATCTGGCGTTTGCATAGAGGAGTTTTATTTATGGACTAGCTTTAATTGTTTTTTATTAAAAAATTATTGTAAGCGATAGAGATCAGCTGATTGGGCTCTATATTTTCAGCATAGATAGTTTGATGAAAGCGATCCAATTTCTGAAGTATTTTAATCAATTTTATTTTTTCAGTATCGCTGAGGTTTCCGGTAACAATTTGACTGGCTTGCTTTATTTTTCCCATAATCTCTTCCAGTGCTTCAGTTCCTTTAGCTGTAATCGAAATGATTTTACTTCTTTTATCTGCTATAGAATCACTTTGTTGTATCCAGCCTTGCCCAATCAGTCGGTTGATAATCTGCATACCTACAGGTTTGTCCTGGATGTTCTTTTTAATCAACTCTGTTTTTGTCATCGACCCAAAGGCTTTTAGGTTAATTAAATATATAAAATCTTCTTGAGTGCTGAATGCCGAATCATATATGGCGGATTTGGAGTAGGTTTTTGCGTATCTGTTAAGGTGAACAATTAAGGTATTGATCTCGCTTTCCAGACTTCGGCCATTTTCCTTTCCATCCCAATCCAGCTCATTGTACAAATGCGCTGTTTCTCTTTCATCATCATGAATCCAACGTTTAAATCCAGTCAGGTTTTTTGTATAAGATTTGGAATCTACCGTTGTGTCAAATTTTTCAATAAGGTCAATAACCTGTTTAATTAGTTGATAGTTCATGATGAAATGATTTGATTTTAGTTTACAAATATACTATAATATCAAATATTAGTATTATTAAAAACTAAATAATACTTTTGTATACTAGTTTTAGTATATAATTGTACTAATGTTTATTGCATTAAAATTTTCAATATCGAGTTGCAACAGATTTCAATATCACATATTAAACTATGATTTTCAATGAATAATAATCACAATATCCAAATAACAGCTGACCTTGAAGCGGTTGTAAATGCGTCTTTCTACGATACCCCAATGCGGGTTGATGCATTTGAATTAGATGACGATGCTAAAATCGAGTTGATTCAAAAGCACTTTGCAGCTATTATGCACGCACTCGGTCTTGATCTGTGCGATGATAGCCTAAAGGATACGCCCAGAAGAGTCGCAAAAATGTATGTCAAAGAAATATTCAGGGGGCTTAATCCGGAAAACAAGCCGGTTGCCACATTGTTTAGCAATCCGTTTAGCTACAACCAAATGCTGGTTGAGAGAAATATCAGTGTTTATAGCAATTGTGAACATCATTTTGTTCCCATAGTTGGTAAAGCCCATGTTGCTTATTTTAGTAATGGGCAAGTGATTGGCTTGTCTAAATTGAACCGGATTGTACAGTATTGTTCACAACGTCCACAAATACAAGAAAGACTCACCAAGCAGATCGCCAACATGATAAAAGAATCGCTCGGAACAGAAGATGTGGCAGTGATTGTTGATGCCCATCACCATTGTGTTTCCAGTCGTGGGATAAGAGATACCGGTAGCAGTACATTAACAGCTGAGTACTGTGGCCGTTTTTTGGATCCTGATGTAAAAAATGATTTTTTAAAACATATAGGATGATGAATTTTGAGGGAAAAAATATATTAGTTGTCGGTGGGAGTTCTGGTATAGGGCTTTCGTTGGTCAGGTTACTGGTTATGAATGGCGCAACTGTGTATAACATATCCAGAACTAAGAATGCCAATTGGCCTGAAGGTATTATGCACCTTTCGCTGGATGTTCTTGGAGATGTTAGGGCTATTGCAGACTTTCTTCCTGAGCATTTACATGGTTTGGTGTATTCGGTGGGTAGCATTAACCTGAAGCCATTTGCCAGGTTAACTGATGAAGATTTTCTAAATGATTACAGGATCAATGTATTGGGCGCGGCTAAGGTAATTCAGCAAGCTATGAAAGCACTTAAAGCAGCAAAAACGGCCTCGATTGTGCTCATCAGTTCGGTTGCAGCACGCTCGGGCATGAGTTTTCATGGCAGTATAGCCGCGGCAAAGGGGGCAGTTGAAAGTATGGCGCTTTCACTTGCTGCCGAACTTGCAACCAGCCACATCCGCGTCAATGTGGTGGCACCTTCACTCACCGACACACCACTTTCACAAAATCTTTTGAATACCACTGAGCGAAGGGAAGCTGCAAATAAACGCCATCCTCTGGGTAGGCATGGTTTACCGGAAGATATTAGTTCTGCGATTGCTTTCCTGCTAGCTGATGAATCCAGCTGGATGACAGCCCAGATTATAGGTATTGACGGAGGTTTGGGAAAATTAAAGACAAATTAAGATGATAGGAATCAAAAGTAGTCACATTTCTGAAATGGAAAAACACTACAGGATCAGTCTGATCAATAGCTTGATTGGTTATAAATCGCTCAATCTATTGGGGACCATTAGTAATGATGGCGTTACCAATTTGAGTTTAATTAGTTCCGCTTTTCATCTCGGGGCGAATCCTCCACTTTTAGGGATGGTGATCAGACCTGAACGTGAACATAACGATACACTTAGCAACATTAAGTCAATTGGGCAATATACTTTAAACAATGTATTGCCCCAATGGTATAAGCAGGCGCATCAAACCAGTGCAAGCTATCCTTCCGGTGTGTCGGAATTTGATTGCCGTGGGTTTAAAAAACATTACGTAGCTGGTTTTAAGGCGCCATTTGTCTTTGAATCTACAGTCCGGATTGGCCTGGAACTCGTTGAGATGATCGACATTGAAATCAATGGTACAACGATCGTTATCGGCGAAATTGTTCAAATATTAACTGATAATTTCCTTATTGAAGAAGATGGCAATCTGGATCATGTCAAGGCCGAAACAATGACCGTTTGTGGTTTGGATAGCTACTTTCTTCCCGAGATTGTCGGCCGGTTAGCTTATGCGAAACCAGGAAAGGAACCTCAAGAATTAATAAGGTAAATGCATGAAGAATGAGGATGCGGATGTGATTATCATTGGCGCGGGATTAGCCGGCCTTACCGCTGCCAAAGTTTTAAAGGCAGCAGGTAAATCGATTAAGCTATTGGAAGCCTCCGATAAAGTAGGTGGGCGTATTAAAACAGACGAAGTGAATGGGTTTTTGCTTGACAGGGGATTCCAGGTTTTGCTTGGGCTAAAAAGGCCATATGAGCAACCACTTATTGCTTTAAATGCGTTACCTGGAAGACTGGTTAACAATGTGGCTGTTATGGATCGAATTTCTCCAGACTACGCAAAAAATACTGATGCGTTAATTTCGCTATCGCTTATAGGTGATCATTCAAAAGACAGTCAAGCAGAATTGCAGTGCAAGGTGATTAATGAAATGAAATTTTGGTATCCTGAGGCGATTAGCTGGAAGCATCTTAGGACTTATCACATACCTTACGCCTTACCTAATGATGATACAGTAGACAATGATATAGATCAAACGTCCATGCGGTTGACGGAGAATTGTTTCATTTGTGGTGATCATTTGCTGAATGGTTCCATTAATGCGGCTATGAAAAGTGGCAGACTGGCAGCCGAAGCTATTATAAATCACATGAGTTAAAGATGAGTATGCAAAGGATATATGACAATGAGCTATTAGCTTCTAAAAGGCTAGTGGGTGACCCGCCGGCAGATCAATTTGTCCGGCAGGTTTTTTCTGATCCTCAAAAAAAACTGCAATTGCAACAATGGATGACTGTAAAGTCAGAAAATGGTCAATTAAGATTACTGCAGGAGATGTTCCCAGATATTGAATTTATCAATAATGCAGGAGACTTGCCAGCCTGGGCGGAGTTAAAGTTAATGAAGGCAGGGGCAGCTTTTTTTGCGAGGCATTCAGAAATCATTATGAGTCTGTTGGGATTGCTTTCCTTGCCCTATTGTTATACAGCTGCAAATGGGGCTATGGTTCTGTATCAGTCAGAACTGATACGTAAGCAAACCACAAAGCGTCTTTATGATACGGCGATTTTTGTATGGGAAGTGATGGGACCCGATGCTTTTGGCAAGGAGGGACGTGCCTATGAAGAGATTTTAAAAGTACGCATCATGCATGCTGCTGTTCGTTATTATACGCTTCAACGCGGCAACTGGGACGATGCATGGGGGATACCCATTAATCAGGAAGATATGGCAGGTACTAATCTTTCTTTTTCACTGATCGTGATCAGAGGTTTGCGGATGCTGGGGTTCAGTGTTAGCCAAACGGATCAACATGCTTTTATGCATACCTGGGCTGTTGTTGGTTATCTCACGGGATTAAACCAAGATATGATTCCCCAAAACATAAAGTTTGCCCAGCAACTTGATCATATGATTAAAAAACGACAATTCCGAATGTCAACGCATGGGCAAGAGCTCACGCGTTCACTTATTGATCATATTTTGAAAGTGAACAAGAGCAAAGCTTCCGCCGATGATATCCTGGGTTTAATGCGCTATTTGCTTGGGAAAGAAATTGCAGATATGCTGGACATTAAGGTAAGCGAACTGCCAGCTTATAAGTTGCTATTGATAAGGGTGATCAGTTTTTTGAAAAGCATTAAGCCAAACGTCGATAATAATGGGAAATACTATAAAGCGTATGCAGCTTTCAAAATCCAACAACCAGAATTAATAAAAGAAGCCAAGGCTTAAACTTATATATTTGAAAACTATTTTAATAACGCTTAAAAACTTTGAAATTGACACTTAGATATCTCTTAATCATAGCAGCTTTGTTTGCTTTTAATCCTGTGTTTTCCCAGCAAAAGGGTTTAATAACAGGTACTGTACAGGATTTAAATACGGGGAAAGTACTTTCTGGGGCTACAATTAGCGTTGATGGTTTTTCCATAAGTTCCTTGAGCGACTCTACGGGGCAGTTCCGCATGAGTGTTCCAGTGGGGACTTATAAAGTTTCTGCCAGTAATATTGGGTATATAACCCAGTTGAAATATAATATTGTGGTGGGTAGCGGTAGTCCGCAATTGGTTAATTTTGATCTTCAGCCACAATTGACTAGTTTAAAAGAAGTTAATATCAGTTTTAGTAAAGGGAAGTCTGCTGTGGCCACTGACATGGTGACGCCTTTATCTGTGCAGCAATTGACAACAGAGGAAATAAAAAGTAGCCCGGGTGGCAACTTTGATGTGTCTAAAGTTGTGCAGACGCTTCCGGGAGTGGGCATCAGTAATGGTGTGGGTGAGCGGAACGATATCATTATCAGGGGTGGCGCTCCAAATGAAAATGTGTATTACCTTGATGGGATAGAGATACCGGTACTCAACCATTTTCAAACCCAAGGTAGTTCCGGAGGTGCTCAGGGTATCCTGAATGTTTCTTTTATTGAGAGCTTAAAACTGAGTTCCTCGGCTTTTGATTCCAGATATGACAATCCGCTGGCCTCGACTTTTGTGATTAAGCAGAGGGAGGGGAATTCAGAAAGACTGTCTGGTAATGCAAGGGTTAGTTTTACGGAAACTGCGCTTACTTTAGAAGGCCCTTTGTCAAAAAATACGACCTTTCTGGCTTCTGCAAGAAAATCTTATCTCAGCTTTTTATTTAAATTGATTGATTTACCTATCCGTCCTGATTTTGATGATTTTCAATATAAGGTAACGCATAAATTTAATGCTAGAACCAAAATTACGGCTATAGGTCTCGGTGCTATTGACCGTTTTAGTTTTGCCCCAACAAAAAAGTCAACCTTGGAAAATACCTATGTGCTACGTTCTACACCCTATATCAATCAGTGGAACTATACAGCCGGTTTTAACTTAAACCATCAGATTGAAAATGGTTATTTGAACTTTACGCTCAGTCGAAATGTTTTTGACAATAGTCTGGATAAATTCGAGGACGAACTTCAGGAGGAAAGTAAAAGGAGTCTGAAGGTTCAATCTCAGGAAAGCGAAAATAAGTTCCGTTTTGATATCAATAAATTTGTGAATGGCTGGAAGTTGTCTGCCGGATTGATGGCTCAATTGGTTGCCTACAAAACAGCGTTGTTTAATAAGGTTTCCAATGAAATCATCAATGCTCAGGGCGATGTGGTAGTGCCGGAAAAGGTAATAAGATTCAATAATGATATAGACTTTTGGAAATATGGTTTGTTTTTTCAGTCTTCAAAGAACCTGTTCAATGAAAAGTTACTATTTTCTGCTGGTATCCGCTCTGACCTGAATAGCTTCACAAAGGAAGGGAGTAATCCGTTAAAAACTCTTTCTCCACGGTTGTCTTTAGCCTATCACCTGAGCTCGAAATGGGACATTAGCGCGTCGGTGGGCACGTATTTTAAGATGCCGACCTATACCATGCTGGGGTATCTGGACAATAGTGGGGCAGCGGTGAATAAAAATATGGACTACATCCAGTCTACGCACTATGTGCTTGGAACCCAGTTTTTGCCTCGAAATGATCTGAGGTTTACTTTAGAGACTTTTTATAAGCGGTACAGCAATTATCCGGTTTCGGTAGCCAATGGTACCTCCCTGGCTAATCAGGGCGCAGAATATGCTTCTGTGGGCAGTGAGGAGGTCCTGAGTGTGGGGGATGGGGAAACTTATGGTGTAGAACTTTTTGTGCAGCAAAAGCTGGTTCGTAACTTTTTTTATGTGGCCAGTTATTCTTATGTAGTCAGCAAATTTTCCGGTTTGAATGAGCAACTGATCTCCTCCTCATGGGATAACCGACATTTATTGTCACTTACTTTAGGCTATAAGTTAAAACGTAACTGGGATTTAGGCTTGAAGTACCGCTATACGGGAGGATCGCCATATACGCCATTTGATTTACAGGCTTCCCAGCAAAACTATTTAACGCTGGGAACCGGAATAACAGATTACAGCCGGTTAAATAGTGAAAGGTTATCTCCGTTCAGTCAGTTAGATTTTCGCGTGGATAAACGGATAAATTTCAGAAAAACTGCATTGAATTTATATGTTGATATCCAGAATATCCTGAAAAATCAAAATGATAGTTTTCCAAAATATACTTTTAAAAGAACAGAAGACAATAGCAGTTTCTTAACGACAGATGGGCAGTCTTTACAAACTAATGGTTCAAATGCGATTCCCTTTATCTTAAATACTAAATCGGGAAACCTGATCCCTTCTTTTGGTGTGATACTTGAGTTCTAGTGTGGATAGGGGATATGTTGCAGAAATTAGATAAACAAATGACAAGCTATAGCAGGACGAGACAAGAATCTCCATTATAATACCAGAAAGAGTCTAAACTAGTATGTTGCTAAGTGGAAGATAAAGCATTAGCATTTAAAGTATAGAATGGGTTGCCCTGTTCCAGCATAATTTACATAAATATAGACAACCCACTTTATATTATTTAAAGGTTTTTAACCAGCTCAACAAATTCTCATTGTCAACCCAGACAGGTATCTCTTTGTCTACTAGATCTACGTAGGCATTTTCTATTGCTTCGCGTTTTTGTTTAGAATCTGCTCTAGCATAGATTTCTGTAGTTGTTACTGACGTGTGTCCAAGAATTGGAGATTCTGTTGAAGTTCTCGGAATATACACCCTAGGAGACTGGATGTTTATATTGGTGTTTTTGTGCCGGAGTTTATGTGTTGTATATTCCAGGTGACTAGTTAAGAGTTAACATTGGTTGTGTAGATATCTTTTGATACTGTGATTTTAAGTGTCTGCCTGCTTTTTTTCGAGAGCTATTTCCTTGTCTTCAGCTGTGACTTCCATGCTTTCCTGCTGATGTTTTGCTGTGGGCTCGTATTGTAAGGCGATGTAGATGGGGAAATGGTCTGAATCAAAATTATTTAATCGTTTCATGCTGTTGAGTTTAAAGTCTGTGGAAATAAATGCGTGGTCTAAGGGGAAACGCATAATTGGGTAATGGGCATGAAATGAGTTGTAGAATCCCCGCCCTCTTCTTGGATCGAGCAATCCGCTCATTTTTAAAAATAATTCGGTGGTATAGCTCCAGGCTACGTCATTCATGTCTCCGATCACGATGACCGGATCTTTTGATGCTTTGGCTAGGTCGGCAACAAGCAGGAGTTCCTTGTCGCGCTCAGTTGATCTGGGGTTTTCATTGGGTACCGGTGGCGTGGGATGCAGGGCGTATAATTGTAGGAGCTGTCCACTGGGGAGTTTGATTTTTGTATGAATAGAAGGGATGTCTTTTTCTACCAGGAATTTTATTTCGGTGTCAATTAATTCATATCGGGAGTAAAGCAGCATTCCATAGGTGTTTTCTAGAGGCAGACGTTTATGGAAGGGATGTGTTTTTTCCAGGCTGAGGGTTTGCTGTTCCCACATTTTATTGGTCTCCAGCAGCAGTATTATATCTGCCTGGTTTTTACTGAGCTCGTCAATACAGCTTTTATAGTTGGTGTTTTCCTGGTATACATTGGCGATGATAATGCTGATGCTTTGATCAGGGATTTGTTTTGTTATTTGTAGGATATGTTTTTTGCTTAATGGGGTGAAAGGAATAATCTGGTAGGCCAGGAAAATCAGATTTATGGACAGTAAAGCCATCAAAATATACTGTATGGTTGCTCCGTTGTAAAATACTGTGACCAGGATCAGGGTCAGGATGGTGGCTACGAATTTCTGTAGTCTGGGATAATCGAATACTCTGAATGTCCAATAATCGTGTCTGATGACTGAGAGCAGGGAGAATGTCAGTAAAAGGGAGCTAAGTACGATTAAAAAAATGTTCATCTATGAATTGGTTTAGGACAAATCGATCTTGCTGATGAACAATCATTATGCCTAGTTTATTTAAAGGGTGAATTTGAGATTTCACGGTTTGTATTGATCAATTATATTTCCGCTTGTTCAGGAATGTCCTTTACAAAGGCTTGGTGTTCACCCATAGTAAAACAGCGTTCAAATACGCAGTACCAGATCCAGCCATTTTTATCCGTATGTACGCTGGTAAAGAACTTTGGGTTGATGCCAGACTGAATGATGTCTTCCCGACCATTAAATTTTATCATGTCATTTTCCACCAGTTGATTACGATATGATTTTTTTAGGATTTCATAGTTTTTCCAGATGATGTTTATGATCTCAGTTGCATTTTTATGGGGTACCATCTTTTCCGCTTTTCGCTTTTTTCTGTTGAAGTTGTTCCTGCAGGTGTCATTGCAAAACCTTTGGTCACTGCGGCTGTGTAGGGTTTTACCGCAGTCTTCACAGCATTTCGATGGGTTTTCTATTTCGTTGTTGATCATTGTGTTACGATTTAGTCATTACAAATAACTGATTTTATCCCGTAAATTCTAATCGAAAATAGTCCGGTAAAGGGTACACGAAACCGTCTTTAATTAAGTTTAAAGACGGTTTTTGATTTTAGGATACGGAATAGTTACGGTTATTGCTGTTTCTGGCTCAAAATTCTAATATCCTGTTAATTCTTTTTTACTCTTGCGGATAATATCTCTATTTCAGCTCGCAATTCCCTGGTGTCAGTTATTAAAGTCTTATCTTCTTTTCTATATTCCATCTTTTCGTCTCCTCCAGCAACTATATAGGTTGGAGATATATTAAATTTTAAGAATAGATATTTTAAGAAGTATGTAGCTCCCTGGTTTCGAAAGATATCTATCAATTTGCAGCTGATCAAACTGGAACCTCGACGAAGTTCGACGTACTAGATAAGGCTGTTATTGCCTACAGCAAAGTTGGGAATATTTATGATGCTATATACAGACAGAAAAAAGTAGTTGTGCGAATTGCAATAACTTTCAATGAGCCATGCTTAACATTTCCTTAATAAGATTTCCATCCCGGTTTAAATTTCTGTCTCTATCTTTGCCGCATTGTATCTTATAGGTTAAGTTCTAATGTTGGAAATGGTAATATTATAAGATAAAAATTATTATAATTGTTTTTACGTGCGGACTGAGCTTGCTTGCTTGCCAGCGACAAAAACATTAAAAAGGTACAGTTAGATATTTGTTTGTTATGGGAGAAATTTCTGAAAAGGATTTTATCGGTTTTCAAAATGGAAATGAACAGGTGTTTAAACAAATATTTGAGCAATATTGGCGAACAGTTTTTAATTATGCCAATGGTTTTTGTAAAAATAGAGACGATGCTGAAGAAGTAACACAAGAAACTTTCACTAAATTGTTTTTATATCGTAAGCGTATCGCTGATGAGCAAAGTCTGCTTCCTTTTCTTTTTGCGGTATCCAAAAGGATAGCTATATCATTTTTTAGAAAAAAAATAATTCGGGAAAACAGTGTCGCTGACATTCAGTTATCCATCGAAACTGTTTCCTATAATACCAAAGAGACAATCCTCAACAATGAGTTGAATAATGCCCTGGAAAAGATAATCGCCGAATTGCCAATTCAGCAACAAAAGGTGTTTGTACTCAATAAAATGGAAGATCTCTCTTACCAGGAAATAGCTGACGAACTTGGAATTTCTAAAAATACGGTAAAGAACCATCTCATCGTAGCTTCTAAGACTGTCCGAATCAAGCTTCAGAAACTACTCTATATCTTTTTCTAGTTTTTTTCAATTATTTGAATTCTCACTAGTCCATTTTCCGGGATGAAACGATTAGCTAGAAAGAACATCAAGCAAATTGAATAAGGAAAGACTATTATATCTGATAAGACAGTACCGTGAAAATCGTTGTACTCCGATTGAGCAGAAGGAACTGTATGAACTTATCTCAGAATCCGGTGTAGAAGAAAGTATACTGCAAGTATGGGACCAATTGCATGGACCAACTGTTACATCGCTATCTGAAGGGGATGGTAAACGGCTATATCAAAAAATTATTGGTAGCCCTTCAGTGCAAAAAGATCTTAGATACCCAATCAAGTTTAAAACCAGGTTTAAATATTTAACGGCTGCTGCAGCAGTGCTAGCTGTCTTATGTGGAGCTTATGCTCTTCTCTTCTTTAAATCGCCAAAGACAACAGCTGAATATGCGGTGCAACAGGTGGATACCACTATCGTACCAGGGAGCAAAAAAGCACAAATTATATTTGAAGACGGACGCGCTGTCAACTTAGCCGAACTCTCCCCTGTGGATACCATACATACGGGTAATTATTTCGTATTGAAACAGGGGGGAGGTGAGGTTTCTTACCATAACAATGAAAGTATCGCAGACAGAAGCATTGAGACTTACAATATTCTGGTGACTCCTCTGGGTGGGGAGTATGCTGTAATACTAGCTGATGGTACCAAAGTGTGGTTAAATGCGAATTCAAAACTAAAGTACCCAACTCGATTTACTACAACACAACGTACCGTGGAGCTTGAGGGAGAAGCTTATTTCGAAGTAGCTCGTATGAAGAAGGAAGGAAAGAGAATCCCATTTTATGTCAAATCAAGATCTCAAACTGTAGCGGTACTTGGGACTGAATTCAACATAAACAGTTTTGGTGACCAAATAACTACAACTTTGGTGGAGGGAAAGGTGGCTTTGACTCATCATTCACAATCGGCGAAGCATTTACTCGCACCTAATGATCAGATTATTTATAAAGAAAACACACATACCTACGAGAAAAAGAAAGTAGATCCTTACTATTTTACCGCCTGGAAGGATGGGGCCTTTGCATTTGACAATACTCCATTGACATTGGTCATGGAAGATATTGCTCGATGGTACAATGTACAGATTGACTATGAGAGTGATGTTTCAGACGTTTATTTCTCTGGAAAAATTTCTAAGATGGAAAATATCAAAACTTTATTACAGACTATTCAGTGGACTGGTTCTGTCAAATTCAAAATCAACGGAAGGAGGATCGCTGTTAGAGAGTATTAAAAAATAACAGGGATGTTACCAGCATCCCTGTAGGGTCTTACATAGACCTCCGATTGAGAACTAACATGTTAAATTATTAATCAACCGAATACAAATGTATAAAAAAAAGCGGTTAGGTTTGCTATTATGCGCAGCTGACCGGACCAGTATCAAATCCGTATTAATGAAGTTATCATTAGCTGCACCCTTATTGCTCATGGCAACATTGCAAGCCCATGCATTTGCCTTTGGTCAAAAAATAACGCTTCAAAAGAAGAATGTCAAAGTTGACTTTGTTCTGAAGGAATTGCAAAAGCAGAGTGGACATAACATTCTCTTCGAACAGAAAATTATTCCTTTAGTCAGGATTAGCCCATCTTATCAGGATGCTCCACTTGAAGTGGTATTAAAAGATATATTGGAACCCCTGAATATTCAGTTTAGGATAAGCAATAAGAATATTGTGTTAAGCCAATCTCTTTTAGAAGAACAGACCAGAGTTGATAGAAATTCGACAAAGACACAGCGAATGATAAAAGGAAAAGTCCATGACAAAGAGGGCAAACCAATCTCAGGGGCATCTGTACAACTCAACAGTGGTACTTCTGGAGGGGTACTAACAGCAAAAGATGGTTCATTTTCAATCTTAGCAAAAGTTGGTGACAAGTTGACGCTAAGTTATATTGGAATGGAATCACTTACATTAACCATTGAGACAACAGAAGATCTGTCTATTACTATGCGTGACAAGGCCTATGAAATGGACGATGTGGTAGTTGTGGCTTTTGGGAAACAGAAAAAGGGGAATGTTGTTGGTTCTATAACTTCAGTAAAACCTGAAAACCTCAAAATTCCATCCAGCAATCTCACAACGGCCCTCGCTGGAAACGTGGCTGGTGTTATTGCTTATCAACGTAGTGGTGAACCAGGTCAGGATAATGCTGATTTCTTTGTACGTGGTATTACCACATTTGGCAACAATAATAAACCTTTAATCCTTATTGATGGTGTAGAGCTAACAACCACAGATTTAGCTAGACTACAACCGGATGATATCGCCAGCTTTTCAGTGATGAAGGATGCAACTGCTACGGCACTTTACGGTGCTAGAGGAGCCAATGGCGTTATACTGGTAAATACCAAAGAGGGAAAAGAAGGGGTAGCGAAGGTATCTTTAAGACTTGAACATTCTTCTTCGGCTCCTACACAAACGACAGAGATTGCGGATCCAATAACCTTTATGAAACTGAACAATGAGGCTGTTTTGACAAGAAACCCACTGGGTGAATTGCCGTATTCTCAGACAAAAATTGAAAATACCATATTGAGGAAATCTCCTGTTGCCTTCCCTACTAATGATTGGTCAGAATTATTACTTAAGGATCGAACGACTACATCCAGAGGAAATCTCAGTGTAAGTGGCGGTGGACCGATAGCTCGTTATTATGTTGCAACTTCATTTGCAAAGGATAACGGGATTTTGAAAGTCGACAAACGAAATAATTTCAATAGCAATATTGACAATACATACTATACGCTACGTTCAAATGTCAATGTGAACCTTACCAAAACAACAGAACTAATTGTGCGGTTGAGCGGTACATTTGATGATTATCAAGGCCCTTTACAAGGGGGGGCTGCAACATACAATATGATTATGCACTCCAATCCTGTAATGTTTCCAGCATTTTTTCCTGTGGATGAGAAAAATGCACATCTGCAACACATTATGTTTGGTAACTATGATAATCTTTACACTAATCCCTATGCTGAGACTGTGCGTGGATATAAAGAGAGATCTCGCTCACAGATTCTTGCCCAGATCGAAGTAGCACAGGACCTTTCTGCAATCACCAGAGGACTATCTATGCGAGGGATGTTTAATGTCTCTCGTTTGTCCCAATTTGCGGTTGCAAGATCATATAATCCTTATTATTATCAACTTTCTACCTATGATAACGCTACTAATCAATACAGTATAATCATGAATAGAGAAGGAACTGAATACCTGGGTTATTCAGAACCTAATAATGAGAAAGTAACTAATTCGAGTCTTTATTTTCAGAGTACCTTAAATTATAGTCGGCTATTCGCAGAAAAACACCAGGTGAATGGACTATTAGTAGGCATATTGCGAGAAGAACTGAATGCTAATACAGGTAGTTTGCAACTTTCACTTCCATCACGTAACCTTGGGGTTTCGGGAAGAGCAACCTATGCCTATGATAACCGTTATTTTGCAGAGTTTAACTTTGGATATAACGGATCTGAAAGGTTTGCTAAAAATAAGAGATATGGTTTTTTCCCTTCAATAGGGGGAGCCTGGTATGTCTCAAACGAGAAATTCTGGGAAGAGCTCCGCCCTATATTTTCAAAGGTTAAGTTTCGTGGATCCTACGGTTTAGTTGGTAATGATAATATTGGTAGCGCAGCAGATAGGTTCTTTTATCTCTCGGAAGTGAATATGAACAATGCCGGTAGAGCTGCCTATTTTGGTCAAAACATGAACAGTAGCTTAAATGGTATTTCAATATCTAGGTATGCTAACCCTGAGATTAGCTGGGAAATATCACGCAAGAGAGATTTAGCCTTAGAAATAGGGTTATTTGATAAAGTAAACCTAGTAACCGAATACTTCACTGAAAAGCGTGAAAAAATACTTATGAGTAGGTCATCTATACCTAGTACTATGGGATTGCAGGCGGTACAACGTGCGAATGTAGGCGAAGCGAAAGGAAAAGGCATAGATGTAAGTCTGGATTACACACAGAACTGGAATTCAGGATTCTGGACATCCGCCCGCGCTAATTTCACCTATGCACGAGGTACCTATAATGTATATGAAGAGCCTGCATATGAGAATGAACCATGGCGCTCGCGAGTGGGGCACTCTATCAACCAACAATGGGGGTATGTCGCTGAGCGACTGTTTGTGGATGATAATGAAGCTTTTAATTCACCGATTCAGCAAATAGGTAATTCTAAATATGGTGGGGGGGATGTCAAATATACGGATATCAATAAAGATGGAAAAATAAATGATTTAGATCGCGTTGCGATAGGTAATCCTACCGTACCTGAAATTGTTTATGGTTTTGGTCTATCAATGGGATATAAGCAGTTTGATATCTCTGCATTCTTTCAGGGAGTCGCAAACCAATCCTTTTGGATCGATGCAGGTAATACAAGCCCTTTTCAAAATGAGACCCAGTTGCTGAAGGCTTATGCAGACAATTACTGGAGTGAGGAGACGCAAAATATCTACGCACTTTGGCCACGATTAAGTACTGAAATAAATAGCAATAACGTGCCCCGTAATACTTGGTTTATGAGAGACGGAACATTTCTCCGATTAAAACAAGTAGAAATAGGGTACACCCTTTCGGATAAGATGAAACAAAGGTTAAAGGCTAAGAATCTTCGTATTTACTTAAGTGGAACTAATCTTCTACTGTTTAGTAAATTCAAACTATGGGATATTGAAATGGCTGGGAATGGACTTGGATATCCTTTACAGCGCGTGTTCAATGCTGGCATCAATGTTCAATTTTAAATCACCACTAGCACCGTTATGAACAAAAAATCAATACGAAACATTATATTTTTTATACTGTTTATTATGGGGTCTTTTAACTCCTGTACCTATCTGGATGTCGTACCTGATGGGGTAAGTAAATTGGAAAATGCCTTTACAATGCGAAACCAGGCTCAAAAATTCTTGTATACCTGTTATTCGTATATGCCCAAAGAGGGCCAACTTTCTTCAGACCCGGGATTATTGGGAGGTGATGAACTATGGAATTTAGAAAATGCAAATCTTCCAGCTTTCGGCTTTGCAGCTTTCAATATTGCTCGTGGTTTACAAAACTCTTCGAGTCCTTTGATAGATCATTGGGGAGGGCTCTATATTGCTTTGCGAGACTGTAATATCTTTTTGGATAACATTAACAATGTAGCAGATTTGCAAGCTTGGGAGAGAGATCAATGGATTGCTGAAGTCAAATTCCTAAAAGCATATTATCATTTTTATCTTGTTAAGATGTACGGTCCTGTACCTATTATACGTAAAAATTTACCTATAGATGCAGGCATAGAAGAGGTTAAGGTACAACGTAACACCGTTGATGAATGCTTTAGCTACATTGTTGAATTACTAGATGAAGCCATACCAGTTCTGCCTTCTTCTGTAAGAAATCCTAATGAAGAATTAGGACGTATCACTAAAGCAATAGCTGTATCTTTTAAAGCCAAGGTTTTGGTTACAGCTGCCAGTCCGGTTTTTAATGGCAATACCGATCAAGCTTCTTTGATGAATAAAGATGGTCGCCAATTGTTCAATCAAACCAAGGAGGTTAGCAAGTGGGAGAAAGCTTTAGTAGCTTGCGAACAGGCTATTCAATTGTGTGAAAACGAATTGGGAATGAAATTATATACCTATCCCGGAAATCCTCAATTTAACCTTTCAGCAGTTACCTTGCAAGAGCTTACTTTACGCAATGCATTCGCGGAAAAATGGAATGATGATATCATTTGGGCGAATACGCAAAGCGTTCACAACTTTACGCAGCAAGTCTCGGTTCCTCGTTTCGATCCGCGTTATCCTGATATTCCGATTCTTAAAAATTTGATCGGTGCTCCTATTAAAGTTGCTGAGCAATTTTATACTAAAAATGGGATACCTCTTGCTGATGATAAAACACTGATTTATAATAACCGATATGACATACAAAATGTAGGAGCTGCTTACCGACGCTATATGAGAGAGGGAGCCCAAACTATAAATATGCATTTTGATAGAGAACCTAGGTTTTATGCCTATTTAGGTTTTGATACAGGTATTTGGTATGGCGAGGGAATTTTTAATGATGCTAACCCTACAACTTTGTATGCGGTAGCTGCAAGAAGAGGGCAGAGTAATCAAAAAAGAGGTTCGGATGATGGACCAATTACAGGATATTATATCAAGAAATATGTTCATTTCCAAAACACCACACTTAGTGCAACATCTTATTCGATGGTATCCTACCCCTGGCCCTTGATACGATTGAGTGATTTATTCTTGCTCTATGCAGAAGCAGCAAATGAGGCTGGCGATAATGAACTTAACCGAAGTAAAGCAATTGTATATTTAAATAAAGTGAGGAATCGTGCAGGCATACCAAACGTAGAAGATGCGTGGACTAACTATTCGCTCAATCCTAATAAATTCAGATCACAGAATGGCCTACGACAGATTATTCACCAGGAAAGGCTCAACGAATTGGCTTTCGAAGGCCATCGGTATTGGGATATAAGGAGATGGAAGACAGCCCCAGAATACTATAATTTACCAATCCAAGCCTGGGATTTGACACAATCAGCCCCTCAAGACTTTTATAGAAAGGTGTTAATTGCAAAACAGACATTTACTACTAAGGACTATTTCTGGCCAATAAGGCTTTCGAACTTAACTGTTAACAACAATCTGGTACAGAATGTTGGATGGTAATAATCTTGAATTATAAAAAAAACTCATGATGAAAAATTTATTTTGGATTAAAATATTCGCTCTTATGCTGTTGTTTTCCTGCAAAGAGGAGGAGCTATCGATCCCCATCGATAGCTCCTTACCTGCTCCAAAGATGGTGACTAATGTAACAATTAAAAATCTACCGGGGAGAGCCGTGTTATATTATCAGGTACCAGATGATAAAAACTTTCTTTATGTTAAAGCTGAGTATGAAATAAGGACTGGTATAAAAAGAGAGACAAAAGCATCCCTCTATACAGACTCTTTATTGTTGGATGGTTTTGCAAAAGGAGGAGAATATACTGTTAAACTATATAGTATTGGACGAAATGAAAAGCCTTCTGAGCCACTGGTTGTGCGGGTGAATCCTGAAGAGGCTCCGGTAAATGAAGCATTCAAAAGCCTTGTACTAACTGAGGGTTTCGGTGGTGTCCGCATCCATTTTGAAAATCCCAATCAAAGAGACTTTGCATATTGTTTGCTTGTTGATAGTCTAAATAATGGCGACTGGGCTGCTTTGCAAACATTTTACAGCAAAAATAGTAAAGGTATATTTTCCCATACAGGATTGAAACCAGCACCTGTAAAAGTAGGCGCCTATATTAGAGACCGTTGGGGCAATACTTCAGATACAGTAGTTAACACATTGACGCCATTATTTGAATACATGATTCCTAAGCCATACGGGGTGTTCAATCTTGCTTCAGATAGTTATTTACCTGCAGAAAATGATGCCAATAGGTATGCAATAACAGGGTTGTGGGATGGAATAACTAGCGCTGAAAATACCAATATCTTTGCGAATACTCATACTTCTCCTATGCCCCAAACATTTACGGTTAACATAAAGCAAAGTGTAACATTAAGCCGTATTAATGTACATCAAAGGATACGTAATGAGTATACAGGAAGCATGGTCAAAAAATTCGAGATATATGGATCTAATAGCTTAAATCCAAAAGATGAGCTTACAAGTGATGATTGGACTCTATTAGGCAGATTCGAATCTGTAAAGCCTTCTGGAACTGGACCAATCACTGCCGAAGATCGCGCCTATGCCAATGTAAAAGGAGAATCCTTCGAGTTTATACCTACAAATGAGATTCCCAATCCATGGATTCCTGTCCGTTTCATACGCTTTAGAACCCTGGAGACCTATAATGGCCCCTCTCCACTAGGTCAAATCATCATTGCTGAAATATCATTGTTTGGACAATCAAAAAAATAAGATGAAAAAGAGACAAAAACTATTTGGATATCTACTCTTGTTTATATCGATCTGTATATTGGGCTGTAAGGACATGCATGATATCTATGCAGAGCATGTAGTTCCAAACGGATCTAAATATCCTGGAAAAATACAATCAATTACTGCCCACTCGGGACATAATCGTGTAGTTTTAGGTTGGCGAAATACCAAAGATCCTTCTGTAAACAAGATTCGTGTATTTTGGAATAATTACAAGGATTCTATCGAGGTGGATATTACAGAGCGAAAAGATTCATTATCCTTAAACATACAACCTTTAAGTGAAGGGAATTACAGTTTTATCATCCATACTTATGATAGAGAGATGCGCCGTTCTGTTCCTTTGGAAGTACAAGGGATTGTCTTTGGAGATACTTACAGTTCATATCTGTCTAACAGTATAATTACAAATGACAAAATTATAGAAAACAAAGGATTGTCTATAAATTGGGGCATAGCAGACTACCAAAATGGAATGATAGGTACCCGTGTAATCTATAAAGATCTCCAAGGTAAGGAAAAATCTATTGTAGTTCCGGCCACAGAAACCAGTTCATTAATTAGCAACTTTGATACCTCCTCTTCAGGATATAAATATCAAGCTTTGTTCTTACCTAATAAGCTCAGTATAGATACTTTTAGTGTTGATTTAGATACACGAGATCCATCCATAATGCTAGATCCTAGTTTATGGACCGTTACGGCAAGTAGTTCGGAGAGTGTAGCTCAGGTAACTCCTCCAGAGAAAACAATTGATGGAGATGTCAATACTTTCTGGCACAGTAAACATAGCGGCACTATGGTTCCCTTTCCCCATTGGTTAGCCTATGACATGAAGAAAGGTGTTGCCATCGAAAAAATAGAACTTACTGCTCGTACTGGACGATTTAACCTAGAGGATTTCAGCACATTTACCATCCAAAGTAGTAACAATGGCATAGACTGGTCTGACCACGGAAGTTTCACTTTTGCAAATGTAGATGCGCCTCAGGTTTTTGTGCCAAAGACAGCAATTTCAGCTAGATATCTTAGAATATTTATGACCGCTGGTCCCCAGAAATATAGTCATTTAGCCGAAATTGCAGTCTACGGGAAAGCGAACGGCCAGTAAAGGAAATTATAATGTTCAAATTTAGTTTTATTCTTTTTATAAAGATTTGTTGCTACCAGATTAGTCTGTTGGCAGCAAGTCCTTTGGCATCGATATCCCCAAGTCAGTTGACATGCGAATATTTGGTAGATCCCCTTGGAATTGATCGTGCGCAACCTAGATTGGGTTGGCTGCTTGATGCAACAAACAGAAAACATTACGGACAGCGACAAACTGCCTATAGAATTTTAGTTCATCAGGACTCTTTAGCACTTAGCAGGCATCAAGGTGAAACCTGGGATAGCGGCTGGGTGGAGTCAAATTTAACACAACATATTGTATATGCTGGAAAAAAATTACACCCTGATAGAAGATATTATTGGTGCGTTGCAGTAAAAGATGAGAAAGGGAGAATATCCCAATATAGCAATATAAAAAAGTGGGTTACAGGACTGTTTTCTAATGCTGACTGGAAGGCCAATTGGATAGGGACATCTGAAATATTTGATGCAAATCAGTCTGATTGTAATTTATATGATCCTTGGTTTAGAAAGGATATTCATCTCAATGAACGACCATCTCAGGCACATATTTTTGTCGCATCGATTGGTTTTCATGAATTGTATGTCAATGGCCGGAAAATAGGTAATCCGATACTTGCTCCTGTGGCAACCGACCACAGTAAAAGAGCCAGATATATAACTTATGACATTAGTGAATCCTTGCACGAAGGAAATAATACGATAGCTTTTTGGTTGGGAACAGGTTGGTCGATATATGCGCCTTACGCAACAAATGACAGACCAAGAGCTGCAATTGTTTGTGCACAGGCAACACTTTACAACACCTCAAAGGAAATCATTGCAATTATTAAAACTGATGAAAGTTGGAAGACCCATCCAAGTCCTAATAAACTATTGGGCAATTGGACTCCTCGTAACTTTGGTGGAGAAATATATGATGCTAATCTAGAAATTCCAGATTGGAATCAGTTAGGTTATGACCAGCAGTCCTGGAAAAATGCAAGCGTTTATTACCCTAAACTTCAACTGTCATCTCAACAAGTAGAAGGGAATATATTGTTTCAGGAAATAAAACCTGTTTCGATTGAGAGATTGTCCAATGGTGATTATCGTGTAGACATGGGGGTGAATTTTGCAGGTTGGACTCAGCTTGATGTTAAGGGAACTCCAGGTAAAAGAATTGACTTTTTGTTTTCTGAGCGTAGTCAAGAGGAGATGACCTTTAGGAATAGAAGTGCATATATCTTAGGGCCATCTGGGAGAGGAACATTTAAAAACAGATTTAATTATAGTTCTGGGCGTTGGATTACAATAAAGGGAGCTGAGACAAAACCATTCCTTCAGAATATCAAAGGCTGGGCTATTCGAACAGGATACACCCCAGCCAGTAGTTTTGTCTGTTCAGATAGTCTGCAAAATTGGATATATGAGCGTACACTGTGGACTTTTAACAACTTGTCTTTAGGAGGAATGATTGTAGACTGTCCGCAACGCGAACGTATGGGCTATGGGGGGGACGCACATGCTACCAGTGAAACGGGACTGCTTAATTACCAGATGGCACCTTTTTATGCTAAATGGATGGAAGACTGGCAGGATGTACAGGGGAGCGAATCTATGGTGGGGAATATGAATAATCCTGACTGGGTAAGAAAAAAGCCGGGAAGTGGCCGTAAATTCAATACAGGTATACTTCCACATACTGCTCCTACTTATTGGGGAGGAGGCGGCCCTGCCTGGGGTGGCATTGTCGTCACTCTCCCCTGGACTTATTATCAGCACTACGGAGACAAGGAAATCTTAGAAAAAAACTTTAACCTAATAAAAGGATGGTTAAATTTTCTGGATGCTCATGTGCAAGACAATTTGTTGATGCCCTATGGCGGAGATTGGGATTTCTTGGGAGATTGGTTATGGCCCAACGCGACAGCTGAAGGCATGAACAACAAGAAGCCGGAAAATATCTGCTTTAATAATCTTTATCGTGTATATAATCTCCGTACAGCAGCCTTGATCGCTGATGAAATCGGGTACGAAGAGCAGAGAAAAATATGGGAAGATCAGGCAGACAGGGCTTCTGAAGCAATTAACCTCAAGTTTTTTAATAACCATACTTATACCTATGCAGATGGTTCCATGGCCAATCAATCGTTGGCATTGCTGGCTCAGGTAGTGAAAGAAGAGCACAGAAAAAGTGTACTTCAACAAATCGAGCAGGAAATCTTAATCAAGCGTAGAGGTCATATTCATGCCGGTATCACAGGAGGTGCCATCTTATTTAAATACTTGCGCTCTATAAATCGAAACGATTTACTATATAGCATGTTGAGACAAACAAGTTATCCAGGTTGGGGATATATGCGAGCAAATGATGCTACTACTATCTGGGAAATGTGGGAAAAAGATCTCAAGGGTCACTCTTTGTTGCATAGTTCTTTTCTTTATCCAGGAGCTTGGTATATCGATGGTCTATCTGGAATAAAGCCCTTGTCTCCGGGATATAAAACATTTGCCATCCACGTACCAAAAGCAACAGATACAGATATAAAATGGGCGAAGGCAGAATTTATATCACCTTCAGGAGTGATTAAGAGCCATTGGCAAAGGGAAGGTAGTAAACTAAAACTTGAAATCACTGTCCCAGCCAATACGACAGCATTATTGAGGATACCCAAAGCGGATGGTTTAGCTATGTCTCAGAAAAAGATAAAAGTACGCTATCTTCCGGATGATAAAGATTATACCTTAATCGAATTGTCGCCTGGGGAATATACTTTTTAAATAAAGTTATCCGGAGTTCTCTTGAATATGTGTTGATCGCTGATTTAAAATAAATAGCGATGAATCAGTAATGGAGATATAATTTGAAAAACAGCAATAAACATATTTGTGATAGCTTCATAACCGATAAAAAATATATACTTATGAAAAATAATATTGTAATTAAAATGCTTTTATTGTTCGCTGTTTTATTTGTTGCTTCGTGTAGCAAGACCAAAACCGCAGAAGAAATGCCCCAATCTGCACAGATAAATACCAAGAAGCCTGTGGAAAAGCCAATAAACAATATAAGAGTTAAAAACTATCCAAATGCGGCTATAAAAATAGATGATCTGAATAAAAAAATATTTATAAATGTTGATCGCCCAATAGAAATTAAAAAGTTACACTTAGATTTTGACTTCGCTAGCAAAGTCGGTATCACAAGTATATTCCCTAGTGATGAACCGGGTACATATTATTCACTAAAAATAAATAATAATACACATCAACAGGTATATACGATTACTGTAGAATCAAAACCCAGAGATCTTAATGGTTGGTCTGAAGAAAAGTCATTTGGAGATTTGCCCAGTCATATAAAGCTATATAAAAGTACCTTTATACAAGGAAAGAAAGGAATTGCCTATATGGCTATCGTAGATCTCTCAAAGAATTATAAATTCAAGATTATTGGGGAAGCTACAGGTGTTAAAACCCCCTCGTCCTTTTATGAACAGTTACCTGCCGATCAAAAGCCTGCTTTACTTATTAATTCCGGGTATTTTACTTATTCTACAACACAAGGAGCTTACGGGGTAAGTCTTTTGATAAAAGAAGGTGTAACTGTAAGGCATAATACGAGTTCGACAGATCGATCAGGGAAAACTTATTATATGACAAGATCTGCTATAGGTATGGAGAGAAATGGCCCATTGGAAATCAACTGGGTTTATACAGATGGTGTTCAGGCTCCAACATATGCATATCCAGAGCCTGCAGCAAATATTGAGGGGGAAGCTCCTTTACCAAAACCATCATTGTTTTTTCCTGTAGAGGGACGCAATTGGAAAGCATTTATGGCATGTGGTGCAGGTCCGATAGCAGCAAAAGATGGTAGGGTAGTGTCTTTTGAAGATATGAAAAAAGAGCTAATAACTGGAGATGGATCAGTTTCCAGGCCCAGAAGTGCAGTGGGGTTAACTAGTGATAATAAAATGATTATATACGTAAATCAAGGCAATGGATTTGATGGGTTGGCAGGTTATACTTGGGAGGAAGTTGGAAAGGAATTGGTGAAACTTGGTTGCTATGATGTCATCCATTTTGACGGAGGTGGTTCGAGCTGCATGCTCATAAATGGACAACCACTGATTAAAGGTGGGGAAGTTGATTCACAAAGTAATAATAACCCTGATGGGGCAAAACAACGAGCTGTCGCAACTGTTGTAACGGTCAATTGATTTGGCTGTTTCAATACTTTGATATATAAAATTATAGTAAAGGAAACTACCGATGGGCTGGACTTATGTGATCCTAGCTGGTATTGCCTGTGTTTTAAAAAAGAAACTGAAATGATTTCCATGGAATTGCAGAGACAAATGAAAACAGGAGTACATTTTAATAAATTTAATGATGATCAGAATTCAATATCTATTAGCCGGACTATTATGTATTTTTTCTTTTACGGCGAATGCCCAACAGGTGATAAGTTTGTACCCAGATGGACAGATCCCTTTTTCCAAAAATGGTGGCGAAGTGCCCAGACTGACGGTATTTAAACCTGAAAAAGATTTAGCTAAAGGTACGGCTGTGATTGTATGTTCGGGCGGTTCCTATGGAGGCCGTGCCAATAGAACGGAAGGCGGGCCGGCCTGTAAGAAATTGCAGGCAGCTGGTATCACGGCTTTTTTGCTGGATTACAGGGTGCCCGTTTCAGCCTATATGGAGCATAAAGATATCGTTCCTTTAACTGACGCGCAGCGGGCTGTCCAGTATGTCAGAGAAAATGCCGAAATCTATCAGATTGATCCGGCTAAACTGGGTATTATGGGTTTTTCCGCCGGAGGGCACCTAGTGTCAACGGTAGGGACTCGTTTTAATAAAACTGACCTGAAAAACTCCAAGGGAACTTCATTACGGCCGGATTTTATGGTGCTGGTTTATCCTGTGATCAGTTTCGCGGATTCGCTGACACATGAGGGCTCCAGAATGAGGCTGATAGGACCTGATTTTACCGTGGAACAAATCAAGGAGTATTCCAATGAGCTACAAGTTACTGATCAAACGCCAGGGACATTCCTGACTTCAGGAATGGATGACAGAATTGTTGACGTGAAAAACAGTCTGTATTTCGCTGCGGCGCTTAAGCAGCATCATGTGCCTGTGGAATTGTTTCTGTACGAAAAGGGCTATCATGGTTACGGCGTGAACAACAAGCAGGCACGGGTGCAATGGATCGACGATTGCATCACCTGGATTAAAGCAGAGCGGTATGTTAATTCATTTCGCTAGGTATACATTTCGGTGAACTTTTGGCGAAATACCCACTGAAGCGTAAGTAAACTGAATATGATGAATATATGGACCATCAGCTGGAACACTATCTGGAAGACATAATCAGAGACTATGAATAGCCAGATACCCTTACCCAGGAACGCCAAATTGAGGAAATTTTAATAGTTCGGTTAGTCGGTAATCTTCGATTAGTTTTATCCTTTTTAGCGCTCGAATTACCCTACTAGAGAAAATCACAACTTTTCGCATTGTTTTACATTATCCCTAGTAGGGAAAAGATGTTTTTGATACTCAAAATCCATTACAAGATTTCTATCGAAAAAAACCTTTCTAATAAACTATTTCCTGCCATATTTATTAACTGATATGTTTCTAGATGTTTTTCTTTTTCCATCAGCGTTTATACTTCAGCTTGAAATTCAGATCTTCTATGAAATTTTTTGATTTTAGTCCGTCGAGGAGCACTTCACCGGAGTGAAATTTTTCAAGAAATTTTACTACGGTTTTTTTATGTCTTAACTTATTGTTTATAGGATCAATCCAAACTTGTTCCAACATAGAATCACAACGCAACAACAGACAAATGTTCAAATTTATGCTCGAAAAAATGAGCACTTCCTTTTTTCGAGCATCGAGAATTAGCTAAGCCCGACAGCCTTCTAGGTAAGGTTCATGTAAGTGCCTCATGATTAACAATTTATTAACAAAAACATAATCTATAACCAAAGGCTCCATTAGCTAATTTTGTGACGGAATTCCACCCTCCGATATGGCAAAACAGGGAATAGACAGATACATGGAGCAATGGTTGAAAGGCGATGAATCGGCTTTCAGAAGTGTTGTGGATCACTATTTCTATCAAATGAATGCCTTTGCGTTGCAAATGGTACGAGAGCGGGAAGATGCCGAAGAACTGGTCATGAACGCTTTCCTAAAGTTGTGGCAGCATAAATATCGGGTTATCTATATAGCTAGGCCGGACGAATACCTCTTCGGTATTCTGCGCCGTGAAATTGTGGCGCATGCCAGAAAACGGGTCATGGTAACAGAGTCCATAGAAATCATCGATACGGTGGAACTGGGTATGGTAGCCCATCCCGAGTTTACCTTACAGGAACTTCGCAGTAAATACCAATCGGCTTTGGACAAACTAACCCCAAGACAGCGAACCGTATTTCAGCTGAGCCGGGAACAGGACATGGCCCAAAAGGAAATTGCCGATGCTACCGGCTTGTCCATCAATACTGTAGGCAACCACATGAACGCAGCACTCAAGATTTTTCGTGAAGAATTGAAAGAGTGGCCCAATCTGCTGCTCGTTTTCGCCCTCACTGGCCCGCTTTCTTCTCTTTTTTTTGTTTGATTACCTGCTTATCTGCCTCTTTTTAGGTTAATTAAATGTTAACCGAACACCTCTGTGTATTAACAAATCATGAAATCGTACTTTTTATCTAGTGGCTAAGGCCAACTTTTTCATTGTTTATGATGAGGGTATATTACAACGCCCGTAAAACGATGGATAAAATGAACCGGCCGGCAATAGAAACACTCATCCGCTATTTCAGGGGAGAGAGCCTTCCGTATGAAAACGACCTCGTGGAACTGTACCTTTCCATGGGTGTTGATAAGGAATATGTGGAACACTGCATCGCGGAAGTATGGGATCAACTGGGGCCTGGTGTAAGGTCAGATACAGCAGATAGTAACCTAGAAAAATTTAAACGGGAGCTCGACCAAAAGAAAGCGGCTGTTTTACAGCTTCCTCCGGCAGAATACCCGAAAGGGAAAATCAGGTTTTTAAATCAGGTGCCATCCTGGATAAAAATCGCTGCGGCCATTCTGTTGTTGGTTGGGGGTACTGTACTGCTCCGCTATAACAGCCAGTTAAAGATGCCTGAGGCAACTCTTGCCCGGCAGCAAAACGATATACTTCCCGGTAGTGATAAAGCCCTGCTGACTCTTTCAGACGGTTCTACAGTCGCCCTCTCGGCAGTCGAGAAAGGGCCGATTGCGGTGCAGGAAGGTCTGGAGATAGAAAAAACACAGGAAGGCGAAATTGTTTACCGGGTTAAGGAAAATGCATCCACGAACACTGGTGCTTACAACAGCGTGGTAACGCCCAATGGAGGCCAGTACCGTGTTACGCTGCCCGATGGCTCCAGGGCTTTATTGAATGCGGCCTCTTCGCTAACCTATCCAGTACGTTTTTCCGGCACCGAACGCATGGTGAAGATGACTGGTGAAGTGTATTTCGAAATAGCCAAAGTAACCGACGGTAAAAACAACCGCATTCCGTTTTTTGTAGAGACCGACAGGCAGGAAATACAGGTATTGGGCACTACCTTCAACGTGAATGCTTATGCCGATGAGGCCGAGCAGCGCACCACACTGGTAGAAGGAAGCGTAAGCCTGAAATCTGTAATACAGGAGGCTTACACCATGCTGAAGCCCGGCCAGCAGGCAAGCATAGGAAAGACGGTAAAAGTATATGAAGCGGATATGAAGCAGGACCTTGCCTGGGTAAACGGCAACTTTGTGTTCCAAAGGGAAGAGTTGCAGAGCATCCTGCGCAAAATATCGAGGTGGTACGATATTGACATAGAATGCCGGCCAGAACTGGGAGAAATGAAGTTTACGGGAAAGGTTTCCAGAAGCCAGCCCCTGTCAGCGGTAATAGCGATGATTTCCGCCACCGATAAAATACATGTACAGCTTAAGGAAAGGAGGCTCATTGTGAAAAAGTAATTACCCTACACGGCGGCCTAGATAAAAAAAGAGGCGGAGATGCTCGAACATCTTCCGCCCGATAATCAACGTCATTCAAAAAAATGCTTGCACAATTTTAAAAACAACAAAGATTATTCAACAAAAATATGAATTTTTATCAACTCATGCGTGTTATGAAAATCACCATGGTACTTATGACCTGCCTGCTGGTACAGTTAAGCGCAGCGACCTACGGACAGCGACTCAGCATAAATAAGCAAAGCGTGTCCCTGGCAGATTTGCTGGAAGAAATAAGTGAAAAAACGGGATACGACTTTTTTTATGATGCCGAAATATTTGATGGCGTATCGAAAGTATCGGTAAATGTCAAAAATGCGGATATCGAAAAAGTATTGTCTACCTGTTTTGCCAATCTTCCTTTTGATTATATGGTCAAAAATAAAATAGTTACTATCCGGAAGATTTCCCGTAGTACAACGGGCAGTCCTAATGCTGCTCCGGTTCGCCAACAACCCGGCCACATCTCCGGTAAGGTAGTAGACGACCGTGGCGAACCGCTCCCCGGCGCAACTGTTAAAATTGTGCAGAACAACCAGTCGGTACAGAGCAGTGTAGACGGTAAGTACAATTTCTCCCTTCCGCCCGGTAGTTATACCATAGAGGTTAGCTACATCTCTTTCCAGACCAAGCGCATCACGGGGGTAGAAGTTAAGCCCGGTGAATTGACGAGCCTTAACATTGTACTGAATACTGCTACCAACCAGCTAAGCCAGGTTGTTGTTACCGGAAGCTACAAAAAAGAGAGCATTGCCGGGCTGTATGCCGAACAAAAAAATAGGGCTTCGGTAAGTAACGGTATATCTGCTGAACAGATTTCCGCTACCCCCGATAAGAACATCGGAGAAAGTCTAAAGCGTATCAGCGGCGTAAGTTCTATGGACAATAAGTTTGTACTGGTACGTGGTATTGGCGAACGCTACAATTCGGCCATGCTAGACGGTACGGTACTGCCTAGCACCGAAGCACAGAACCGTACTTTTTCTTTCGACCTCATCCCCTCCAACATGGTAGAAAACGTCGTGGTAAACAAAACCGTAACGCCCGATATGAACGCTAGCTTTGGAGGCGGTCTGATACAGATCAACACCAAAGACATCCCCAATGAAAACTTTATGAGCTTTTCGGCAGGTGTGTCTTATAATGACCAAAGTGCGGGCGAGGACTTTTTGAGTCACAAGAGGGGCAAATATGATTACCTTGCTTTTGATGACGGCAGGCGTGATTTTCCAAAGGATCTGTTTCCTGTTTTGGGACTTGATTTCAGCCAGGAAAAAGCCAGGATTACCGAGCAGAGCAAGCGTTTCGTCAACGATAACTTTAGCGTCTATAATTATACTGCCGCACCATCACAGAACTACCAGTTTACCATTGGCAGACTTTTCACGCTGGATACGGCAAACAGTGCCACCAAATTCGGTTTTACCGGTTCGGTAAGCTACCGTAACCATCAGCAGATTAACCATATTGAAGAAACGAGGCGAGGAAATTGGCACGATGACGGAAATAACACAGGCAACTCGTTCGGTTTCAACACCACCTGGGGCGGTCTGCTGAACATGGGACTGCAAGTGCGCAGGCATAAATTCAGTCTTCGCAACACTTATACCCGCATATTCGATAATACGTTGGTTCGCACTTTGGGCTATAATGACAATATGCCTTTATGGCCAGAGGCTACGAGCATGCAGAAGCCCAATCTCATCGAGGAAGTGGACGATCCAACCTATACCACCCTGTTGCAGAACAAACTGGCGGGACAACACCAACTGAACAAGGTAAAGCTGGAATGGGAATTTGCCCGTACCGCAGTGGATCGGAAGGAAAAAGATCTCGGCATTGCCGAACAGATATTACGGCAGGTTAGTGCGGAGTATGATTACTTTTACACTTACTCCAGTTTAGCAGAACCCCGTATTAAACCGATTTCCCGACAGAACTATCACAACAGCGAACAAAACTATTCGTGGAACGTTGCGGCAACCTTGCCATTTAAGCTGGGCACGCTGAGCAACACGGTAAAGGCAGGCTATTTCGGTTTACAAAAGAAAGCCAAGTTCGAGTGGCAGTCCGTATCGATGGCGATGCAGCCTTTGGGGACCATTAAGGACAGTCTATTGTACTTGCCTATTGGCGAGGCGATCAAGCCGGAAAATATGGGTGCACAGGGTTTTCTATTTATGCCCTGGTACACAGATTACTACGAGGGAAAGAGCAAGAACCACGCTGGTTATCTGATGCTGGACAACCGCTTTACCGACCAGTTGCGCCTGGTTTGGGGCATTAGGGCAGAGTATTACGATTATAAGGAGCTTAATAACGCTTTAAATGGTAAAACGGGACAATTTGGAAGCCTTTTTACCCTCAAACCGGAAAAAAGATGGCAATTGATGCCCTCTGCAAACCTGACCTACAGCCCCCTTTCCGCGCTCAACCTGCGGGCTGCCTATTCCAGCAGCATGGTGCGCCCCGAAATGATGGACAACAGCCAATTCTTCAGGTACAGTCCTTATCTCGGCGGTATGTACGGGAGCGATGGCCTGTACAGTACCCGTATTGATAGTTGGGATTTCAAGACTGAATGGTTTCCGGAGCTAGGCGAAATTCTGTCGGTCGGGGTTTTCTATAAAAAGTTTGATAAACCTGCCGAACTTACCTACCAAGTTTCCGAGATGTCGGGTGCCTATAATTTTATCTTAAAAAGTTCAGATTGGGCGAAAGTGTATGGCTTGGAATTTGAGTTACGGAAGAGCCTCGGGTTTATTTACGACAACAAAATGTTGAACAACCTTACGGCATATAGTAACCTTACCCTGCAAAAATCCGAATTGAAATCCACTTATCTCATTCAGGATCCGAATGACCCAGCTGGCGGGCAGGTACAGGTTACAATGAAGCAGAACCGTTCTATGTATGGGCAAAGCCCTTATCTGCTTAACGCAGGTTTGCAATATGCTGCCGATCGTCTGGGACTGAATATCGCCTATAATAAATCGGGACTGAAAACTGTTATGGTCAGCGACGTGCCCAATGAGATACAATACGAACAGCCACGTGAGCAATTGGACGCTCAAATCAGCTACCGTTTCCTGCAAAAACGACTGGAAGTAAAGCTGAATGCAGGGAATATTCTCAATACGGCATCTACTATTTACCGAAATTTCGGAAGCTACGAAAGAAACCCAGATTTTGAATTTAATGGTGATAATAGCAATGCAATGCGCTTAAAAGAAGGCTTCACGGATAAATACGAAGAGGGAGACCTGATTATGTTCAAGCAACGTTTCGGGCGCACGTTCAGCACCTCACTTACCTATAATTTTTAATCCACAAAATGAACAATACAATGAAACGAGCATATAATAATATTACGGGCAAAAGCCTTGTGCTATTGCTTTTGGGCATCTTTTTTTTTACGGCATGCCAGAAACATGAACTGTTTAATACCGAAACACCGCAGGTAATAAAACTTACAATTAATGGGGCTACCACAAGCGATCTGGAATTTGTGTACAAAGACAGTGTGGTTGTAAGCGTTGCAGGAAATTCTGCGGGTAGTTTTGCAAGAACAGTATTGCTTAATACAGCAGACACAGAAAACCCAGAGCTTTTTATCCGTGAAGCAGGCTCTTCGGGAAATATTACATCTAAGAAGTTAACATCTGCCTCGTTCAATCAATCTTTGTCTATTTATTACGAAAACGGAAAGATATATAGCAAACAGGTACAGTACACCGTAAAAGGGTATGCCATGTCGGGCGAACTGGAATTTCTGCTCGATGGCAATCCGGTTTTTACAGGCTCTTCGAAAATCAATAGGAACCTATCTGTTTTGCTGAATGAAAATGAAACACGCCAACTAGAAGTGAGAAAATCTGGAGAAACATTCGTATTGATTACCGATGAAATAGAACCAGATGTGGCCGAACAATCGTTGACTTTCTTTTTTGACGGGACGGAAATTGCGGACGGTTTAGAAGTTGCTCCACCTAAAAATCCCAAAAACATGGCGGTTATAGCACAATTTAAGACACAGTATACGGACCCAAACTCTAATACTCTTTACTTCACTGGTGGGAATGAAATAGATATAGTATTCTACACAAGGAAGAAAGGTACGGAAAACACGAATCGAGCGACACCGGAAGATAAGGTTGATCCTGAAATACGGATCCCTATACCTACAGATGGTAGATTTGTCAGCTTCGAATTGCCTGTCTTGACCGATGAAACCATGGAGTATTCCTTTGATTTTGTTGAAAAAGGAACAGACAACGTGCCTTATGTTAGAGGTACAACCTCTTCTAATACCTATCCGGAACTTCGAGCTAACCAAGGGAGATATGGAAAAGGTATTATACCGGAAGCAGGCAAATCTAGGTTACTATTGATTTCTGATGCTTTTAAGAGTGTGACATCTCCTACACCTCGACATCGTATCCCTATAGCAACCATTACCGATCTGTCTGAATACTTCCAATAAATAAAGAGTAGCCGGGTATAAGCCTACGTGTGAATACGACAAGGAGCAAAAGTAGGCTTATACCTTATTTAATATAATTTATCATCAACAATACATGAAAGCCATCAGCAAGCGACACCCCATTAAACGCTAAAAGAACAAAATAGATGAAAGCCTTAAACAATCAGCAGCATCAGTGTCTCCTTACTGCTCTACAGCAGCTGGAGGAGCTGTTGTCTGATGCGGAGCTACCGGATGGTCTTGTCGGAGCTTTACGAGCGGTATGAAGCCTTACTTACGGCAGTGGCAGACTGCATTGGCGAGTACGATGGCTGCAGCACCAGCTGAAAGTAAATGTACTGGCTCATGCATTGCGACTGATATTAACCATTGTTGATATGACCATCATTCTGCTGATGCCCTGGGTGGACAGGCAGCTTTACCGGATGGGGGCTAGATTGGCATCGTTCCGTCCTGGTTGACCTTGTACCTCCGCAGGTAGAAAGTAACCCCAAATGTGTTTTTCATTGCTTTCATGTCCATTCATTTTAGTTGGATAAATGCCCCGCTGGTTGCTCTTTTTGTGCCCCTGGAAAAAGGGGTGCAAAAAAGGCACTGAAAAAGCTAAAATGAACATCAATATGTTTTGATTATCAGTTAATTAATATAGTATTTGTAGCCCAATTTAAAAATTGAAAAAGGACACCAAATAAAGCACATTTATATTGATATTATACGGATAAAACAGAATGAAGTAAATTTGGATAGCAACAAAAAAAACTTTAATCATACAATTAAAGGAGTTTTACCGACTTTTAATAGTCTAACTGTCGGGATGGCGGGATTCGAACCCACGACCTCCAGCACCCCATGCTGGCGCGATACCGGGCTACGCTACATCCCGAATATTCATTATTGAATATTGTAATTGCAATTATATAAAATTTAATTTAAAAGCACTAGGGAATTTCTTTTAAGACTTCAATGTATATAATTTTATATACATTAATTACAGAATTGTGTCTTTGCCCGATTTTTATGGTCTTTTCGGCCCAATAATGTCACCCATGTTGAGCGAAAGGGTTTTTCCTTGCAGCTTACCAGTTATGGGCCTAACCCTTATTATTTTAACATGGATAAATAAAGCTATCGGTTTTGTTGCTTTAGTTATGCAGATGCTTGCCACAGTGCGAACAGAACCTGTCTTTTGAACTGTGGATTAAAAAATGGCAGCTAGGACACTTGTGTTTTGCTTCTTCGGTGGCTCTGGCCATTTCCACTGATACGATTCCGGTGGGTACTGCTATAATGCCGTAGCCGATGATCATCAGAATGCTGGCCAGGAATTGACCAAGAGGACTTTGAGGTGATATGTCTCCATACCCAACGGTGGTAATGGTAACGATTGCCCAGTAAATGGACATGGGGATGCTGGTGAAACCACTGCTGTCGCCTTCTATAATATACATTAGGGTGCCAATGATTGTCACCAGGGTAATGACGCTCGCTAAAAAGACAACGATCTTATACATGCTGGACTTTAACGCACTTTTCAAGATGTTTCCTTCATACATGAAACGGGTTAACTTCATGATTCTGAAGACACGCAATAGGCGGAATGCTCTAATGACTACAAGATACTGAGTCCCCATAAAAAGCAGGCTCAGGTAGGTCGGAAGAAAGGCAATGAGGTCAATAAAACCGTAAAAGCTGAAGATGTATTTTAGGGGTTTGTGACTACTGTAAACTCTCAGGGCATACTCAATGGTGAACAGGATAGTGAAAAGCCACTCCAGGGAGTAAATTAAAGTCCCATACTCATTTCTGAAGCTGGCCACGCTTTCCAGGAAAACTGACAGGATGCTAAGTAGGATGACTACCAGTAAAGCCATATCGAATAATTTTCCGGCAGGTGTGTCTGACCTGAAAATGATGATATAGATTTTTTTTCTTAAAATGTCATGGATTCTTTCCGGCATATTCTCTTGCTTTAAATTTTGGTGTTGGAGGAACGTAAATTACCACATTCACTAAGAAATAACCAAGTCTATAGCCCCAATTATCGTATTTTAGTGAGGTGAAGGTCGGATGTGAATGCTACTAAAGGGAGAATCTATTCTTCAATATTGTGTTTTACAAACAGTAAACACGCATCGCTTTGCAAATGAAGGATTTCATTGGCTACACTTCCCATAAATAGTGTGGTGAGTGAGGTTACTCCCTGGACCCCCAAAATCAGCAGGTCTGCTTTTTGTTGTTTAATATAATACATCAGGGCAGAAGCAATATTTTTATCTTCTGCCGGAACTATCTTTAATGGAATAGAGCCCGGATAGAGTTTTAACCATTTTTCTGACTTTCTTTTGATATCAGCTTTGGTGTGTTCTTTAATCTCGGAAGTAGAAAGCCCCGGGAAAAATTGCCAGGATAATTTTGAAATATGTAATGGTTGGAAAGATAGCTGCTGCAATTTGCTGTGTTTTTGAATGAGTTTTCCCCACTGCATCACTACGCTGGTATACTTGGAAAAATCTATGGCGCCAATAATTTCTTTGGGTGCCGGGTTGTAGGTTTCCGGAACAAGAAGCGTTTCGAAAGAAAGCATGCGGATTAGTTTGTGCGCCAAGCCTCCATTGCCTTCCAGGTTTTGCTTATTGCCTAAGATCGCAAGATTAATGTGCTTTCTTTTGGCTGTTTTAATAAAAGGCAATTCCGAGTAATCTTCAAATGTGACTTCAATCTCATGAGGTAATTGATCACCAATAAATGAAGGGATGGTGGTTGCAAGCTTTTTTTTAATCGTATTGGCGATGGTGTTTAACTTTTCCTGATTTTTAAATGATTCAGGGAGTTCAGTTTGTTTGATGTTGTGAAAAAAGGTGACCTGGTTTAATGGTAATAATTGTGATAAAAGTTTGATGTATTGAATCAAAACCTTGTCCATTTCTGAGAGGTCAAGACCTACGAGTATGTTTAGTTTAGGTGTTAAAGACATGTTTTTTCGTTATTGATGAGTTATTTTTGCTCGGCTAAAAGATCTGCTATGGTTTCTTTATAGCTCTTTTCCTGTTTAGAGCGTAGTTTCTTTTTGTTTTTATTGAGCTCTTCCTGTAATCCCTGTTTCAAACTATGGCACATTAATAGTATGATGACTGCAAAAGGAAGTCCGGCGATAATCACTGCAGTTTGTAATGCTTCAAGTCCCCCTCCCCAAAGTAAAACAATGGCAACTATAGCTTGCAGAAATGCCCAAAAAACCCTTTGCAGTGGTGGTGTATAGGCCGCATTCCCTGAGGTAATATTGTCGATCACTAATGAACCTGAATCTGAAGAGGTAATGAAGAAAAAGGCCACAAGAAGTACTGCAAGTGCAGATAGAATGGAGGTAAAAGGAATCTTTTGTAAGAAAACAAATAAAGCGGTAGAAATATTAGAATCTACTGCTTTTATTAGACTTTGGTCTCCTTCTAGTATAAAATGAAGAGCCGTTCCGCCGAAGATGGTCATCCATAGTAAAGTGATAATGGCCGGTACGATTAACACACCAAGAATGAACTCTTTAATGGTCCTTCCTTTTGATATCCGGGCAATGAAGCTTCCCACGAATGGAGACCAGGCGATCCACCATGCCCAGTAAAAAACAGTCCAGGAGTTCTGCCATCCGGATTGCCGGTAACTGTCATTCCAGGTACTTATTTCAATGAAACTTGCAAGATAGGCTCCTGTATTTTGAATGAATCCTTTTAGTAAGTATATGGAAGGACCGAATGCAAATATGAGTAACATCAGCATAAAAGCCATGATCATATTGCCTTGGCTAAGGAGTTTAACTCCTTTATCCAAGCCAGAAACAACGGAGACTGTTGCTATAGAGGTGACGATAATGATGATTAAGGATTGTAATGTGGTTGATATATCCCAGCCAAATAGAAAGTTCAGACCGGCATTCATTTGTTGTACCCCCAGCCCTAAGGAGGTGGATAGGCCAAACAGGGTAGCGATTACGGAAAGTATATCTATGGAATGTCCCCACCAGCCATGTATACGTTCTCCCAGAAAGGGGTAAAACAGCGATCTGAAGGTAAGTGGTAATTTCTTGTTGAAAGAGAAAAAAGCAAGAGCAAGCCCTACTACTGCATAAATGGCCCAGGCATGTAGTCCCCAATGTAAGGCGGTAAACTGCATCGCCTGAATGGCTAACTCGGGATCAGAGCCCACTGGACGTGGAGGTTGTGTAAAGTGCGAAACTGGCTCTGCAATGCTGAAGAACATAATGCCAATGCCCATTCCTGCACTGAATAACATGGCAAACCAGGATAAGTTGCTGAATTCTGGTTCGGCGTCTTCACCCCCAAGCCGAATCTTGCCGAACTTTCCGAAAGCCAGATACAGGCAGAACCCTAGGATAAAGTTTACCGTAAGGATTAAGAACCAACCTAAATTTGCAGTAATTAAAAATTTTGTGTTATTGAACCAGGTTTCCAAAGAGCGTTGAAAGATCACACATAGTACAAGACTGCATAAAATCAATATTATTGAAGTATAGAAGACCGGTTTGTTAATGGTGAATTTATATTTATTGTTATAATGGTTAATCATATTGGTGGTTTATGAAAGCTAAACGAGAAATTGATACCAATTGGTAAGCACTAAGGTCTATGTTGGGTTAAAATTAATCAAAATATTTTGGAATGGCAGATTCATTCCAGAAGCTTAACCTATTCATTTTATAACACCTGTATGTTTTATTTTGGCCTGGTGGTTGGTCAATCGTTATGCACCATATGCTAAAGGGAGTGGTATACCTCAGGTAATGGCGGCAATTAATATTTCAAGTCCGGTGACTGATGCAAAGGTGAATCAATTGTTGAGTTTGAGGGTTGCACTGGTAAAAGGTTTAAATCAAAATTTATTTAATAGCCCAAAAGACGGGCTATTATTAGCGGGATAGGTTTGGTTTAGGCAGCCATTTTTTCGCATGCTCTGGCGCAGGTTTTACACGCTTTTGCATATTCCTGGCAATGTTTGTTCTTATGTTTTTCGCATTCCTTTGCCCAAGAGGTGCATATTTGGGTGCAAATCACACAGAGGCTTTTTGCATATTCGCTATCAAGGCTCATCAACTGGGCTGAGGTATAACAAGATTATCTCCAGTTTATAATGATAACAGATAAATTTGTCTTTTGATTGTTTCGGGAAATTGGACTATCTTTTGCTGTTGTTTTGCATATTTATAACCCGAATTTATTTTGACAGAACCTCAGCAAAAAAAAACAGGAAGACTTTTTCGGATCATTAAATTATCTATTGCCAGGCGATTTGATCTGCATTTGGATAAGGCTGATGAAGATGATGTAGTGCTTTCGATCAAAAAGAATTCAGATTTTGTGGGGGCAAACCTGTGGACACTAATTTTTGCCATTTTGATTGCCTCCATCGGATTAAATGTGAACTCTACTGCTGTTATTATTGGTGCAATGCTGATTTCTCCGTTGATGGGACCAATTATGGGGATAGGACTTGGTGTGGGTACCAATGATTTTGAATTGGTAAAAAAAGGTCTCCGTAATTTGTTAATTGCTACGCTGATCAGTGTAGTTGTTTCTACCGTTTATTTTTGGTTAACCCCCTTACATGATGCCCAGAGCGAGCTGCTGGCAAGGACGACACCTTCTATCTGGGATGTGTTTATCGCTTTCTTTGGTGGCCTGGCAGGAATAGTGGCTGGAACCCGCAAGGAAAAGAGTAACGTGATCCCTGGGGTGGCGATCGCTACAGCTTTGATGCCGCCTTTATGTACGGCAGGATTCGGCCTGGCTTCAGGCAATTTTTATTATTTTCTTGGAGCCATTTATCTTTATTTTATCAATAGTGTATTTATTTGTATCAGTACCTATCTGATCGTTCGGTTTTTAAGATTTGGGAAGAAGCATTTTGAAGATCAGGAAACAGAAAAGAAAGTTAGCCGTTACATTATGATTATCGTTACTATAGCAGTTCTGCCCAGTATTTACCTGGCTTATGGTATCGTGGATAAAAGTATTTTTGAGAATAATGCCAAGCGGTTTATCAGCGAGCAGTTTCAATTTAAAAATACCCAGGTGGTCAACAGGTCAATTAAATACAACGGTTCTAAGGGAAATGAAATAGACTTGCTGCTAATCGGATATGAACTTTCAAATTCCAGGATGGATTCTATCAGGAATAGTTTAGAAGCTTATCGGCTTGAGCATACGAAATTAAATATACGCCAGGGACTGAATGCAAAACAGGAAATTGATTTTTCACAAATCAAAGCCAGCATCCTGGAAGATGTTTTTAAAAAGGACTCCTCTGCTAAGGTCTCCAATCCGCAGGTGTCTTTGTTGGAAAAACCACTGCCGGATATCCGGTCAGAACTCAAGGTCCTTTATCCGGAAATGCGAGATTATACTGCTGCCAATGTTGTGGTAGACAGGCTGGATAAGCCCGGTAAGGATACACTGACTATGGTGGTGGCAGGATTTTCTAAGCCTGTTAAACGAGCAGATCGTGTTAAACTCAATCAGTGGCTAAAAACAAGATTGAAGGTAGATTCGTTAAGGTTGTTGATTCCCTAGGTTATGAATATTAACGAAAGCCTCACCATTACCATTGTACTGGCTGCTGTTTTTTCTTACTTTAATCATCGTTTTATCAAATGGCCGCCTACTATAGGTATTATGGTCATTACACTGGTCTTATCAATTTTGCTGGCTACGCAAAAATTCCAGAATCACTTGAATTGAAGATTTCCGGAGAATCTTTATTTAAGATGGGGTTGCTGTAGTCATATTCATTAGTAGCCCGTACGGGAGATTTTTCTGCGCTGGCGATCGGGGAGTTGTTTTTACATGAGGCAATTGGCGGACTTGTTTTCGGGGCTTTGCTGGGATATGTTGGTTTCTGGGCTTTACGTTCTATTGATGACTATAAGGTAGAGGTTATGATTACCCTTGCAATTGTAATGGGAGGTTATTATCTGGCGGGTCACCTTCATGTTTCCGGTCCGCTGGTTATGGTAGTTGCGGGAATTATTACGGTAATAAATCAAAACAAGGGGGCATGTCCAGTCAGACAAGGGATTATCTGGGTAAATTCTGAGAACTCATTGACGAGATTCTGAATGTAGTACTTTTCTTGCTGATTGGTTTGGAAATGCTGATTATTAAGGTCGATACTGTTGTATTTTTTATAGGCTGCGTGGCTATTCTGTTGGCGCTGCTGGCCAGGTGGCTTTCTGTACTTTTTCCTGTTTTTTTGTTGAAAAGACACATTCGTTTTGAAAAACATGCAATTGCTATTTTAACCTGAGGTGGATTAAGAGGAGGGATTTCAGTTGTACTGGCTTTGTCACTTTCTCCGCAGATGCACAGGGATGAGTTTGTTTTTATAACTTATATTATTGTTGTTTTTTCTATACTGGTGCAAGGTCTGACTATCGGTAAAGTAGCCAAACGTTTGCTCCGCCAAGTGTAGCATGAAATTATATGTCCGGCTGAGCTGAAATTCTTGTTTATTTTATTTTTTGTACTTTTGTTTCAATCCGTCAGATCATTGCCTGGGGCCGTTTGAACATTTGTTCTTTCTAGCATGGCCTTGATGATCTTTTTTCTTACTGGGGTTTCCCCGATATATCAGCATAAAGGAGCTGTGTTTACCATGATGATATTTCCATTTTCCAGGGAATGTTGTCTTAACTTTATTATGAAAAATTCAAACTTCATTCAGCCAAATTCCATTTTTGATTATGTTTTCTGGGGTAATTCCGTTCGCTATTGGATTGTTGCTGCGGGAATATTGATTGGCCTTTTTCTGCTCATTAAATTGTTTAAGTTTTTTGTGGTGAAAAAAGTGAAAGCCTGGGCTTTGACGACCAATACGACCTGGGATAACTATTTAATTGCTATAGTTGAGAGCTCGGTCATTCCACTGCTATATATCAGTTCCTTTTATTTCGCGTTGTCTACACTTAATTTTTCTGATCAGCTCGATAAGGTTATTCATGTGGCTTATCTGGTGGCTATTACTTATTTCGTGCTTAGGATCATTAGTTCAGCTTTCCGAAAATTTGTTTATTCTTTTATACAGCGTGAGGAAAACAGTGAGAGTAAGGAGAAACAGGCCGGTGGACTGATTGTTATAGCCAATGTGATTATCTGGATACTGGGGATCATTTTTTTAATGGATAACCTGGGATACAATGTGACGACCCTGATTGCGGGTTTAGGAGTAGGCGGTATTGCTATTGCGCTTGCCGCTCAGGCAGTTTTAGGTGATTTGTTTAGTTATTTTGTGATCTTTTTTGACCGTCCGTTTGAGATTGGAGATTTTGTGGTGGTGGGTGATAAGAACGGTGTGATTGAATATATTGGGATTAAAACGACCAGAATCCGGACATTGAGTGGGGAACAGTTGATATGCTCAAATACAGATCTTACCAATTCCAGGTTGCATAATTTTAAACGGATGCAAAAGCGGAGGATTGTGTTTTCTTTGGGAGTAACCTACCAGACTACACATGCACAATTGTCTGAAATTCCCGGTTTAATAAAAGAATCCATTGATAAAAGAACAAAACTTCAGTTTGATCGTGCACATTTCTCTGGATATGGCGATTTTAGCCTAAACTTTGAGGTGGTTTATTATGTGCTTGATCCGGATTATACGATATATATGGACAATCAGCAGGCGGTATACCTGGATATTTTTAAAGCTTTTGAACGCGAAGGAATTGAATTTGCTTATCCAACACAAACATTGTTTGTAAGTCCTCAAACCACTTCAGATCCATAACGCATCCAGTCGGATTGGGTCAGATGATCAGTCTTATTGCTCCCGAAAATCTTATCCTCAGGAGATGTCTTAAAATCGTACTCTTTTTTAGGCATTAATTATCATAATGGATTTTGTGTGGGTTTTGTACCTGAAATTATGTTGAGAAATATGGGAACCAAGCATACAAACTAGGAGCCAATATGAATGAGCAAACCACGCATGAGTTATTAAATTCAATTCCCAAAGAGCATCGTCATGTTGCCATAAAACGTGCAAACCTTACAAATGGTGAAATTGGGATGGTTGACATCTAATTCATTATAACATATCTTCTTAATCTCATCTTTTTTATCACTAGTGGTGGTGAACTGAAAATTAAGCATCTCTACTAGAGATAAAACCAGACCTAAGTAAAATTATATTTTTTGAACCCACTTTCTGACAAATCTACGCTAAAGGCTTTTTTTATTATAATTAAATTTTACTTTTTTACACGCTTAAAAATCCTTTGCTCCGGGCGGTCATGACTTGAGATTACTCTATTTCCGTTTTTGTCCCATTGGGCTGGTTTACTTCTTAAGTACAGCTTTCCTTTGATGATCTCCATTTCTATAGAGTCGTTTTGGTTTCTGACTGCCGGTAAGATCAATAGGTTTCCTCTTAGTTGTACTTTAAATGTTTTAGAAGTGGCTATGCCAGTACCAATGTCGGTAAATAAGGCATAATCTTTCTCTGGTTCAAAATGTATCTTAACCGTATTGATATAATGTTTTTCTTTAATCTGCCAGGTTCCTTCAAAGGCTGATCTGATGTTTTTAGGAATTGGAACAGACTGCGCGACAGCTACACGGGCTGACAGCATCATCAAAACTAAAACTATCTGTCTCCTCGTTCTATATCCAATTTTAAAATTGATTTGACCTTTCTTCCTTCTAAGGTAAATTCAAAGAAATGCTTTTTACCATCTTTCAGTAAGCTAAAAAAATCTGCCTGAGATTGCATGGTATCCGTAAAATATTTGAAGTCATCGGATAACCCAACGCTATGTGCTGTTGAGGAAACGCAGCGGATGTCATAAATAGCCTTCTCACGTTCATTTTCGCTATTTTCATCGCTAATCGAAGCGATACCTGTTTCGATGGCTGCACAATGAAATAACAATACATTCCTGTCTTTTATGGTAACATTTGTAGCAAATAGGACACTGTCACTTTCTATCGTTCTTTCACAGACACACGGATCTTGCTGGTTGTTATGATCTGGTTGCGTTTTACTGCCGTTACAGGCGAAGAGCGTAGTCATCGTAATGAATGAAATGATTTTTTTCATGCTACTTGCTTTTAAATAATGTGATTATATTAAAATTTCTCGAACAATCCATCTTTCATATATCTTGGTAACAAAGTAAGTTTTTGTAACTTTTTTAAATTGTTCAGGGCATTCAGGTCTGGATTTTTCCCTTCAATAGCAAGGGTTAGCTGTAAATATTTTAGGAGATTTAATGTTTTTAACGGGTCAATGCTTTTAATTGCTTTTCCTGTGCCGCTCATTTTTCCGTGCTCAATAAATAGCTCTTCCAAGTTGGTTAAATCTGAAATAGGAGTCAGGTCGTAGAGGTTATTGATACCGTATATGTATAGCGTCTTCAAATTTTTCAGCCCTTTTATAAAATCAATATTTTCAACTTTTTTAAGATTAGCTAAAATCAAAACTTCTAATGATTTTAAACAAGAAAGGTTTGGGATTTCGCTCTGTTGGTTAACACTTATCTGCAAGTATTTTAAATTTGGTAATGTCGAAAATATCGAAAGACGTTCGTCATCAATATCATTTAGGCATATTGCTTCTATGTTGCTATTCCCATTTAAAGATGACAGGTTGCTGTATTGAAGTTTAAATTTTTTAAGTGGGGTACTTAGGCTTACAATTTTTGCGTCTGTCGGTAATACCGATAGGTCAAACGGTGCTGTCACCATTCCTTCCAAAACTCCCAAATGAGCATAACTTTCACTTGGTGCTTTATTTTCTAATAAATAGTTATTCCAGTTCATTGTAGCATTTGTTACTTTTTCCATATTTGGTGAAACTTAAATAGGTGTATGTTATAAGCTTATACTTCCATTTGCCATCAAGGTAATTTAAAATAGAAAATCAGCGCCATTAGCTTTAATTGCTTAGCTTGTGTTCAGCAGACAGATTTTTAAAGCCTTTCTGTAAGCTTTCCGTGTGATTTTTAATATGTTTTACGATGTCTATCATCTTTGTTTTTTTAAGAAGAATTAATTAATAGTTTCTAGCAGGGAAACCACCAGTGCATAAAGGATATTTTCCCATCCCTGAAAAATATTTTGATATGTCCGTCAGAAATCCCTTTATGATCCTCTCTTAACTTAATTACCCAAAGTTTTCCTTCTTTGTCCAAGCCAAGCCTTCCGTTTACAGCGGTTGGAAATAATTGTTTGAAATCATTCATCGTAGTATTGGCATCTATCCGGATACCTTTATAGGTGATGAAATTCCCGTTCAGAAACCAAAATTCATCTACAGCCACTTTGTTTTTGCTGGTTTCAAAACGCGAGCCATTTTTGTACAGGTATTTATCATCGGGGGCTTCGGTATCAAAAATGGTGACACAAGGTGTTTCATCTTTCAGCAATTGTATGCTGTCAGGCTTGCCAAATACTTTTTCAAACTCAGCCATGGTAAAAAACCGTTTAAGTTTGCCATTAAATCTTATATCCGCTTCCTGCATCACATCTCTTTGTTCATAACCGGTTCCAGGTTTGGCAATAGCTGATTCAGTGCCACACAATTTATAAAGATCATACCTCTGCAAAAGGGTGGTGTCATATTGTAAAACCAATGGTTTATCGGGGTCATTGGTAATGTCTGTCAACCGCTTTGTTTGCCTATGGAATTCTAACCAGCCTACGGCATTTTCTGTTAGCTTTTTATTAGCCGGATCTTCCGAAATATCATTGAGCACAAATAGTTTAATCCTTGCTTTTTCAGCTGTAAGGTATTCAAGGCGGACTTTTACAAGGGTGTCACTAAAATGTTTCAGCGCAACTGCATTGCTGGATTTTACAATGGCTGACAGGAATTGGTCGCAGGAAATTTCTTGAGCATCCCTGGTCATAGCTGTTTTTGTTGTGTTGGATGGAGTGGCTGATTGTGATTTATGACTAGAAGGGCTCTGGCATGAAAGCAACACCAATACCATAAAAAAGGCTGAAATTTTTGACATATAATAGGAGTTACGATCCTTAACTTCATAGGCTCCGGTAATTTTATCTTTTAGTTCTTTTACATAGTTCATAATAGATTATGTTTTAAATGCCGACTTATTTCCAATTTAATTGTAACAAATCACCAAATATCTCCCCTTCAGGAAGGGAATAAAATTTTCAGGTAAAAATTATCTTTTTTTTCAATTGATGCATGTGCAAATTTTGCCTCTATTTCTACTTTGTACATATTTTAATAAAGTTTTGGATGTGATTTCTCTTAATTGATTTTAAGTATTCCCAACTTCCCGTTATAGAAATAATTTCCATTTTCTGTAATTAAATAACATGAAGATGCAGACTTAAACTTTTTTCCATCAAGTTGGTAATAAAAGATTTCGTGCATCGTACCAAGCCTGCCGGTATTTGCCCATTTATGGATAATACTTTTGTCAAACTCATCCAGTTCGTTTAATTTTTCATCCACTTTTATATCTGAAGTTTTCTTTGCAAACGCTGTATCTGCTGGTTTTTTTGAGGTGTAATCAGGGGCTAAGAACATGACATCATTTATGATCACGTCATTTTTTTCGTTTATGAACACCGATGATTTTGAATCTAACTATCAAAATAGCCTATTGCTGTCTGCAGTTCCTGTTTTTACTGAGCTGGTCTTGATTATTTTGTTTGTCATTGGTTCCTGATTATTTTTCCATTGGGCAAAACCTCGTATGCTTTCGTTTTCTTGACCGGCCGGTTCTCCATCCAGCTGATCTCATCGACTATAATTTTATCCACTGTCAACAGGCTTTCTTTCCAAAATTGTGATTCTGCAATTTCATCATAGGCGATATCAACCTTACCAAGAATATTATAATCCCTATCATAATTAATAAGTGTAGTAATCAACTCATGTTCATTGGGATAATAGCTAATGACCACAGAATTAAATTTAGTGGAGAATGGAACGGTATATCTGGAATAAAATCCCATGGCTCCACGGTATAGGGTATTTAATTTTAAAATATCAACTTCCCGATTTGTCAATTTTCGGGATTCCTTAAAATTATCAAAATTTGTAGAGTCTTTGAAAGGCAGCCCGATGGAATTAATCGAATGGAACAGAGAGTTGGAAGGAACTATTGAGGCTTTAACTTTGGTCGCTTTTAACCTGACAATAGTTGTGTCTTTTTCAATAAAGTTGTATTCAATTGTTTCACCTGCCTGATGCCAGACACTTGGAATGGTGTCGGTTTGATAGCCTTCCTTGATAAATATTAACCTTCCCAGCCAATCGGGACTTCTATCCAATTTAAAATAGCCGTTTTTATCTGTTGAAGTCTGTTTCTCCTTCCTATCTTCTTCAGTTACAATTACACTTTCAAGAGGTTTATTGTTCAGGTCCATGACCCTTCCCTGATAAAAATTATTTACCCTTGGTTTACACGAAAAGAGCAAAAACAAGAAGAGGGTATAATGCAGTTTTTTCATTTAGTTTTTGTCCTTTTTATGGTTCATGAGTGATCTTGACTTACCAGGTCAGGATTGCCGGCATCATAGGTCTTTTGTCCGGTTTTCAGATCAAAGCTTACATCTGTAGTATGACCTCCTTCGAGGAGTAGTATGTCTTCGCTTGGAAAATAGGCTACAAATGTGCAGTCTTCTAATTGATCCTTATTTCCCGAAGACGTTCCGTTGCGGAAATTGATCTTACTGACCCTTAAACGACCGTCCATTTCTTTAAAATCAACTATTCCAGTTAGCTGACTTTGTACGGTTTTAAAATCTGTGATTTTCTCGATAGGCTTGCTCGCTTTTTCTTGTTGTGTGGCCGACTGAAACTGAGCTGCGTTTATTTTTTCTATTGCTATTGTGGCAGGATGGGGAATAGATTTAACAGAAGCTGTGTCCTGAGTGTTAACGGGTCCTTTTACAGATTTGTGATTACTTTGGCTTTTTGTCTTTACTTTCTGCTCACAGGAAATGATGATTACAGATAGTAAAACAATTGCGGGTATTTTTTTCAGAAACGTGATGTTCATTTTATTGAAATTTTATAAGGCTGCTCTTTTTTATATCCATCGTTTATACAATTTGTTACCCCCATTTTTATTTTTCATATCCATCCTTGATCTTTCATTTGCAGGTGATGATTTTTTGCACTGGAACCTGAATTCATCTACAGTTTCGCTGTTTTTGCTGCGATCAAAACGCGAGCCATTTTTTTGCACTGAAATCAATTTGTCTATTGATCATGTTAAAATTAATTGAAATTCATAAAGATTTTTGGGGTATGAGTTAAGCAAATCCAAGCACTGAGATCAAGAGTTAATCTAACACTGAGAGTGGTGATTCAAATTGCTTTTTTTACCTTTAAAAACTATAAAGATTGGGAGGACAAAAAATGATGTTAAATAAAATCCTAAAACTGGAAGAAGAGATTGTACGGGCTATCATAGAAAGTGATGTGATCTTGCTTGATAAACTGTTGCATGAGGATTTGGTGTTTGTCAATCATTTGGGAATGATGGTTTCTAAAAAGGAAGATCTTGCCCCGCACTACAAAGGTGATTTAAAAGTGGCATCGATACAATTATCCGATCGGGATGTCAGATTTTTCGGGGATACTGCGATTGTAACAGTCTCCAAAAATATTAGAGGCAGTTATAGTGGTCAGGAATTTGAAAGTCATGTCAAATTTACCCGTGTCTGGTGGCAGGTTGATGGGCAATGGAAAGTGATCGCTGCAAGTAGCGTACCTTTGCAAATATGAATTAGATTGAACCGTTTTTAAGTATTTCTACTTTTCCTGAATTCATGTCATAAACTGCACCAACGATCATTATTTCTCCTTTCCTTTCCATTTCTTTAAGTATGGGACTTTTACTGCGAATCTCCTTTATAGACAGTTTTACATTTTCGTCACAAACAACTTCTACAAAGGCTGGATTTGAGGAAATGGCATCGCCCTTAAAAGAAGCTTTCGCAGTGGTAACCGCTGGATTGATTTTTTGAAGTAATGTGGTGATGTTGCCGAGTTTAACATTATCAATGGCAGATTTCACTGCTCCACAATATTCGTGGCCCAATACCACTACTAATTTTGCACCAGAAACCTTGCATGCATATTCCAAACTTCCAAGAATATCATCGTTTATGATGTTTCCAGCAACCCTGGCTACAAAAAGATTACCTATCCCACTGTGAAACACATCTTCAACAGGTACTCTTGAGTCCAAGCAGGAAAGTACAACGGCTTTTGGGTATTGTCCAAGTGAAGATTTTCTAACCCTTTCAGCAGTATTACGGATAGTTAAATTGTCTTTAGTAAAATCTAAATTTCCTTTAATCATCCTGTTAAGGACATCTGTTGGAGTAAGTTTTGCTTGTTCCTCCTTTGTTAGAACATCAGCTACTAAGATGTCTTCCCTGGAAATTTGAAGGGTGTCTTTGTTATTTGTTAATTCAGATTTGATTTCTGTGTTTTTTTGTTTGCATGCAACAGAAATTGTTAGAAGGAATGTCAAATAGATGAAAAACCGTTTCATATCAGTTGAGATTAGTAATTAAATTTACATATAATTCATTGATAAGCAGTGAGTTTATTTTTTTAAAGTTGAGGCTGAAGGTGAGCACATTAAAAAGTGCCGAATCTTTAAAGACTCGACACTTTTTTTTCCTGATTTTTCTTTGTTTTATTGCTTAAGCCAAATATCAGATAATTCAAAGCCCAGTCCATCAACCAAGGTTGTCCAATCTTCTTCAAAAATCACATCAGCTTCTTTATTAGGTAAATAGAAGATACCAGATTTATAACCGAGTAGTGCTGATATCCGAGGGTATATGTATACATTTTGTCCTTCTGTCAATAAAGGATTTCCATCTTTATCCAGGACCGTAGCTCTATAAAATGTCGTAATTGGGAGCTCAATATAATTATCGGGAATTTTATCTGTAATTAAATCCGTTGTTACCAGGGGCTGTGCTTCAAACACCATTTCTTCCGAAAATGTTTCTTCATCATAGACCAGGTTTCCTTTATAAATAGCTAACCGTATGGGTTCACCATTTGGCGAAATAATCTTGTTATAGTTCAATATCTTGAACTGATAGGTCCCCTCAATGCGGTCTGTTTCTTCCAGAGGATTTTTGCCAACTACCAATGTGGGGTCAAGCGGACTTTTGGGATACACTCCAAAAACATTCGTTCCTATTCTCAACGCCAGGCGCTGTTGGATCAATATATTATCTTTATCATCATAGGCAATCACATCGGCACTATCTTTTTTGTCTAAAATGAATTGAAAGGTGCTCTTATCCATTGTTGTCGATTTGCCATCGATGGATACTTTCCTGATGTTCAGGTTTTCACCAGAGTAAGACCGAAAAGCTATACGCGCCAATAGCTCCTGTTCTACCACTATTTCTCCTTTCTTACATCCTATGAAACTAAAGCTCATCATAAGTGAGAAGAGGTAAATACAAATATTTTTATAACTTGTCATATCACTTTATTTAAAAATTATAACTTACAGAAAGACCAAAACGTCGCCCTTCTTTTTTACGGTAGGTGATGTTGTCACCCTCTTCTTTACTATATTGAATGGATTTGCCTTCTTTTAAGACATCAAGTTTCGTCTCATCTTGCTCATAATCATTCATATTCATATAATATCTGGTCCAATCATTCAGCAGGTTCGATATATTGAACTTAACCTCCATTTTTTTCTTTAAGAAACGGGCATAAAATTGTGCGTCTAATTGTTTTGGAGCCAATTCATATTCCACTAATGCCAATTTAACATTGGCCAGGTTGGTTCGATATCCACGGTGGTTGTAGCTTGCAGTAGCGCCAAAGCGATCTCCCCAATACCCTATTCCCAGGTTCAGCAACCAAGGGGACTGACCGATCAATGGTCTGTCTTGACGCGGATAGCGCTGCTGTACACGTTCGGCTACTTGAGTTTCCGAATTATTGACCCAATCCCAGGCACTTAATACATTAACTTTTGATTTTAGAAGCGTCCCATTTGCAGATATAAACAGGTCTTTTGCCCAATCCCGATCGGATATAAAACTAAAATTTTTCCGAATTTCCAGTTCCAGCCCCAAATTTCTAGCACTTTCCATATTGGCATAGGTAAACTGGTTGGTCCCATTTCCTGAATGAACCAATTCGATCGGTTTATCCAGGTATTTGTGGTATCCTGTCAATGAAATAATCTCGCCAGGGGAAGGGTACCATTCCAATCGTACATCGATGTTGTCGATCAAAGTAGATTGAACATGTTCTCCGTACACATAACCGTCTATTTCAAAATCATACATCCCGAACATACCCACCTCCCTAAAGTCGGGGCGTATGATTGTTCTCGAGTAACTTCCCCGGATATTAAACTCTGGAGTTAAGCTATAGGTAGCATTTATCGATGGGAGGAATCGCCAGTTATTTTCCTTGACACCAAATCGATGTCTTTGTGTATCGTCGGGATCAGGTTCGTCTTTATAGGATCGTCTATAAAGCTCTTCCTGCTTCGAATATAGACCAAAATACTCGGCCCGAACACCATATACCAGACGAAGATTAGTCCACAGTTTCTGATCGGCCATCAGAAAGAGGGCATGAGAACTCATATCTCCATCATAATATCGTCCTCCAAGTGCATCTGCGTAATAATAGGCCTGGCCATCTCCATTTCCTATATTTTCGGTCTTAAACAGCTGGTCGTAGGGAATCTCGTTCACCGGAGCTTGTTGATTGGTAGTTCCTTCAATCCAGGATCTTGTCCAGGGAACCATTTTATTTACATCCAGCGACCGCTTTTTTGTCCATGCCTGATAGCCAAATTTGAGCAGGGTAGATACCGTTTCTCCTTCTCCAAATTTGCGGGAAAATGCAGTACTCCAATTGTAATCGGTTTCATCGATACGGGTCCACATGCGCCAATCTTTGAAAGAGCCCCCTGTTGAAGCTGCAGAATGGGTCATTAAACCAGGTGTTTGAAAGTAAGGTTTGTCGTCAATGATCGTAGTTAATCTATAAGACAGTTTACGCTCATCGAGAATCTGTTGATTGATCTTATTAACGGTAAACATTCCTTCGGCTTTAATCTTCCAGGGTAATTGATATTCGCCAGTCAACTGGTGTTGTTGCAAAGACATAGCTTCAGGCAATTGATAGACTAGTTTAGTGGCGATTGGATTAGAATCTTCACGGGGTTTCTGGATAGACTCATTATAGTTATCACCGTAAGTTCGGGCATACATATTCTTTAAAGCCACTTTAAAACTTTGCCCCTGCAATCCCATGTTAGCGACTACTCCTGCACTACTGTTAAACCGATAAGATGTGCCCGCCCCATTATCACCAAGGCCTACACTGTCTATATAGTTGCCGTTAGGCGAACGCCTCACATTGTTAAAAGAAACAATATTTTGCTCATTTCTGAAGTTTGCCGATGTCACAAATCCAAAACGGTTTCCATTTTTGAGATCATATACCCTACCGAGTGAGAAACGCATATTTTGATTTGGTGAAGCTTTGTACTTGTATGGACGCATAGCATCGCTATTCAACCTTTTAGACTGGGCAATGGCATCCAGATCATTGTATTTTAGGGCATCTCCAAACTCTGTTGTGTTGAGGGGGGCAGCGTTTAATTCAGGGTCAGTCAGGATATAGCCCGGAGGCGCATCCAGTTGTGATGCCCGGTTTGCCCATTCCCAGGTTTTTATGCCTGCGGGTATTTTTGCGGATTTATCAAAGAAACCGAAATACTCACTCGTATGACGCTCGCCCAAACGATAGAAATCTTTGCCGGTAGTTTGTGAATTACCACCAGTGCCTAATTGGATACTGGTAAAATTCTGTTGTGGAATATCTATGGTATTCACTGATACCTGTCCACCTGAAAACTCGGCAGATACATCTGGTGTTGCCGTTTTATTGACAACGACAGAGCTTACCATTTCGGTAGGAATGATATCAAAGGAAAAATCACGTCTGTTTTGTGAGGTACTTGGAATGACTACTCCATCCAGCATGGCCTGATTGTAACGATCGGACATTCCTCTAACGATCACACTACGGTTGTTTACTGTCGTCAGTCCTGTAACACGTTTTAATACCTGCCCCATGTCGTTGTCAGGGGTACGTGCAATTTGCTCGGCGGAAATGCCATCAGTTACGGAAGCGGCATTTTTTTGTGTGGCATATAGTCCGGCAACGCTTTCTTTTTTGAAGCTTCCGGTTACGGTAACCTGATCGAGCTTATTAGTTGATGGCAGGAGAACAATATTGAGAGGGGTTAGCTGATCTGCTTTCACTTCTACCTGAGTGATCCGCTTCGTCTGAAAAGATATGTAGTTTACTTCGAGGGTGTAAGTGCCGGGTGTAATGTTAAAACTGTAACTGCCGTTAACACTACTTTGCATAGTTTTGTTGATCTGTATGATCTTTAAAGATGCTCCGGGAAGCGGCTCGCCGCGGTCATCCAGTACCTTGCCGCTTATACGGCCATTCTGTTGATAGGGGATGGGTTTAGCCTCGATAACTACAAAATCATTAAAGGGTTTATACCGGAGATTGGTATTACTTAATATGTTTTTCAACGCATCACTAACTGAAATGTCTGTTGAAAGAAATGTTATTTTCTTCGTTTCCTTATCTAACAGTTGCTCATAAAAAGAGAATTTAATCCCACTTTTTGCTTGCAGGATCAGCAGGCTTTCTGTAAGGCTGGCATTTTTCAGATCCAGCTTAACCTTTACTTTGCTTAGGTTCTGGCTGTTCGCTGTAGCTGCTAACAGAACTCCTGAAAGAGTAAGCTGCAAGCTCAGGATGATAAAAGATAGCTTCATCAGGAATAAGAGTTTATTTAGAAAGTCTTTATCGTAGCTTTTTACTACATTTTGCATAGTTTTGTATAATTATCGGGTTATTTCATTTATGAAAAAATCTGTGATTGTGGTGAGGCTTATAGCATCACCATTATTTTCGCTAAGCCGCCAGGCGTCCAAACCAAGGCTTAGTAAACTTTTAGACCGTTCCTGTTTTGGGAACGGTTTTTTTTTGTCAATTTGTTAGATCATATTCCTCCTGTTTAAATGGTGTCTGATTTACTGAATGATTATCGTTTTATCTTTTATGATGTAACCGGCTTTGGTGGTGGCCTTAAGTATTTCCAGTGATTGTGTTATCGGTCTGGTGCCATCCAGCTGAATGTTCATCGTGTACCTTCCAATCTGCTTGTTGCGGAGCTCTATTTTTACATTATACCAGCGTTCAAGGACTTTCAGCATTTCGCTAAGCGAGGTTCCTGCAAATGTGAGCTTACCTTTTTTCCATCCTGTGAGCTCAATGGCAGGAATGTTGGCATTAGTGGTTAGACCTGTAGCAGGATTAAATCCAATTGCCTCACCCGGAAGCAATACAGCAAGAGATTCCGATTTGTCCGAACCAGTAATTTTCCGGTTGACCTGAACTTTTCCGGTTGCTACAGCAACAGCAATTTGCTGTCCCTTAAAAGCCTCAATTTTAAAAGAAGTGCCCAGTACTTTAGTCTGCACATTCCCGGTCTGTACAATAAAAGGCTTTCCTGGATTTTTAGTAATTTCAAAAAAAGCTTCTCCTTGTAAGGAAATCTCCCGTGTACCTCCAGTGAAGCGTTCAGGATAGGAAATACTACTACCCGCACCGAGTGTTACTACCGAACCATCCGAGAGTGTGACGGTTGAACGCTGTCCATTGGGGTTATGACTAGATAGCATCAAAATTGTTTCCGGTCCGACTGCCGCCCTTTTAGCTTGCCAGATTCCATAAGTTGCAACCCCTAAGATCAATACCGTCCACACCGCTGCATACCTATAAAAATTGTTTCGTCTGATTACCGGGGATGGTTTTGAATTATTTTCATCAAGACGTTTGTTTAAACGCTGATAAAAGCTCAGGATATAATCGTCTGTGGCAGGAGTTTCTTTTTTAAACGTTCGCCAGTCCTCGTCCATCACCTGGTTAAACAGCTCCTCTGAGCCAGGCTGCTCCATGAATATTTTCATGCGCTCCTGCTCCTGTGATGTACTGTTCCCCGCTATAAATTTCCGGATGAGTATTTTATCTGTTTCTTGTGCCATTTATAAATGCCTCTCTTATATACACACGCAGAAAAAGAGTGGAAGGGCTAATGGCTATTGATATTTTTTTTAATAAAATATAATGTATTGATTTTCAGTAATGTGTAATTCATGAAAGAATTGACAAAAAAAGAATAAGTGTAGCCTCGGTATAGGTTTTGAGGTTTTCACGGAAGTAACTGAGGGAGGCTTTAAGATGGTTTTTTACTGTATTGACCGAGAGATTCGTTTGTTGTGCAATTTCTGTATTGGTCATTTCCTGCTCTCTACTCATGGTATATACCATACGGCGCTGGGGACTAAGTGCAGCCAATTTGTTCTGATATACTTTTTGTGCTTCTGTATCCATCATATTGTAATCAGCAGAAGAGGTCAGAGGTTCCCTGGATTCGGTCAGATTTTCCAATGGAACATATGAAAGTGCTTTTTTCCTCCAGTGGCTGATGATGGCATTTTTTATCGAACGATATAGATACTGATTTAACTGCTTTATGTTAATCATATCTGAATGCTGCCAAAGTTTCAGCATCATGTCCATAACAAGTTCTTCAGCCAGTTCAGGATCTTTGAGTTGCCTGATGGCAAACTGTAGAAGATCATCAAAATAACGATGGAACAATATATTGAAGGCATCCTGACTTCCTTCTCTGTATTGCATTAAGAGTATGTTGTCCGGTAAATCTTCTACTTTTTGAGCCATTACTTATGCAGTGTTTTACTTGAAACAAAATTATTGTAAATGGTCTACTGCATTATTAAGTAATCATTAAGGTATTATTAATTAAAGTTTATTGCATTCCAATGGGAATAGTATTTCAAAATTTATCTGTAAAAATTAGGTTATAAAGGCTCTTATGTAAATTATTATATTGGAAATAAAAAAGTCTTGGTTCCCAGTTACAATGATCTTAAAGATGCTGTTGAAAACGCAATTGATTCAGTTTTTAGGTGTTTAACTGTATGATAGTCAGGTATGTTGTGTAGTTGTGGGGTGTGGCTTATATGAGTCTCCTATGAGTCTTGTATGAGTATGCAATGACTCTGTATGGGTTTAATCCATTTAAAACCCCTTTTTTATGCATTTTAAACCCTATTTTGCGTTTTTCTTGCTACTATTGGGAAATCAGGAATTTCATGAAAAAAATTTAATCTTCTATTTGGGTCAATGCAACTCCCTCAAATAGAATACCAGCCCATCCATGGGCCATAAATTGCCTGATGTTTTGATGATCAGTAGCTTCGGGTGTATTCAGCACATCCTGATAATGTTCCGCAAATAAAAGTAAGGTGTCAGATGCTGTAAGTCTATTGAGCTGAGCAAAGGTAAATACTTTGGCACTACCCTGATTTTTTGTGGCTTCGTTGTAAGCCTCACCATTTTTAAATGCTGTAGGTATATGTGTGTAATGGCTTTCAATAAATGCCAGTACATCTGCAAATTTAATCTTTTGTTGTTTTAGGTCTTCTAGTAAGGTGCTGATCTGTTCTTGCATTTTATATTGATTGCTTGAACTACAAACTTATTATTATTTAAGAAATTAATACTACTGAAAACTCATAAACTAGCTAAAAGTTATTGTTATTATATTTGTCATGCATAAGCTAAGCGTTACATGTGATGTATGAGTAGTAAAATCAATACCGAAATAGAGCATGAAGGAAAGGAGTCTTTTCACAAAGACCATGAAAGCCTTTTGCGGTATTTTTTTGATTTACACCATAAATCTTTACGTTATTTTGCTAAAGGATTCGTAAGTAATGATGCTGAAGCAGAAGATATTGTAGCTTCCTGCTTTGTTAAATTATGGCAATTTAGGGAACAGTACTCAGACCCAATTAAAATTAAAGCCTTTCTTTATATCAGTTGCCGAAATGCTTGTTTGGATTACCTAAAGAAAAATAAGAGACGTAAAGGCTGGCAGGATGAATATTTAAGGCAGCTTGAAGGTGATGATGAAAGGATACTTCAAAGAGCGGCAGAATCTGCTTACCTGGATATCATTAATAGGGAAATAGAAGAACTACCCGAAAAATGTGCTGAGGTGTTTAAATTGCTTTATTTTGAACATAAAACAACAGATGAAATTGCAAATCAGTTAAATATTTCTGTTAAAACGGTTCGCAATCATAAAGCTAGAGCAGTTAAGCAGCTGCGGTACACATTTGTTGAGAAAGGATTATCTGATGCTATGATGCTTGCCGTTATCTTATTCCTTAATGGTAAATAAATTTTATTTTATTTCTCTGAAAATCAGATTTTTATTTCTGTTTTGTGTTTTTGTTGATCAAAAAAATGATTTTCGACTAGGCGTTTGGAAGAAATGTCGTTTTTATGTTTTATAAGAGCTTAAATAATTAGTATTTAAGTTCGAATCAGTAGAGGTGATTATAAAACATACTGGAATGTTTGAACATGAATTTGATATAGCTTTACTTTTCTCCGCTCATGTTAAAGGAGAACTGGATGCCCTAGGACAGAAACAACTTGACGCATGGCTTAATGCAAGCCAAGGTAATAGAGAATTGTTTGATAGTCTAATGCATCAAGAAGAATTGAAAAAGAAACTGATCAGTTTTAATGAAGGCGATTCAGAAATAATATGGGACAAAACATTGCAAGGCCTGGTAACTTTAAAAGTTCAAGAAGATTATCAAGATAATCGGAATGTATTTGCCGCAAAAAATCAGGCAGTCAAACTTTGGAAGAGAATAAGTATAGCAGTCTCCATTATAATTGCATTGAGTGCAGGAGGATATTTTTTCATTAACGACCTAAATTATTTTGGTTCAGATCAGCAGATTTTATTGACTATTAATGACAATGCTCCTGGACGTAATAAAGCAACATTAACCCTTGCAAATGGAAAGGCAATTACGCTTAGTGATACTAAAACAGGACTTGTAGTTGGAGCAACAGATTTAACCTATAATGATGGTAGTTATATAGATGTTAAAGAGGAAAACCAATTATTAACGGCTTCAACACCTCGTGGAGGTACTTACCAAATTACTTTATCTGATGGTACTCGTGTATGGTTAAATGCAGATAGTAAACTGATCTTTCCATCGAAGTTTAATACTTCAGAACGAAAGGTTCAGTTAATAGGAGAAGCTTATTTTGAAGTAGCTAAAGTAATGATTAAAGATAGCAGAATGCCATTTATAGTTGTTACTGATCAACAGGAAATTTCTGTTTTGGGTACTCATTTTAATCTGAATAGCTATAAGGATGAAGGTGTTGTGAAGACTACATTGCTTGAAGGTAGTGTGAAAGTATCATTACTTTCATCTTCCGGGAAAGCTAGAGAAATGGGCAGCGTTACCCTACGTCCGGGACAGGAGGCTATCTTAAACAAGAATTCTGAATTAAAAATAACAGAAGCTGATGTAGAACAGGCTACAGCATGGAAAAATGGTTTGTTCTATTTTAAAGATGCTGATTTAAAAACTATTTTACGCACATTTTCGCGTTGGTATAACATTGATGTAGTGTATACCGGCTCACTAAGTGATCAGAAATTTTCAGGAAAACTGTATAGAAATGTGAATGCTTATCAAGCATTGGAAGTCCTAAAGTTATTAGGATTGGAGTTCGTTCTGGAAAAAAAGAATCAACAAACACCACAAAAGATCATTATTAAACCTTAAACAAACCAACGAAGTATGATTAAAAATTAACCTGAAATTTTATTGAAGGGAAACGGAAAAATTACGGAGGTGTTACTAGCACCTCCGCATAAAATCTGGGCCGCCCAATTAAAGGGTATTAAAACAATTCAACTAAACCATTTCTTTATTCACCCAAACATTACAAAAGTAATGAAATTAAACTTTATAAGCGGAGCTATGCCTGATGCATGGTTCCTGGAAAAACTATTAAGAGTTATGAAACTTACCACCTTGATGTTAGTTATAGCATTAATGCAGGCGAGTGCTGCAGGGTATAGTCAGAAGGTTTCCTTATCGGAACGGAATGTGCCTATCGAAAATGTCTTTAAGGAAATTGAAAAGCAAACTGGTTATGTATTCCTTTACGAAAATGGGATATATAAGCAGCGTATGAGTATCAATGTGAAAAATGTGAGTATTGAAGAGGTGCTGAGCAGTCATTTTAAAGCACTCCCATTAACATTCAATATTGTCAACGGCAACAATATTGTTGTCAAAAAGAAATCAGAATCACTAACTGATAAGGTACTGCAACTGTTTAATCAGAAAAATCCAGTTAAAGGCAAGGTTACTGATGAAACAGGAAGGGCTGTTCCTGGAGTCACCATTTTAAATAAAACAACAGGTAAGGGGACAATCTCTGAGGGATCTGGGGCTTACAGTATAGATGCTGATAAGGGCGATTTGCTGGTATTTAGCTATATCGGATATCAACAGAAGAAAATCTATGTTGCAGAGCAAACAACGGTTAATGTTTCTCTGGAACCAGAAACCTCAAGTTTGGATCAGGTGGTAGTTGTGGGTTATGGTAGCACAAAGAAAAAGGATCTGACAGGGTCTGTGTCAGTTGTTAATGCTGCTGATTTAAAAGATGCTCCTTTTGCAACTATTGATAATGCGCTGGCTGGAAAAGCTACCGGAGTTCAGGTAACTAAAGCTGATGGTTCACCAGGTGGGGCTGTGCGCATCAGGATACGAGGTTCAAGTTCTTTACTTGGTGGAAATGACCCTCTGTACATTATTGATGGCGTACCGGTTCAGGTATCGAACAGCTTTATCAATCCCGGATTTGATGTTGGCAGTCCTATTGGTAATGAGATCAATGGGATGGGAAGTATGAATGCAGGTTTATCAACGGCATTTACTAATGGACTAAATAGTTTGGGTGGATTAAATGTCGAGGATATCGAATCGATCAGTATCCTTAAGGATGCATCTTCTACCGCAATCTATGGTTCAAAAGCTGCTAATGGTGTGGTTATGATTACCACAAAAAGAGGAAAAAAAGATATGAAACCTCAGATTTCGGCTAATTATTATTCCACAGTTACAACACCAAAATTACCTAAATTATTAAATGCTGATCAGTACAAAATGTTGCTTACAGAATCTGCGCAAAATTTAATGATTGAAGCAGATCCGAATGAAGACTATATCCCGGAAAATATTGACGTTATTTTAAATCATTCAAATACCTTCTTTGGTAATGCGAATACAGACTGGCTGAAGGAGGTTACACGCAATACTGTTTCTCACAATGCCGACCTTTCTGTACAGGGTGGTGGTGCGGCTTCCAAGTATTTCAGTTCTATTTCGTATAATCAAACACCTGGTGTAGTAAAATCAACAAACTATCAGCGTATTGCGGGTAAGTTGAATTTAGAGAATGAGATCGGTAGCAGGTTCCGGTTTATCACCAATTTGAATTTAGGCTATACCGACCAGAATATTGGTGATGGCGCTTATGGGCAAGCATTAAGGGCTCGTCCCGATTTGGCACCATATGATGAAAATGGGATGCCTACCAGTTTTGTTGGGCAGGGTGGTGAAGATTACCAGGGTTTTCAAAACCCTGTAGGATTGTTACAGGCAACGAACAATGCCAAGACTTTTAGTATGTTGGGCTCACTATCGGCACTATACGATATTACAAAAGACTTACAGTTTAAAAGTACGGTATCAATGAATATGCAGACTTATAACCAGCGTATTTATATGCCAAGTTTCATCCAGACAGGTAGCTATTTTGGTACACCTACAGAAAGATCAGGGATTGGAAGCAACTCAAATAGCAGAATGACCAACTGGTTTTTGGAAAATACACTTACCTATACTAAAAATATAGCAGACATTCACGATATCAATATTTTGGCAGGTACATCTTACGAAACCAGAAAAAATAGCTTCTTCAGTGCTACAGCCTCAGGATATCCTAATGATCATTCGCTAAACAACCTTTCTTCTGCTATAACACCTTTGTTTATTACTGGTGATGATCCTTCCGGGCCACAGAGTTATTTGTTGTCATTTTATTTGCGTGCAAATTATACCCTAATGGATAAGTATCTGTTTACTTTCACAGGTAGGACAGATGGTTCTTCAAAGTTTGGCCCAAATAATAAATTTGGATACTTCCCTTCGGCAGCTTTAGGATGGAGAATCTCTAAAGAGAACTTCCTGAAAGATGTAAAATGGATTGATGACCTTAAAATAAGGGGAAGCTATGGACTTACGGGAAGCCAGAATATTGGCGATCAGATGTATCGTACTTTGTATAGCCCTAAGGCATATGCCGGGGCAAATGCTTTAATCCCAACTCAGCTTGGTAATGAAAACATTAAGTGGGAAAGTACAAAGTCTACGGATCTGGGATTAGATGTTTCATTGTTTAACAATAGGCTACAAGTTACGGCTGATTATTACGATAAGAGAACCATTGGTGCATTACTATATTTACCGGTTCCATCAAGTAGTTCTTATGCTTTCTTACTAAGCAATGCTGCAGATCTTAAAAACCAAGGTTTTGAGTTTTCTTTGCAGGGTGACATTATAAGAAGTAAAGATTTTAAGTGGAATGCTTCATTTAACGTTACCTGGAATAAGACCATAGTTACCAGATTGGATCCAAAAGCTAATTTGGGGCAGTCGGGAAGTATGACTGGCCTGGAATGGCAGAATACGAGGATTGCAGAAGGAATGCCTCTAGGAATGATTCTTGGCTATACCCACACCGGGATCATTAAAACACAGGAACAACTGGATGCTTATAAAAAAGAACTAGGTCCGGGTAATACAGTATTTTATCCATTTTTAAATATTGGTGATCCAATGTACAAGTTGGACTATGAAACCTTCAAATCAAGTAAATCTGCAATTGCTGATGCAAAAACTATTATTGCAAATGCTGCACCTAAATATTATGGTGGCTTTACACAAGGTTTTGGTTACAAAAATCTGGATCTTCAATTGTTCTTCACATTTTCTCAAGGGGGCAAATTGTTATGGGGTGATCACATCAGCAGCAGACAGTTTAATGGCACCTCAAATTCGCATGCGCTGATGTTAGACAGATACCATCCAGGAAATACGGAGACTAACCGTGAACGATTGGTGTTGGAAGGTAACATGCCTATGCCATCATCTATTGATGTTTTCAGTTCTTCTTATATAAAATTAAGGACTTTAAATATGAATTATAGGTTTAACCAGACAAGGTGGATGCAACGTGCAGGATTGCAGAATACTTCAGTTTTTCTTTCTGCAACCAACCTGTTCACCATAACTAAATATCCTGGAAATGACCCTGAGACAACTAATGATACATTTAGTGTAGGCGGGGGATATTTTGATGTAAGTAATTATCCAGTGGTACGTACATTGTCACTAGGATTTAAACTTGGGTTTTAACATAAGATATTGAGATGAAATATATACAATTCAAATTATTGCTACTGTTATTGTTAACAAGTACATTTTTTTCATGTGAAAAACAATTGAATGTTTTTCCTACAAATAAGTTAGTAGATGGCAATGTAATCATTGACCTTAAAAGTGCTGAGACAGTATTAAATGGCGTGTATTACACTTTTGCAAATGTAGGCTTAGATTATGCTAGCTTAGAGTCTGTTAAATGGATTTCAGTAAATGAAATTTTGCCATCAGAACTTTCCGGTACTTTGGCTTATTCTTATGGTCAGGATGGATTCATGAATATGGCCTATCGTAATACCAGTCCGGTACTTGTAAGTAAATGGAGGTATGGTTACAATATGGTGAACGCGGCCAATGGTTTTCTAAAGAATGTAGAACCAGTAAACAATATCCCTTCAGAACGGAAATCACAAATGATTGCTGAAGCTAAGTTTCTGCGTGCTTTTGCCAATGCTGATCTGCTCCTTTATTTTGGCCATTATTATGATGTAAATAGCAAGTATGGAATTATATTGAGAGATGAGTTTGTTTCTGCTGATAATGTAAAGTTACCTAGAAGTACCGTTGCGGCTACATATAATTCAATACTTAAAGATTTGGATGAGGCTATTGCTGCTCTGCCACCTTTAAATAGTAAAATCCATTATGCAAATGTTTGGGTAGCAAAAATGCTTAAGGCCAGGGTATTGATTAACAGAGGGGCTCCAGGTGATTATACTCAGGTAGTTAGTTTAACTGAAGATATTATTAATCATAGTCCTTTTAAGCTTGAAGCGAATTTAAAAGACTTATTTCAAGTGAAAGGCTTTGCAAGTGAAGAGGTTATGTTGTCGGTGCAGCCTTTCCCTAACGACAATTGGAAATATTACTTGAATAATACAAGTGTGGATTATTATGTTACTCCTGCTTTAAAAAATTTGTTGGCTAATGATCCAAGAAAGACCTGGATGTATAAAGATGCTGCAAATATAAATGGGATCTTACCTTCTGTAACCAAGTATTATTCTGGACCGGCAATTAAGCCCGTGAAAACTCCCTTGGTATGTAACAGTTATGCTTTCCGATTAACTGAAGCTTACTTAACACAGGCCGAAGCTATTGCTTTATTAGGTGCGGACCTTAGTTTAGCTAAGACGCGTTTAAAGAAAGTATTATTGTCTGCAGGAATAACTGAATTTACTGATGTGGATGGGGTAACCAGCCCAGAGGCTATGCAATTATTAGTAGTGCAGGAAGTGTGCAAAAATTTCCTGCAAGAAAGTGGCTTGGATTGGTTTGCCTTGCGCAGGCTTCCTCTTGCTACCTTAAAAACATTAAGACCTAGTGTTAAGTCTGTTTATTCGCTGACGCTTCCTATTCCTATAGTTGAAATTAATGCGAATGGTTTAATTGACCCTAATCCTGTGGACTAATTTATTTTTTATGATCAATATAAATATTATGTGTAAATCACTTTATATGTTATTTTTTGTTTTGACAACGGCTTTAGGCGCTGTTGCACAAAACACTGCTCCAGAAAAAAAGGTTGTTTTTAAAGGGACAGCTGCAAGCAGATACAATGGTGAATATGTTTATCTATTTTCCAATGCACCAACGACAGTTCGCGACAGTGCCAAAATTGTAAATGGAACTTTTACTTTTTCACGTATTTTTAAGGAACCTGGTATTTATAACTTTTACAGTGGATATGAAAAAAAGACAAAGGGAGATTATACGGTGTTAACGGTTCCTTTTGATCGTCCTTCGAAGATTGAGATAAAGGCAAATTTAGAGCGTTTCGACAATTCAGACGTGAAAGGGAGTAAAGACTTCTTTATTTTTAATGCTTTTGTAAAGGCTACTGAACCTGTTTATGAAAAGTTGATAAATGACCTGTCTGCTAAATACGGAAAGGCTTATCTCTATGATATGAAACGTGATACTACGCAGCAAAAGTTTAAAGATATGATTTCTGAGTACAACAAGGGAAAAGCTGCTTATAACTTGTTATTGAAAGAACAAGCCATTAAGACTGTAAATGAGTATCCAAACTCTTTTTCGGCCATATTGATCCTTCAGAATTATGCGGATAACCTGGATCTGGAAGTATTGGAAAGATTGTCTAAGAAGGTTTCTCCGGCGGTAATGGATAACTTTTTTGGGCGTAATCTACTGAGTCAGTTAAATGGGCGTAAGCAATCTGCAGTTGGTAATTTTGTAGAAGATTTTACTTTAAATGATCCCAAAGATCAACCGTTGAAATTTTCTTCATTAAGGAAAAAATATGTACTGATTGATTTCTGGGGTAGCTGGTGTGGCCCTTGTCACATTGCGTTTAAGGATTTGAGATTGTTGTATGCCAAGTATCGCGATAAGGAGTTTGAAATTTTAGGTATCGCTACAGAAAATAGTAAGCAAGCCTGGATTAAGGATCTTGAAAAAGAAAAGTTACCTTGGTTACAGGTGATTGATTTGCAGGGTAACAAAAGTGTATCTCTTAACCAGTTTGCTATTGCGAAATATCCGACCACTGTTTTGGTTGATCCTAATGGAAAAATTATTGGTAGGGATTTAAGTGTGAAGGCACTTGAGGCTATCTTGGATAAATTGTAGTTTTCATCCTATTGGTTATATTGTATTTTTGGGGGTAATACTATTGCCCCCAAAAGTATTTGCGATAAAATAAGAAATCAATGTTAAAGGAACTTGACTCTTACTATCTGAACAAAGATGAACCTAACAGAAGCTGTTTGTTAGCGTTACGCAGTATTATACTTGAACAGGACACAAATATTACTGAAACACAGAAGTGGGGGATGCCTTGTTTCTGCTACAAGAAAAAAATGTTTTGTTATTTATGGACTGATAAAAAAACAGATCATCCATATATTCTAATGGTAGAAGGAAAATACCTTGATTATCCAGAATTGGAAAAAGGAGACCGTTCCAGAATGAAGATTTTTAGGGTTAATCCAAACAGAGACTTGCCTGTAATGACTATTGAAAGCATTTTGCAAAAAGCATTGGACTTATATAGGAAGGGGATTATAGTAATTAAGGGATAACTCCTGCTTTCTAAAGCGAAAATTTCTGGCATTAATCATTTATTAGACATTTATTAATGTTGCTTTTTAAGTTTGAGCCATCATGAATAACCAAATTAACCAAATGAAAAGATTAACGTTAGGAGCAGATATAGGTGGTTCTCACATAACTGCTGCCCTGATAGACCTTGAAGAAAAGACGGAAGTAAAAAATACCTGGTCTAGAAATAGAATTCAATCGGACGGGAGTGCGGAAGATATTATCAATGCCTGGGCACAAACACTTGAAAAATCGGCTCAAGGCTGTGATCTTAAAAACTTAACTATCAATATCGCAATGCCAGGTCCTATGGATTACAGAAATGGAATATGTAAGATCAAGGATCAAGGGAAGTATAAAGCACTTTATGGATTAAATATTAAACAATTGCTAGCGAATCGCCTGGGCATATTGCCATCTCGTATCAACTTTATGAATGATGCAGCGTGTTTTTTAAAGGGGGAAGTTTTTAGTGGCACAATGGCAGGTTATGATCATGCAATAGGTTTAACACTAGGTACAGGTCTGGGAACTTCATATTTCGCTAATGGTAAAGTTAAGGATGCTGGTTTGTGGAATATGCCATTTTTAAATGGAATTGCAGAGGACTACATCTCAACAAGATGGTTTGTTTCGCGATTTGCTGAACTGAGTGGAAGCTCGATTAAAGATGTTAAAGATCTAATTGAAAACCATAAAGAATCTATCCATTTCAAAACAATTTTCTCAGAATTTAGTGTCAATCTGGCCACTGTGATCCATAAATTCATTCGTAAAAAAATGCCCATAGTAGCTGTCCTTGGTGGAAATATTGCAAATGCTGAAGCGTATTTTATTGAGGATACGAGAAAGCATCTTGCAAAAATTATGGGATATAGTTTCCCGGTTAAAAAGTCTGTCCTAGGTGAGAAGGCGGCATTAATAGGTGCAGGTTCAGTCTACTGTAATTAGGCCCTACTTAATTTTACATATCTGTGTTAATGTATGCATATATGTATTATATTCGTATCCCTGATTATGAAAGCCAAATATTTATTATCAATTCTCTCTGTTTTTTTTATCCTTTGCTGTAACAAAAGCTTTTCGCAAACTTACGGCCTGGGCTTTTATAGCCATGAGGTTATTCAGGATCAGCGAACAGGTTTGGATTTAAGTCCAGGGAAAACACTTTGCTTTAATTCCAGTTTTGAACTGTCTTTTGACCTCACTTTTATGCCGGGGAAAGAAGATTATTTTGGATATATACTAAGATTCGTAAATAGTAATAATGGGAATATTGATCTGATCTATGATAAGAGTCCTGAGATAGAAAATCATTTTAAACTAATCATAGGAGATAAATTTTCAAAAATTACTTTTAACATCCCTTCTGATGTTCTATTTCGTGCATGGAATACGGTTAAATTCAAATTTGATTATGAAAAGCAACTGCTTCATTTATCCTATGGGAAGTTTTCTTCGGTAGCTAATTTGTCTCTTAAGAAAGGTGATTGCTTCAAAATCCTATTCGGTGCCAACGAATACAAGGGCTTTAAAACGACTGACGTACCACCAATGAAAATCAGAAATGTGAAAATTTCTGAAGAGGGAAGCCTTAAATATTCCTGGCTATTAGATGATTATGAGGGGGTAGTGGCAACTGAACAGATAGATAGCAAAAATGCATCTGTGGTTAATCCGCTGTGGATAAAGGAACTTCATCATGAATGGCAATTGCTTCAAAACATTACTGTTAAAGGACCTGCAAGTGTGGCATTTGATGCGAAGAATGAAATTTTAAACATCATTGGAATAGATTCTTTATACAAGTATTATGTGAAGTCCGAGAAACTGGGGCGTGTTAATTATTTGTCTGGTAGTCAGAACCTTTTAAGGGGAAACCAGTCTTTGTTTGATGATAAAAACGATCGGTTACTCAATTTTTACATTGATCAGAAAATAGTAAGTACTTTCGATACTGTTCAAAAAAAGTGGAGTAAGAATTTTAGTACTAACACACCGATTACTGACTTTTGGCAGTATAATAAGTTTTATTCTAGTGTAGATTCATCTTTGTACTTCTTTGGTGGATATGGGCACTTCTTTTATAAGAACCAAATTCAGCGATTTCACTTCCCTACGGGAACCTGGGAGACCATACAACTGACTGGTGATCGTTTTATTCCGAGATATCTGGCCGCACTTGGAAAAACCAAGGATGGAGCCTATATCCTTGGAGGATACGGCAGTTCTACAGGCCAGCAAATGTTAAATCCAAGGAACTTGTATGACTTGCTTTACTTTGATGTGAAGACAAAGTCTATGAAGAAAATTTATGAGCTTAATGTAGAGGGGGAGCATTTTGCCTTTGCTAATTCTTTAGTAATTAATAAGAAGGCTGATACGTATTATGCTTTAACTTTTCCAAAGCATAAATTTAAATCGCATTTGCAGCTCATACAGGGTTCATTCTTAAAACCAGAGTATAAATTCGTTGGTAGTCCGATTCCTTACCGCTTTCATGATATCAATTCATTTGCTGACCTCTTCTATTGTACAGTAAGTAAAAGGTTTATTGCTGTTACTTTGTTCAGAGATGAAAATGATCGTACAAATATTCAGATCTATTCACTATACGGGCCTCCAATAGATACGGTTGTAAAGCAGCCTGTAAAGGCTAATAATAATGTTTATATTATTATTTCAATAATTATACTACTAGCATTCATAGCTGCATGGTTCTTTTATAAAAGAAGAAAGAAAAGCCTTGCAGTAGCAGGCATTCCTATAAACAGTACTAAAGAATCTGTACCTACCGTTTCAGCTCCGCCCGTTTCAACTGAATCTAATTCCATTGTTTCTGAGACTGCTAAACCTATTGTTGTAAAGAAAATAGTGGATGAATATAAGTCTTCTGTTTTTTTGTTTGGCGACATGCAGGTGTTCGATAAACAAGGAAAGGAGATTACCAAACTATTTACTCCATTGATCAAAGAGCTTTTTCTTGTGATCCTATTATATACGATAAGGTGGGAGCGAGGTATTAGCTCAGAGAAATTAAAGGAATTGTTGTGGTTTGATAAATCCGAAGATAGTGCAAGGAATAACCGTTCTGTTAACATCGCAAAATTGAAAAGTATTCTGGAGAAAATAGATCATTGTATGGTTTCAAAAGATACAGGATACTGGAAAATCAACTGTGATTTCGATAGTGTTTATGTCGACTATCAGCAGTATCATGAGATCGTAAAGGATAAAAAGAAACTGAATAAAGAAAAGGTATCTGAATTAGCTGAGATTATTAAACGTGGTTCCTTTTTACCAAATACCAGTTATGAATGGATGGATCAGTTTAAGGCAGAAGTATCAAATGAAATCATTGATACCTATCTTCATTTTGCGCAATCAATTGCCATTTCGGATGACCCTGAATTATTAATTGAATTAGCTGGCTATATCTTTTATTTCGATTCGATTAACGAAGAGGCAATGGCTATACAATGTAAAGCACTTGCTCATCTGGGCAAGCATTCTCAAGCTAAAAATGCCTACGAAAATTTCTGCAAGGAGTACAAGCTATTGTACGGGGATGACTTCGATAAAAGTTTTAATGATGTTTTAATAGGCTAGCTTAGCTTTCAAACAAAGATGTTTTAGCTAAATAATTCTTGTTTTTTTCTATTATTATTGAATTAATTGGCTTAATACATCAAAAAAAGCTTTTTATTAATGATTTATTATGTAATAATTAATCGTTGGTACGTAATCTTGGTAAAACTAAGAGATAAACCAAAATAAGAATCGGAACCTAACCAAGTAGAATTATTAAGTATGAACTTTATTTATTGTACTGCAATTGCAACATTAATCTTTGCAAACTGCAGTTTTGCTCAAACAACGAAAAAGAAGAATATTCCAGTTAAGAAAGTCACTTCTGTAGTTACCTCTGCAGAGGATATTCAAAATGGGAAAGCTCTTATACAGAAGTCTGATTGTATGGCCTGCCATAAGACTGATGTAAAGCTGGTTGGCCCCGGTTTCGTTCAAATCGCAAAAAAGTATCCGGCAATCGAAGCCAACTATACTTTATTGGCAGATAAAATCATAAACGGAGGAACAGGAGTATGGGGACAGATTCCAATGGCAGCTCATTCAACATTATCTAAACCTGATGCAAAAAAGATGGTGAAATATATACTATCTCTAAAATAAGAATAACCACACACATGAAACAAAGTAAGAAGCTTGTATTGAGTATTTTGACATTGTCAATGCTTATTTATACATGTAAGGTATCTAAGCAAGTCGTAAAGCGTGATGCAAATGGGAATATTATTGTAAATACAAATCCATCACCGGCTTATTTAACTCCTCAGGAGAGCTTAAAAACAATGCAGTTACCAAAAGGGTATCGCTTAGAGTTAGTAGCAAGTGAACCAATGATTCACGAACCTGTGGCCATAACATGGGATGGTAACGGTAGAATGTATGTTGCAGAGATGAATACTTATATGCAAGATGCTGATGGGACAGGTGAAATGAAAGCTGTAAGTACGGTTAAGATGCTTGAAGATACCAATGGTGACGGTAAAATGGACAAGTCTACAGTGTTTATTGACAAATTGCTTTTACCAAGAATGATCCTTGCTCTTGATGATAGAATTTTGGTGAATGAGACCAACTCAAATCATATTTATAGTTATCGCGATACAAATGGAGATGGTAAAGCTGATGAAAAGAAAATGGTTTATAGGAATGATGTAGTCAGCACCAGCAATTTAGAGCATCAGAAAAGTGGATTGATATGGAACCTGGACAATAAAATTTATGTAACTGTAGAAAATAAGCGCTATTACTATGAAGATGGTATGCTTAAAGAAGAGTATCTACATGAAGGGCCAGGAGGACAATGGGGACTGACCAGCGATAATTATGGAAGATTATTCTTTTCTGCAGCAGGTGCAGAGGTTCCAGCACTTAATTTCCAGCAAAACCCTTCTTATGGAAGGTTTGATTTTAATGATCAATATGATAATGAGTTTAAAGCGGTATGGCCAATTATTTCTACCCCCGATGTTCAAGGTGGTCCAAGAAGGTTAAGGGCTGATAGTACACTTAATCATTTCACTGCATGTACTGGACAATCTGTATTTAGAGGTACAACATTACCTGCTGATGTTCAGGGAGACCTTTTTATTTGCGAACCTGTCGGCCGTTTGATCAGACGTGCTAAAGTGACCAATACAGATGGAAAAATAACCTTAACTAATGCTTACAATAAGGAAGAATTTATCGCATCGACAGATATGAATTTTAGACCTGTTAATAGTGTAACAGGGCCAGATGGATGTTTGTATATCGTAGATATGTATCGTGGAATAATACAGGAGGGTAATTGGACTAAAAAAGGAAGTTATCTGCGCGATCAGATTGATGAAAAGAAATTTGATAAGAATATTGGCCGTGGTCGAATTTACAGGGTGGTATATGATGGTATAAAACCCGATAAAAATAAACCAAAGATGTTAGATCAGACTTCTGATAAGTTAGTTCCTTATCTGGCTCATGCCAATGGTTGGTGGAGAGATAATGCACAAAAATTGATTGTTGTGCGTGGAGATAAATCAGTAGCTCCGGCATTAAAAGCAATGGCACTAAATAAGGGGACCACACAGCTTGGTCGTATACATGCTTTATGGACATTGCAAGGATTAAAAGCCTTAGATAATGAAACACTTCTTCAAGCATTTCGTGATCAGGATGCCGAAGTTCGTAAAACAGCTGTTTGGATAGCAGATGATGCAGTTAAAAAGGGAAATGACCAATTGATCAGCGCAATGGACTTCCTTAAAGATGATCCAAGTGCCGACGTTCGTTTTCAATTGGCATTGACCATGAGATTTAGTAAGGCTGAGAAAGCACAGGGAATGATCAATTACATGATTCAAAAGTACCCTAAAAACAAAATGCTGGTCGAATCGCAGAAAAACTTTGAACATAAAAATAATGAGCGTGCTTTGGCAGCAAAAAAAGCTGCGACACTTAAAGAAGAAGATCAAAAATTTCTACTTAAGGGAGCCGCGATTTATAAACAACTCTGTGCAATTTGTCATGGTGCCGATGGAAAAGGTGTAACCATAGGAGGAAGTGATATGCCAGCACCACCTTTGGCAGGTGTAAAAGATGTTAATGGAGATCCGGAAAAACTTATAAAAATCCTTCTTCACGGATTGAGCGGGCCAATTGATGGAAAAACCTATGCAGATGCAATGCCTGCCCTGGGTGCTAATGATGACGAATATATTGCTTCTGTAATTAGCTATATCAGAAATGATATGGGGAACAAAGGATCCATCGTAAAACCTGCAGATGTGAAAAAGGTGAGAGATGAGCATAAGGGCAGAGATAAAAATTGGACCACTCAAGAATTGCTGAACACAAAAAAATAAACTAATAAACATATAGTATATACAATGATGGCCGCTGAAAAGAGGCCAAATGGGAGCGTATTACATAAAAAATAGTCAATACAATAAACATTAAGCCGACAATATGATAACAAATACTTTTCTATTCAATATTAGAAAATCGTTGATTCCAATTCTGATTCTAGCTTCCAGTGGATTGGCTAATGCACAGGAACAATCAAATATGGGAGCGGGTAATTTAAAGTACATTGATCCTTTGATTGGAAATGTAGGACATCTTTTACAACCCACACGTCCAACTGTGCAATTACCTAATCAAATGATCAGAATGTTTCCTCAAAGAAAGGATTATATGGATGATCAGATCTCAAGTTTTCCCTTAAATGTTGTTTCACACCGTCTGGGTCAAGTATTTGCATTGAAACCTTCCACACAGAATTTGGAAGCTGCAAGTTGGAAGAAGAGAATGACTTACGATTACGATCTTGAGGTTAACCGACCATGGTTTTATAGCACCAATTTAATTGAAGATGAAGTTAAAGTTGCTTTTACACCTGGAAAAAAGACTGGATATTATAAGTTTCAATTCCCTGTAAAGGGTAATAAAGCATTACTCCTCGAAAACTATAATCAGGGTTTAAATGAGTTTAACTTTATTTCAGCTACAGAAATTACTGGTGTAGAAATATATCATGGGAATATTAAAGTATTTATGTACGGTGTTTTTAGTGATGGAGCTACAGTTGGCACCATACAAGACAACAAACTTTCTACAAATCGAAAAGTTACTGGAAAAGATGCCAGAGCATGGATCCGTTTTCCTGAGAATACTACAGGTAGTGTTGAATTTAAATATGCCATATCTTATGTGAGCGCAGAGCAAGCCAGGAAGAATTATCAAAATGAATTGAAAAACACAAGTTTTGTTCAGCAGGTAACGATTGCTGAAGCTGCCTGGGCAAAAGTTATGAATCAGATTAAAACTACTGGTGCAACAGAGGCCCAGCGCCGATCATTTTATACAGCCTTGTACCGCTGTTATGAACGTATGGTTGATATTACTGAAGACGGCCAGTATTTTAGTGGTTTTGATAACAAAATACACAAAACAAACCGTCCGTTTTATGTGGACGATTGGGCTTGGGATACCTATCTGGCACATCATCCATTACGTATAATTCTGGATCCTGCACAAGAAGAGGATATGTTACAATCATATGTGAAGATGTATGAGCAAAGTGGGTGGATGCCGACTTTTCCAGTACTTTTTGGAGATCATGCTTGTATGAATGGTTTTCATTCTACCGTGAGTTTTTTAGATGCACATAGGAAAGGCTTAAAGAATTTCGACTTGGCAAAGGCTTATGAAGGCTCAGCTAAGAATGCCAACGAGGCAACAATGATTCCCTGGAGAAATGGTCCGAAAACTGAATTAGATGATATTTACCATAGTAAAGGCTTTTTTCCTGCATTACATAAAGGAGAAAAAGAATATGTAGAAACAGTAGATAAATTTGAAAAACGTCAGGCAGTAGCAGTTACCTTAGGTCATAGCTATGATGATTGGGCATTGGGAGAACTTGCGAAGGATTTGGGTAAAGATCAGGATTATAAAAAGTTCAATCAGAGAGGCTATAACTATAAGAATTTATGGAGCAATGAGGCACAATTATTTATGCCGAAAGATAGGAATGGTGATTGGATTAAAATTGATCCGAAGTTTGATGGTGGCATGGGTGGCAGAGATTACTACGACGAAAATAATGGCTGGACTTATATGTGGCAGGTGCAGCATGATGTTTCTGGTTTGATGAACTTGATGGGCGGCTCAAAGGCTTTTGAAAATAGGCTTGATCAGCTTTTCCGTGAATCCTTAGGCAGAAGTCAGTATGAATTTCAGGGTACTTTCCCAGATGCAACAGGTTTAGTTGGACAATTCTCAATGGGAAATGAGCCAAGTTTCCATATCCCATACTTATATAACTATACTTCTTCTCCATGGAAAACTCAAAGACGCATCCGCTTCTTATTGGATACCTGGTTTAAAGATAATGTATTTGGCATTCCAGGAGATGAAGATGGGGGAGGTATGACGGCTTTTGTAGTTTTCTCTGCTATGGGATTTTATCCGGTAACTCCAGGGATACCCGTTTATACAATTGGTAGTCCTGTATTTGAGAAAGTAGCTATTGATTTACCAAATGGTAAAACCTTCCAGGTTGTTGCAAATAAAAGCTCTGTTCAAAATAAATACATTCAAAGTGCAAAGTTTAATGGTAAGGTTTTAGACACTCCCTGGTTTACTCATCAGGAATTAATTGCAGGAGGTAAGCTTGAGCTGGAAATGGGGCCGATACCAAATAAAACCTGGGGAACAGGGAAGAATTTAAATATATCTAAGTAAAGAAGATGAATAGAAAAATATATTTACTAGCGTTCTGTTTGAGTATAACCCTTTTGGGTTATGCTCAAAATAAACATGCAAAGCAATCCAGATTTCCAAGTTATAAAGGGTTGGTGATGACTGGTTATCAAGGCTGGTTTAATGCCAAAGGAGATGGGGGCGATAGAGGCTGGAATCATTATGGTCAAATTGATCAGAAAAATGCTGGTATAGAAATCTGGCCAGAAATGGCTGAATATAAAGTCACTTATAAAACACCATTTAAGTTAGCCAATGGTGATCATGCACACTTGTTCAGCTCTTATGATGATTCGTCTGTACAGCTTCATTTTAAATGGATGAAAGATTATGGAATAGACGGGGCATTTGTACAGCGTTTTATTGCTAATCTTAAATACAAACAAGGTGTTAATCACAATAATAAAGTACTTGCAACAGCATTTGATGCCGCAGAAAAAAATAAGCGTGCAATAGCGATTATGTATGATTTTTCTGGAATGAAAGATGGTGATGAAAAGATTGTAATTGATGATTTCAAGAAATTGGTAGATGATTTGAAAATTACCAATCGGGGGAATAAGCAAAGCTATTTGTATCATAATGGGAAACCATTGGTTGCATTATGGGGGGTAGGTTTTAATGACAACAGAAAGTATTCTTTAAAAAATGTACAAACGATCATAAACTTTCTGCAAAATGACCCTGTTTATGGTGGTTGTTCAATTTTATTAGGGGTTCCTACACAATGGAGAGAGTTAACCGGGGACACAATGAATGATCCTGAATTGCTTGAAATGTTTAAAAAGGCAGATATTATTCATCCTTGGTTTGTTGGTCGTTTTACAGAGGCACGACTTCCTAAAATGATGGAGAGAATCAAAGGTGATATTGCCTGGTGCAAAACCAATAAAGTAGATTATGTACCTGTTTTATATCCTGGCTTTAGCTGGCACAATATGAAACCTGAATCTCCATTAGATCAGATCCCTAGAAATAAAGGACAGTTTTTCTGGAAACAATTGTCTGGCGCTATACAAAATGGTGCTGAAATGATTTATTTGGCCATGTTTGATGAAGTTGATGAGGGGACCGCAATCTTTAAAATCAGTAAAAACCCTCCGGTAGGTGATGTGGAATTTGTTAAACCAGAGGAAGATATCCCCTCCGATTACTATTTATATCTGAGTGGCTATGCGGCTAAGATGCTTAGAAAAGAAATCCCTTTTCAAACCAAAATTCCAGCTCCTATCCTAAAAAAATAGTATATATTACTTTCTCAGCTAAACGCACATGATAACCAATTATAACTAAGAAATGAACCAAATTGCAACTAAAGCCAAATTTACAGACAAGAAGTTTATGATCACTCTTGTCTTTGTTACCTCACTTTTTATGTTCTGGGGCATAGCCATTACAATGGCTGATGTACTAAACAAACATTTTCAACATACAATGAGCCTTACAAAATCACAGTCGGCATTTGTACAGTTTGCAGTGTTTGGTGCCTATGCAGTAATGGGGATACCTGCTGGATTGTTTATGAAACGTTTTGGTTATAAAAAAGGGGTATTGCTGGGCTTATCGCTTTTTGCAGCTGGGGCATTTCTCTTTGTACCTGCAGCCAATATTTCATCATTTGCATTTTTTGGTATTGCATTGTTTATTGTAGGTTGTGGCTTGTCAACATTGGAAACAGTGGCACATCCATTTGTAGCTTCTCTAGGTGATCAGCGTACCAGCGACCAGCGCATTAACTTCGCTCAATCATTCAATGCCGTAGGCGCTATGCTGGGGCCAGCAATAGGAAGTTATTTTTTACTCCGGAATAATGTAGAAGGCAGTACAGATCTTACTTCTGTAAAAATGTTATATGTGGTAATTGGGGTAGTTATTGTATTAGTTGCTATTTCCTTTTCTTTTGTAAAAGTGCCGCCTACTATAGACCCTCATGCCGTTGCTGAAATGGATCTGGATGCGGTAAATATTGATACTGCACCTGATAAAAAATTATTTGATCATAAGCATTTTGTGTGGGCAGTAGCAGCGCAATTTTTTAATGTTGCAGCTCAGGCAGGAACTTGGGCATTCTTTATCAATTATGGCCATGAAAAAATGGGTTTTACTGATGCTGAAGCTGGTAATTATATGGTGCTATTTATGGGGATGATGCTGGCAGGACGTTTTATAGGTACATTTTTAATGCGTGTAATTGCTCCTAATAAGTTATTGGCCTTATTTGCTCTAGGGAATATTCTGATGTGTATTATTGTAGCACAGGGCTTTGGTCTGGTATCATTCATCGCCTTGCTCATGATCAATTTCTTTTTTAGCATTATGTTCCCGACTATTTTTAGTTTGGGCTTGAAAAATCTTGGCTCGCGTACACAACAAGCTTCTTCATTTTTATCTATGGGGGTAGTTGGAGGTGCATTTTTTCCATTCATTATGGGTGCTGTTGCAGATAGTGCTGGTATTGCAAATGCTTATTATACACCAATCATCTGCTATCTGGTTATTTTTATGTTTGCTTATAAGTATTATAAAGTAAAGCACTAGCATTAAAAAAATAAGCTCAATATTATTTAGGCTGCCTATTTTAAATCATTAAAATAGGCAGTTTTTTTTGCTGTTATTTATTCACGGGAGTTTTAAAATCATTCGTTCCAGGAAATTCTTCCTGAATCTTTATTCCTGTTTGAATTAACCTTTTTTTATGCTTTTATTAAGCGGCAGAATGGATTTTAGTAAATTGTATTTACCATTTAGACCATAAAAAATGTTAGTTCGTAAAAAAGAATTATTTGAAAGTGTAGCTGAGCTACTTAAAGCCGAGGGATTTAATATTGTGAACCGTGATGAAACGCGACCTTGGGGAGGTTTTTTCGTGATTGATGAGAATCAGGCACAAGAGTTTGCTAATACATATTTTGATCAATTGAATGTGGATGATTTGAAGATTTCGGGGAAGCTAAGTCCAAAAATTCTAATTGTTGCACCTCAAACCAGGCTTTCATGGCAATATCATCACCGTCGTGCAGAAATCTGGAGTGTGGTGACGGGAACTGTTGGGGTGATTACCAGTGAAACAGACGAGGAAGGAGATTTACAGCAACTTAGTGCTAAAGAGACCATCAGATTAAAGCAAGGGGAGCGTCATCGTTTAATTGGCTTAGATGACTGGGGCATTGTTTCAGAGATATGGCAGCATACTGATCTTGAAAATCCATCGGATGAAAGTGATATCATCAGAGTTCAGGATGATTTTGGTAGAACCAATGAGTAATCTTAGGGAGTAAAGAAAAGACTAGACCAATAAACTAAACTATAAATGATGAAAAAATTAATTATTCCTTTCTTAGGGATTCTTTTAACTATCCTGAGTTATAGCCTGGCACTTAAAGCACAGAAATCCTCCTCTGTAAAGCCTCAAAAGATCAGGATGATCGCAACTTATGATGCTCCTGCTAAACTATGGGAAAGTGAGGCTTTACCTATTGGAAACGGGTATATGGGCGCTATGATTTTTGGTGGCGTTTATCATGATGTCATTCAGACGAATGAACATACACTTTGGTCTGGGGGACCTGGTGAAAACCCCAGTTATAACGGTGGTCATCTAAGAACACCTCAGCAAAACAAAGAGAATCTTCAGAAAGCAAGGACCGCGTTGCAAAAGAAGATGAATGATTTTACCAAAAATGATAAGGCTTACCTGGATGCAAATGGAAAATTGATTACCAAAGACTATGGAGATGAAAGAAAAGATGGTGTAAGGTCTCTCATTGAAGCACTTATGGGGTCTAAAGATAATTTCGGGTCCTATCAGACATTGGGGAATGTAGAAATTAATTACAATTCGATGGAATTTTTAGCTCCTTTTACAGCGTATAAGCGAGTACTTGATATAGATAATGCCATGCACACTATAAGCTACAAAGAGGATGGTGTAAATTATATACGTGAGTACTTCATGAGCTATCCCGACAATGTGATGGTGATGAGGTTGAAAGCATCGCAGAACGGTAAAATATCCAGAACATTTACGATCACAAGTCCACAAAAGAAAAAAACGATTACAGTGTCTGGCAATACACTTACAATGACTGGACAACCAGCTGCGCAGAAAGAAAATGGTTTGAAGTTCGCTCAACAGTTAAAAGTGTTGAACACAGGAGGGAAATTATCCACTAAAGATGGAAATAAAATAGTAGTAGAAGATGCAAACGAAGTGATCATATTGATGTCTGCCGCTACCAATTACCATCAGTCTATGGATAACTCTTTTAATTATTTTTCGGAGACTGACCCCTTGCTTGCTGTCAAGCAAAGATTGGCTATAGCTGAAAAGAAATCATACGATCAGTTACTGTTAACTCATCAGAAAGACTATAAAGGGCTGTATGATAAAATGAGTCTGAACCTCGGAAATGTAAAAAGCGTACCGGAAAAAACCACAGATAAACTGTTGACCGATTTATATAAGAGTAATATTGCAGCTGAGAATTTGTATACTGAAATGTTGTATTATCAATTCGGTCGTTATTTGTTAATATCCAGTTCAAGAAAAAATTCTTTACCAGCCAATTTACAAGGTGTCTGGGCTGATAAATTAGCTAATCCATGGAATGCCGATTATCATACAAATATCAATGTACAGATGAATTACTGGCCTACACAAACGACTAATCTAAGTGAATGTCACGCGCCAATAGTTGATTATATTAATAGTCTGGTTCCGCGTGGAGAAGTGACTGCAAAGCACTATTACGGAACTGATGTACGTGGATGGGCAACACATCACGAAAACAACATTTGGGGGAACACAGCTCCGGCAGCATATTACTCAGCTTTTCATTTTCCGGCAGGAGCTGGATGGATGTGTCAGGATATATGGGAGTATTACCAGTTTAATGATGATAAAAAGTTTCTGGAGAAAAATTATAATACCTTGCTTGGAGCGGCTTTATTTTGGGTTGATAATTTATGGACAGATGAACGAGATGGGAAACTGGTTGCCAACCCATCTTACTCACCGGAGCATGGGGAGTATTCTTTGGGTGCCTCTTGCGATCAGGCAATTATAACAGAGATGTTTGATATAGTGATTAAAGCGAGTCAGGTATTAGGAAAAAATACGAAAGAAGTTACGGAAATTAAAAATGCCAAAAGTAAATTGTCTGGCCCCCAGATTGGCTTGGGCGGTCAGTTTATGGAATGGAAGGATGAAGTAACCAAAGATGTAACTGGTGACGGTAAACATAGGCATGTGAATCAATTATTTTGGCTGCACCCGGGATCTCAGATTGTGGCAGGTAGAAGTACACAGGAAGATAAATATGTAGATGCGATGAAGAAAACTCTGGAAACGCGTGGTGATGGTGGCACTGGATGGAGCAAAGCATGGAAAATTAACTTTTGGGCAAGATTGAGAGACGGTAACCGTGCACATAAATTACTTATGGAAGCATTGGTTCTTACTTATCCGGGCAATCCCGCTAATACTGGAGGTGTTTATCAAAATCTTTTTGATACACATCCGCCTTTTCAGATTGATGGGAATTTTGGTGCTACTGCTGGTATTGCCGAAATGTTACTTCAGAGTCAAGGTGGTTATATTGAACTGCTACCGGCTTTGCCTGATGCGTGGAAGGAAGGTTCATTTAATGGATTAAAGGCAAGAGGTAATTTTGAAATCAATGTAAAATGGAATAATGCAGGCCTTACTTCTGCTGAAGTAATATCAAACTCAGGAAAAGAATGTATGATTAAATACCCAAATGCTAAATCTTGGATTATTACAAATAGTAAAGGAGCTCTTGTAGCTAAAAAAGTGATTGATCAGAATAAAATATCATTTGCTACAACTCCTCGAACAGTTTTTTACATCAAAAAAATATGAAATAGTAACCAATTATAATTCATTCATTTAAAAGGTTCTGAGTTATAAAAAGCAAAGGGTTTGTAGTACATACTACAAACCCTTTGCTTTTTACTTAGTTATTTACTTATGGACAAGTAGTAAATGCATATCCTGGGTTTTGAGGACATATATTAGCAAAATTCCAATTTGCTTTTTTAGGATGATTCAGTACATCTGCCGGTAATGGTCCTGAAAAATTGTTTGTTTTTAATTCCAATGAAATAAGATTAGTCATTTTTCCTATAACATTGGGAGGAATAGGGCCAATGAAGTTAGAAGTATGCATTTGAAGCGATGTTAAGGCAGTTAAATTTGCAAATTCTAAAGGAATCGTACCTGTTAAACCTGTTCTGCTTAGTGTTAAAGCCGTTAGTCTTTTAAGGTTACCCATTGATGGAGGAATTGTACCAGTTAACTGCATATTGTTGTTATTTAAATCAAGTTGGGTTAATTCGCTTAGATAGCCTATAGCTAAAGGTATTGGACCTTTAAGATTCCTGGCATTTAAGCCTATCCTGGTTACCCGGTCAACCCCATTTACTTTTGCTACTGTCACACCATTCCATTTTGTTGCTGCATTAGCTTCTGTTAATGGTGCTGTAATGTCCCATTTAGTACCAGACCATGCATCACCACCCATACTTTCATACATTGCAATCAACACTTGCCTGTCTAGTTCTGTTCCAATTGCAATACCAGTTTGTTTTACATCAATCACAACCCTGGTTCCTCCATAAGTAATTGTAATTGTACCTGCCAGTTCAACAAAGTTGTTTTTTGCTGCGGTAACAGTCAACTTACCTCCATCTCTTTCAACGGTAAACCAGGTCGTATTTTTGCTGATTTCGTAGGTCCATACTTGATTGGTTTCAATAGTAATAACCTGGGTGCTTCCTTCTCTGGCTAAGAGGAGGTTTTTCTTATCAATTTCAAATTCGATTGTTCCTTTTTGAGTAACTGTAATTGCTTTATTGAAAACAGGTGAATCTGTATTCACGATGACTACACCAGTACGTTCACCTGTTTCAGGATTGGCTGTAGCAATCAATTTTACTTCATTTCCATTGACTTCCCAACTTAACCAACTTGCATCTGAGCTTAATGACCAACTCATATTACTGTTGATGTTAACAATGCCGTTATCACCAGGGTTTTTAAATTTCAGTGCATTATTATCCAAAATAATGGTAGGGGTATTACCATGTTGTTTAATTACAATGATCTTACTGAGGTTCTTATCAGCACTAACTACTTTTATTTTAGCTACTCTTTCATACAAACTGGAGTTTTCTTCCATGCTAAAGGTCACTTTTCCCTCAGTTTTTGTAGCACTAAGCCAGGTCTGTGTGGTTAAGTCTTCAATAACCCAGTCGCTATTGTCTGATACGGAAACAGCAAAACTTCCTGTTTTATCTGTATTTAAATATTCATAAACGTCACGCTCTATGTTTAGTGTTGGCTTAACGGGTATTTCATTTTTATCTTTTGAACAATTGGTCAAAACAATCATCAGGATTGTCAAGCCGAATAGTAATGTTCTTTTCATAATGTATGATCATTAAACGAGTTAATTTAAATAGAATTAATTGGTTTAAAGTTTATTGAACTTTAAACTCTTCACGAACGATATCCAGATATTTTGTGCCATATCCTTGTCCATAATCAGCCACCGTTGGCTCTATTTGAGAATCCCAATTCCAATTGTTCATAGATTCAATCAATACCATCCGATTACTTCCTAAGTTCATTTTTGCGACATTACAACGTTCCCTGAAATCATTTTCGTTTTTACGAACTGAGGGAATAGTGTAATCAGGACTGGTGTTATTAATGTATGTAGTGAAAGAAGGAGATACCGAAGGAATAAAGTCAATACCAAAGTTTTTAGATGTATATTCTTTATTCAACTTGTAATTTTCATTGATGAGACGATTTAATAAATACGTTCTATCCCAGCCAGTAACACCACTTCCAACATTACACATATTGTCCATTGATATGGCGTCAGCTTTACCTCGCATAAAGAAATATTCAAAGCGCGCAGATGGCGTCCATTGAGGTTGACGGGCAATAATGTATACATCCTTACCTGTTTGTTCTTTTATAACATTACGTATATCATCATATAATTTCTTACTATCTGAACTATACAATCTGTCTGCACCTAAGAAAACAAGTACAGGGCGACCCTGAAAATGATAATAGGTCTCGTCTTTAAAATAAAGTGAAACCCGTTTCATATAGCTTAGTAATCGCTCAACACGGGTCAGTACTGTTGATATTCCGTTGATGGTGTAAGTTGTTGTAGGGGCATTCTCAATAAGTACATTATTTGATAAACCACCACCAAAATTATTAACGTCAACTGAAATGGCATATTTCAAATCACCCATATTTACAGATGGGAGCAGGAAGTTGTGTTCGGCCAACATATTTACAGTTAACGAATCGTCTCTATTAAGGTTGTTAGGGAACAAGGTATTATTGATCTCTTTAAGCGCAGGACTAATTAAAAAATCAATTTTTGCCATTTTTGCCCATTCAACTATTCTGGCCATATTTTTTGCGCCAGCTTCAGTAGCCTTTAAATCATAACGATCTAATTCGGGTTTTACGTAAGGACCTATTTTTCCATTGCTCACATTGTAGCTTTCGGTAATGCGTGTCCATTTTACCGCATCAGTAACAAGCGGATTGGATGGCTCGTATAGGTAAGCACCAACAGGTATATTTGAAGTAACCGGAACCTTTGGTATTTCGTAATTCAACGGATAATCCTCAATGGATGGCCCTGTATCTTTTTTGCAGGAAGTAGCGGTAGTTATTGCCATTAACCCGACTAACGACATTTTAATATATCTTTTCATCTTGATGATTTATATATAGATAATCTTATTATTCAATTTTATTATGGTATGTAGGTAAGCAGACGCTGTCTGAACTTGTAATCAAAGGCTTTAATTAAGGCCTGGTTATCGTCTGTTTCACCAGTCATACTTTTTGCAGTAGCAACAACTTCTTCATATGTTTTACCATACTTGTTATTGAAGTACTCTACGTTTGGCGTGATTTTTTTATTTCCTCCATACAATTGCTGCGCAAAAATTAAATCAGGATTCAATTTAGCAAAGCCTAGAGTTGTATAAACATTATCGCCCCATCTGTCGCCCCTGTAATAAGGACTGATAGCTTTCAGGTTCTCAATTCCTTTATAGTAAGCCTCCTTGTTTTTACTTTGTTCAACAATCGGGTAAATAAACCGTTCAGTCCAGTAGTTATATTGCGGATTGTATCCTTCAACATCACTGGCAGCACCATTGGCGAAAAAAGGAGGGAAGCGCAATACGCGTGTTCTTCGTTCCAGATTCCAACCCTCCAGACAGTTTAAATAATCAGCAATATACCTTTGCTTATAAATTTGTTCCAGATGATTTTCCTTGCCTCCTTTACCACGGATATTTGCACGGTATAACAGTCTTCTATCTGCAAATCCTTTTCCATCTGTATTCCATTTTATACCATTTTGAGCAAGATAAGTTTCAACTCCTGATTGGCCATATTGTGCAAATGAGGCACGTATACCTGCTTCATAATGCTGTGCAGCTTTTACTTCCGAGCCAAAAAGCATTTCGGCTTCAGCTCTGAGGAAGTAGCTGTCGGCCCAGTTTAATAATATGGTGGATGTATTTTCTTTTAAAAACTCTGTATGTACAAATGAGAAATTATAAGGACTGCTTTTACTACCTAATGGATCGCTGTAGCGATTAGTTGTTCCAGGTATAAACTCCCATTCCCATCCCGCTGCCAAACTGTTGCCCTCTGGAAGCGGTACATAGGGCATCGAATAATCAACTAGAATGTCGTCAATTCTTGATCCGTTTAAGCCATCGGCCTGGTGAGCAGCAAAAGTTGGACATTCAGTGCTTGTACAGAAATTAGCGTGTTTTCTGGTCAGCGTATCCGTGTATAACATTGGTTTTACAGGTATTGGTGACAATACGTTTGCTTTATGGACAAAAGAGCTCAAACGAGGATCGTTGTATGAAAATAAGTATATTCCAAAATATTCTCCCAGGGCAGGGTAAGTTGAATCGTTAAAGGTAGTAGCAGTTTTGATTAATCTGGTGAAATAGTAAGAGGCACTCAAGGCTTCATCCGAACCCCATTGCAGTTTTACCATATCATCTAATGAAGAAATTAATTTAGTTTCATCAACCATTGCTTCCGTAGCATGTGTTCTGGCAAGATCCATAGATAGATTTTGCGCATGAAGGGCAATATTTAAGCGTAATGTATTGGTGAATTTTTGCCATTTTAGTATGTCTGATTTTCCAAAGTTACTACCACCAAAAACAGGGTCACGCGTCAAAATATCACTTGGATACGAGGTTGATACACCGTATAATGCACCAGCATCTTTCAAATCTTTCAATATTTGGGTATATATTTCCAGTTCTGTGTCGTAGGCATATTCCCTCGGACTATGATCACTATCTGCCAAAGCCTTACTCATAGGAATACTTCCATACATCGAAGTCATCATATAGAATACATAAGATTTCCAGGTTTTTACCATGGCCAAACGGTTGGCATAGTCTGGCTTTCCTTCATATTCTTTTTCCATTCTCAACAGGTCCCTGAGAATGCCCACGTAAAATTGATTGAAATAATTATCATCCATTACTTGTGATGGATTGGTAGCAAAACCAACCACGGCATAACGGGAGAAATTCATTAGTTTGTTAAAACTTAAATCCTGGATCAACCTCATGGTACGGGAAACCGTACCAGAAAAAATGTCGTTGACATCTACATTATAGATTTTGTTGTTATTGGTATTGATTTCTTCAAAGTTCTTCTTACAGCTTAAGGAAGCAGTACAAAAAGTAATGATCGTCAATATATAAGCTATTTTTTTCATCGTAGTATTTTTAGAATGATAGTTTAAGGTCAAATCCCCAGGTTGACATTGGTAAGTTGAAGCCACGTTCAAAACCTTGAGCATTGCCCGTTGTTGATGTTGCTTGCGGATCTAATCCTTTAGGTGTATTCTGATATAAAATAGCCAGGTTACGACCTACCAGAGCAACTCTTGCGTTTTTTATTGGCGTTTTTTTGAACCAGGAATTCTTCAGACTGTATCCAATAGTAACTTCTCTTAACTTCATATAAGTTGCATCATAGATATATCTGGCAGCACTTGAAGCATTGTTATGTGTCCAATGGTCCATCGGACTTACCCAAGCCATTGACGGCTTGTCAGCCCAAAAACCTGACGAAGGATCGTAAACGGTATTCCCCAGTTGAACACCTTTTGGACGCCATCCATCTGGATAGGCTACGTAATTTTGCAAGTAATCTGCATTGGCTTTTACTGTATTTCCTGGCTGAAGAAAACCTCTTCTTTCATCACTGTTTTCTCCCAGAATTAATTCAGACACAAGCGCGTCGTACCGACCATCTAATGATTGTACTGTATTGCCATCAATGCCGCCTCTAAATGCAGTGTAAGACCATACTTTTCCACCCGATTGGAAGTCAATCATAAAGCCTAAATCAACCGGACCGATTCTAAATGAGTTTTGCCATCCGCCAAACCAATCAGGTTGGATAGACCCTAGATATTGATCAGGTAAAAACTTAGGTTTTCCATCAGTACCTACATAAATGGCACCATCGCTATTTCTTCTGTAATCATTACCATAAAAAACACCATAGGGCTTACCTACTTCTGCATAAAGCTTGATGTTATCAGCACTGGCCATTTCATATCTGCTAATACCTTCTACCAGTGAAACAACTTTTGATCTGTTTTTAGCCCAATTGAATGTAGTGTTCCAATTGAATAATTTTGTTTTAACCGGATTGACAGTTAAACTCACCTCAATACCTTCATTATGTATTTCACCAGCATTCAAGATCTCTCTGCGGTATCCACTGGCTGATATGGCATCAGCTTCAACAATTTGATTTTTAGTGCTTTTGTTATAATAAGTAACGTCTGTATTCACACGTCCATTCCATAGTCTGATCTCTGTACCAAATTCCCAGGATTGTGTCTGTTCCGGTTTAAGTCTTTTATTTTTTAGTATATCTTCGCCTATGAAGAAGGGAATGCCATTAAATGAACCTGTTTCTCCTCTATAGTATCCGCTGTAAAGACGGTCAAATCCAGTATCATTACCCACCTGAGCAAAAGAGGCACGGAGCTTTAAATGAGAAAGTACTTTCTTATCTATTTTTAAAGCATCTGTTAATACGACACTTGTACCTAGTGAATAATAGAAATACGAAGCATTATCTATAGGTAAAGCACTCGACCACTCGTTACGAGCTGTAGCTTCTAAAAATGCCCAGTTTTTGTATCCTAAATTACCCATCGCAAAAATTGCCTGCTTATTTTTACGCTCTGGCTCTTGTAGCGTACCAATTAGACCCCTGGCATTGGCTACACTAGCCAGATCTGGAGCAATCAGCATTGAAGCTCTGGCAGATACTCTTTCTCCTTTTATATCTTGTACCGAAGCACCAAAGTTTGAATTTAGATTAAAATCTTTATTCAGTTTTTTGTTGAAAGACAATAAGGCGTCAAAGTTATTGTTGGTCATTAAACGACTCCAGTTAAAATATTCGCCATCAATATCAAAGGGAGAGTGGAGATTCGAGAAATCCCATCCTTTAGATTGCTGAATATCTGTGGATGCACGAACCCTGAATCTAAACAAGCTGTTTAGTCTAATGTTTGCTGTAAGGCTGGCATTTAACAGGTTCTTGATATCCTTATTGGAAGTTTCATTTAACAGCCAGAAGGGATTATTAAACCCGTTAAAATTAAATGGCCTTTTGTCGTTTTGTTTCCATGGGACCAATTCTTCATAAGAGGCATCTCTGGGTAAGTTTGCAATGACATACAAAGGATTTCTGTTCGATGCATTACGAAAACCTCTGTTGTCCATATTCTCAAAAGTATACCTGATGTTGGCATCAATATCTAAGTAATTGGTAATCTTGGCAGTGCTTCTAAGAGTAAAGTTGTGCCTGTCAAATAAATTGAAATTCTCTAGAATGTCATTAGCCTTTTGTCCAGTGTAAGAAAACCTGATGCTCATAGCATCTGTCAGTTTGTCGATAGCAAAACTATTGGTGATGGTATTAGAAGTCTTAAACATGCTCTCGATGGTCTGTGGACGAGGTATGTACTGTTTTACTTCTCCGTTTCTACCAACAACATCAAACCCTAGCATGGGCATACCCCATGAACGTTGATCCTGATTACCCATATTAGGATTCCAGATACCGTAAGGAAGATTAGGGTCGAAAGACACGCCGTTTCCGGAATTGCCGTAATAGTTCATCCCTTCTCTTTTAAATTGGTTACCCTGACCGGCACCATATATGTTTTGAAGGGTAGGGAAGTTATAAAGGTTTCCAACCATCACATTAAATCCGTAGTTGATACCCAAACCTTGTTTTCTGCCTGCTTTTTTGGTTGTAATTAATATTGCACCATTTGCAGCATCGGAACCATAAAGCGCAGCAGCATTTGCACCTTTTAAGATTTCAATATTTTCAATTTCATCAGGATTAATACTGTTTACAGGGCTACCAAAATCAAGGTCCCCACTCTCTCCTGAATTGTTCAATACTGGTATCCCATCTATTACAAATAAAGGTTGGTTGTTGCCAGTAAGTGAATTGTTTCCTCTTAATACTACCCTGGTTGAGGCGCCTGGTCCGCCACCGGAGATAATTTGCATACCTGCAGCTTTACCAGAAAGCATATCTAAAAGACTACTTCCTCTTGCTTCCGTCATGGAGGAAACATCAATACTTTGACGGGCATAAGCTAAGGATTTTGCTTCTTGTTTAATGCCCATAGCTGTAACAACTACTTCGGTCAGACTTTTTGAATCTTCTTCCAGGATGATCTTTAACTCAGCATCTGATTTGATATTGATCTGCTGGGTAAGGAAACCAAGGTAGCTGATTCTTAAATTTGAATTAAGAGGGGCACTGATTTTAAATTTTCCATTCTGGTCAGTTAATGTCACTTTTGAATTTGTTGCTCCTATTATATTTACTGAAGCACCTATTATGGGTAGATTGGTCTTGTCCAGGACGGTACCCTTAATATTAATTTGTTTTTCCTGACCATAAGTTACTCCGAATTGAAATGTCAGGAGTAAGGTCAGATAATATATGTGAAATAAGTAATGTTTTCTCATCATACACGGTTTAGGTTAGTGAATTTATTATTTGGTTAATTAATAAGATTATCACATTGGCATGTTTTAATCTTATATAAATTACGCGGTGACCAATTAATAAAACACTAATAAAGGATTAATTTATTGGGTTTAATTTGGTTAAATGCAAGATTAATATTTTATTCTTGATTTATTTTGTCTGACTAAGGTTTCAGCTTAAAAAAGCCTGTTGCTTTCCACAACAGGCTTTCGCACGTTAAGTGTACAACATATCGTAAGACTAGTAATCCTGTACCTTTGATAGGAGAACTGATTCTGAAATTCGCTTAGATTTTGATCTCATGTATATCACCAATCCTGTAAATGCAATAACCAATACTATTGGGATAATTAATGTGACTTGCAACACCTCTGGGCCTGCTAGATTTTTGGCATTCGCAAGTGCTAATGCATCAGCAGAGTTTTCAGGTGCTACTAAGTATTTTTCCAGATTGGCGTCAGCAGGTAAATGTTTTACAATCAGGTTATCATAAAAACCGCCCATGAAAATAGTATAAATGGATACGGCAAACATACCTGCACCACCCACCAGATTTAATCCCAATGCCCCTGATTGAGGTATGTTCTCGGCTATAAAGCCAATCATGGTAGGCCAGAAATAACAAACACCAATACCGAAAATAACAGCCGCTAAGAAAATTGAACTGCCACTGAAAGTACTCAGCATATACAAGCCGGCAGTTGCAAAAATTGCGGAGAAAAGTAATACACCCTGAGGAGCCAGACGCTTGACCACAGGTTCGGCAAAGGCACGGCCAATAACCATAATACCTGTAGTTAAAGTAAGTAGCAAAATGGCATTATCCGTTACATTTTTTAGCAAAAGGCCTATCCACTGACCGGTAAACAATTCGGTAATGGCAGTTCCAAACATGCAAATAAACATAAAAATAAATAGGGGCGAGAGTACTGCTTTGTACATGTCTGCATTTGAGTATCCTGATGATACCCTTTCGGTAACCGGGAATTGTAGTTTTGAAAATAGATACCCGTAAATTACCGTCGGAATTAACATCATAGCAACTTGAATTTTCCATCCCAGTCCGATTTGTACAAAAAGGGTGACCAGGAGTGTCCCGATAACAATACCTCCAGGGAACCACAAATGGAAGTAGTTTAAGCGAGTAGTTTTATTTTCAGGATATAAAGTAGCGACTAATGGATTGCAAGCGGCTTCTACCGTACCATTGGCTATGCCAATGAGTAAAGTAGAAAAAAATAAGGTCCAGTATCCCTGTGCAAAGATGGTTAAGACAATACCTGCCAAATGGAAAATAAAAGCCATAACCAGTAGCCGCTTCATTCCAATAATATCGACAATAAAACCACCTATAACAATGGCTAACGGAAAACCCCAAAATGCGGTAGCAGTTATAGTCCCGAGTTGACTTGCACTTAATTGGAAATCAATCCCCAGCTGGTTCATCATTCCTGCACGTATGCCGAATGAAAGTGAGGTCACTAATAATGCCAGGCAACTAGCCCAGAATAATTTGGTAGTATGAATTTGAGTCATAAGTTTGGTTTTAAATGATGGTTACTTTTTTCTACCCATGGCGTATTTAATCCCACCTAGTAAATGTTCCAGAAATAGCGGTTCCGAAAAGGATTCTTCTGTATGACCAAGGCCTGTATAGAAGGAACGACCACCATCATATTTATGGTACCAGGCTATTGGATGATTGTCGCCCATTTTGTTTTTACCTGCGTCATAGCTTTTCTCATCCATAAAGATCAGAACACTTAAACCTTTTGCTACATTTCTGAAATTATACCACTCGTCTTTTCTTTTCCACTGTTCCGGTAAGTGTTTGGTTGAAATATGTTTGCGGTCTACAACATTTAATGTTGCATTTTGCTGATTTGGGTGGCCTGCAAAATATGCACCTACCAGATTTCCAAACCAGGGCCAGTTGTACTCACAATCTGTGGCACTATGTACTCCTGCAAATCCACCACCAGCTTGTATATATTTTTCAAAAGCAGCTTGCTGCTCATCGTTTAGTACGTCGCCAGTTGTGCTTAAAAATATAACAGCAGCATATTTTTTTAAGTTTTGGAGATTAAAATAAGTTGAATTTGTAGTCGTATCGACATCAAATTTATTTTCAGAACCTAGTTTTTGGATAGCTGCAATACCCTGCTTAATTGAATTGTGATGAAATCCGAGAGTTTTGCTAAACACCAGGACTCTTTGTTTTCTTGCATATGCTGGGGTATAAGCAATAATTACAACAAGGACTATCGACAGAATTGTCAGGTGGATTGTTTTTTTCATACATTAATTAATTTGGTTTTAGCTTCTAATGTATAATCAGGTAATTAAAAAAGCCTTAATAATTAGTTAACAGCTATCGGTTTTTAGTTTTTTCTAGATTTTTAGGAGTCTGATATTATTATTAATCTTTTATTATGTTTTTGTTAAGTAGGAAAATGATTTTAGTATCAAACTAAATCAAATATAAACGATATGAAACCATCATGATTTATTCAAACCACACTTGGGATGGATAAATCTGATAGCTTCATCACAAATGAAAAACAAATTATAAACGGATGAAAAAAACGATTACTACAGTATTGCTGTTAGCAGCATGTTCTTATGCCAATGCCCAGAAGGTTCAGATATTAGATCGTTGCGAATCACTGGATGATAAACAGCATCAGTGGTTCAGTGATGGAAGTCCAACAAAATTAAATTCAGATCACAAGGAAGGAAGCTATTCTATTAGTTCAAACGGTTACAAACCTGAACGACTAAGAAAAATCTATGGCCAATCTTTTGATACCGGTGTAACGCAGGATAATGGTTACATTTCATTTTGGTTTTTTATTGAAAAACCAGAATTACTTAAAGGTAGCGGACAGGTAGCCATATCAAGTGCGGCGAATTCAAATGTTGACGCCTATGGGTATGCTTTTGGTGGTCTTAAAGTAGGCTCTAACAAGCTTGTAGCAGGCTGGAATAACGTAATTATTTCTTTAAAGGAATTTAAAGATGTTAAGGGTGCCCCAAATTTAGCAGCTATTAACTATTTTAGGATCGTTTTGTATAATCTACAGGATGATACAACTATTCAGGAAGTGAAAATAGATAATATTCGATTTAGTTCTGATAAAACTCAATTGGAGATTGCAGCTAAATAACTAATACTTAAAAATGATCAAAAAAATTTATTTGTTGTGTGCTTTGTTACTCATTCAAAATAGCCTGCATGCACAGGATGTAAGTCGGTTAACTGGAACTGTACGTGATAGTAATGGGATTTCTGTTGGTAACGCTACGATTCATATACTCAATACAAATTATAGTATTTCTACCAATTCAAAAGGTGATTTTACATTTGTAAATGTACCTTTTGGAAAGTATAGTATTCAGATTAGTGCTTCTGGCTATGCTTCCTCAATTAAGAATATCATTGTTAACAACAATGTTGCTCTTGTTGATTTAAAACTTGTTGCTTCTAATAAACAATTGGATGAGGTGGTTGTTACTGCTCAAAAAAGTGCTGAAAATATAGCCAATGTGCCGCTTAGCATAACCACAATTTCAGCAAATCAGATTGAGGCATACGGTATCAGAAACATTAGAGATATTCGCACGATTATACCTAACCTGTATGCAGGTAATCCTGGTGATGGCAGAAATGTCGTATCTGTGCGAGGAATGGTAAGTACCTCATATGATCCGGCAATTGCCACTTATGTTGATGGGGTAAACCAATTTGGCCTGGATACTTATATCTCGGATTTACTGGATGTAGATAGGATTGAAGTATTGAGAGGCCCACAGGGTACTTTATATGGTAGAAATGCCATGGGAGGCGTAATTAACATCATCACAAAGCAACCAAACAATACAACATCAGGTTTTGCAGGGATAGATGCAGGTAGTTTTGGACAGCAGCGTTATACACTTGGTTTACGGACTCCGTTGATAAAAGATAAACTGTTTTTTGGAGCGACTGGTATGTATAATGTACAGAGTGGAATTTATGTCAATGAGTTTACAGATGCACGCTTCGATAAGTTTAAGGGAATTATGGGAAGTTACTTCTTAAAGTATCTTGTAAATGATAAGCTATCCATGATTTTAAATGTAAAGCATAATGCGAACAGGAATAATGGAGCCTTTCCTCTGGTAGGTTCAATGGATGCAGCATTTGAAAATCCTTTTAAAGTGAATCAGGATGCAACTACTCAAATGGTTGATAATTTAATTAATGCTTCATTTTCTGTTAATTACTTAACTCATCGGATACATATTTCATCTCAAACTGCATATCAATCGAATTATAGGTATTATAAAACACCTATTGATGGTGATTTTTCGGCCTTGGATATTGTTTCCATAAAAAACAATTTTGGTAAGGACTGGAACAAAGTTCAGGTCTTAAGTCAGGAGTTTAAATTCAGCTCTCCGACTGCTTTAGAAAGCAGGTTTAATTGGACTGCCGGTCTGTATGGTTTTTATCAATATAGTCCAACAAAGCAAGGGACACATTATGGTGAAGATGCTGGCTTATTTGGTAGCCCAATTATTAACTTTACGGACCTTGCGACGCATACTGCTAAAAGTATGGGCGTAGCAACCTATGCTCAATTGGGGTATACCATTACAACTCAACTGAGTGCAACAGCAGGTTTTAGATATGATTATGAGCACAAGAAGCTACATGGCTTTGATGAAATCATTATGGATGGAATGCAGCCTTCAACAACTCCTGATTTTGAAAGCGGATTAAAAAGTTATCATGCCTTTTCTCCCAAAGTAAGTCTGAAGTATCAGCCTCTGGCATACAGTAATTGGTTCGCGAGTTACAATAAAGGGTTCAGGGCTGGCGGTATCAACCAAACGAGTTCTGAATCGCTTCAGTTTGTGACTTATAAGCCAGAAAATAGTAACAGCTTTGAGATTGGAACTAAGAATACCTTTTTTAAGGAACGTTTGAGGGTTAATGCAGCGGTATTTTATACCAGTGTAAACAATGCCCAGGTGCCGACTTTAATCCTTCCTGAAGCGATTACCGTTACTAAAAATGCAGGCAAGCTAAGGAGTAAAGGCGCAGAATTAGAAATTTCGGCTATACCTGTAAAAGGTTTGTCTATAGATTACAACCTAGGCTTTACAGATGCTAAATACACTGACCTGAAATTGGGTAAGGAAGAAGATGTATTAAACCTGGATAATAACAGACAGGTATTTACACCTGATTACACCTCTATGCTTGCCTTACAATATGCATATGACCTTTCTGCTTTAGAAGACATAAAACTTGTTGGAAGGGCTGAGTGGGCTGCAACAGGTAAGCAATATTTTGATCTGGAGAATAAGCTGGAACAAAAGGCTTATGACTTGTTTAATGCCAAATTTGGAATTTCCTTGAAGAAACTAGATTTTTTTGTTTGGGGAAGAAATCTGGGGAATAAAATATACGCAGATTATGCCTACGACTTTGGAGCTACACACTTAGGAACTCCACGGACTTACGGCGTTAGCATTAGTACTAAATTTTAAAAAAATAAACACATGAAAAAAACATTATTTTGTTTGATCCTATGCTCAATATTGGTTCAATCTTCTTTTGCACAACGTTTTGGGAAACTTCTAAAAGAAGCACCTGGAGTAGTTTCCTATACTTTCAGAGATGCTTTTTCTGAAGATGTACCTGGTACATTGGATATGATTAAATCCATGGGGATAACCAACATCGAATTTTCAAGTCTATTTAAGTTAAGCCCTGAAAAGATGCGGGCTTTATTGGATGAACGAGGTATGAAATGCACGACCTATGGTGTAGGTTATGGGGATATCAATAATGCTGAGAATGTAATAAAAACAGCTAAAATATTAGGAGCTGAGTTTGTACGTATACCTTCAATTCCACATAAGAAGGCCATCGACTCAAACATCATAAAAAAAGCGGTTGTTGATTTTAACATTTTTGGTAAAAAACTTAAAGAAGGAGGTTTGGAGTTTTGTTTCCATAATCATGGTCAGGAGTTCGTACCAGGAGGAGACTTCTTTAAAGAAAGTCTATTCGATTATCTTGTTCAAAAGACCGATCCTAGATATGTTTCCTTTGAAATGGATGTGCTTTGGGTGTTGGTACCGGGTTATGATCCGATAGAATACCTGAAAAAATATCCAAAACGCTTTAAACTGATGCATTTAAAAGATCGCCCTAAAGCTGGTGGTGAAAACGTAGCGCTCGGTAGTGGTCAGATTGATATGAAGGAATTACTCAAAGCAGCTAAGAAAACATCAATTAAGTATTTCTATATTGAAGACGAAAGTAAAGGAGTAAAGCAACAGGTTCCTAAAAGTTTGGCTTACTTAAAAAGCATTTAAATTACTGTTGTTGACTAAGAGGAGGTCGTCTCAATCAATATCAGAATGATAGATCAATACCGAATATAAACTTTTTCAAAATTAAAATGAGCACAAAAGACTTTTCGAGAAGACATTTTTTAAAGCAGACAATGATGTTGTCTGCCGCCGCCGCAGTTACCCCGGGTATACTGATGGGGATGAGTAAGGGAGATATAAAATTTGCCAGCGCGAATGAGCGGGTAAATTTGGCTTGTATCGGAATTGGAAATAGAGGAGCTGAAATTATACGTGATTTGTATAGAACAGGACTTGTTAATATTGTTGCATTATGTGATGTAGATATGGGTGCAGCGCATACTGAGGCAATCTTGAAAGAATTTCCAAATGTACCTCGCTTCCAGGATTTCAGGAAGATGTTTGATAAAATGAGTAATCAGATAGATGCGGTTACCGTTGGCGTGCCTGATTTTTCGCATTTCCCGATCACAATGATGGCTATGGGCTTAGGTAAGCATGTTTATGTAGAAAAGCCAATGGCTCGTACTTTTAATGAAGTAGAGCTCATGATGAAAGCCGCAAAGAAATACAATAAGGTGGTTACGCAAATGGGTAACCAAGGTCACTCTGATGCAAATTACTTTCAGTTTAAAGCCTGGAAAGAAGCAGGCATTATTAAAGATGTCACCTCAATAACAGCACATATGAATGCGCCAAGACGTTGGCATTCATGGAATCTCAACATGACCTCTTTACCACTTGCTCAAACAATGCCGGATACACTGGATTGGGATATATGGCAAATGGCAACATCTGGTCATAATTATAACAAGGATTATGTGAATGGACAATGGCGTTGCTGGTTTGACTTAGGTATGGGAGCTCTTGGGGATTGGGGTGCACACATTTTGGATACTGCACACGAGTTTCTGGATTTGGGATTACCAAACCAAATCGTTCCTAAATTGGTAGGACATAACGATTTCTTTTTCCCATTGTGTTCTACAATAGCTTTTAAATTCCCACAGAGAGGAAATATGCCAGCGTTGGACATTAACTGGTATGATGGTGTAAATAACTTACCTCCGATTCCTAAGGGATATGGCGTATCTGGTTTAGACCCGAATATACCACCACCAAGCACAGGGAAAATTGAACCTGCGAAATTGAACCCAGGAAAGATCATATATAGCAAGGATCTTATTTTTAAAGGAGGTTCTCATGGTAGTACACTCTCAATTATTCCTGCAGAAAAAGGAGCTGCTATGGCTGGTTCATTGCCAGAAGTGCCAAAAAGCCCTTCAAACCACTTTAAGAATTTCCTTCAAGCTTGTAAAGGAGAAGAAAAAACACGTTCACCATTTTCAATAGCAGGTCCGCTTAGTCAGGTATTCTGTTTAGGGGTTCTTGCACAGAAATTAAATACAAAGCTTGATTTTGACCGAAAAAACAAAGTAATTACGAATAATAAAGTTGCCAATGCCCTGTTGGTTGGGCCACCACCACGTAAAGGCTGGGAGCAATACTACAAGGTTTAATTAGGATGAAGAATATTTATATTATAATCTCAGTTCTGATTGTTTCAGGCTGTGGAAATTCAAAGAAGTTAAGCCAGAATACTGATGAAAAGATAAAGTTGATTACGTTAGATCCAGGTCATTTTCATGCAGCTTTAGTTCAAAAATCTATGTATCCTGATGTAGACTCAAATGTTTATGTCTATGCGTCTAAAGGAGATGACTTAAACAGTTATTTGGGACTGATAAAAAAATACAATTCAGATCCAGAGAATCCTACAGCATGGAACGAAATTGTTTATACAGAAGATGATTTCCTTGAAAAAATGCTCGCTGAAAAAAAAGGGAATGTGGTTGTTTTAGCGGGTAATAATCTTAAAAAGATCAATTATATCGATCAATCAATAAATGGAGGTTTAAATGTGCTGTCTGACAAACCAATGGCTATTGATAAAACAGGTTTTGAAACTTTAAAAACTGCATTTGAAAAAGCAGCTGATAAGCATCTTCTACTTTATGATATTATGACTGAACGTTATGAGATCACTAGTGTTTTACAAAAGGAATTCTCTCAATTGCCAGAAGTTTTCGGAAGTCTGGAAAGGGGTACTTTAGAGCATCCAGCAGTAACTAAAGAGAGTGTACATCACTTTTATAAGAAGGTATCCGGAAATACGCTGACTCGCCCTTATTGGTTTTTTGATGTTAATGAACAAGGAGAAGGAATAGTAGATGTGACCACCCATTTGGTAGATCTGGTACAGTGGGGATGTTTTCCAGAGCAAATTCTGGATTACAAAAAGGATATCGAAATTACTGCCGCAAAACGTTGGAGTACAGATTTGACCCTGGAACAATTTTCGGACATTACTAAGCTAAATACATTTCCTGCTTCATTAAATAAAGACATAAAGAACAATCTTTTAAAAGTGTATGCCAACGGAGAAATTAATTATGTTTTGAAAGGGGTGCATGTTAAAGTATTGGTGAAATGGAATTACAAGGCGCCTGAAGGAACTTCTGATACCCATTATTCAATAATGAGAGGAACAAAGTCAAACTTGATTATCCGTCAGGCAGAGGAGCAAAAATACAAACCAGAATTGTACATAGAGCCCGTAAATGAGAAGAACCAGGTCTTTAAAAATGCTTTGATATCAAAAGTAAAAGGATTACAGAAGAAATACCCAGGTATTGATATTGTAGATACTGAGAAAGGCTGGCAGGTTGTTATCCCTGGCAAATATAAAGAAGGACATGAAGCCCACTTCGCCCGGGTAACAGAAAATTTCTTAAGCTACATCAAAGCAGGTGCGTTGCCAAAATGGGAAGTGCCTAATATGATTGCTAAATACTTCACTACAACATCAGCATTGGAACTGGCGAGACAAAATCGAGAATAAGCTTTTTTGAATTTAAAATGTGTTGATAATAAAGCCTTAGAGAAAATCTAAGGCTTTATGCATTTAAAAGACAATAATATATTTCTGGTAATTGTGACTCTTGAATGAAAAGGAGTTAAATTAGACCTTAATATTTGTAATTTGGATCCCGAATCATCCTGTAGCCAACTGTAAAAAAGAATTAGATTAATAGATTTTGATCCAAATAAAATCAAACAAAAAATGATACAAAATAGAAGACTTGATATATTGAAAAAATTTGCACTACTGACCCTGTTAGTTACGGGAGCTATGTATAGTAGTGTAGCAAGGGGAACTGTAAATTCCACTGTGCTTAGAACAGCAGAGGTGGTCAGACCTCCTGATGAAGAAAAGGCTTTAAAAACCGAAACTCCTTCAAGTGAAGCACACAAAAGCCTTAATGTAATGACATTTAATATCCTGTGGGATAAAATGACAAAGGGACCAACACAATGGACTTTTCGTAAGCAGGGGATGGTGAATTTAATAAAAAGACATCATCCGGACATCGTTGGTATTCAGGAAGGTTTCATCAGTCAGATGGAATATATTTCATCGGAAATTAAGTACAATTATTTTGGTTGGGGTACTGATGATGGGAAATCAAATCTGGATAATCCAGGGAAGCGCCAGAGCCTGAATCCAATTATGTATGATCAGAAGAGGTTGAAGGTATTGGAAAAAGGTGTTTTTTGGTATGCTGACCAGCCAAATGTACCAGGCATATTCGCTGGTGAGGATAAGCATTTCAGGAATTGTGTATGGGGCAAGTTCAAAGAGCAGGGTAAAAAGGGTAGAACTTTTTATGTATTTAATACCCATTTTTCACTTAAAGATGATATGCGGCAAAAGCAGGTGATAATGTTGAAGTCGAAGATAAAGGAAATTGCAGGCGACGATGCCGAGGTAATTGTAACGGGTGACTTCAATTCTGATTTGATACGTGATAAATCTTTTAGCATGTTGATTGATAAAACAGGAGAAATGACATTGGTGGACAGCAAAAGAATTTGCTCTACTCCAGCATCAGGCCCTTCTTTTTCAGGTTCTGGTTTGATGGTAAACTCCAGAACAAAAGGTACGGAGATTGACCATATTTTTGTTCGTAATATTAAATCTTCTATGGCATATAAGGTGATTGATGACTATGAGGGGGATGTTTATCCTTCAGATCATTTTCCTGTACTGACGGTTTTAAAGTTTGATCGGTAAATTTCCATAACTAATGGAACATATCTCCCTAACGAAAGAACAGGCGCGGAATATTATCATCGATGCTGCCGGGCTAGCCCGGAAAGCACAGTTCGGGGAGGGAATTGAGGCTGTTTATAGAGTGATTGACCACCTTGGTTTTGTACAGTTGGATACGAATTATGTCGTGGAGCGTGCTCATCATCATGTTATGGCTGCACGTGTGCCAGATTATGAAACGAAATGGCTGGCCAATCTTTGTGAAGATGGCCGTATTTATGAGTACTTCATTTCGGATGCAGGTTATCTGCCAATGCAGGATTTCCGCTTTTCATTACCTGTAAAAAAGGCTTTTGAAACTCAAGGTAAACCAAACTTTAAGTCGGAAATCAATTTAATGAAGCAAATTCTGGATCGTATAGAACGGGAAGGACCACTTATGATTGGGGATTTTGAGAATGATCGTTTAGGAGCCAGTTCGGGCTGGTGGGATTGGCGGCCTGCTAAAGTTGCACTTGAAAGGCTTTACCTCAATGGAAGGTTAATGATAAGTCGCACTAAATCCTTCCAAAAAGTATACGACCTACCGCTTAACTTAGTGCCACAGGAAACAGACTTAAGCATGCCTACAGATGAGGAGTATGCACGGTTTGTTATCCTACGTACTATAAGGGCACTTGGAATTGCCAATGTCAAAGAAATAGCCTGGCGCGGTCGTCGTGTGAAAGGCAACCTCATTAAAAAGGAATTGGAAAAAATGGCTCATTGCGGCAAAGTAAAGGTGGTAATGGTCGAAGATCTGAAAGCTGTGTTCTATATGCTCCCAAATCAGGAAATTAATATAAAACTATCAAATGATGTTTTCATTCTTTCTCCCTTCGATATACTGAATGTCTTTCGTCACCGTTTAAAGGATTTCTTCAATTTTGAATATCAGATTGAATGCTTTGTACCTGCGCCGAAACGTGTATATGGTTATTTTTCTCTACCTGTACTCGCAGGAGAAACTTTTATTGCAAGAATGGATGCCAAGGCCGACCGTAAACAAAAGGTATTAATTGTACATAATATTCATTTTGAACCCATGGAACTCGAACAAGTCATTATTGAAAAGTTTAGTCAGGCACTAAAAGAATTCGTTCAGTTCAATCAATGTCAGGATATCATTTTCAAGAAATCGAATAATGAAGGATATTTAAATGTTATCAACAAAAGTTTTTCATAATGACATTGTTAAAGATGATGCCATTAAAATAATATTGTACTATGGGATTTTATGATTTAAGTAAAACGGAACGTTTAAATGTTGTTGCAGAAATCAGTAGTAATATACTGAATGATTTGAAGGCAGCACAATTTGAAAACATAATTACTTATTTTAAAGATGAAGATACCTACATTAGAAAATCTGCCTACCTATCTATTGGGAGAATTTATGGAACTCATGCCAACCTAAGAGCGCGGGTTATTGATATGCTGGAAAAGCTATTTCTGGATGCTGACTTTAAAGTACGTCAAACAGTCATCAATGCGGCTGGAGAAATTGGGAAGTCAGATTTTGATTCTGTAAAAAGTTTTTTTGACCGTGGTCTTTTCGATGAACACCATTCTCCACGTAATGCAGTTATTGGCTCTATAAAGAAGATGGGGGAAGTAAACCCTGTTCCAGTTTTAAACTGGGCAAAACTATACCTGCATCATGAAGATAAAGAGATCCGCAGAGAGATTTGTCATGGTATAGAACTCAGAGGACGTAAGCATCCGAATGATATTTTACCATTATTGCAGGAATTGCAGCATGATAAAACGTCGAGGGTTAGAAAGACCTTAGTTCATGTGATTGGCCAAATTGCTTATAAAAAAGGATGTATAGAAAAAGTCGTTGAGCATCTTAAGTGTTGGGAAAACAAAGAACTTGTTGCTGATGCACTGGAAGAAATTATTGATGTACATGAGCGCTACAAGGACTTTGCTGTATTGACTCAAGAACAAGCCCGTCAGTATATTCTGGATAATTTTAACTCAATAGATTAATGAAAAATTGTTTAGTAATAAGGTGCTATTTACGCCCCCTTCATAATTGATTCCATTTGCACTAGAAGAAAATACAACGCTAATATGTGTTACTGCTTCTGTTGCTGCACCATAGATTCCGTTTAATGGTTTTTGATATGCAGGCGTTTCTGCTGGCAATTGACCATAAATTAAAGGTATTGTAGTCTTTTTATAGCTGGCATCATCACTATTGCCAACCCGCAACCATCCAGTAGCTATTCTTTTTATTGCATTAGGGTCGTTTCTGTTTTCAAGTAAAATGTAAAGGTCTGCTGAATCCAGTTTACTAATTATATTGTTTGATCCATCTTTATAGGGTGTTCCTGCTTTGTAATTATAATCAATGCTAAAAGCTGACGGTTTAGCCTGGAATGGAATTCCGAATTGAGCGGATAAAGAGGGGTTAGAGATATTGAGGATGAACTTTCCAGTAAATAATGTCGCAGCCCCCATTCGTTGTTTGGTTATTTGTGCTATTAATCCTAAATCTTTTGTTACCAGTTGAGCAGCAAAATCGGTTCCAGATATTAATACCGGAGTTGTATTGAAATTGTTTGAACCTGTAGTTGTTACTCCGTCATTTGCGGAAGACCAAATGGTGCTGGCATCCTTTCCTGGTTGTTTATAAGCTTTTCCATTGGGAGTATACCAATCATCAAATCCTGAATTCTCCAATTGTGGATTACTACTCTCCTGACTCACAAAAACAGTATAATTAACCGATGTACCGTCTTCAGCCATTACGGTATAAATAAATGGCTTAGAGAAATCCTGAGCCTCTTTCGGATCAGGTGATATGGAAGCGAATGTGGATAGTGAAATGGAATCTACTGCTAATGCATGAATATTAGCATCATTGGCAACAGTGACATATATCTTAAAAAAATCCTGGTCAATACGTGTATTGCCACTCTGGTTCTCTATTGAAAAAAAGAGGATTTGTTTCAACTTTGATTTACCAAAATAATTTTCTTTAACACATGAAGAAATACATATAATCAGCAGTACTGAGGTGAGTATTTTATGCAGATCTTTCATATAGCTATTTCTTTTTGGTATCAAAAAAATAATAAAAGCCTAATGACAGCCTTAAAAGGTTAATAGAAAGATTGGCGGACACAGATTCCTTTTTGGTATAGGGTTCTCCGTTAATTGTGGTGTTAGACCATTTTGCGTTAATACCTGCTACTTGGGCACCTGTTTCTATACCAAAACCCCGAACGACCTTAATCATAATTCCTGGAACAAATCTTAGTTCAGCCATACGGTCCTTTACAAAAGTTCGTGTTAATACGCCATCTGTGGTTGACTCTTTTAACTGATTGTTGAAGTTGCCACCAAACAAAACTTCGCTAAATAAGTAAAAGCGATTTTTAGACTCCAGGGGGATGTATAGTTTTGTGGTTCCATATATTCCCCAAAATTTAGAAGCCTGGTTAACTTGTGAACGTATATTTTGTGGACTTACGTCAACTCCTTCACGTTGGGAGCTGCCGTAATTAATCAACCCTCCAACAGTCCAGTTATCCTTAATGAAATAGCCACCATCTAGTTTGATGTCAAAAGCGTTGTTTTTACGATCTTCTATGAGTACAATTAATCTATCCTCATTTTCAATTTTACTATTATCAAAACTAAATGTAATACCAGTGTATGCTTTCCCTTTTTTCAAAAAATAATCTGAGGAATTATTCACCTGAGCTTTTGCTGAAGAAAAACTTAAGAAAATAAATAAGCATCCTAAAATATAAACATCAAAAGGATATCTTTTCTGGTTTTTCATAGCGTATGTAAAGGAAGTGATAATCTAAAAATAACAATTAAAAATCATTTTTTAGGTTTATTGTTTGTTGACTTAAATGGTTGATTTCTATATATTTGATTTAAATTTGTTCCTTCTTAAAATAAATCCAATGGTGCGACTAAAGATTTTTTCAACTTCGACAGCTCTCCTTGTCATTGGAATAGTATTCTCTTTTTCTGAACAAGGTTTTGCTCAATCAAGAAAATCACATCAACTGACCACTAGAGATACTGTTGTGATTTTACCAAGGGCTGAATGGAAAGCGCAAGAGGCCAGACCTTATAAACAACATGTACCAATAAAGATCACTGTCCACCATGAAGGAGGCAAGGTCTTAACCACCGCCGATGATGCGAGGCAACGGTTAAAGAATATACAAACCTGGACAATGGGACCTGATCGTAAATGGACAGATATTCCATATCACTTATTGATTGCTCCTGATGGAACTGTTTACCAGGGGAGAAATCCATTAACTGTAGGTGAAACCAATACAGAATATGATCCTACGGGGCATTTACTGATCTGCTTCTTAGGTAATTATAATCAGCAAAAATTAGACGATAAGCTCCTTAAAGTATTGATCAATCTATTGGCAGATCAATGTATTAAATACAATATATCAGCTAAAGACATTTCCACTCATAGGGACCATAGTAAGCAAACCGCTTGTCCTGGAGAAGATATCTATTCTTATTTTAAAAGTGGGTATATCGTAAATGAAGTGAGTAAAGTGGTTAAGAGGGAGTAACTCGATCCGCTTTGGCATTTACGAAAAGAATCATATTTTAGTAATTATTATCTTCTACTAAATTTAACGCTTATGAAATATGAAAAAGTTCAGATAGGATGGGGTATGATCCTCATATTCTCAATAGTCGTCATCTGTTTGACCATTTCTTATTTAATGAAAATTGGAGATAATCCTCTCCCCACTAAGGTTTTCGTCCCAATTATCGCATCCTTTATTCTATTTATTTTAATATTCTACCGCTTAAAGATTAGGGTTGATGATGAAGGCATTCATATCATCTATGGAATTGGGTTAATACATATCAAAATTAATCCTTTAGAAATTATACAGATAAAAATAATTAAGACATCCTTGTCCCAGGGTTTAGGTATTAGGATTACTGAAAAAGGTATGTTATACAATATTCAGGGGAGAGACGCCATAGAAATGACTTATTTTAATGGAAAAAGTAAAACTGTTCTAATTGGAAGTAAGGACACTATTGCCTTAAAGGAATTTATCGAAAAAAAATACTCATTATGAATTTATAGTGATGTAAGTCCTTTATTATTGTTAAAATGTTGGTGTTTCCTTATTATATTTCTGTTTATATGCTAGTGGCGATAAGCCTGTAATTTTTCTAAAGACTTCTCGAAATGCTTTAATATCTGTATAACCCACAGCATACATAACCTCGGTTATAGTTTTCCGACTGGTTTCAAATGTCTTTTTAGCGGACTCAATTTTTACTCTTTGAGCATATTCAACAGGTGTATTGCCTGTAGCTTTGATAAACCTTCTGTCAAAATTCCGCCTGCCTATAGAAAAGTGAGCTGATAAATGTTCGACAGAGATTTTTTCTTCAATTTTATTTTCAATATAAGCCTGTGCTTGTTTTATCATATCATCATCATGCTTCTTTTGCCCGGTAAAAATGGTAAAGGCAGACTGACTTTGCCTGTCTATTTCAATCTGAAACACTTTTGAGCAAAAGATAGCCGTTTGTCTGTCATAGTACTTTTCTACCAGATAAATCATCAGATTAAGGAAAGAATAAGCTCCCCCGTTGGTATAAATTCCGTTTTCATCAGTGATCAGATGATCAGTATGTAAGTTGACTTTAGGAAATAATGTCCTGAAGCTATCTGCTGCAGCCCAGTGTGTAGAGCAATTTTTCCCATCTAGCAATCCGGTAGAGGCGAGTAAAAATGCTCCGGTGCAAATACTGGCAACTTCAGCTCCTGCTTTATACATTTTACCTATCCAGTTGATCATTAATTGATTCCCTTTTACTGCTTCCTGATAATTATGGTTTAATGAGGGAATGATAATAAGATCAGTTTTCTTTATTGAAGTAATACTGGTATGTGGTTTAATCGAAAATAATCCTTCATACAAATCGACTTTTTTAGAAATACCTGCAAGCTGGATTTTAAATATTTGTTTTCTTCCTGTATTTACCCAGTGTTCGTTGGCTCTGGTAAATATTTTATATGCACCTATAATGCTACTCAGGTTATTCTTTCCATCCGGAACAAGTATAGTAAGATGTTTCATCTCTTCTTTTTAACGAATATAAAAAAAATAGCTGTCCAAATCAACCCGTCATAATGTCTATTTAGCACCCTAAAGCAGATCTTTTTAAGTGTTATCTTTACTTAACAGATTTACTTAACAAAAATTGGAGGAATAAATTATGGCAGATATCTTGCATAGAATTGGAATCAAATCATCATCTATAGATGATGTTTATCGGGCACTGACTACAAGGGAAGGCCTTGCCGGATGGTGGACAAGCAATACCAAAGGAGAAGGCGATAAAGTTGGTAACATTATCGAATTCCGCTTTGGTGCCGGAGGTTTTGATATGAAAGTTACTGATTTGAATATGCCTGATCATGTAGAGTGGACAGTTGTGGCAGGACCAGACGAATGGGTAGGTACAACTATTATTTGGGATTTGAAACAGGATGGTGATTATGTTATTGTGCTTTTCAAGCATCTGAATTGGAAAGAACCTATAGAGTTTATGCATCATTGCAGTACTAAATGGGCGATATTTTTGATGAGTCTTAAATCTCTTTTAGAGACTGGAAGAGGTACTCCTGATCCAAATGATGTCAAGATAGACAACTGGAACTAATATTTGGATAAGCAGGATTTATCGTAACTTGGGGCGTGATTTAAACATTCGCAAGTTACAATTATGAAAACATTAAAGATAGGTTGGGCCGGGTTAGGCAATATGGGTACGCCCATGGCTTTAAATATTCTTAAGGCTGGATACGAACTAACAGTTTATAACCGTAATAAAAACAAGGAACAGGAATTAACAACAGCAGGAGCGATATCCGCTAATAGCCTAAAGGAACTTTCATCACATTGCGATGTTGTATTTACTATGCTTTCGGATGATGGAGCAGTAAAATCTGTTTACGATGAAAATGAAGGTTTGCTTTCAGGAGCAAAACCTGGAATGTTGTTGATAGATATGAGTACTGTTGCTCCAGAAACCTCACGTTTTCTTGCTGCAAAATGTAAAATCAAACAAGTAGCATTTATAGATGCTCCCGTTTCAGGTAGTGTACAACCGGCTAAGGACGGTAAATTGATTATACTGACTGGAGCTGAGATAGCAGATTTTGAAAAGGCTAAACCAATTTTAGGTGCACTGGGTAAGCTAGCTTTGCATTTAGGACCGGTGGGTGCTGGTAGTTCTGCTAAAGTTGCAATCAATTATTTATTAGGTGTCAATATTCAAGCCCTGGCAGAAACAGTGCTTTTTGCTGAACAAAATGGTATTAGTAAGGAAGATATGCTGACAATTATCAATGAAGGTGCTTGTGGAAATGGGATCATTAAATTAAAAACCCCTGCTATATTGGCCGATAATTATCCTCCTGCTTTTGCTTTGAAATATATTGTTAAAGATTTAAAATTGGCAAAAGGGGCCGGACTAAAGTCGCCACTTTCTGAACCCTTATTGAATACATTTGAAGCTGCGGCAGCAGATGGATTAGGGGAAGAAGATCTGATGGCAGTAATTAAGTATTTGAGAAAATAGTATAAGGGAAACAAGGATAAAGTAGGTAATCTTCTTTCGCTAAAATAATTATGGATATTTTTGCAGAGAAATACAATTCTATTCCATTTTGAAAACAGACCTTTTCCTTGTTACTCCTCCCTTTACTCAACTGAATACCCCGTATCCTGCAACCGCATATATCAAAGGTTTTTTGAATACTAAAGGTATTACTTCAACACAAGCTGATTTGGGTATTGAAGTAATTTTGGCTTTGTTTTCAAAGAAAGGTTTGGAAGGTCTTTTTCTACATGCTGAAGCATCATCTGACCAGAAAAAAAGCTTAAATGCAAAGCGGATAATTGCCTTAAAAAACGAGTATATCAAGACAGTTGATGCTGTTATAGCTTTTTTACAAGGTAAAAATCCAACCCTGGCTTTACAGATTTGCCAGGAGGATTTTTTACCTGAAGCATCAAGGTTTGAACAATTGGAAGAACTCGATTGGGCATTTGGTGCAATGGGAACGCAAGATAAGGCTAAGCACCTGGCTACGTTATACCTTGAGGATATTTCAGATTTCATTATTGAATGTATTGATCCCAATTTTGGTTTTAGTCGTTACGCAGAAAGGTTAGGCAGGAGTGCCAACTCTTTCGATGAGCTTTACGAAGTTTTAAATCAGGATTATACCTATATGGATGAAATTCTGATTAAAATTTTAGAGGAAAGGATTGCTGAGATTCAACCTAAATTATTCTTGATTTCTGTTCCCTTTCCAGGGAATCTGTATGCGGCTTTCCGATGTGCGCAATATGTAAAACAACATTACCCTGAAATTAAGATCTCAATGGGCGGTGGTTTCCCCAATACAGAACTTCGTTCTCTTTCTGATCAAAGAGTGTTCGAATTTTTCGATTATATCACCTTAGATGATGGAGAATTGCCTATTGAATTGCTTTACGATGCTATCACAAAAAAGCAGGTATTTAATCTATATAAAAGAACTTTTCTATTAGAGAATGGAACCGTAGTTTATAAAAATGATGCTTTAAGAAGCGATTACAAGCAGCTTGATGTGGGGACACCAGATTATAGCGATTTACAATTGGATCGATACATTTCAGTTATAGAAATCGTAAATCCTATGCACAGAATGTGGAGTGATGGGCGCTGGAATAAACTAACAATGGCACATGGATGTTATTGGGGAAAATGTACATTTTGTGATATTTCTTTGGATTACATTAAGGTTTATGAACCTGTAGCTGCTAAACTTATTGTAGATCGGATTGAAGAGTTAAGCGAAAAGACAGGGCAGAATGGCTTCCACTTTGTGGATGAGGCTGCACCACCAGCTTTGATGCGTGAAGTAGCACTTGAGATTTTAAGAAGGGGTATTTCTGTAACCTGGTGGACTAATATCCGTTTCGAGAAGAGCTTTACCAGAGATTTATGTGTTTTACTTAAGGCGTCGGGTTGTATAGCTGTTTCTGGTGGTTTGGAAGTCGCATCCGATAGGTTATTAAAGCTAATTGAGAAAGGTGTAACGGTTGAACAGGTAGCTCAGGTAACGCGTAATTTTACAGAAGCAGGGGTGATGGTTCATGCTTATCTGATGTATGGTTATCCAACACAGACTGTACAGGAAACTGTTGATAGTCTGGAAATGGTGAGACAGTTGTTTGAAGCAGGTATTTTACAGTCTGGCTTTTGGCATCAGTTTGCAATGACAGCACATAGTCCAGTGGGTATGTATCCAGAAAAGTTTGGTGTAGTCAAAGAAACAGAACAGATCGGGACCTTTGCGAATAATGATATCAATTACATAGATAAGACAGGAATAGATCATGATAAATTTAGCTATGGACTGAAGAAATCACTTTTTAATTTTATGCATGGTATCTGCTTTGATTATAAATTGCAGGACTGGTTTGATTTCAAGATTCCTAAAACAACGATCCCATCGGATTTTATTGATCAGGCTTTAATAGGAGAAAATAGACTTTTAAATACCAAACCGACAGCAAAAATTGTATGGTTAGGAGGGAAACCGGAAATGGAGGTCTTTACCAATTATAAAAAAGGTAAATCTCTGGAAATGGTTAATCTAATATTTCATGATAAAAAGGAAACATTTAGCATTCAGACAAATAAAAATGAAGGAGAATGGTTAATTTCAATCTTACAAAAAATAGCAGTTTCCAATACGCAGGTTTATACTTTTCAAGAGATTAAAGCTGATTTTGAAACTAAAATGGAACTTTTTGAACTGTTCTGGTATTCAAAACCAATTTATAGCTTAAGAGATTTTGGATTGTTGGTTTTATAACTGATTAAGTACAGAATTATAGCATCCAAATATCTGCGTCCTATTACAGATAGATAGACTTTACAATTTATTAATGTTAATTTTCCATTTGAAAACTGCGTTTACAAGGAAATAATATTTATAATTGGAAAAAATCTTATTAACTCTATCTGAGCTAAATATAATGTTGGATTATAGTAACTATAAAGATGAAGAACTGTCAGAATTACTAAAATCTGGAGATGCTAAAGCTTATACTGAGATCTATGAACGTTATAAACGGCAATTATACCTTTTTGCGTATAAAAGACTAGGAAATAGGGAGGAAGTTAGAGATCTTATTCATGAAATATTTCTCTCTTTATGGGTAAATCATGAAAATCTAAGTCTTAAATATACGCTTACAACCTATTTACATTCGGCGGTAAGAAATAAAATACTAGATATTCTTGCTCACAAAAAGGTATCTGTTAAATATATTGAGAGTTTTAACCTATATAAAGAAACAGAACAAGAATTTACAGATCATGGCATCAGACGCAAAGATTTGGAAGCGATAATAGAGAAAGAAATAGAAGCTCTTCCCTATAAAATGCGTCAGGTTTTCAATTTAAGCAGGAGAAGCTTTTATACCAGAAAACAAATAGCCGAAGAACTTGGACTTTCAGAACAAACAGTCAAAAGTCATATGCAACACGCTCTTAAAATTTTGAAATTAAAGCTAGGTTCCATGCTAATATTGGCTTTTCTTTCAAATCTTTAATTTTTTTTATCTTTTTTTTAACCCTTTCACCTTTACCGTCCGACTAACTACTATAAATATCCCAACCAGATATAATATGGACAATAAGGAATTAAATGATTTATTAGATAAATATAGAACGGGAACTTGTACAGAAGAAGAAAGAGATCTTTTAGAAAATTGGATTTCTTCTACAGTTTATCCTGAATATAAGATCTCTGAAGAAGACCTTCAGGAAGATCTATTGGCAATAAGCAAGGAGCTTCCTGGCCTAAAGAAAGAAAAAGTTTTATGGCCTGGAATCCTGACTGCTGCAGCTTCTATTGTCTTAATTATTGGAGCTGGTTTATATTTTTATCTCAAAGAACCTGTTGTACAGCAAAAAAATGCGGTTGTTCCTGTAACAGAGATTGTTCCTGGAAAAAAAACTGCTACATTAACACTTTCTAATGGAAAGAAAATCGTTCTTTCTGATATGCTAAATGGAGAAATAGCAAAGGAGGCCGGTCTTAAGATCTCTAAAACTAAAAATGGACAGATCGTGTATGAAATTGAAGCAAATGACAATGCTTACATATTTAATACACTTTCTACAGCAAAGGGTGAAACTTACCAGGTTCATTTACCTGATGGTACTTTAGTCGCCTTAAACTCAGCCTCAAGTTTAAAGTATGCTACTGCTGCAAATAAGAGTGGGGATCGTGTAGTTGAATTAAATGGTGAGGCTTATTTTGAAGTAAAAAGAGATGGAAAACATCCTTTTATTGTCAAAACAGACAAACAGGAAATCAAGGTATTGGGTACACATTTTAACATTAGTAATTACGATTCAGATCAGGAAGTTAAAACGACTTTGTTAGAAGGGAAGGTAAAGGTCACGGCCAAGAACAGTAATAATTCTGAATTTCTTAACCCGGGACAGCAATCTGTCCTTTCTGCTAAAGGTTTTTATGTCAAGAGCCATGTAGATATAGAGGAAGCTGTAGCATGGAAAAATGGTTATTTTAAGTTTAATGGTAGCCTGGAAGATATTATGCGAAAGGTTACACGCTGGTATGATATTGAGGTGATTTATAAAAAGAAACCAGATCCAAATCTTGCTTTTGGTGCCGAAATATCTATGCAAAGAGATATAACAGCCTTATTAAAGATTATCGAAGAGACTGGAAATGTCCGATTTAAAATTGAAGGAAGGAGGGTTTTCGTTATGTAAATCTTTACAAATCGGCAAATCCTAAAAAAATGCCAGAAGTGGTTCGAAGCACTTCTGGCCATAGGTTCGGGTCTGCTTTCTGACAAAATCAGATTAAAAATTCAATTGTGATAAATCTATAATAAACCCAAACAATTCAAATTTATGAATTTAAAACCATATCTGACGCGTGGTCGAAACCGCCATGCTTTATATAAAATACTGTTGATTATGAAATTGATCATAATTCTTCTTACAACAATGATATTTCAGGTAAGTGCAAATAGCTTTGCTCAAAAAATTACACTGAATAAGAAAAATGTACCCCTAAATCTAATCATTAAGGACATTCGGAAGCAGAGTGGCTATGATTTTATTTATAATCTGAATTTACTTAAACGTGCAAATCCAGTTTCTATAAATGTTCAAAATGCTGACCTTAAAGAAGTGCTGATGCTGTGTTTTGAAAATCAGCCATTCACTTATGTACTGGAAGATAAAGCTGTTATTGTAAAAGAGAAACAAAAGGTAGACCGGGTTAATACAATTTTTAAGGGAATAGACGTATCGGGAAAAGTGTCAGACGAAAAGGGCGGACCGATTCCTGGGGCTACTATTAAAGTTAAAGGAGCAAAGACCACTGCTATAACGGATGTCAACGGACGTTTTACGATTAAAGACATAGAAGAAAATGCGGTTTTGGTGATTTCTTTTATTGGTTTTGAAACTAAAGAAGTAAATGTTGGCACTTTAAAAACTATAGATGTTGTTATGGTAGAGCAGAAATCAGCATTGAATGAAGTGGTGGTGGTTGGCTATGGTACACAGAAAAAATCCAATATAACTGGTGCAGTTTCCATTCTTAATATGTCGGAAAGGGAAAACCAACCTCATACCAATGTTAGTCAGGCGCTACATGGCGTTTCTGGATTATGGGTAAATCAGGCAGGTGGTAAACCAGGTCAGGATGCAGGAACCATTAGAATCAGGGGCGTTGGAACGCTGAACAATAGTAATCCGCTTGTTTTAGTTGATGGTATAGAGTACAATATGAATGATGTAAATCCTGATTTTATAGAAAGCGTAACTGTTTTAAAAGATGCTTCTGCTGCTATTTATGGTTCAAGGGCAGCCAATGGCGTTATTCTAGTAACGACTAAGCAGGGTGCAAAAGGTGTAATGAAAATAGATTATAATTTTTCACAAGGTATTCAAAAAACTACTGCTATGCCGGATGTGGAGTGGGATGCCATTCGCTACATGCAATTAAAAAATCAAGCCTTACGAAATGAAGGTAAAACAGCGATTGATTATAGCGACGCCTTAATTGAAAACTATAAAGCTGGAATGCAGTATGACCCATTGGCATATCCTAGTGTGAACTGGTTTGATGAAGTGCTAAAGGATGGGGATTTACAACAGCATAACTTAAGATTTTCTGGTGGTAACAATACCATAATTTATAATTTGGGATTGGGATACAGCAATCATGATGGGATTTTAATAGACGCAAATAATGCGAAAAGATATACACTGAATTTGAACCTTACAGCAAATGTTACAAATAAGCTAAAGGTAGGTACTAATATCATAGGGAATTATAGAAGGTATACGGAACCTGCACAAGGATCTGATGCAACTAATTATTACTTTAACCGTTTGATGAGAGCATTGCCAATTTATGGAACTTATCTTCCAGATGGACGTTATGCAAACTTAGCTGTGGCAACACCAAGTCGTTCAGGAACAGAAAACTTAATCCAGTATTTAAAAGAAGGGACAGACGTTCATAGACCTGAGCGTATATTAGCAAAGGTGTTTGCTGAATATAAATTACCATTTGATATAAAATATAATGTCAATTTTGCTGTTGATAAGCTTGATGGATATTCTCATAAATTTGAACCTATTCTTGTCGCATATAATCCTTTAACATGGATGCCTAGTTATGCGCAACCCAATGCTAGTGCAGAAAGCTATAATGAACATCTGATTCATACCACTGTATATCAAACTTTAGATTGGGGAAAGAAAATTAAAGATCATAATCTTTCTGCTATGCTTGGACAGAGTTATGAGAATTATGATCGAAGAACGATGACTGCCAGAATAGAAGGCTATTTTGATAATTCATTAACAGATTTGAATGCCGGTTCTTTAAATCCTACAGTTTTAGGAGGTAGTTCAAGAGATATTCTTGCTTCCTATTTTGGGCGCTTAGGGTATGATTACAAAGGGAAATATTTTTTAGATGCCACTTTTAGATATGATGGATCTTCAAGATTCAACAGAGATAACAGATGGGGTTTTTTCCCTGCAGTATCTGTAGGATGGCGCTTAGATCAGGAGGCGTTTTTACAGAAATTAACAAATAAATTCGATCTGTTAAAGTTAAGGGCATCGGTCGGACAGCTGGGTAATCAGCAAACTGTAAGCTTGTATAGCTATATGAATACAGTTACGCTGAATCAGGATTATAACTTTAATGGTAATATCTCTTCCGGAGCTGCTGTAACTTCACAAGGTGATCCTAATATTTCATGGGAAAAAACGACTTCTTATAACATAGGTCTAGATGCCGAATTATGGGGCGGAAAATTAGGTGGTAATTTCGATTTATTCAAACGTAGAACTTCAGGGATATTAAGACCTGTCGGTATTCCAGCTCAGGTGGGGGCACTAACAGGACCTACTATGAATGTTGGAGTTGTTGATAATACTGGATACGAGCTTAATTTGACGCATAGAAATGATATAGGGAAGTTTAACTATTCTGTAGTTGCTGGAATAAGCTTTGTTAAAAACCAGGTGGTTGATTTGAATGGTGAAACGATCATCAGTGGTAGAAGAATCATCAAAGAAGGGTATCCTATAGATTCTTATTATTTACTGGCTTCGGATGGTATTTATCAGTCGATAGAGGAAGTTCATAACAGTGTAACCTTAAGTAATGCGGTTAAGCCTGGTTACGTAAGATACGTAGATCAGAATGATGATAAAAAGATTGATGGAGATGATAGGATCATCACTGGAAGTTCAATTCCTAAATACAATTATAGCTTCGGCTTAAATTTAGGATATAAGGATTTTAGCTTAAATACTTTCTTTCAAGGAGTACAAGGCATAAATATTTTCCCTACAGCAAATCTGGCTTTCCCATTTAATAATGGGGCAGGTGTAACTAAAGAATGGGCAACTGATTCCTGGACACCAGAAAACCCAAATGCAAGTTTGCCAATTTTAACGACTGCAACCGGTGCTACGGAAAATTATCAGAACTCTACTTTCTGGCTTAAGGATGCTTCTTATTTACGTTTAAAGAATATTCAATTAAACTATTCATTTCCTAAAGCTTTAATTTCTAAGCTGTCACTGAGTAAACTCACTGTTTTTGTGAACGGGCAAAACTTATTTACTTTCTCTAAGTACAAAATGTTTGATCCTGAAAAGAATATTGGAAATGATAATATGTATGAATACCCATCGCTAAAAACCTACAGCTTTGGTTTGAGTGCAACATTTTAAGATCAGGTAGTTTGAATTTATAAAAACAAAGAAATGAGAAATTTAATAAACTTAAATATATATATCCTGGTATTGCTAATAGGTTTTTCGTCATGTACAACGAATGATCTGGATATAAAACCAGAGGATCGATATACGGATGAGAATTTTTGGATATCTGAGAAAAATGCAGATGCAGCCTTATCTGGATGTTATGCAGTGCTTAAAAACCAGGGCATGTTTGATGGTGGACAAGCCACTATTTTATTAGAAGAAACAGCTACTCCAAATGCGTACAACTATACAAACAGAATGGGGTATGGAGTAATAGCACAAGGAACACAAACCAATTCTAATGCGGCTATTTTCAATGCGCGTTGGTTTGATAGCTATCGTGGAATAGGACGTTGTAATAATCTATTGGCTAAAATAGAGCCTATCCCTATGGATGTTGGACTTAAAAATAGAATGAAAGCAGAAGCCAAGTTTCTAAGAGCTTTTTATTATTCTATGCTGAGCACTTATTTTGGAGCTGTACCGCTTATTCTAGATCCACCAGATATTGAAAGTCAAAGTAAACTTCCTCGTACTCCAAGAGCAGAGGTGGTACAACAAATCATTAAAGATTTAGATGAAGCTGCAGCTATTTTACCTCCTTTATATACGGGTAACAATATAGGTAGGGCGACTAAAGGTGCAGCATTAGCGCTAAAAGCAAGGGTACTGGTATTTGAAGCAAGTCCATTAAACAATTCCGGAAATGTAAACAATCCGACAGGTGATGTTCAAAAATGGCAGTTGGCAGCAAACGCTTGTAAAGCAGTTATAGATCTGGCACCTGAAGCAGGATATGATTTATTCGGAAACTATAGACAGTTATTTCTTCCAGCCAATGAAAATAGTAAGGAATGTGTTTTTGATGTGCAGTTTAAAGCTCCGGAGCAAGGAAGTTCTTTTGACGTAGAAAATCGTCAGTGGAATGATAATGCACCATTACAAGATTTAATTGATGCTTATGAAATGCAACCAGGATTTACTTATAACCCTGCGCAGCCATATGCTAACAGAGACCCTAGGATGTATCAAACTCTTGTATTTCCAGGGGATACTTATATGGGAGCAGTTACCACCCATTCTTCTCCTTTTAAAAATACAGGATATGGAGTGAAAAAATATAGTATTTATGATACAGAAGCGAATAGTAATATTCTGAATGAAGGACGCTCTGAAACCAACTATATGATTATTCGTTATGCCGATGTATTGTTAATGTATGCTGAAGCCATGAATGAAGCTCTTGCAGCTCCTGGTGATGATATGAATACGACAAATATTTACAGTGCTGTAAATAAGGTTCGTCAAAGGGCTGGCATGTCTGCAATCCCTACTGGTAGAACTAAGGATCAGATGAGGGAAATCATAAGAAAAGAAAGAAGAATTGAGTTTGCCTGTGAAGGGATGTATTATAATGATATCAGAAGATGGAGGACCGCAGAAATAGTAATGAACGGACTGATCTATAATAGTACTGGTCTACCTATTTTAAGAAGGACCTTTAATGCGGCAAAAAATTACTGGTGGCTAATCCCATTGGCACAGTTAGATCTTAATCCAAATCTGAGATAGTGTTATTAATAAGATATATATGAAAAAGTTTAGAATTAAAGTTTTAAAACAAGTTAGCTGGATCCTATTTCTGGTTTTTATAACCAGTTGTGGCAAGAGTGAAATTCCTGTAGAAAAGAAACCTGTTACCCCACCCATAGAGGTGCCAGATCCGGACCTGGGGAATTATACATCGCTGACTAAAAAGTTAGTAGAGACCAAGACTTTGATCTCTACCGTAATTACTGATGTTACTTTTGTAGTTACGCCTGGTGTAGAAGAAACAGATATACGTTATGCCAATAAAGAGGGTAAGGCTATGCAATTATTTATTCTGAAGATAGACTTAAACAATCCCAACCTGAGCATGGAAGTGGGAACTCCTTTTAATAAACCAGAATTTAGTAAACAAACTGTTTTAAATATGGCAAAGGGAGTAGATGCCGCCGGGCATAAAATTGTTGCAGGGATAAATGGTGATTTCTATAATACAACTACACTTATTCCGGTCGGAATTTTACATAAAAACTCGCAGGTGATTAAAAATACTTTTAGTGATAATACTTCGGTTCCACAGCAGGGATTGAGCTTCTTTGCGATCTTAAATGATGGGAAACCATACATCGGATATAAGAGTGATTATAGTACCATAAGTCCACAAATTAAGCAGGCTACTGGCGGTGGAATTGTATTCCTGAAAGATGGTAAAGTGATTACGCAAAGTATACTTAATATAGACCCACGTACTGCAATTGGGTATACAGCCGATGGATTCGTTTATATAATTGTTGCTGATGGAAGAAACCCTGCATATTCTAACGGACTTACTTATGCAGAGATGTCGACCATGATGAAAGCTTTTGATGTGAAAGATGCACTGAATCTTGATGGAGGTGGTTCTTCTACATTTATGATCAGAAACCCTGCATCAACTTCTATGGAAGTTCGAAACTCACCTTCTGATGGGACGCAAAGAGAGGTGTCGAATGCATGGTTGGTAGTTTCAAAAAGTCTATAACAATTTTGTATAAGGTGTTTGATTTTAAAAGATATAAAATGAAAAGGATTATCATATTATTATTTGTGGCCAGTTTTATTCTGAGCTGCAAAGGAGAAAAGGAGCATGATCTTTGGGCTCCGCCAGAGCCTGCTATTGTAAGTATACAGCCTGATAGAGGATCGGAAGAAACAATAGTAACCATTAGTGGCCGCCGTTTTAGTGGTTCAATAGCAGAAAATAAAGTAACAATTAATGGTGTAGAAGCTGTCGTGTTAGAAGCTGCCGACAATTTGTTAAAAATAATTGTTCCAAAAGATGCAGGTACAGGTGAGATAAAGGTCACTGTAAATGGACATACCAGCAAGGGACCTGTATTTAATTATATGGAAAGAACTTACGAATACGTGGTAAGCACTTTTGCCGGTAGTACTTCCGGATTTGTAAACGGAGTTGGTACTGGTGCTAAATTTACAAACCCGGGCGGAATTGCAATAGACAATTTTGGAAACATCATTGTATGCGATAGAACGAACCACAGCATTAGAAGAATTACACCTGCAGGGGTTGTTACTACACTTGCCGGTAATGGAACAGCAGCTTTTGCAGACGGCTCTCCGGGACAGTTTAAATTTCCGTGGCAATGTGCTCTTGATGGACAGGGAAATATTATTGTTGCAGATAAAGACAATGATCGAATTAGAAAAGTTACACCTGCTGGTGTAGTGAGTACTATTGCAGGAAATGGTACAAGAGGTTATGCAGAAGGAACCCCAGGTAATTTTACAAATCCGATGGGAATCGCTGTTGACCCTTCTGGTAATGTGTATGTTGCCGATCGTGAAAATAATAGGGTTAGGAAAGTGAGCACTATGGGAGTGGTCAGTACTTTTGCTGGAGATGGAACGCCTGCAATTTTGAATAAGCCAGTTGCATTAGCAATGGATAAAGATGGAAACTTGTTTGTGTCTGATTTTGCTAATTATAAAATTAAGAAAATTACCCCCGAAGGAGTGATTAGTACTATTGCTGGTACAGGAATAAAGGGATATACTGATGGTACACCAGGTAAACCTTTAACTGCACAGTTAGGAGATGTTTTCGGATTGACAGTTGATAAAAAGGGCAATATCATTTTTGCCGATGCATCAAATGCCAGAATACGTATGATTACTCCAGCTGCTGATGGTAGTTATGATGCTGCAAATATTATTACAATAGCAGGTACGGGAACGGTTGGAAAAATAGATGGAGTAGGTACAATAGCCACATTTAATAATCCTTATGATGTAGCTGTTGATGCTCAAGGGGGGATTTATGTAGCAGAAGCTTCAAATCATTTAATCAGGAAAATTACCTATAAATAATGTTAAAAATGACATATAAAATATTAAGTATTTTTGCTTTATCATTTATCTGGTTGAGTGGATTTGCTCAGCAACAAGATTCTTCGATAAACATTATTCCCGCTCCAGTAAAGCTGATAAAGCATCAAGGGAGTCTGTCTCTTAAAAACATAAAAGTTAGTGTAAATGGTTTTGTTAAATCTCCGACTCAGCTTGTAACTTTTGCAGAAGGAGTTGTGAATTCGAAACCAAATAAATCTAATTCTACCGCTAAAGTCGGTCAGAAACTTGCACTTATTTTAGATAAGAAAATTAAATTACCGGAGGAAGGTTATCAGTTATCCGTAAGTAAATCTGGAATTGCGATTAAAGCGAATACAGAAAAGGGATTGTTCTATGGTTTACAAACTTTATCGCAACTGGTAGCTCTTGGTTCAACACAAGATATACCTTATTTAGAAATAGAAGATTATCCGAGATATGCTTATAGAGGAGCATTATTAGATGTTGGGAGATATATGTTTCCTGTAGCATTTATTAAAAACTATATAGACCTGCTGGCTAAGTATAAGCTAAATACCTTTCATTGGCATTTAACTGAAGATCAGGGCTGGCGTATTGAGATTAAAAAATACCCTAAATTAACTAGTGTTGGAAGTTACAGAGATCAGACCCTGATTGGTCACCTGCGTAAAGCACCACTACTATTTGATGAAACCAGGTATGGTGGATTTTATACTCAGGAAGAAGTTAAGGATGTGGTAGCTTATGCTACCGCTAAATATATTACTGTCATACCCGAAATAGAAATGCCGGGACATTCATTAGGCGCGCTTACGGCTTATCCTGAATTAGGATGTGGACACAATCCTGGTCCGTACAAAGTTGCCCAGAAATGGGGGGTGTTTGAAGATATTTACTGTGCAGGAAAGGACAATACCTTTAATTTTATACAAGATGTGTTAGATGAGGTGATGACGCTATTTCCTTCTAAATATATTCACATAGGCGGAGATGAGAGCCCCAAGGCAAAGTGGAAAACCTGTGAGTTTTGTCAAAAGAGAATAAAAGACGAAAAGCTGAAAGATGAACATGAATTGCAATCTTATTTCATCCAAAGAATAGAAAAATACCTGAATAAAAAAGGTAGGCAAATTATTGGCTGGGATGAAATTTTAGAAGGAGGCCTGGCGCCAAATGCAACGGTAATGAGTTGGAGAGGAACTAAAGGTGGTATTGCTGCAGCCCAACAAAATCATAAAGTAATTATGAGCCCTTACTCTCATTTATATTTAGATTACACACCAAGTAAATCAAAAGAAGAGCCGATAACTATTGGAGGATATCATCCAATAGAGAAAATTTATGCTTATGATCCCACACCGAAAGAATTGGATGCATCACAGCATAAATATATTTGGGGTGTACAGGGAAATGTATGGACGGAATATATGAGTACACCTGAAAAGGTTTTATACATGACATTGCCGAAATTATTTGCCCTATCTGAAATTGCATGGACACCATTGGTTAAAAAAAATTGGAAGGATTTTTCCGAAAATAGATTGCCGCATCATTTGGAAGATCTGGATCGTAAGGGAACGATTTACAGAGTTCCAGAACCAATAGGGGCAAAGGATACAACAATTGTCTCCAATCAGTATACTTTGAATTATAAGTCGCCGGTTAAAGGAGCTAAAATCTATTATACGATCAATGGATACACTCCATACGAAATGGATAACCTATATAGTAAGCCATTAACTATAAATATTCCTGTAGGTGAAGAAAGAGTAGTAAAGAGTGTAGTAATTACTCCAGCGGGACGTAGAAGTGTTGTGGTAACAACATTATTAAAAAATAAGTAATCAAATTGATTAAAGGTTCGAAGGCCCTGGAGAAATCCAGGGCTTTTCGTGTTTAAGAACTCTCATAGTCATATCAGGAAATCGTTAATTTTTTTGGCATTCCATATTAAATAATTGTGAAAGTTGTTTTTAATATTGACTTTTGATATTGCAACTGAATCGGCAATAAACTATGGCAGTCAGACCCTTGGAAAATGAAACGTATATTTTAACAAAAGTGGCGGAAGGAGATGAACAGGCATTTGCTATATTATTTCGTTGGTATTCAAAACCCCTTGCTGAGTTTGTATTTAAGATAACCAACTCCATTGATGATACGGAAGAAATAATTCAGGATTCGTTCATTAAGATCTGGCTAAGAAGAGATACATTAAACAGTATTAACAACTTTAGTGGTTACCTGTATATTCTTTGTAGAAATGCAGCTTTGTTGTCGCTTAAAAAGCTGGCGACTAAAACTGTTGCTCATGCTGCATTTGAAAAGGACATTTTAAATGAATTAGAGTTAGAAGATTTGGATAATCCTATTGATGAATACCGGAATCTGATTCAACTGGCTGTTGAAAAATTACCGGGGCAACAGCAGAAGATTTATAAAATGAGTCGCTACGAAAGATTAAAACATGATGAAATTGCAAAAACCTTGAATTTATCTCCAGAGACAGTGAAAAAACACATTCAGTTAGCTGTTCAGTTTATTAAAAAGGATGTTAGTGGACGTATTGATCTTGGCGTTGTTCTGGTTTTAACCAACTTTATGATCTTTAAATAAAAATATTTTAATTTCATTACCCCTCTTTTTCAATTTTTAACTCTTTAATATAAATGCATTCAATTTTTAATAAGCATTTGCACCGAATTTATGCAGGATCAAAGATTTAGCTATTTATTTGAACAACATTTTAATCGTAAAGCGAGTGGGGATGAAGTTGCCGAATTAATGGAGCTCATCAATTCAGGTCATTTTAATTTGCAGTTAGAACAATTCATAGATCAATACTATGAAGAGTTTGAGCCTAATAAAAGTCCGCTTACTATATTACAAGAAGATAAAATACTCAATGCCGTTTTAACTTTCAGCCCTCCAATTAAGGAGACAAAAATACATCGGTTTAAAATCATTCGTAAAATAGTAGCAATTGCTGCTACTATTTTTGTTTGCTTAGGAATAGGTTTTTATTTCTATGACCAAAACAATTATAAGAAAGAGCAAGAGTTAGCAGCAGATTTAATTGGCCCCGGATCTAACAAAGCACGCTTAGTTTTAGCCAATGGAAAAGTTATTCTTTTAGATACATTGAAAAATGGAGCACAGAATTTAGAGGAAGGTGTTCAGATTACGAAAACTGAGGACGGGCAATTAATTTATAAGATTACTGGAAATGATGGGAATGCTGATCACATGAACAGTATTGAAACGCCGAAAGGAGGTCAGTATCAGGTCCGTCTTCCAGATGGTACTAAGGTTTGGTTGAACGCAGCATCAACTTTAAAATATTCAAGCACACTTAAGGGAGTTAATAGGGAGGTTGTTTTAGTTGGTGAGGCTTATTTTGAAGTTGTAAAAAATAAAAATAAACCTTTTATTGTGCGAACAGGAAGTCAGTCCGTAGAAGTATTGGGTACCCACTTTAATATCAATGCTTATCCTGATGAAAAAACGCAGGTTACTACCTTGTTGGAAGGATTAGTAAAATCAAATGCCAAAGGGCATGAACTATTGTTAAAACCAGGTCAACAATCTATCCTAAATCTGAAAAATGAGACTTTAATTATGTCTGATGCTGATACGGAAACAGTGATGGCCTGGAAAAACGGGGATTTCATTTTTAAGGATGAGGATTTAGCTAGTGTAATGAGAAAAGTAGCACGATGGTATGATGTAGATGTAGTTTTTCAAGGTGTTGATCCGGAATCTATAAAATTAGGCGGATGGGTATCACGTGCTAAAAATATTTCCGCAGTGATTAAAATTATAGAACCAATAGCAGATATTAAAATTAAAATAGATGGAAGGAGGATTACTGTGATGAAGTAACTCTACTTTTTACACAGGGATTCTAAATAATTCAGGAGTGCTACGAACACTCCTGATTGATGGATCATCCCTGCTTACTTATTTATGCGAACAACTAAACCGATAACCCAACAATTCAAATTTATGAAATTTTGTGACAATTTCTCCTGTGGTATACATGGCCATTTGGAGAAGCTCAAGGATAGGGGCAATTTATTTTCAAAATGGCCTGATCCACATTTAAAGCGAATAATTATTATGCGCATAAAACTTGTTTTCCTAATAGCATTCACCACAATGTTACAGGTTAGTGCCAGCAGCTTTGGCCAAAAAATAAACATCAACCAAGCTAATATTACTTTGGAAAAAGCTTTAAAACTTATTCGTCAGCAAAGCGGATATGATGCTTTGTTTGATGCAAAGCTGATTCAAAAGTCAGGTAGTTTAAATCTTACTCTTAAGAACGCCAGTATTGATGAGGCACTTAAACAATGTTTAACCGGTACCAATCTTTCTTATACTATTGAAGAAAATACCATTCTGATTAAAGAGAGGTCATTTGTTGAAGAATTGAAACAAAGAATTACGGATCAGTTTGTTGAAAATAAGGTCGGCGGATTTGTTTACGACAAAAACAGCATTCCTTTAATTGGAGCTACCGTAATGGTAAAACGTACAAAGAAAGCTGTTTATAGCAATAATAAAGGCTATTTTTTCATTTCCGAGGTGTTACCGACAGATTCATTAGTTTTTAGTTATATAGGTTATGTTCCTCAAACTGTTGTGGTAGGGAGAGAAAGAACTTTTCTGATTACATTAAAAGAATCAACCAATTCTTTGGATGCAGTAATGGTACAGGGATACGGAAAGACAACCCAGCGATTGGCTACGGGTAATATTAGCAGGGTTACTGCTGCTGATATAGAAAAGCAGTTAATTGCGAATCCGATAATGGCTTTACAAGGCGCTGTAGCAGGTTTGGAGATTAAGCAGATCTCTGGCAGTGATTCTGACATGCAAAAGGTAGAAATCAGGGGCAGAAAATCTATCAATTCTAATTTTGGTTCTGAACCTTTATATGTGATAGACGGAGTGCCTTTAACAGTATTAGGAAAAACTAATGGAATTTCGACAAACAGGCAAACATCTATTTCTAGTGGTTTTGATCTGTTTAATGGTAGCCATCAAACGGGAATAAATCCATTATATAGTTTAAATCCTAACGAGATAGAGTCTATCGAGGTGTTAAAGGATGCTGATGCAACAGCCATTTACGGAAGTAGGGCAGGTAATGGAGTGATCCTGATTACCACTAAAAAAGGGAAGCCTGGTAAATCCACTTTTAGCGTAAATGCTAAGCAGGGAGTAAAGGTGGTAGCTGATCGTTGGGAAATGACTAATACAGCGCAATATTTAGACTATAGACGAGCTGCGTTTAAAAATGATGGTATTACGCCTACTGTTAACAATGCTAAAGAACTTATGGTATATGATCAAAACCGGTATACAGATTGGCAGGAATATGCCTGGGGTAATAAAGGTAAATGGACTAATTTTGATGCAAGTTTGTCTGGAGGAGATGCTCAAACCACTTTCAGATTAAGTTCTGCTATAAATCGTACAACAGATGTTTCGCAGATCAGTGGTGTAAATCAAAGAATTTCTGCAGGATCAAACATTAGTCATCGAGCTTTAAATCAGCGTTTATCAATAGATTTTTCTGCGAACTATTCGGCAACAGAAAACAATGCAATGTCAATCACACCGAGTATAGCATTTTTGGCCCCCAATTCACCTGCTGTATTTAATGATAGTGGAAATTTGAATTTCGATGCCTGGCAAACTAATATGAACGATTTTGCAGCTTTTGAAAAATCAACTAAAGTAAATTCAAACTTTTTGAATACCAGTTTGAATATCAATTTTAATGTGACAGATAATTTATCGATTAAATTAAATGCCGGGTATAATAATTCTATTTCAGACTTTAATTCCAGAAGTCCACTTAGTGCAGTGAACATGACATTGAATCCTCAGGCAATACCTAGCGCCGTGAACAGTATAAGCAGGATTAATAACCTTATTGTAGAACCTCAATTGGAGTACAAGGCGATTATTGGTAAAGGTAGATTCTCAGCTTTACTTGGAGGAACTTATCAGGATAACTCAACAAAAGGATTGAATATTAGTTCTGAAGGATATGTGTCTGATGATCAAATGGAAAGTGTAAATAATGCAAAGGTTTTTCGGATTACTGAGCTGCAAAGATTATATAGGTACTTAGGAGTTTTTGCCCGGTTAAATTACAATTGGGAAAACAAGTATATTTTAAATTTAAATGGCAGACGTGATGGCAGCAGTCGCTTTGGTCCAGCTAACCGTTTCGGTAATTTTGGATCAGTCGGTGCTGCATGGATTGCAACAGAAGAATCATGGTTAAGAAAAAAATTACCAAAAGTGATCAGCTTTGCCAAATTAAGAGCGAGTTACGGTGTAACGGGGTCTGATGGTGTGGGTGACTATCAATATATATCTCAATGGGCTAGAAAATCGAATGGCAGTGAAATGGATCTATATGATGGTGTTGCTCCGCTTTTACCACAAATTCAACCGAATGAAGATTTTCATTGGCAACAAAATGAAATGTTAGATTTAGCTTTAGAACTGGCTTTCTTTAAGGATGCAATTAATTTAGGCGTTACTTATTATAGCAATTATACCGATAATCAGCTGACGAATTTTCCGATAGCAAATTTTACAGGATTTTCATCTGTAACACTTAATTCGCCAGCACAAGTGCGCAATAGTGGTGTTGAGTTAAATTTCTCTGCAAAGTTGGTTCAGACTAAAAATATTTCATGGAATATGGGTTTGAATCTGAGTAAGAATAAAAATATATTGGTAGGTTATCCTAATATTGAAGACTCACCATACTATGTGCATTACAGGATTGGAAGTTCATTAAACAATATTTATACTTTTAAGTATACTGGTTTAGACCCACAAACGGGAGAATACACTTTTCTTGATTATAATGGCGATGGAAAGATTAACACTGATGTTTCTGTTCCAGCTGGAACCGGAGCTGATGATCGGTTTGTTGAAATAAATACTTCCCCTGAGCTTACCGGAGGAATGTCGCATAGTTTCAGATATAAAAATTTCGGCTTGAGTCTGAATTTTAATTACGTTAAGCAACTTGGGAAATATGTGAATGATTTTAATAATGGTAATATCAGTTTATATAAGTACGAAAATACCTGGCGTAATCCTGGAGACAATGCGGTTTTCTCTAAGTTTACTACACAAAATAAACTTTCAAATGGTCAGTATTCGCTGTCTGACGGAGAGTATTCCAGAGCCGACTTTTTACGTCTTAGTGCTGCACAGTTTAGTTATGCTATTCACGGTAACGTACTTAAATCTATAGGAATAAGTTCACTATCACTTAATGTAACTGCTCAAAATCTATTTGTGATTACTAATTATCAGGGATTGGATCCTGAAACACAGATTTTCGGTGGGGTTCCGATTTCAAGAGTCATAACTATGGGTTTAAATTGTTCTTTCTAACTTATAATGATACAAATGATGAAATTAAGTTATAAAAATATAATATATGTAGCGTTTTTAGGTTCTTTTTTATCTGCTGGTTGTAGTAAATTGGTAGATATTGATGAACCAATAGATACAACAACAACTGCTAAACTTTTTCTTACAGACGATAAAGCAGATCAGACCATCGCCGGGATGTATGCACAAATGACCATAGGTCAGAATACTGGGTTTGCCTTAACAAATGGTGGAGCAACACTATATGCTGGTTTGGCAGCTGATGAGTTGGTACCTGATGACGCTGTAGGTTTTGTTGAAGCGAATGATATATTTAAACATAAAATGTTAGCCGAAAATTCCTTGTCAGAAAGTATTTTATGGATACCTACATATAAAACTGTATATACGGCAAATGCAATTTTAGATGGTGAAGCTGCTTCTACTTCTGCAACGCTGACACAAGCAAAACGTAATGACTTAAAAGCCTCGGCAAAGTTTGTCAGGGCATTTTGCTTCTTTTATCTTACAAATTTTTTTGGGGATATTCCTTTGCCAATAGGTAGCAATCACCTCAATAACATGAATCTGAAAAGAGCACCGAAAGCTGAGGTTTATGAAAGAATTATAGCTGATTTAGAGGACGCACTTCTTTTACATAAAGAGGGAACTTCACAAAACCCGACAATAAAAACCAGAGCAAATAAACAGGCTATTGAAACCTTACTGGCCAGAGCTTACTTATATGTTGAAAACTGGGAAAAGGCTGAATTTTATGCCAATGAGGTCATTTCAAAAGGGCCGAATACTTTGGGGACTTTAGAAAAAACGTTTACTACAAACAGTAATGAAGCTATTTTTCAGCTGAGTGTGATCACTAATATAGTTGAATTTCATGAAGTAAAATACCTGAGTCCGCTATTTCCACTACAGCTACTCCCAATTGAAGTTCAGGATTATTTTACAGATCCGGATGTTTTTGTAGAAAACTCACCAGCGCTCATTCCTCTAAACTATATGAATGATAATTTGGCTAATGCATTCGAAAATGGTGATAAAAGGAAGGAAGTCTGGGCCAGTTACAATCCAACTGCAAATATTCCACCTTATAATGGCAAAAAGATATACTTCGCTTATAAGTATAAGAATCCGGAGGATCCGGCAGCCAGTCCTGGTAGTTATACTGTATTGCGTTTAGCGGAGGTATATTTAATTAGAGCAGAAGCAAGAGCTATGCGCAATGAAATCAGCTTAGCTGCAGAAGATATTGATAAAATACGATTGCGTGCGGGCTTAGATAAAACTACTGCGGCGGACCAGGATGCACTAATAAATGCCATAGCACAAGAAAGACGAGTTGAACTTTTTGCAGAATGGGGCCATCGTTTTTTTGATTTGAAAAGAACGGGGAAGGCATTAGCCGTGTTATCTGCTATTCCAGAAAAAAGTGCAATTACGAAAGATAAATTGGTGTTCCCAATTCCTAAAGAAGATATAAAGAATAATCCTAAGCTTATACAAAATCCAGGATATTAAACAATAACATATAAAACAAATCAACAATGAAACCTTATTTATTAAACAAGGGATGGAAGGGTATTGCCTTGATTTCCTTAAGCATGATGTTGACTTCCTGCCTCGATGATCTCTCGGGAGGTGCACCGGGAGCGGAAAGAAAAAAAATGCCTAGATTTTATGATGCTCAATTTCAGCAATCTAAAGCATTGAACGGTAAAAGTTATAGTTCCTGCGGAATGATCTCCGAAGTAGATCTTATTAATTTAGATAGCTATGGTAATTATGGAGATTACTATAGTATTGCATTAACTGATTCAGAAGCCGATGAATCAGTTTTCGCAATGGTCAGAATGTTTAAACCACTTGCATCAGGTTATTTAGCTGATTGGTCAAGAAAACAAAATAAAGGGATGATCCTCGATCTGAGAAGTAATCAATCAGGGAGTAGTACTCGTGAAGAATATCTTTTGGAAAATGGGCAACAGTTTTCTGTACCTGTAGTATTGGTATGGAATGCTGCATCTGCTTTGCGTGCACAGCGTTTCACAGCTTTATTAAATGATTTACCAGGTATAAATAGTAAGAGAATAAATAGTAAAGCTGGTAATTTCTAAACAAAAAAATAAAATAAATCATAATGAAACTGAATAGATATTTAATTATTGCTTTTTTATTAAGCTGCACATTTGCTGTTGTAGCTCAAAATAAAAAAAGTAAACGTTCTGCTAAAAACGTTGTGGCTGATACAACAAAAAAAAAGGTGCCAGGACTCAAAATTAACCCCAATAAAAAGATAAAACCTTATGAAACGGTAATCAATAAAAATTTTAAAAGTCAGAAAGGCTTGTTTGGCGTTCATAGCTATAGAGATACTATCTATTTTGAAATCTCAGACACTTTATTAAAAAGAGATATTATGGTGATTAACCGCTTATCAAAAGCACCAGGTGGAATAGGAATGTTTGCCGGGGAGCAATTGGATGAGAAAATGATTCAATTTGAAAAAGGAGCTGATTCGTCAATAAGAGTCCGTTATAATTTAATTATTAGTGAAGCAGATTCCGGTAGTGTGATTAATGGTGCAGTATTAAGGTCAAATGTGAATCCAATGGCGGCTACGTTTCCAATTGTTGCTTATTCGAAAGATTCGAGCAGTTATGTGATAGATGTTTCGAAGTTTTTGACTGAAGTAAATTTTATAAATAGCGTTCAGCCAGGTTCTGGACTAGATAAAGCAGTAACAACTATGTTAATGAAAAACGTTGTTGTTGAATCTATCCGGGTTCATCCGATAAATGTTGAGATTACTATAAGTAAAAATTTCAATAGTAAACCAGCTCCTGGAAGCACAGGTAATGAACCCGTTTCTTTAGAAACGAATACTTCATTTATTATGCTCCCTAAATCTCCAATGCAAAGAAGGTATTATGATAGGAGAGTAGGATATTTTGCTCAACAATATAATGCTTTTGCTGATGATCAGCATCGTGCAGAAGTTAGACAGTTTATTGTTCGCTGGCGTTTAGAACCTAAGGATGTTGATGTTGAAAAGTGGAAAAAGGGACAATTGGTAGAACCTAAAAAACCTATAGTCATATATATCGACCCTGCTACTCCAAAACAATGGGTGCCATTTTTAATTGAAGGAATAAATGATTGGCAGATTGCTTTTGAAAAAGCAGGTTTTAAAAATGCAATCTTAGGTAAGGAGTGGCCAGTAAATGACCCAGATATGCATATGGATGATGCCAGACATTCTATTCTTCATTACTTTCCTTCAGAAATAGCTAATGCATATGGTCCTCATGTTGCGGATCCACGTAGCGGTGAAATTATACAAACAAGAATTGGATGGTATCATAATATCATGGATATATTGAATCGTTGGTATATCATTCAGGCAGGAGCAACTGATCCGACTGCCAGAAAGGGCAAGTTTGATGACGTATTGATGGGCCAGTTAATGCGTTTTGTTTCTAGTCATGAAGTTGGACATACCTTAGGTTTGCGTCATAACTTTGGTTCAAGTAGTCAGACACCAGTAGATAGCTTAAGGAGTTTAAGTTATTTAAAAAAGCATGGTCATACTGCAAGTATTATGGATTATGCACGCTTTAACTATGTAGCTCAACCTGAAGACAATATTCCTCAACAATATTTATTTCCAAAAATCGGTGAGTATGATACATGGGCAATAGAATGGGGGTATAAAAGCAGTCATGCTAAAAATGCTGATGAGGATAAAAAGATTGTAAATCAATGGATTGTTGATCGCACCAGTAAAAATTCTCGTTTATGGTTTGGAGATGGTGAAACCAGAGCAGGAGATCCGAGAAATCAAAGAGAAGATTTAGGCGATAATTCCATGAAAGCAAGTATTTATGGGATTAAAAATTTGAAACGTATTTTACCGAACCTGAAAAGCTGGACTTATGAGAAAGGTGGATTATACGGAAATATGGCCAGGACTCATAGTGAATTGTTAGGACAATACTACAGGTATCTAAACCATGTCTTAAGTAATATTGGTGGGTTTTACAGAACATTCAGAAGTGAAGATGAGAAGTTGCCGGTTTATACAGCCACACCAAGGAAATTGCAACAGGAAGCTATACAGTTTTTTGATAAAGAGTTGTTTACAACTCCATTCTGGTTGATGAATTCAAAGATTCAGGATCGGGATATGGATCCGGGTTATGATCCTAAAAAGAACGTAACTGGAGCGAACTTTGTACAAGATATGCAGATAAGAACTTTAAACACCTTATTGGATGCAGCCTTGTTACATCAGATTATGGCTAATTATACACGTTTCGGTCCTGGTAACTATACGGTAACAGAACATATTAATGCAGTGCATAACAGTATCTGGAAAGATCTGAAAATGTCCAATGTAAAAATGGATAATTACAGAAGGAACATGCAGAAAAGCTATGTTGGTGCCTTATTGGATATTGTAAGAACGTCTAATCCGGAGACTCTTGAAACTGATTTGTCGTCATTAGTGAAAATTGAACTAAAAAAACTACGTAGCGATATTAAGATGGCAATACCAAAAACTTCAGAAACTATAAGTAAATATCATTTAATGGATTTAGAAGGGAGGATTGCTAAAGTATTAGATGCAAAAAGCTAGTTAATATACATGCTCTATGTTATGCCTGAATAAAACAAGGTATAATGAGCATTGCCCTAAAAATAGCCTCTTGCACAATTTAGCAAGAGGCTGTTTTTAAATATTCCATTTATTTCCTTAAAATTTCATAATATGAATATAGCCAGAGTGCCATTACTTTTGGCAGGACTGCTGTTGATCTCAATTTTAAGCAATGCTCAAACAACAATTAGCGGAAAAGTTAAGACAACTGATGGAGAACCATTACCCGGTGTTAGTCTGAAAATTAAACTCACCAGAGATGGGGGTATTACAGATAGCATGGGAACATTTGAGATTAAAACCAATATAAAGGGTTCCAGCTATCTTATTGCATCTGCCATAGGTTTTCATCCAGATAGTACTTTGATTAAAATAAATGGAAAAGAAATCTTCCATAGTTTTGTTTTGAAAGAAAATAAGAATGAACTGCAGGGAGTACAAATTCAAATTCGCAGAAATCTGTCGGAGGTAAATAGAGATTATACGCAATCTGCCATTAGTACTGCTATGACAGCAGGCACTGCAGCGGATGTTACAGCAGCTTTGCAAACCTTTCCAGGAGCAGCGCCAGCAGGTAATGAAACTGGTTTTTTTGTACATGGGGGGAGTGCTAGTGAAACTGCCGTGATGTTTGATGGACTAATGGTAAAAAATGCTTTCGGTAGCCGGCTTCCTGATTTAGCCAATAGAAGTAGGTTTTCTACTTTTCTGTTTGATAAATCTACTTTTACTACTAATGGATTTTCTGCAGCTTATGGACAAGCATTGTCCTCTGTATTAAGTATGGACACCAAAGGTATTGCCCAAAAAAGTTCTACAGAGTATTCAATAATCAATTTAGGGTTTGGAGCAGCACGTACTCAAAGGTTTAAAAATAGTTCATTAACCCTGGGTGCTAATTATTATAATTTCAAACCATATAACAGTGTTGTAAATCAGTACACCTTATGGCAACAAGCTCCCCGGCAGTATCAAACTAGTTTGAGTTATAAACTTAAACCTTCAAAAAATGGAATGATTAAAGTATTTGCTGATTATAGTGATACAGAACTTTCTTTTGATATTAAAAATCCCATTGTAGATGCTAAAGATCTATTACATAACAGGAATAAGAATATTTATCTGAATACTAATTATCAGGATTATCTAAATAAGAATTGGAAGATATATGCCGGAATAGGCTATAACCGTACGTTGGAAAGTGGACATGTGAATAAGGACGCCTATTTCCAAACTGATAACATCTGGCAGGAAAAATTGATGATTACAAGGTTGTTACCTGGAAGTTCTACTGTAAGTATTGGTGCAGAGCAATTTCAAAATTCGAGAGAAGAGGGGTATGCAGAGGGTAAAAGATCTTATAAGGATGTTTTATCTGCAGGCTTTGCTGAATCAGAAATTTATTTCAATAATCAGCTTAGTTTAAAGCTAGGTTTAAGATCAGAATACAGTTCATTTATTAGAAAGAGTAATCTGGCACCAAGAACTGCATTTATCTTTATGCCATACAAAGATCATCAGATTACCACTTCATATGGTTTGTATTATCAGAAGCCTGACGATAGCTTCTTAGCAGAAACATCAGCATTAGGTTATGAAAAAAGTGAACAATTCGCTGTTGATTATGAATACAAAATGTTAAACAGGTTGTTTAGAATTACAGCATATTATAAGAATTATGATGATTTGTTGAAAATCAAAACACCTGTTTTTTCTGGATTTCAGGCTTATGGCCCGCCATTACAGATTTCCGAATTTAACCATAATGGAAGTGGTTATGCAAAAGGTATTGATGTGTTTTATAAGGATAAACAAAGTTTAGAATTGGTAGAGTTTTACGCTTCTTATTCTTATTTAGATACGAAACGGAATTATATAGATTATCCGGATTTTGGCAGACCTGCTTTTGCACCAGAGCATACTTTTAATTTTGTGTTGCAAAAGGCAAGAGCTAAGGTCGATTGGTTTTTTTCGGCTGCATATACCTATAGCACGGGCAGAACCTATTATAATCCGCTCAATCCGGTCTTTATGGGAAATAACACGAAGGACTATCACAGCATTAGTTTTTCTGCAACTTACTTGCCAAAATGGATTGGAAAGTTTTCAGCTTTCAATTTAAATGTGAATAATATTTTTGGTTTTAACAATGTGTTTGGATACCGCTATTCTTATGATGGCGCCAGAAGAGAAACGATCTGGCCTCCGGCTAAAAGGAATTTTTTACTTAGCTTTTTAATGAATCTTGATGGTGATGAATTTAATCATTAAGAATAATATATAATTTTATGTGTTAATGTTTACCTTGTCTTACCAAATCCTGAAAGTCATCATTGAGCATTAAAATGCTTACAGGCACTTAAAGGCGCTATAAACACAACCATAACCAAATGAAAAAGTACTTTTTCCTTCTCGTTTTTACGTTTATTACTTTATCTCTATATGCAAAAATCAGGCTTCCAAATATTGTTGGGAGCAACATGGTGTTACAACAGAAATCAAATACTAAGATTTGGGGTTGGGCATCGCCAGGTGAGAAGATCAAGATCACGACTTCCTGGGATAATAAAACTATAGATGTAAAAGCCGATGGAAATGCGAATTGGAAGATCAATATTCAAACACCACAAGCGGGCGGTCCTTATACCATTACCTTACAAGGTGAGAATAAAATTGTACTTGATAACATCTTAATCGGAGAGGTATGGGTATGTAGCGGGCAGTCGAATATGGAGTGGAGTTTTAACAATGGCATTATAAGTATTAGAGATGAATTTTCGCATCTGAGTAAATTGAAAATCAGGTTATTTCATATCCCTAAAACCACATCGAAAACACCTCAGGATAATGTTGATGGTAATTGGGCGGTAATTGATAGTAATAACCTTAAGGCATTTAGTGCTGTAGGGTATTACTTTGGTAAAAATCTCAATCAGGCTATGGATGTACCTATTGGGCTAATCAGTAGCAATTGGGGAGGTACTCCTGCTGAAGCCTGGACACCTGATACCATGGTAGAAGGTAATCCTGTATTGAAAGATGCAGCAAGCAAAATAAAGCCGAGACCTAACTGGCCGGTAAAGCCTGGTTATGCTTATAATGCGATGATTGCACCACTTGTGAATTATCAGATAGCAGGTACCATATGGTATCAGGGCGAAAGTAACACTGAAACTGCATCAACTTACTCTGAGCTCATGAATACCATGATCGCGTCCTGGCGTAAGGCTTGGAATAAAGACTTCCCATTTTATTATGTGCAAATAGCTCCATATAAATATGGGAACAACAATATAGGCGCTTTGTTAAGGGAGGCTCAGATCAAAAGTCTTTCAACAAAAAATACAGGAATGGTTGTGGTTTCAGATTTGGTGAACGATACATTAAATATTCATCCGGTAAATAAAAAGGATGTAGGTATAAGGCTGGCAAATCTGGCAATAGCCGAAACTTATGGTCTAAACAAAAGTGCTTCACCTAAAAACGCGCTCTTTAAGTCTGTTACAATAAAAGGAGCTAATGCAATAATTGATTTTTATAATACTGATACAGGGCTAGAGATTAAAGGCAATACGGCAAAAGAAATCTTTATTGCTGGAACAGATCAGGTATTTTATCCAGCAACAGTAAAAATAAAAGAGAATACTATTGTAGTTTCAAGTCAGCAGGTAAAGACACCTGTAGCTGTCAGATACCAATTTAGTAATGCAGGAATAGGTAATTTGTTTAGTAAAACTGGCTTGCCTGTAGCTCCATTTAGAACAGATAGCTGGGAATTAAATACAGAGAAGATAAAGTAATACATTATCCTGTATTTAATTGTCGGGATGGCGGGATTCGAACCCACGACCTCCAGCACCCCATGCTGGCGCGATACCGGGCTACGCTACATCCCGAATATTCATTATTGAATATTGTAATTGCAATTATATAAAATTTAACTTAAAAGCACTAGGGAATTTCTTTTAAGACTTCAATGTATATAATGTTATATCCATTAATTACAGAATTGTGTCTTTGCCCATTTTTACCAAACGGAATTATGTAAGAAAATTACAGAATAGTGTAAATAATCTTAAAAGAGAAAGGGCATGTTTGTGGCAATGAAAAGACTCGTTGTCATATTCCTTTCTATGTTATACGTTGTAATGTCTTCGGGCTTTACAATGTACACACATTTTTGCAATGGAATACAACAAGGAAAAGCTTTTTCAGTCAATGAGCAGCCTGATAGACCTTGTAATATCTGTGTTGTAAAAAATAAACAGCAGAAGAAAAAGAAGGGTTGTTGCAAACATGAATCAGAACTGGTTAAAGTCACTGATTCTGTTAAAAAGACAGCTAATCAAACAATTTGTTTAAAGGTTTGGGGTGATGTAATTCCCAACAAGACATTGGGTGCAGTTTTCGATATTAATATTGAAAGTCAACTCAAAACTGTTCATACAACTCCTTCAAATGTCCCCATCCCGGGCAATCCAATCTATATTTTAAATTGCGTTTATAGAATTTAGACCGACTTACGGAATTTATTTCAGCATTTAACAAAATGCTAAAATTCTTTATGTCTAATGTCTAAATATATACACAATGAAACTTAAAATCATTGCGTCTTTTAGTGTATTGCTTGGTTTTAGCTTTTCTGGCTTTTCCCAGGTATTACACCTACAAGATGCGTTAAATCGTTCCGTAGAGAACTTTGATCGAATCAAGTCGAAACAGGCCTTATTACAGGCTTCGGAACAAAATATAGCTTATCAAAGGAAACAATTATTGCCAGATCTCACATTGGCAGCACAACAGAGTTTTGGAACAATTAATGCCCAAAATGGACCATTGTATGCTTATGGGGGATTAGGAGCAGCTTCGACTTCTATGCCATTGGCAGAGCAAAACTGGAATGCCGCTTTCGGATCACTCTATTTTGCGAATGTCAACTGGAATGTCTTTACTTTCGGAAAGCTGAAACAAGAAATTAACGTCGCTAAATCAAAGGAGAAAACCGCTTTTGCAGATTTGGAACAAGAAATCTTTCAGCATCAAATTAAGGTAAGTGCTAATTATCTAAGTCTATTGGCGAGCCAACGTATCAAATATGTACAAGAGAAAAACCTTGACAGAGCAAAGGTATTTCACGAAATCACTGCTACCAGGGCCAATAGTGGATTAATCCCGGAAGTAGAGGCTTCATTAGCTAAGGCTGAGGTATCAAACGCACAGTCACAGCAGATTAAAGCGTATGATAAGGAATTGGAGTTTTCAAAAAATCTGGCTGTACTGTTGGGAGATAAATTTCAACCGTATCAATTGGATAGTTTGTTTAGTACTTCAATACCTTTCATAACTGCGGGACAAACCGCTGAGGTGTTAATTAAACATTCTTTATTGAACTGGCAACAAAGTAAAATCAATCAGAGTGTTCAATCAGAAACTTTGATGCGAAAATATAGATTGCCTGCTATTTCAGCATTTGGAGTGGTTCAAGGCAGAGCTTCTGGTTTTGACTGGAATTATGTACAGGATAATTCTGCTTACTCTTCATCTTATACTAAAGGTGTTGGAATTGATAGAAGTAACTATCTATTGGGCTTAACACTCAGTTGGAATTTAACAAATATCTTTCGTCAGAACAGCAAAGTTGGAGAGCAACAATTTATTACCAAATCATTAATACACGAGCATCAATTGTTAAATGAAGAGCTAAATGCGCAAGCCGCTCTGGCAAAAGCTAAAACTAAAAATGCGGTAGAGAATTTTGAAGAAACCAAAGTGCAGTTGACTGCAGCGCAACAGGCTTATTTGCAGCACAAGGCTTTATATGAAAACGGCCTGACAAACCTGGTAGATTATACTCAAACCCTTTATAGCTTAAACCGTGCAGAAATTGATTTTGAAATAGCTCAAAATAATGTCTGGCAGGCTTTGCTGTTACAAGCCGCAGCACATGGAGATTTAAATGTTTTATTAAACGCCATCCAAAAATAAATCTATGAATTTAATACGTTTTGCACTCCGCAAACCCATATCTATTATGGTGTTAGTGGTAGGATTGTTATTCTTTGGAATACGGTCTGCCAAGGACATTCAGGTAGACATTTTACCGGAAATGAATTTGCCGGTGGTCTATGTTGCCCATTCGTTTAATGGTTATACACCACAGCAAATGGAAGGATATTTCACAAAAATGTATGTGAATATGATGCTTTTTACCAATGGAATAAAAAGTATTGAAACTAAAAATACACAAGGCCTTACCTTAATGAAGGTGAATTTTTATGAAGGGACAGAGATGGGGGAAGCCATTGCCCAAATCTCGGCCTTGTCTAATCGTTCGCAGGTGTTTTTACCTCCGGGCGCACCACCTCCGTTTATCATTCGTTTCGATGCTTCTTCGCAACCAGTGGGGCAGTTGGTGTTTAAAAGTCCAACTAAAACAAATAACCAGTTACAGGATATTGCCAATTTTACGGCGCGTCCATTTCTAATTGCCATTCCTGGACTAACAACAGCCCCTCCATTTGGAGGAAGTCCACGTACTATCGAGATCAATATCGATCCAAATAAATTAAGGACGCATCAGTTGTCACCAGAGCAAATTGTAAAGGCGATCAGTCGCCAAAACATAACTTCTCCTTCTGGAAATGTGTATATCAACGATCTTAATTATTTAACTCCAACGAACAACACGTTAAAAACTGTTGAGGAATTTGGGGATATCCCTATTTTTAAAGGAACAGTCGATAATGTTTATATCCGAGATGTTGCCACTGTAAAAGATGGTGCAGATATTACAGCCGGATATGCTTTAATTGATGGTAAACGTTCAGTATATATCAATATTGCAAAATCAGGAAAAGCTTCTACTTATGATGTGGTTCAAAACCTGAAAAAGTCTATCCCGAATATTCAAAAGAACTTGCCGGATGATGTGACCATTTCTTATGAATTTGACCAGTCAGTATATGTAATCAATGCAGTAAAAAGTTTGATTATGGAAGGTGTGTTGGGGGCTTTGCTTACTGGTTTAATGGTTATGTTATTTTTACGTGATACCAGGGCGGCGATTATTGTGATTCTGACTATACCAATTTCTATCATTTCTGGAGTATTGTTTTTAAAGCTATTCGGACAAACGATTAACATTATGTCGTTATCTGGATTGGCATTGGCGGTTGGTATTCTGGTCGATGAAAGTACAGTAACGATAGAGAATATCCACCAGCATTTTGCAATGAAAAAATCTAAGGCACAGGCCATTTTTGATGCATGTAAGGAAATAGCTTTTCCAAAATTATTGATCCTTCTTTGTATTCTTGCCGTATTTGCACCAGCGTTTATCATGACGGGCATTCCTGGTTCATTATTTATGCCACTGGCCTTGTCTATTAGCTTCTCAATGATTGTTTCGTTTTTAATGTCTCAAACCTTTGTGCCAATTATGGCTAATTGGTTAATGAAAAACAAACATTCAGCAGCAGAGGAAATTAAAGAAACCAGATTTGACAGGTTTAAAAGACGTTTTACAGATTTACTGCAAAGCTTGATGACCAAAAAGAAACTGATCGTATTGACGAGCATGATTCTGGTATTAATTGCTGCGGTCTTTATGTATCAATATACAGGAAAAGATGTGTTGCCTACTGTTAACTCAAGCCAGTTCCAGGTTAGAATTACTGCGCCAGAGGGTACGCGTATTGAAAAAACTGAGCAAAAGGTTAAAGCTGTTTTAAAAGAACTGGATTCCTTACTAGGCAAAGATAATGTTGCCATTTCATCAGCCTTTGTAGGGCAACACCCTTCAACCTTTGCGGTAAGCCCAATTTACCTGTATAATGCAGGACCGCATGAAGCTTTAATGCAAGTAGCTATGAAAAAGTTTGATGGCAATTCAGATGAGTTGAAAGATAAAATTCGTCACCACATCAAGCAGAAAATGCCGGATTTGAAATTGTCTTTTGAGCCAATAGAACTGACAGAAAAAATCCTTAGTCAGGGTGCAAATACACCTGTAGAGATTCGGATATCGGGGATGATGAAGAAGATGAACGCTATGACGGCGAATAAATTAATGATGGAGTTGAAGAAACTGGATTATCTAAGGGATGTACAGATTCCTCAATCTATGAATTATCCGGCTTTAGAGATTAATATAGATAGAACCAGAGCTGCTCAATTAGGTTTAGATGCACAAGATATTGCTAAATCATTAGTCGCCAGTACAGCATCATCACGTTACACCAGTAAAAATATGTGGGTTGGTGGTATGATGGGAATTGCCTATGATGTACAGGTGCAAATGCCTCAAAATCTGTTAAACAGTAAAGAAGAATTGGCAAATATTCCTTTGTCTAAAAACTCTGACAGGCCAGTATTAGGTGATGTAGCAACGATTACGCCAACTAAAACATTGGGAGAAAGTTATAACCTGGGTACTATGGGGTATACAACGGTTACCGCTAATGTTCACAAAACTGATTTAGCAAGAGCACAAAAAGATGTTGATGCTGCCATTGCTTCTTTAGGGGAATTGCCGAAAGGTGTGAACGTAAAAGTAGCCGGAATGATTCCAGTATTGGATGATACAATGGATAGTCTCGCAAACGGCTTATTGATTGCCATCATCGTGATTTTCCTGATGCTTACGGCTAACTTCCAATCTTTCAAGGTATCCTTTGTCGTGTTAACAACTGTTCCTTTTGTGGTATTAGGTGCATTACTTTTGCTAAAGGTAACTGGCTCAACGATCAACTTGCAATCCTACATGGGAATTATTATGTCGGTTGGGGTATCTATTGCCAATGCAGTATTGTTGATTAGTAATGCAGAAACGCTGCGTTTACAAAATGGCAACGCTTTACAATCAGCCATAGAAGCTGCGGGCTTACGTATTCGTCCAATTATCATGACGACCCTGGCTATGATTGCTGGTATGTTGCCAATAGCCATCGGTTTTGGTGAAGGAGCAGACCAGGTATCTCCATTGGCAAGAGCCGTAATTGGTGGATTGTTCGCTTCTACATTTTCAGTATTGATTATCCTGCCTTTGATTTTTGCGTGGATACAAGGGAAAAGTAAAACACAATCGCCATCATTAGATCCGGAAGACGAAAATAGTATTCACTTTATTAACCAAACAATTAGATCGTAAAAACATGAAGATATTAGCATATGTATTGGTCGCAACCGCAGTTACTTTATCAGCCTGCAACAATGCCAAACCAGAAAAGACAAAAGATGTAAAAACAGATAAGCCAATGATGATGATGAATCCTTTTGAAAAGGTAACCATCAGTAAAAGTAATCCGCTGGTTCAATTGAAGTTGGCAGGCGAACTGGCACCTGATCAGCAAACGGATCTATACGCAAAAGTGAATAGTTACGTAAAGCAGATTAAAGTTGATATTGGTTCCGTAGTAAATGCAGGGCAGGTATTAATCACTTTAGAAGCACCTGAGATCCAATCGCAGGTTGCTAGCGCTAAAGCTAAATGGCAGGCACAAGAAGCAATTTATTTGTCTACAAAATCTACATACGACAGAATGATGAAAGCCAATGAAACCAAGGGGGCTATAGCTAAAGATGCTCTGGATCAGATTACAGCAAGAAAGTCGGCGGATGAATCACAGCTTAATGCTGCAAAATCTGCCTATAATGAATTACGCGATATGGATAATTATCTGGTAATTCGTGCCCCTTTTAATGGGGTAGTGACAGAGAAAAATGTAGATTTAGGTGCTTATGTAGGACCGATGGGGAAAATACCATTGTTAGTAATTCAAAACACACAAAAGCTACGTCTAAGTCTTTCTATTCCAGAGGCGAATACACCTTATTTAAAAGTAGGAGATACTATTAAGTTTAAAATCCGTTCTGCTCCGGAAAAGAAATACTATGCTATTATTTCCAGAAAATCGGGGGCTTTAGATCTTAAGTTACGTTCAGAAAAAATAGAAGCAGATTTCTTGAATGTGAATCAGGAATTAAAGCCTTTTATGGTAGCAGAAACCATGATCGGATTACAAAATACTAAAGCTACATTCTTTGTACCTAAAACAGCTTTGGTAGAAAGTAGTCTGGGTATATATGTGATTCGGGTAGAAGAGGGGAAGACCAAAAATATTCCAGTTGTCAAAGGCAGAACAATGCCTGATCAGTTTGAAGTATTTGGTGAGCTGAATGAGGGTGATGAAATTCTGAAAATGGCGAGTGAGGAGATGCAGGAAGGGACAAGTATCAAGTAATAAATAGAATAATAAAAGAAATTGCCGTGGAGAAATCTGCGGCAATTCATCAATTGTAACTTGTAAACTCAAGGAAGGAATACGAACTTAGCTAAATGAATAATTTTGCTGACGTAAGTCTTAAACGCTATTTAGGACTTGCGTTTTTTTCGATCTTTTTAATTTCTTGTTATGTTCGTAAGGATAAAACATCTATAAATCAGTTAGATTCAGTTCCTTTTAAAGAACAGGTTGGTGCATTAAAATTACCGTTGGAAATAGCTCCGATTGAAGCGCCTTTTCAGATGCAACAGTTAAAAAGACCAGTTTTTCCTGCTTTAACAAAGCTGATTACAGCAAGTGGAGCAAGGGAAGGTATAATCGTAACTGAGGAAATTCAGAAAACGATAGACGAACTAAATGCAAAGGGGGGTGGTATAGCTGTTATTCCGAAAGGGAAATGGCAAACAGGGCGTATCGTTTTAAAAAGTAATGTAAACCTGCATTTAGAAGATGGTGCGGAGTTGTACTTTAGTGGAGAAGTAAAAGATTATCTGCCAGCAGTATTTACTAGAAATGAAGGCATAGAAGTTATGTCGCTAGGTGCATGTATTTATGCCAATGGACAAGAAAATATAGCGTTGACTGGAAAAGGGCGGTTAATAGGCCCGGCAAAGGAAGGTTCTGTTCGTAAACAAACTATGACAACTCAGGTTATAGAAGAATTTGTAGACCTTAGTAAACCTGTTTCAGAAAGGGTATATGAAGGAAAGAATGGTAGCCCGGTTCTTCCTCCAATGTTTATTTCGCCCATTAACTGCAAAAATGTTTTCATAGAAGGAGTATCATTAGAAAATACCGCATTTTGGAATATCGTTCCTGTATATTGTGAAAATGTAATTATCCGCGGTATAACTGTAAATTCTGTAGGTATTCCGCGTGGTGATGGTATAGATATTGAATCCTCAAGAAATGTGTTGATTGAGTACAGTACTTTAAGTAGTGGTGATGATTGCTTTACGATTAAAGCTGGACGTGGTGAGGATGGGGTCCGTGTGAATAAAGCATCAGAAAATATAGTAATCCGCTATTGTCTGGCGCGAGAAGGACATGGAGCTATTACTGTTGGTAGTGAAACAGCAGGAATGATTCGGAACTTATACGTGCATGACTGTGTATTTGAGGAAACAGGGAGTGGGATCAGATTTAAAACCCGCAGACCCCGGGGTGGTGGTGCTGAAAATATACATTATAACAGAATCAGAATGAATCTTACAGGAAGTGCTTTTAATTGGGATATGCTGGGAAGTGCACAACATGTGGGGGAGTTGGCAGATAGACTTCCGGTCAGACCTATTAATTCACTGACCCCTGTATTCAAAAATATTGTAGCCAGAAATATAGTGGTCGAACGCTCTAGTCAGTTCGTAAAGGTGAGCGGTATTCCCGAAAGTCCTTTAAGTAATGTGCTTATAGAATATGCTGATATTAAATCAGATAAGTTATTTGCAGCAAGTGATATAAATGGCTTTATAGTCAAAAGTGCAAGGGTAGAAGCAGATGATCCGATAATTAGTCTGCTAGGATCACGTAAACTGATTTTTGAAGAAGTTGAGTTCATTGTACCAGGTAATAGGCTTGAATTATCAGTCGCTTCATCAGAAGAACCTGTATTTATCAAGAGTAAGAAAAATAAAAGATAAAAAACTCTTTTATTTTTCTGTAATAAATGTAACTTTGTCCATGCCATGGGAGTCTTTTCAAAAACATGTGAGTACGCGATACGATCAGTATTTTTTATCGCACACCGAACAGCATCTGGTAATAAAGTAGGGATTAAAGAAATTGCAACAGGGATTGATTCTCCTGAGCATTTTTTAGCCAAAATATTACAGGATCTGAGTAGAAAAGGCATTGTACAATCTGCCAAAGGGCCAAATGGTGGTTTTTATATGGAGGAAACAGCACTTAAAAGACCATTGGCAGATGTAGTAGAGGCGGTTGATGGGAAAAGTATTTTTACGGGATGTGGCTTAGGTCTGGCTTATTGCTCTGAAACCAATCCTTGTCCTTTACACCATGAATTTAAAGCCATTCGCAACCAATTAAGAGATTTGCTGGAGCAAACAATGATTAAGGATTTTAGTGAAAACCTGAATCTGGGTATTACAAGCTTGAAGAAATAATTATTCAAAAAAATCGGAGTCACTTAAAGGTTTATTTAAATAAAAGATAAAAAGGTATTAATATATTTATTATGAACACAGAGCAAAAACAATTGATCAGCGCAACAGTACCGGTTCTAAGAGAAAACGGAGTATTATTAACTAAACATTTTTACAATAGAATGTTCACTCATAATCCAGAACTTAAAAATATGTTCAACATGGGGAACCAGGAGAGTGGGAAACAGCAGACAGCTTTGGCCCTGGCTGTATTGGCTTATGCCGAGAATATAGCAAATCCAGGTGTATTAATGCCTGTGGTTGATAGAATTGGTCATAAACACGTGAGCTTAGACATCAGACCAGAGCATTATCAGATTGTGGGTCGTCATTTAATAGCCTCCATAAAAGAAGTACTTGGTGAAGCTGCAACGGATGATATTATAGCTGCCTGGACGGTAGCTTATCAGCAACTTGCAGATTTAATGTCTGGTCACGAAAGCAAGTTGTATAAAGAGAAAACAGAAACAGAGAATGGCTGGACAGGTTGGAGGCCATTTTTTATAGGTAAGAAAGTTGAAGAATCTGCAGAGATCATTTCATTTTATCTGTATCCGGCTGATGGGGGTAAAGTAATGCCTCATATACCAGGTCAGTATATCAGTATCAGGGTGTTTTTGCCAGAAATGAGCTTATATCAATCACGCCAATATAGTGTTTCAAGTACTCCAACACAGGATTATTATCGTATATCAGTGAAAAGGGAGAAAGGAATTGAACTAGATACTGATGGTAAGATCAGCAATTATCTGCATGACTTTATCAAGGAAGGTGACAAAGTTGACCTGACCGCGCCTGCAGGTAGCTTTACACTTGCTGATGATTTAAATGTTCCGGTAGTATTGATTAGTGGAGGTGTAGGTCTGACTCCAATGATGAGTATGTTACAAACATTGGTAGAGAAAAAATACAACCATTCGATTACCTGGTTACATGGCTGCAGAAACCGGAATGTTCATGCCTTTAAATCCGAATTAGATGTAATCATAAGGGAAAATCAGAATGTAAATCAGCATGTTTTTTATGATTTGCCTACAGAAACAGATATGCAGGAAGGTGTAATGGAAGGCTTTTTAGATATTTATAAAATAGCTTCTTTACCACAATTCCCTGGGACAAGGTATTATGTATGTGGCCCTTCTGCATTTATTCAAAAACAATATACAGATCTCCTTGCAAAAGGAATTGAAAAGGAAGCAATTCTATTTGAAGAATTTGGGCCTGCCTTACTTCAAATGAATTAAAAGATTGATTAAGAAATAGAAATCACCATCATTATGATAAGTCTTACTTCAGTACTGCTATGTGTCTCTTTTCTTGTTTTATTATGCACTTTAATGGCAGCAGTTTTTATTTATAATAGGATTAAAGCCGCAACTGCACTGTATAAAAAGCAGAAATCAGAAGGGCCACAATCTAGTTTGCAGCAATATCTACATTCGTTTAACAGCACTCAGATTGAAGCTTTACAGCAATATCTGAGGAAAAAAAAGAATGATGTTGATAAGATCAACAAAACAGGACTGTTAAGTCTAGGGACTCTACTCTTTTGGGTACTAAGTGCCAAACAAGGGGTTGCACAAACGACAAAAGCAGGTAACACGATATGGGCTGAAGGAGGAGTGATCATTACCTTAATTCTAATTCTAATTCCAATATTGGCCGGAATATGGCTGATGATGGTTAAAGTAAATAACATATTCCGCCAGTATCAGGATAAACAACGATTACAAGAAGCTGATGAACTGATCTCTTTAATAGATCAGACAGATCAGTCGACTTTAGAAGATGCATTAAGCAAGCGAAAAAAAGCACTAGACTATAGTTTAAAACACAATGAATTATCTGGGACAATAGCTGCTGAAGATGATAAAGGATTATTATATCAAATCCAAAATGATCCAGGCTTACCTGTTGTTTCCATTAAGAAAAGAGCCATAAAAAGGCCAGCAGTAAATCCAGAACTTTCAAAATTGATCCTCTGGTATTTAGGTGCAGCAACATTCTGGTTGCTTTTCGGAACTACTGTTGGCGAATACCTGGGAATAAAGTTTGTTGCACCGGATGCTGACCAGTTAAGTTGGCTAAGTTTCGGTCGATTGCGTCCTGTACATACCAATGCAGTATTCTGGGGCTGGGCTTCATTAGGAATGATCGGACTTGGTTTATATGTAGTTCCGCGAGTGGGCAATGCAGCACTTGCCAGTATAAAAATGGGCTGGTATAGCCTTTGGCTAATTAATTCAGCAGTCATCATCGGAAGTTTATGCCTTATGGCCGGAATTAACAATGGTGGGGGCGAATACAGAGAATATACATGGCCAGTCATGTCGCTTTTTGCCATTGGTGTTATTTTAACATTAATCAATTTCTTACAAACTGTAGCCCAAAGAAAGACTAAAGAAATTTACATCTCCAACTGGTATATCATTGCATCAGTCATATTTGTGATCGTTATAGCGGTAGTAGCTTATATACCTTGGTGGCAAGATGGATTAGGAGAAACCATCATACAAGGATATTATATGCACCAGGGGGTAGGGATGTGGTTTATGTTTTTTACCCTTGGTATCGTTTATTATTTCCTGCCTCAGCAATTAAATAAACCAATTTATTCGTACAGCCTTGGTATCCTTGCATTTTGGACACAGATTCTGTTCTATACGCTAATAGGAACTCACCATTTTGTTTTCAGTTCAATACCCTGGTGGTTGCAAACAGTCGCCATTTTAGGTAGTATGGGGATGGTGATTCCAGTAGCTGCAGGTACAACCAACTTTATCATGACCTTTAAAGGTGCATGGCATAAAGTGCCATCAAGCTATACCTTACCTTTCTTTCTTGTAGGTATCATATTTTATTTTACCGGCTCATTACAGGGGACCGCAGAAGCATTTCGTTCTACTAACCTAATCTGGCATTTTACAGATTTTACTGTGGCACACTCACACTTAACCATGTATGGAATCATCTGTTTTTTCCTATGGGCAGGCATTTATGCATTAGTACCGAGATTAACAGGAAAAGAAGCACCTCAGATTACTGTTGGAGCGCATTTTTGGCTGGCATTAATAGGGTTGATGTTTTATACCATTCCCCTAATGTATGGAAGTACATTGAAAGGGTTGATGTGGATGGATGGGAAACCATTCATTGATAGTGTCGTGTTTATGGCTCCCTATTGGTTGTGGAGGGCCATAGGTGGAACATTGATGTGGATGTCGCATTTGTTCTTTGCCTATAACCTATACAAAATGATAAAAGGAAGCCGTCAGGTTATTGATGTTCCAGATGTTGCTTTAGAAAAATTGTATCAATCAGAAGAATCTTCGACGGAAAAAAGAATTAAAACCAATTGACATGGATTTTTTTAACAATCATAAACAACTTTTTGGCGCAGCATTTTTGTTATTCGCAATACTTACATTATTTGTGTGTATTATTCCGGCTTTAAATAACGAGGAGAATAATGCACCTCTGCCTAATGCTATTCCTTTGGATGAACAGGCGATATTAGGAAAGGCAGTTTTTGTTGCAAACGGATGTGTGGCTTGTCATACTCAGCAAGTGAGAAATGTAGATATGGATAAAGTTTGGGGAGATCGTCCAAGTATTGCAGCAGATTATGCGGATATGCATCGAACAGATACCTGGCGCAATACGGCTACAGTTATGGGCACAGAACGTACCGGACCAGATTTAACAAACATTGGCCAGCGACAATCTAGTGCCGATTGGCATTTGGTTCATTTATACAATCCACGTATTGTAGTTAAAGAATCAATTATGCCAGCCTATCCCTTTCTATTTGAAGTGAAGAATAAATTAGAAGAAGGTGATGTTGTGGTAAATGTTCCTGAAGAATTTCGAAAAGGACGTAAAGGGAAAATAATTGCCCGTGCCGAAGCACTTGAATTGGTCGCCTATTTAAAAGCACTTAAGCAAACAAAACTTCCAGATGGTACACCAGAGCCTGATTTTCTGTATAAGAAATCCGGAGATCTGGCTGCTGGCGCGCTCAAAAAAGGAGAACCTAAAGAGCTGGATGGTGCAAGACTTTATACCAATAACTGTCAGAGTTGTCACCAAGGAAATGGAGAAGGTTTAAAAGGTGCTTTCCCAGCACTTAAAGGTAGTAAGATTGTATTGGACGACAACCCTGAAATAATGGTAGACATCATTATGAATGGCTATAACGGAAGAGCAAGTGAAGGTTATGGCGCGATGCCTGCTGTAGGCATAAATAATAAATTGAAACCTGAAGAGGTGGCTGCAATTATGAACCATGAAAAAACAAGTTGGGGTAATTCCGCTAAAAAGGTGACACCAGAAGAGGTGAAAAAATTAATGGATTTGGTAAAAACTAAAGCTACAAAATGATGAAAAAAGCATTTTTAACCGGTTTTGTTTTGTTGATGTACATCACTGCAATGGCTTGCCCTGTATGCGAAAAACAACAGCCGAAATTACTAAAGGGAATTACCCATGGCGCAGGTCCGGATAGCAATTGGGATTATGTAATTATTTCGATTATGGCAGTTATTGTTTTGTTTTGTTTATTCTTTTCCGTTAAATGGTTGATTAAACCGGGAGAAAAATCAGCCTCGCATATTAAATTTTCAATTTTAAATCTGGACTGATATGGAAGAGAAAAGCAAAGTATTTATATTTATTGATGAAGAGATTAAACCTATAGCAGAGTTGATTTCTCCTGTGAACTTTGAGCTGGATACTTCAAAATTGATTGATGGTAAGCATGTACTTAGGATTGTAAGTAAGGATCCTACTGGTAAAGAGGGAATCAGATTGATTCCTTTTGAAGTAAGGAATGGTCCGGCCATTTCAATTGAGGGAATCCAGGAAAATGCAGTTGTTGATGGGATTGTGCCCATCATGATCAATGCATATGGTAAAGGTAATCAGAAAAATTTTTTAATTGTTGGTAGTGAAACACCACAAAGTATCCCATTCTGGATATTTATTTTATTAATCTTATTTATAGGATGGGCCATTTATTATTTGGTAACGTCCTCTGCAGTAAAGTTGTTTGTATGAAAGCTGACATAACTAATTTTGAAGATATTGTATGGTTTGTGGATTCATTTTATCAAAAAGTGCAGTCTGATGAACTAATCGGGCCTGTTTTTGACTCGGTAATTGTAGATTGGGAGCCGCATCTTGAAAAGATGTATAAATTCTGGAATGCAGCATTATTTGGTATTCAAGGTTTCAGAGGAAATCCATTTGCCAGACATGCACCGCTGTCCCTTAAAAAGGGGCATTTTGAGCGTTGGTTGCTTTTATTTAACAAAACTATTGATGAGCAATATGAAGGAACAATGGCTAATGAAACCAAAAGGAGAGCGAATATGATGGCGGAAATGTTCTTAAATAGAATTCAGAATATGAATGGAGGCCATAATCGTGTAATTGTTTAACCATGAATAATAAGCCCCTAAAACGTAGTCAGGAAATGCAGATCTTGTCCAGAGATCACCACTTTGGTTTGCTTTTCACCTGGAAAATTAAGCAGGGGATAAATAAGAAAGTGGATAGCCTAAGGATGAAAGATTATGTTAATTTCTTCTGGAATCAACATTTGAAGGATCATTTTTTGGATGAAGAAGTTTTACTCTTTAACAGGTTCAGTTCAGAAGAACTCTGCATACAGGCAAAAAAAGATCATCAACAAATTATTGATCTGATTGAGCGTGTGAATGCTGCAAGTCAGGGTGATTATGCTGTCTATGAAAAGTTATTCACTTTTCTTGATCAACATATCCGTTTTGAAGAAAGAGTTGTTTTTCCTCACTTGGAAGTGATCATTCCTGAATCCGTTCTAACTAGTATTGGTCATTTCCTGGAAAAGCATCATCAGGATTTTGTAGATGATTTTAAAGATGAATTCTGGAAGTAAGGGGTCTAAAAAAAGATTATTTTTACAGTAATAGCTGATGAAATAAATTACGAAATAACTACTCTCCCAAATGAATATCGTAATTTGATGATGCTGATTTCGATAGAAATGAAAGTAATACTTTGAACAAGATTGGGATACATAATCCTAAAATGCGCTTATCCTGTCAACTGTTGATAGATGAATCTTGTGATGGGATGATTGTTAAAATAGTAGGAGAAACTAATTATGGATAACCTTATAGCCAATATCAGACAATGTAAGGTATGTGAACCTTACCTCGAATTAGGAGCGAATCCAATTATTTCAGCAAGTAAAAAAAGTAAAATCGTGATCATAGGACAAGCGCCAGGTAGAATTGTTCATCAAACGGGTATTCCATGGAATGATAAAAGTGGGGATAGTTTGAGAAATTGGCTAGGGGTAGATAAGGCTATGTTTTACAATGAAGATATTTTCGCATTGGTGCCGATGGGATTTTGTTTTCCGGGCAAAGGTAAATCCGGCGATCTACCTCCAAGAAAAGAATGTGCTCCTTTATGGCATAATAAGTTGTTGGATTTTATGCAAGAAGTAAAGCTGATTTTATTGATCGGGCAATATGCTCAGCATTATTATCTGCAAGACAGATGTAAAACAACTTTAACAGAAACCGTAAAGAGCTATCGGGAATATTTACCTCAATACCTGCCTTTACCACATCCTTCGCCTAGAAATAATATCTGGATGTCAAAAAATAAGTGGTTTCAAACTGATGTATTAACTATACTCAAAGATCAGATCAAAGCTGTTGTTGAAGATTGATTGGCATTATTGATCTGCTTCATCACATTATTTACAATTCTATCACATCTAATTAGATTGAAGGCATAAAGATTTTGCGGTTGCCAATAAGTGTTCAGCTCTGTACGTAACATTTCTTTCGCCCGGGTTAGTCTTATTTTTACATTTGACTCCCCTAAATCCAATGCTTCCATAGTTTCATTGGTACTCATACCCTGAACTTCACGCATCATAAATACGATTCTGTATTTTTCTGGTAAGGCAGCTACAGCTTTTTCCAGAATTTCTTTCAATTCCTTATTCATCAGATTGTCTAAAGGAGTTTCTGTATGTTGATCATTATATTCGCTTTCCATCAGCGTTTTTTCGAGTTTCGATTTTCGTTTTTTATGTAATAGGCTCTCATTGATCAGAATTTTTGTCAGCCAGGTGCTAAAACTTGAATGATGCTTAAAGTTTGCCAGATTTCTGTAGGCATTGTGATAAGTAATTTGCATAATATCTTCAACTTCCTGATCATCGTTAATGATAGAAATACTGATTCTGTACAATTGTTGGTTAAATTTGCGCATTAACATCTCATATAAATGCGTTTCACCATTCAGTATGCGTAATACTAGCTCTTCGTCTTTTAAAGCTTGATTCATATTAACAAGAGGTTATCGTTCTACTAATTTACATAATAGAGTACTTATATATTAAAGGGTTACAAAATACTTTCTGATTAGATGAGGAAAAATGTAACCTTTTTTAAATAGGGGCGCTCTAATTTTATAAAAAAGAACAATGGAAAGCCATATTGTAAAAATACTGAGCATTGAAGATGTAACTCATAATGTTAAGCGCTTTATAGTGGAAAAACCTATGGGATATGTCTTTATACCCGGACAGGCTACAGACGTAGCTATTAATAAGCCAGGACTTGAAAACGAATTGAGACCATTCACTTTTACATCTTTAAACGATTGGAACTATCTGGAGTTTACTATTAAAATTTATAAAGGACATGATGGCGTCACAGAGAAGTTGGGATCATTGTCCATAGGCGATGAGCTGATTGTACACGAAGTATTTGGTACAATTCAATATAAAGGGATCGGGATTTTTATTGCAGGTGGAGCAGGGATCACACCCTTTTTATCTATTTTCAGACAGCTTAATCAAACTGGAGATTTGCAGGGAAATACCTTATTGTTTGCTAATCATAATGAAGATGATATCATTTGCAGAACAGAACTAAGTTACTTATTGGGCGAAAATTTAGTGAATGTATTGAAAGAACCACATGATCCGGGAATAAAATCTGAGGTAATAAATGAAGAACTCTTGCTTGGTTTTAGTGGTAGTAACATAAACTACTGGTATATTTGCGGACCCGATGCTTTTACAAATGCAATGGTAGGGCATCTTGAGCATATAGGTATTAAAAAAGAACAGATCGTTATTGAACAATAAAATCAATTAAAAGAGTATGACACAACAAGATCTATCTGCAACAGAAATAGAAGATTTATTAGGTGAGCAGCATATTGGAACTTCTTATGATACGCCATTAAGAAGCGATGCTTTTGATTTGAGTGATGAGGAGAAGATAAGTAGAATAAGCCATCATTTTCGTGAAATCATGCAAACATTGGGACTGGATCTAACTGATGACAGTTTGAATGGAACCCCTGGGCGTGTTGCCAAAATGTTTGTGAAAGAAGTATTCAGTGGATTAAATCCTGAAAATAAACCAGCGATTACGCTCTTCGAGAATAAATATCAATACAACCAAATGCTGGTTGAAAAAAATATCACACTGTATTCGAATTGTGAACATCATTTTGTCCCTATTATTGGTAAAGCGCATGTGGCATATATTTCATCTGGAAAAGTAGTAGGTTTGTCTAAACTGAATCGAATTGTTCAATACTATGCACAAAGGCCACAGGTTCAGGAACGCTTAACGATACAGATTGCTAATGAATTGAAGACTATTCTGGAAACAGATGATGTGGCAGTGTATATAGATGCAGTTCATTTATGTGTGTCCTCAAGAGGCATAAAAGACACCAGCAGCAGTACAATAACTACATCCTTTGATGGAGTATTTCTGGACGCTAAAAGAAAAGAAGAATTCCTGCAGTATATAAGAAATTAAGCCTTAAATCTTTATTTTCTAAATGAAAAACCTTTGTTTGTTTTTAGTTTTTATGCTGTTTGTCACGGTAGTAAAAGCCCAATCTACCTTTGTGCGTTTTATAACTAATAAAGGAAATATCACCGTCATGTTGTATGATGAAACTCCTGCACACAGAGATATGTTTCTGAAATCAATTAAAAAGGGATTATATAAAAATGCAGAATTTAACCGGGTCATTAAAGATTTTGTAAGTCAGGGTGGCGAATTGGATGATACCATTCTGAATCGTGAAAAGATGAATCCCGGGTTAGGGGCAAAACGTTTCCCTGCCGAAATAAGATCTTCAATATTCCATAAGAAAGGTGGTTTGGGTGCAGGTAGAGATGATAATCCAGAGAAAGCTTCTTATTTTACACAGATTTATCTGGTGGCGGGTAAAAAGCAAACAGATGATCAGCTGGATGCAATTGAAAAGAAAAAAAACAGAAAAATACCTGCTGCACAAAGAGCCATTTATAAAACGCTGGGTGGTACGCCACACCTTGATCAGGACTATACCATCTTTGGCGAAATAGTCGAAGGAATGGATGTTGCTGATGCCATCAATAGTGTTGCTACAGATAAAAATAATGTGCCATTAAAGGCCGTAGTTTTTAACCCAGTTGTGCTTTCTAAAATGGAAGTATTGAAACTGAAAAGAAACTAACATCACACACTATACTCAGGGGCTATTTTGTAAAAAAATGAGTATAATAAATTAATAATTATATATTTGCAACCTCAAAACTAACCACCAAATTTTTTATGTTCAAAAATATAATGAATTGAAAAAGGGTAAGTTATGATAAATTAATAAGTAAAAAAATATTTTCAATGGTTAAGATACAATTTATAGAAGCATATTTATTTAAAACTTCCTTAGATTGTATTGCATTTTTAACTTTGAGAGCTTAAATAATGAAACAGAAGCCTTAAACCCGCGGGTTGAAGGCTTTTTAACTTTAAAGACAACCCAAATGCTGAATTTTGTTCTCTTTGGCCCACCGGGTGCAGGCAAAGGCACCCAATCTGAAAAATTGATTGAGAAATATCAATTGATCCACATATCAACTGGTGATCTTTTCAGAGCACACATTAAAAATCAATCACCGCTTGGACAAAGGGTGAGCGCATTAATTGCTGATGGTCAATTGGTACCTGATGAAATTACCATCGCAATGTTGGAAGAGGAAGTGGATAAAAATCCTCAGGCTAAAGGATTTATATTTGATGGTTTTCCACGTACAGTACCACAAGCACAGGCATTGGATGAGTTTTTAGTGAGCAAAGGAAGTGCTATTGATGGTGTAATTGCATTGGATGTTGATCAGGAAGAGCTGACTAAACGTATTGCACAGCGTCAGCTTGAAACTGGGCGTGTTGATGACCAGGCTGATAAACTTCAAAAGCGTATTGAAGAATATTTTAGCAAAACCATTCATGTTTTGCCATATTACGAGTCACAAAATAAATTAAGTAAAGTAAATGGTATCGGGAAAATCGATGATATCTTTGCTGAGCTTTGTGCAGTTGTAGATAAATACTAGTACAAAAACATTAAGGATAGCGGGACAAAGCTTTATGCTGCCCGCTATTGTTATTTATAAAAAAACAGAGAAAGATTATGTCGCAGGGTTCCAATTTTGTAGATTATGTTAAAATATGTTGTCGTTCCGGTAAGGGGGGGGCAGGTTCTGCACATTTACACCGCGACGTAAGAACTGCTACGGGTGGTCCTGATGGTGGTGATGGTGGCCGCGGTGGTCACATCATACTAAGAGGCAACTCGCAATTCTGGACACTTCTCCATTTAAAATACCGTAAACATATTATTGCCCCTGATGGACTTCCTGGATCAAGTGGAACATCAACTGGTAAATCTGGTAAAGACGAAATTCTTGATGTACCACTAGGTACCATAGCTAAGAATGCAGAAACTGGTGAAGTTCTTTTCGAAATTACCGCTGATGGAGAAACAAAAATTCTTACTGCGGGTGGTCGCGGTGGCTTAGGTAATTGGCACTTTAAGTCCCCAACTATGCAAACACCACGCTTTGCACAACCTGGTGAAGCAGGAAAAGAAGAGTGGATGGTTCTTGAACTTAAAATTCTTGCTGACGTAGGTCTTGTCGGTTTTCCAAATGCAGGTAAGTCAACGTTATTGTCAGTTGTTTCTGCAGCTAAACCAGAGATTGCGGATTATCCTTTTACTACGTTAGTGCCAAACCTTGGAATCGTATCTTATCGTGGAGGTAAGTCTTTTGTAATGGCTGATATTCCAGGTATTATTGAAGGTGCATCGAAAGGCAAGGGGCTTGGATATAGATTCTTACGTCATATTGAACGGAATTCTGTATTATTATTTATGGTTCCTGCTGATACACATAGAAGCATCACTGAAGAATACGAAATCTTAAAGTCGGAGCTAAAAGATTATAATTCAGAGTTGATGCAAAAACCACATGTTCTTGCAGTTACAAAATCGGATATGTTGGATGAAGAGCTGAAGGAAGAGATGAAAAAAGAACTTCCTGCAAATGTTCCGTCAATTTTCATATCCTCTGTAGCTCAAAAAGGACTTGTAGAGTTAAAAGATATGCTATGGGAGGCGATAAATAAGGAGTAAGATATTCCCTATTTTTCCAGGTAAGCCTTAAGGTTGGTACCAATAATTTCTTTCCAGCCAGCAGTAAAGCTTTCTTTAGAAAAATTAGCATCGTCTTTAGCTGGAAAGGTATCCAAACCTGTATGAGTTAATTTAACCCTGGTTCCTGTTCCCACTTCAAACAATTCAAATGTAACTGATGAATTACCTGGGTAATTATCATAGCTCCATGTATAAGTTAATTTTTTACCTTCATCGGCTTCTGTGACTTTGCAGATGTGTAAATAGTTTTTATTTTCACTTCCTGCCATGAACTGGAATTTAAAACCTACCTCTGGTTTAAAGTTCTCAATGTTAAAATACCATTCTTTCATTTTTTTAGCGTCAGTCAGAGCTTCCCATACCTTAATAGCAGGAACGCTAAATGTTCTTTCTACGATTACTGGATCTGTTTTCATCTATCTGTATTTTGTTTCAGTTGATGGAACCTTCTGTCAATAGATAATAAACTTAATTTTATAACAAAGTGTTTTTAATATTTTACATTTTGACTAATTGTGGCATTTGCATGTTCCATAATCTTGAGTAGGCTGAATCTGGATTTAATAGAAGTTCATGGTGTGTCCCTTGTTCTGCTACAATACCTTTGTCCAAAACAATGATTTTGTCTGCATTGTTAAGTGTGCTTAGCCGATGTGCAATAACTATAACTGTTTTATGTTTGGCTTTTAAAAGATCAATTGCTCTTTGTACATATTGTTCAGATGCGGAATCCAGGGACGAAGTCGCTTCATCAAGAATCAGAATTTCAGGATTGCGGTACAAGGCCCTGGCAATGGCTATACGTTGTCGTTGCCCACCGGATAACGCTGCACCATTCTCTCCAAGGTAGGTTTGAAATCCTCTAGGTAAAGTTTCAATGAAATCAATGATGCCCAGCTGTTCGGAAATATCAAGAATACGCTGCATATCTGGCTCATGATCACCTATGGCAATGTTCTCAATTACATTTCCGGCAAAAAGATCAATCCTTTGCGGCACAACAGATACAGCTTCACGTAATGAAGATGTGCGGATATACTTTAAATCGTACTTGCCAATACTTACATTTCCTTGTGCTAATGGGTAAATGTTTTGAAGGATTGCCATTAAGGTTGATTTTCCTGAACCACTTTCACCTACAATAGCTGTAAATTTTGCTTTTGGTATTTCTAAATCAAGTCCTTCAAAAACTGGCATTCTTGTTCCATAGCGGAATGTGACATTATTGAAATGGATGTCGCCAATTTGAGCTGAAGTGAGTTCAATCTGGTTTTCAGAATTATCAACTGTTTCTCTTTCTAAATCCAGAATTTCAAAAAGCCTGTCTGCAGCAATAACTGCATCTTGTACCACCTTATTCATACCTATTAATGCAGATACGGGGCCTGTAAAATAGCCGATCAGTGTGTAAAATGACAATAACTCGCCGGGTGTGATATTATTGTCAAGTACAAAGCCTGCGCCAACCCATAATAAGACTATGGTTAGAAGACGCGATATCAGTTCTGCAGAAGTGGATGAAAATAATGCATTGATATTTGAAGAATATCCTGTCTTCAATAATTTAACAAATCTCAGTTCCGTTTTTTCATTGGCATGGCCTTCTAGTCCGAATCGCTTAATAGTGCTGATGGAATTTAAACTTTCAACAAGTTGTGACTCTAGTTCAGCAGAGTCTTCCATTAGTTTTCGTTGTGCTTTCTTGTTGAGTTTATTCGTGATCAGATAAACTACGAGGTATATCGGGATTACAGCAAGCATGAGTAGCGCTAGTTTCCAGTAATAGGTAAACATGACGATAAACGAAAAGAACACAATGAAAATGTTAACGAGAAAATTAATACTTACATCGTTTAAAAATGTTCTGATCTTTACAGCATCACCAATTCTTGAGATAATCTCGCCCACACGCATAGTATCAAAAAACTGTTGGGGTAGTTTTAGTAAATGCTTGTAATAGCCCAGTATCAGCTGGGCGTCTATCATTTGTCCGGTTTTTAGCGTAAATATGCTTTTTGCAGTACCTATAAAAAGTTGTACCATAAGTATCACGACCATAGCAATACCCATTAGGTTGAGTAAATTCCGGTTTCCGTCTACAAGTACAAAGTCGACCAGTTTTTGAACGAAAATAGAGGTAGAAAGACCTAAAATTGTATAAACAATAGCACCAAAAAGTGCCTGCATTAAAATACTTTTATGTGGTTTTATAAGACTCCAGAAACGACCCTGAACAGAGATCTCTTCATTACCGGGCTTAAATTCTTCAGTTGGTAGTAATAACAGAAGGTTCCCTGTCCATTCTTTTTTGAACTCTTCATGGCTCTTGCGGTGCATTTGCCCATCAATGGGATCCATCACCTGTATGTATTTTTTAGTGACTTTATAAATCACTACATAATGTGCCAGAATTTCTCCCACTATAACGTGTGCAATTGCTGGCAGTGGTATTTTGAATAGACTTTCGAATGGGCTTTTTACCCCTTTAGCTTCAAAGCCTAGCTTCTGGGCTGCTTCTACCAGTCCGAGTACTGTGGTACCTTTTTTATCTGTACCCGCAAGTTGCCTGATACGGGCAACAGGGAGGTTTAATTTATAATGTGTTGCTACGGAAGACAGGCATGCTGCTCCGCAATCTGTAATATCCCTTTGTTTTACTTTGCTGCTCATACCTGATTTATGCCCTCCCTATTACATTTGGATTTACCCAGTCATCAACTTTATCATACAGAAGCTGAAAGAAACTACGTTCTGTTACTGTAAAACGAGCGGTAAAGGTCATGCCCTTTTTTAGGAATCCCTTATAGCCATTCTTCAGCATTAAATGATCTGTTTTTAATTCGCATCTTACCTTAAATACAGGTTGGTTGTCTACTAGGATAATATCATCCGAAATATCCAGTACCTGACCAGTCACTAATCCCCATTGGTTATAATTATAGGCATCAATCTGAAAGCGTACTTCCTGTCCTTTTTTAATCAGGCCAATATCAGATGGTTTAACATAGCAAAAGGCAGTTAATGCTGCATCTGGCGATATTTCACCAATTTTTTGGTTGGCAAAAACATAAGCACCTTCTTGTATTCCTGTCAGGTTTTGAATGGAGCCGTCAATAGGTGATTTTACTATATATTGTTTCTTTTGCTCATTCAGCTCAATCTGTTGTCCACTTAATTGTTGCAGTTCTGTGCGTAAAGAGTTGGCTTCTGTTTGCCATTGTGTTTTATACTTGTTGATAATGAGCTTATATGCTGATTCGGATTGTTCATATTCGAATTTATAGCGCTCATATTCGGACTCTGTGACTGCTTTATTTTGAAATAGCTTGTTGTAGCGGTTAAAAGTACTCGATGCCTGGTCTTTATTGATACGCGCATTTTCCAGTTCCTGTACAAATTGTTGCCATGAAGCTGTATACTGTCCGGTTTTCAGGGGTGGATAGCTAAAACCATTTCTATTGATATACACTAATAAAGTGCGAATGTCTTGTAGGAAAGCTGATGTCTGACCTTGTTGAGTCTGAACAATGTTGCCTTGCTGTTTGGCTGAGGAAGCATCAATGGTAATTAAGGTCTCGCCTTGTTTAACCTTTTTATTATCGCTCAACTGAACTTTTATCAGGCGACCGTTAACCGGAACAATGAGTTCAGTTTTTTCGATGGACGACTGTAATAGTCCACCGCTTTTTACACTGATAGAAGTTTTGATAAAGGGTAATGCAGCAATGGTCAGCAAAAGAAACGTAATGGTAACCAGGTAAATGATTTGTGTTGATCTGTTGATTTGAGAACGGTAGACCAGGGAAGTCCCGGAAATGTTTTCTGTAGAATAAGAGGATAGAGACATTTAGCTGGTATATATTGAAATAGCCGTTATCTTTTTCAGGATAACGGCTATTTATTTTGTTCTTATAGACCGCCTAATGAGCCTAAAACAGTATTTAATTGCTTGTTAAGGAAAGAAAACGTATCGTTAAGTACGCTTTTTACAGCACCTGTAACTGGAGTTAAAGCACCAAGTAAACCGCCTAAACCAAGACCGCCTAAAAGATTAAGGTTTAATAAACCACCACCTTCAACTTTTGTCATTTCTGTTGCATTCAATTCTTGAACACCAAGATTGTTTAAATCTAATTTTTTCATACTAAGGATGATTATAATTTTTTTACTTCCCTACTCATCTAAGGCTTTTCAGGTTACGCCTATGTTTGGCCAACATGGTAACGAAAATAATAAAAGCGCTGTTAGATAGTTTCGTTCACTTTGTTCATTTAGCTTACTTCCTGTTATGTGACTTGTTCATTTTTTTAGGCATTTTGAAGATGCATACATAGTATTCATCAGTACCTGTTGACTGCTTATTAATTTTATTGTTTCTTTGTTTATTGCATTGTATATCACCCTATAGGTATTGCCTGTATAAGTATTTTGTCTTTAAATGGAAACTGGAGAACTTTTAGAAAGTATTTTACCCAAAACACGTATTAAATCACGTCTCATTGACCTTGTTGCCTATGCGTCTGATGCAGGCTTCTATTATTTGCGGCCTAAAGCTGTTGTACAACCAATAGCTGAATCAGAAATCATTGCTTTGTTCAGATTTTCTCATGAAAATCGTATTCCGCTAACTTTCAGAACAGGCGGTACCAGTTTATCCGGACAGTCTATTACCGATGGGATTCTGGTTGATTTAAGCCAGTATTGGAACAAGATGCAGATTGAAAATGATGGGCAACAGGTGAGGGTGCAGCCTGGGATTACCGGGAGTATGGTAAATGCTTATTTAAAACGATATAAAAGAAAAATTGGTCCAGATCCATCAAGTATTGATGCGGCAATGATGGGAGGGATTTTGTCTAACAATTCTAGTGGGATGTGTTGTGGTGTTAAGCTTAACTCTTATCATACTACCAAACATATTCGTTTCATTTTGCCTGATGGAAAGATTTTTAGTACCGAGAATCCTGGAGATTACAGTCGTTTTGAGCAAGATTGCAATAATATTTATACGGCGATAAAGAGTATGCAAGGGCAGCTTAAAAATAATGCGGAGCTGTATGATCGGGTACGTAGAAAGTACGAAACTAAAAATACAGTTGGTTATTCATTAAATGCATTTATAGATCATGATCATCCCCTGGATGTGTTAGTCCATCTTTTAATAGGAGCTGAAGGTACACTTGGATTTATTGCAGAAGCAGTAATGGAGACTGTTCCTGATTATCCTTATAAAACAACTGCATTTTTATATTTTCCTGATATGTATGCCGCTTGCCAAGCCATTATACCTTTAACTGTTTCTGGTGCAGAAGCAGTTGAATTGATGGATAGAGCATCTTTAAGGTCTATTGATAGTTTAAAAGGTGTTCCGAACCGTTTAAAAACTTTGCCTGACTCTGCAGCTGCTTTATTGGTAGAATTTCAAGCAAATAGTTTGGATGATCTGCATGCTAAAACCAATTTGTTTATGGCTTCTGCAGGTAATTTGTCTATGTTGGAATCTCCTGTATTTACAGAGGATGCGAAGGAACAAGCCTTTTTCTGGAAGTTGAGGAAAGGTATGTTTCCGGCAGTTGGGGCAGTAAGGGCTAGTGGTACAACGGTTATTTTAGAGGATATCGCTTTCCCGGTAGCAAAACTTGGGGATGCTATTATTGACCTTCAGGCTTTATTTAAAAAATATGAATACCATGAAGCCATCATTTTTGGCCATGCTAAAGATGGTAATATTCACTTTGTAGTTACGCAGGCTTTTCATACGGCAGCTGAAATAGAACGCTATGATTTGTTTTTGCAGGATGTAGTAACACTAGTGGTCGAAACTTATGATGGAACTTTAAAGGCCGAACATGGAACGGGGCGCAATATGGCGCCATTTATTGAAACAGAATGGGGTGGAGAGGCTTATGAAATCATGAAGACCTTAAAGGCGGTTATTGATCCACAAAATCTGTTAAATCCAGGTGTCATCATCAATGATAATAAAAAAGCACATATCGCAAATTTAAAGCCTTTGCCTTCAGTAGAGCAAGAGGTGGATAAATGCATTGAATGTGGTTATTGTGAACATAAATGTCCGAGTCGTAATGTGACATTGACTCCAAGGCAAAGAATTGTGGTAAGGAGGGAGCTTGCAGGGTTAAAAGCACAAGGTAATAAACGCGATTTTGATTTGTTGGTTAATGAATATCAATACGATGGTTTAGATACTTGTGCGGTTGATGGTTTGTGTGCAACTGCTTGCCCGGTTGATATCAATACAGGTGATCTAGTTAAACGTTTACGTAGAGAAAATCATAGCAAAACAGCTAACAGTCTGGCTGTAATGGTAGCAAAGAATTTTGGAGCCACTGCGTTTGTTGTAGGTGCCGCAGTTAAAGTTGGCGATGGTATAAACAGTGTATTTGGTGAATCTACCATGAGGAGTATTACAGGTGGACTAAAAAAAGTCATTCCTGCTATGCCACTCTGGAGTAATCAATTACAGGCCACAAAGGGGCGGATTTACGGAGATAGTGATGGAGCTGTGGTTTATTTTCCTACCTGTATTAATCGGATGATGGGAGGTGCGAAAGATAATAAGAAGAGTATGCCGGAAACGTTTATGAGTGTTTCTGCAAAAGCAGGGATCAAAGTATTGGTGCCTGATGATATCAATAGTTCATGTTGTGGACAGTTGTTCTCTTCTAAAGGTTATCAGGATGCATACGTTTATACTGCAAATGAAACGGTGAGAAAACTCTGGGCCTGGACATCAGGTGGCAAGCTACCTATTGTACTGGACGTAAGTTCTTGTACGCATACTTTACAGCATTGTCGTACTGTACTTTCTGATCAGAATCGGGCATATTTTGATCAGATGAATATTATTGACAGCATTGACTATCTATATGATCATGTCCTTCCTGTATTGAAAGAGGTTCGTAAAAAGGATAGTATTGTGTTGCATCCTGTTTGTACTTTAAAAAAGATGGGATTGGAGACTAAGTTGTTCCAGATTGCCAGTCATTTTGCGCAACAGGTGGATGTTCCTCTAAATGCAGGATGTTGTGGTATGGCTGGAGATAGAGGTTTCCTATTTCCTGAACTGACTGCTGCGGCAACGGCTCCGGAAGCGAATGAAGTGAAAAAAAAGGAATATGAAGGATATTACTCTACTGCTAAAACATGCGAAATGGCTATGTCTGATGCGGTAAGTAAAAATTATGAGTCAATTCTATATTTGGTTGACGAGTGTTTGTGAAATAGCTACATTTGCCCATGTTGAAGAAGCAGATTTCCATATTTATAGCTTTTACTATCCTCATTTTCTCTACCGAATTGCAGGAACTGATAAAGCTGCCTTTACTTTTTCAACATTATTATGAGCATAAGGTTATAAATGAAGAGATTACCTTTTCAGTTTATTTGATTGATCATTATAATTCTATTCCGCATACAGATAATGATGAAGAAAGGGACAATCAATTACCTTTTAAATCGGTAGAGCAAAATTCTGTTTTAACGAATCCCGCGATTCCACCATCTAATAAGTTTATTATAAAAAATCTTGCTATCCTGGATTTAGAACGCCCATCAGTCTATAATGATGAGGATATTCACCATACTTTTACGGGAAGCATTTGGCAACCGCCAAAATCTTTGATTTAATTCTTGTTTACGGAATGGGTTATGTTGAAGAATTCAACATGATGTTGTTCCTAGTTTTATATGGCCTTTTGGACTCTTCAAAGAATAAATCATACTAATTTTATGTTGAATAAAATCATTGGGTTTTCTGTAAAGAATAAACTCATAGTAGCGCTATTTACAATTGCGCTAATTATATACGGGGTTTTTGAATTGAGAAAACTCCCGGTAGATGCGGTGCCTGATATCACAAATAATCAGGTGCAGATCATTACTTCCGCACCTTCTTATGGTGCAACAGATATCGAAAGACTAGTTACTTTTCCAGTTGAACAAGCTAGTAGTAATATTGCAGGGATTAAAGAAATCAGAAGCTACAGTCGCTTCGGATTATCACTCGTTACTTTAGTTTTTAATGATGATGTAGATGTTTATTGGGCGAGACAACAAGTGTCCGAACGTTTACTGACGGTTCAGGCTAGTATTCCAGACGGAATCGGCAAGCCTGAGATGGGACCTATTTCCACCGGTCTGGGTGAAATTTACCAATATGTCGTAAAAGCTGAAAAAGGTTATGAAGATAAATATGACATCACTGAACTGCGTACGATACAAGATTGGATAGTCAGAAGGCAGCTTTTAGGCGTTAAAGGTGTTGCTGAAGTGAGCAGCTTTGGCGGTAAACTTAAACAGTATGAGGTTGCCATTAATCCCGCTAAGTTACAAGCTCAGGGAATTACTATTGCAGATGTTTTTAATGCATTGGAAAGTAATAACCAGAATACAGGTGGCTCATATATCGAAAAACAATCTACTGTGCTCTATATCAGGAGTGAAGGGTTGATCGGTAATAAGGAAGATATCGAAAATGTAGTGATCAAAAATACAGGTAACAATGTTCCTTTGTTGATTCGTGACGTAGCTGAAGTGAAAATTGGTGCAGCTACAAGATATGGAGCCTTAATTTATAATGATGAAGGTGAAGTTTCGGGAGCTATTGTGATGATGTTGAAAGGAGCCAACAGCAATGTGGTTATTGAAAGTATCAAAGATAAGATTGCTGAAATTCAGAAAACTTTACCAAAGGGGGTATCAATTGAACCTTTCCTTGATCGCACTGACATGGTGAGTAATGCAATAAGTACGGTTCAGACTAATCTGATGGAAGGTGCATTGATTGTGGTGTTTGTATTGGTGTTGTTCTTGGGGAATGCCCGTGCTGGTTTGATCGTTGCTTCGGTTATTCCACTTTCTATGCTGTTTGCCGTGATCATGATGAACCTGTTCGGGGTGAGTGGAAACTTAATGAGTCTTGGAGCACTCGATTTCGGCTTGATTGTAGATGGGGCGGTCATTATCGTTGAGGCAGTCATGCATCAGCTCTATCATCATAAAAAGTTTACAGGGCTGCGGACTTTGTCGCAGCAGGATATGGATAAGGAAGTGAAAAGTGCCTCATCTAAAATGATGAATAGTGCGGTGTTTGGGCAGATCATTATCCTTATCGTTTACCTCCCGATTTTTAGTTTGCAGGGAATTGAAGGTAAAATGTTTAAACCTATGGCGCAAACTGTTGCATTTGCCCTTTTAGGAGCTTTTATCTTGTCATTGACTTATATTCCAATGTTAAGCAGCATCTTTTTAAGTAAGAAAATCAGCGATAAAAAGAATTTTTCAGATCGATTGATGGCGAAAGTAGAATCTGGATACAGTAAGCTATTAAAACAAGCTTTAAACATTCCTAAGGTGCTTATCGCTATGGTAATCACTTTATTTGTGATTTCGGTTTTTTTATTGACCAGGCTGGGCGGAGAGTTTATTCCATCAATTGAAGAGGGTGATTATGCCGTAGAAACCAGGGTGCTTTCGGGGAGTAGCTTGAATACTACAATAGAGAATGTACAAAAGGTAGCGGCCATATTAAAAGAAAGATTTCCGGAAGTAAAGAATATTGTAACTAAAATTGGAAGTAGTGAGGTGCCTACAGAACCTTTACCAATGGATATGGGTGATATGATCATCAACCTAAAAAAGAAGAGTGAATGGACCTCGGCAAAGTCATTCGATGAACTTTCTGAAAAAATGGGTAAAGCCGCAAGTGAAGTTCCGGGTATTACAACGAGCTTCCAGTTTCCGGTACAAATGCGTTTTAATGAGCTGATGACGGGCGCAAGACAGGATGTGGTGTGTAAAATCTTTGGAGAAGATTTGGATACATTGGGCATTTATGCAAAACAGCTTGGGAATATAGTAAGAAGTGTAGAAGGTACTACGGAACAGTATGTGGAGCAAATTACCGGAACACCTCAAATTGTTATTAAGTATAACAGACCGGCTATTGCGCAATATGGATTGAATATCTCTGATGTAAATAGAAACATTAATGCTGCATTTGCAGGCCAGAGTACCGGTCTTGTATTTGAGGGCGAGAAGCGTTTTGAACTGGTAGTGAGACTGGAGAATGAAAATAGAAAAGACATTTCTGATGTGCAAAATCTATTGATTCCAACAGCATCGGGAAGTCAGATTCGTTTGAGCCAGGTGGCTACGGTAGAATTGGTAGATAGTCCGAGCCAGATACAGCGTGAGAATACGCAACGCCGAGTTTTAGTCGGCTTTAATGTAAATGGACGCGATGTAGAGAGCATTGTGAAAGAATTGCAGGACAAAGTAAGTGAAAAGATCAAATTGCCTACTGGGTACACCATTAGTTATGGTGGTTCTTTTGAAAATCTGAACGAAGCCAAATCGCGATTGTCGGTCGCTGTTCCAGTATCTCTGATACTCATTTTTATCTTATTGTATTTTGCTTTTGATTCAATAAAATATGGATTACTGATCTATACAGCAATCCCATTATCAGCAATTGGTGGGATTTTATTTCTTGCTATGAGGGGAATGCCTTTTAGTATCAGCGCTGGAGTTGGTTTCATTGCATTATTCGGAATAGCAGTGCTCAATGGTATTGTATTAGTCGCAGAGTTTAACAGAATTAGAGCTTCAGGAGAAACAGATATGAGAAATGTGGTATTGCAGGGAACAACAACAAGGTTAAGGCCTGTTTTGATGACTGCTTTTGTGGCCTCTTTAGGTTTTTTGCCTATGGCCATAAGTAACGGTGCAGGTGCTGCTGTACAGCGGCCATTGGCGACAGTGGTTATTGGTGGATTGATGATTGCTACCTTGCTTACGCTTTTTGTATTACCAATATTATACATTGCTTTTGAAAAAGGTATAAAGCCACGGAAAATTAAGAAAGAGATCGTTACGATAATATTGTTATTGTTTGCTTTCTTGCCATCAACAGCTCAACAGCCAATTCTTTTGACAGAAGCGTTAGATAGTGCAGCAAAGGGAAACATGCTGCTGAACAATCAGAAATTAAGAGCAGAACAAGCCAGACAATTGATAAAAACGGCTAACGATATCCCTCAAGCCAGCATATCTGCTCAGTATGGGAAATTTAATAGCGATCTGCTAGATAATGCCATTGCAGTGAATCAAAGCCTTAGCTTTCCAACAGTGTATAGCCGACAAAAAAAGCAATTGTTGGAGGAGTGGAAAACAACATTGTTGGAGGTGGATTTAAAGCAGTCTGAAATTAAAAGACTGACGACTGCAGTGTTTTATGAAATGCTGGTCATAGCTGAAAAACAAACTTTATTGTCCTCAATGGATAGTGCTTACAGGGAGTTACTCCGAGTAGCTGACCTGCGTTTTAAGGCTGGGGAGACAAATATGTTGGAGAAAGCGAGTACAGAGAATCAATTGACACAGTTGAACAAGCAACGGAAAGAATTGCATAAAGAGGCTGTTTCATTACAGCAACAATTTATGTTATTGATCAATAGCTCGGAATTGCGTTTGCCACAATCGGAAAGTTACAAGATGCAGGTGAGTGCTACAGATCAGGCAGCATTGGAAAATCACCCTCTTTTTAAACTCTATTTACAAAAAGAGAAAGTTGCTGTAGCGGCAACAGGAGTTGAAAAATCAAAATTATTGCCTGAAATTAATTTGGGCTACAATAATATGAGTATTCAGAACGGATTGAATTATGACCTCGGGTCCCGGTTTCATTCTTTTCAGTTGGGGCTTGGGATTCCTATCTTTTATGGAGGACAAAAAGCCAGAATAAAGTCTGCACAAACATTTCAGGATATTACTAAAAATGAGACTGCTTATGCAGGAAAGCAATTAAAAGCAGAACTGGAAGATGTGCTAAGTCAAGTTAAAAAGAATCAGGAGATTGTAAATGACTTTGAAAGCAGTGGCTTAAAAAATGCAAAAGATATTACACAGACTTTGAACAGACAGTTGCAAAAAGGTGAAATCAATTACCTGGAGTGGACTGTGCTGAATCAACAGGCTTTATCCTTGCGTCTGGATTATTTAAATGCTGTGAATGACTTAAACAATAGTATTATTCAATTGAATTACCTTTTATCAAAATAAAAATGAAATCTATTACATTAAAATATATATTCCTTTTGCTTGTTGCTGTTTTTATCTATGGTTGTGTCAGCAGTGCTAAGGAGGAAGCAAAGGTAGCAGCTCCCGTGGATGAAAGTATCGTACAACTTAGTCCTGAGCAAGCGAAGCAAATTGATTTACAGGTGCAGGATGTACAAGCTAAAAATATCAGCAGTACATTGAAACTGAGTGGGCAAATTGATGCCCCCCCTCAAAATATGGTCTCAGTAAGTGTTCCTTTAGGTGGGTATTTGAAATCTACAGATATGCTTCAGGGTACCCAAGTTCGAAAGGGACAGCTTTTGGCTGTGATGGAAGATCCTCAGTATATTCAATTGCAACAGGACTATCTTAGTACAAAGAATAAATTGGCTTATGCAGGCAAAGAATACAGCAGACAACGGGAGCTGAATATCTCTAAAGCTGCAAGTGATAAGGTTTTACAAATGGCAGAGATGGACTTTAGGACTTTGAATATTGAGTATAAAGCACTCGCAGAGAAGTTAAGGCTTATTGGAATTGAGCCGGCTAAGCTAACCGAAAATAACATCAGCCGTGCAATTAGAATTTATTCACCAATTAATGGTTATGTGAGTAAGGTGAATGTGAATATTGGAAAATATGTACTGCCTTCAGATATACTTTTTGAGTTGGTAAATCCGAATAACATCCACCTTAATCTTACTGTGTTTGAAAAAGACCTGAACAAAATCAAAATCGGACAGGAGGTTGTTGTATATAGCAATTCATCTCCGGATAAAAAGTACAGTACTAAGGTGAAATTGGTTAGCAGATCACTGGGTGATGAAAGAAGCGCTATTGTTCAATGTGATTTTAAACAGCAGGACCGGGCACTTGTGCCGGGAATGTATATGAATGCTGAGCTGCACTTAGATAAAGGTATCATAGGTGCTTTACCCGATGATGCATTGGTTAGTTTTGAAAATAAAGATTATGTATTTATCGATAAAGGGAATAATACCTTTAAAATGACGGAGGTGAATAAGGGGAATACAGATCAGGGGTACACTGCGATAGATTCAGCATTGGACGGAAAGAAGATTGTGGTAAAGGGTGCTTATTCTTTGTTGATGAAACTGAAAAATACAATGGAAGAATAAAAATATATTGATGCTGCTAAAAAAGGCAGCATCAACACTTGCTCATTGCATCAATTCGTACACTTCTTTCATAAAAATAGCTTCATCGATTGCTGCTTTGCACAATTCAAATTCTTCCTCAGCAAATGCGAAGCTGATGTCATCATGAGGCGTGTGCAGGATTATTCTTTCTTCCCCACCAGGAAATGGAAGGCATCTGTCTTCAAAGCAAAGGCTGTTGAGGACTTCTTTAAAAGATGAGAATGCCTCCTCTGAAAAACTCAACATCAGATTGTCGTGCCAGATATAAAATGTTTTGCAACCTATGCAGTTGCTTATTATCGTTTGTCCTTTTTGACTTAATATTTTGTTAATACACATCGCAATTAATTTTTTTCATTAGATGATTGCCACAAGATTTGATTCGGCTATAAATATAGTTCCTATTATTTATATTCATTCTAAATAGTTGAATTAAAATAAATTTTGTCTCCGTTAGGTAGTCCTTATCTAGGTCTGACGCATTATGTTACAGCTTTATACTTATCTTTGCGCGAATGCCATATTTTAAAAAACTGCTTGATCTTCTAAAAACTGAACGTGAGGAAGATCTGAAAAGCTATATCAAACAGAAAGAAACACTTTCGGTTGCAGAACGTAGAGCAAATGGTTTAACCTGGTATCCCATTGCAATCCGCGGCTCAGAAATGAGTAGGGGAGATTATTTAACTGTTGAAGTAGAACGGACAACTCATCAGGATTTACCGCATCAGTTAAGATTTGGTATGCCTGCGGTATTATTTTCGAATCATAATCCCAAAAATGATCGGGTTGAAGGGGTAATTGCTTATCAGGGAGGTAGTCGTTTAAAAATTACTTTACGTACAGATGAATTGCCTGATTGGGCTAGAGATGGTAAGTTAGGTATTGATGTCCTTTTTGATGATCATAGTTATGATGAAATGCAGGGAGCGGTTAAACGTGCTGCTAATCTGAATGAGCAGGGGGATGATCATGATTTGATCAAAGTGCTGACAGGTGCGGGTACACCTTATTTTGCAGATGATATTTTTCATTATCCAATTCCGAAATTGAATGAAGTTCAGCAACTTGCAGTAAATCATATTGTCGCTGCACAGCATTTAGCTATTGTTCATGGCCCACCAGGGACAGGCAAAACGACCACACTGGTACAGGCAATTAAGGCATTAATTAAGCAATATGGGAAGCAGATTTTAGTGGTTGCACCAAGTAATACTGCGGTCGACCTTCTAAGTGAAAAACTGGCTGATGAAGGTATGAATGTTTTGCGTATTGGTAATCCGGCAAGGGTCTCTGAAAAACTGTTTTCTTTAACTTTAGATAGCAAGATGGCTGTTCACAACAGTATCAAAGAGGTTAAGGATTTGAAAAAACAGGCTGCGGAGTATAAAAATATGGCTCATAAGTACAAAAGGAATTTTGGAAGAGCAGAGAAGGAGCAGCGAAAAGCACTTTTCGACGAAGCGCATAAGATCATGAAATCTGTTGCAAACACAGAACAGTACATCGTAGAAGATCTGATAGATAAGGCACAGGTAATTACGGCAACTTTGGTAGGTGCGAGTCATTATACGATTAAGGACAGAAAGTTTGATACAGTTGTAATTGATGAGGCCGGACAGGCCCTGGAGCCTGCATGTTGGATTCCAATATTGAAAGCTAAGAAAGTAATATTAGCTGGTGATCATTGTCAATTATCTCCAACTATAAAGTCTAATGAAGCTGCAAAAGCAGGTTTAAGTATTACTTTATTGGAAAAGTGTGTGGCTTTACATCCTGGGGCTGTTGTTTTACTTGAAGAACAATATCGAATGAATGCGCAGATCATGGGGTATTCTTCTGATGTATTTTACAGTAGAAAATTAAAAGCACATGAATCGGTAGCAAATCATTTGCTTTTTCCTGAGGATACTGCACTAAACTTTGTGGATACTGCTGGTTGCGGTTTTGAAGAACAAACTGAAGGAACAAGTACTTATAACACTGAAGAGGCTGCATTCTTGTTGAAGCACTTAGCTCAGTTAGTGTTACAGGTGAATAGTAGTTACAACATCCAAAATTTCCCGACTATAGCATTGATTTCACCTTACAAGCAACAAATACATGTGATCAAAGACCTGCTGCTTAACCATCCAATTTTAATGCCTTATCTTGAAAAAATATCTGTGAATACCATTGATAGTTTTCAGGGACAGGAAAGAGATATTGTTTATATCGGAATGACAAGAAGTAATGCTGATGGTGTGATCGGATTCTTATCTGATATCCGCAGGATGAATGTGGCCATGACCCGTGCAAGAAAAAAGTTGGTGGTGATAGGAGATAGTGCAACTTTATCAAGACTCCCTTTTTATGCTGATTTTATTACTTATGCTGAAAAGATTGATGCGTATAAAAGTGCATGGGAATTTGCCGACTTAGATTGAATTACTGATAGTTAATCTTTATCGGATTGATCCCCACTGCCATGTTTTTCCGAATAATCTCTTGCGTTTTCATCTGCTAAAGTATTCCCTTCTTGTTCGGGTTCCAGATTTTTATCTAAACGATCGTTCCATTTATCTAATGCATCTGGATGGGGGTGTTTCTTTGTCAGGTTAACATTTACTTTTTCGGTTTTTGATTTTGGATGTTTCATTTGAAGGGAAATTAAAAGCTTTGTTATTATTAAACGTTATAGTGATACAATAGGTTTTAAAAAAATTATTACCTTTCCAGACCTGTGTATATAACAGGTTTATTAGTTTTAAAGTACGTTGCTTATGAAAAAGTGTCTAACCTTCATTCTTGTTATTTTTAGTTCAATTGTTTTTGCACAGGAAAAATATTGGCAGCAACATGTAAGGTATAATATTGATGTAACTTTAAATGATCAGGATAAATCTTTAAAAGGTTTTGAGAAGATCGTCTATAAAAATAATTCTCCGTCAAGTCTTAATTTCATCTGGTTTCATATCTGGCCAAATGCCTATAAGAATGAGAATACTGCTTTGTTCCATCAGTTGAAAAATGATACAGCGAGGGCAAAAAAGATGGAAAAGTATACCTATGGTAGTATAGATGGGTTAAATTTTAAAGTAAATGGGAAAGTAGCAAAGACGGAAGCTCATCCTAATCCTCAATATATAGATGTGATTAAGCTGAATCTGGCTACGCCATTGAAATCAGGAGATTCTGTGATCATTACTACTGATTTTAATGTGAAGTTGCCTTCATATTTCTCCAGATCTGGATTTGCTGAAGGTGAATTTATGGTATGCCAATGGTACCCGAAACCTGCAGTTTTTGATAAAAACGGCTGGCATGAGTTCCCATATTTAGATATGGGCGAATACTATAGCGATTATGCATCCTTCAATGTGAATATTACTGTTCCTTCAAGTTATGTGGTTGGTGCTACAGGTGTTTTGCAAAACGCTGATGAACTGGCAATGTATAAGCAAATTGGTTCAAAAAATGTTGCTGATAGAAAAGCGAAGCCTATTCTATATACCCCGAAAATTAAAACTGGTGTAAAGAAACTGAATTATAAGATCGATAATGTACCAGACTTTGCATGGTTTGCTGATAAGGGCTTTGTAATTCAATATGATACTTTAAAACTTGAATCGGGGAGGATTGTAGATGCCTTTACTTATTACCATGATAGTGATAGTACCTTATGGAATTATAGCATTGATTATACGAAAGATGCAGTGAAAAAATATAGTAAGTGGATTGGAGAGTATGAATATCCTATAGTTCAGGTAGTGGAAGGTCCTAAAAATGAATCAAGTGGTGGAATGGAGTATCCAACAATTACACTGATTACAAGTCCCGGTGCAAAGAAAGAATATCTTGACGGTGTAATCACACATGAGATAGGACACAACTGGTTTATGAGTATGCTGGGTAGCAATGAGCGCCAGTACGCCTGGTTAGATGAAGGTTTGAATACCTTTTTTCAGTTCAGGTATGAGGCTGAAAAGTATAGGGCTAACTCTGTTTTTGGCGATATCCCTATTGAAGTTCAGGCATTGCCAGCCAAAGAGTTCTTGTCTTCTATTTACGGGGCATTAAGTGGGATTCCTATGAAATCTGCAATTGATATCCCTTCGGAGAAATTTGCTTCATCTGATGATTATAGTACAGCTTCTTACCTTAAGCCTGCTTTGTGGTTGTATATTCTGGAAAATTCGGTAGGAAGAGAAAAAATGGACAGTGCTTTTCAGTTGTATTTTAAGCAGTGGAAAGGGAAACATCCTCAACCTGAAGATTTCAAAGCTTCATTGGAACAATCGCTGGGGATTAATCTTACTAGATATTTTGAACTGTTGAAGAAAGAAGGTAAGTTCGAGTAAAGGAAAATCTTCCTCTCAATTTTAATCCAATTTTTTCGAATCGAAATCGGGCTTGCATGAAGCTAGTATCAGGCTTCGTGGTTATGTCGAATTTAATAGGGACCTCCTTGCTCTCTCCTTCTGCTTTGTTCGGGAAAAATCAAATAAAATTAATAGTAAACAGGAGCACTGGCAGAGCTCTTTATAACCAGACTATCCAGCTCATTTCAAATCCCATAAAAATCTCATTTTTGGGATGATTTTATGACTTATTATACTACCGCTGATTTAAAGAATATGGGTACTTTTGCATACATATTTATACGAGTAGAATGAAATTAGCAATTAATGGTTTTGGAAGAATCGGGCGTATTTTTTTACGCACTGCTCTTGAACGAAATATCAATGTTGTAGCCATAAATGATTTGGGTAATCCTGAAACATTAGCTCATCTTTTTAAATACGATAGTGTACATCGTGGATTTAAAGGAAACGTTAAACATGAAGATGGAGCTTTAATTATTAATGGAAAGAAAATTCAAGTTTATAACAAGGTTAAACCTGAGGATTTGCCATGGGCAAGCTTAGGAATTGATCTTGTGGTAGAATCAACAGGCAAGTTTACCAATCGAGCAGGAGCTGAACTTCATTTAAAAGCTGGAGCAAAACAAGTGCTGATTTCGGCACCTTCTGCTGACAGAGATATACCAATGATTGTGCTTGGAGTAAATGATGATAAAGTTGATTTAACAGCTCCAATCCTTTCAAATGCTTCCTGTACCACCAATAATGTGGCTCCGATGGTTAAGCTTCTGGACGATAACTGGGGAATAAGGGATGGATATATTACCACTGTACACTCGATGACGGGTGATCAAAGCCTGCACGATTCTCCACATAAAGATTTGAGAAGGGCCAGAGCTGCTTCAGCATCTATCATTCCTACCAGCACTGGGGCTGCAAAAGCGATTACAAATATTTTTCCTCATCTGGAAGGTAAACTTGGAGGTGCAGGAATAAGAGTCCCTGTGTTGAATGGCTCTTTAACAGACTTTACCTGTATTTTAAAATCACAGACTACTATAGAGGAAATCAATGCTGCATTTAAGAGAGCTGCTGATTATGAAATGAAAACAATAATAGAGTATACTGAAGATGCAATTGTATCAGTAGATATTTTAGATAACCCACATTCATGTGTATTTGATGCGCAGCTGACTTCAATAGTCGGTGATCTCGTCAAAGTTGTTGGTTGGTATGATAATGAATCAGGATATTCTACAAGGTTGGTTGATCTTGTGCAAAAAATCGCTAAAAATTATAATTAATGAGTTGAGATCGGCTAATGCTTCTTATATTTGGTGTCACACGCGGAGATGCAGGGAATAGGTCCGCATTTTGATATGATCAAATCATTTCGTAAACAACCGCAAACCAAACCTTAATAATAAAAGATAAAATTAAAAATGAGAACAATCGATCAATGCAATTTCAAAGATAAGAAGGCTCTGGTAAGGGTAGATTTTAACGTCCCTTTGGATAATGAATTTAACATTACTGATGATAAAAGAATGCGTGCAGCATTGCCTACCATCAATAAAATATTGAACGATGGTGGATCTGTGATCCTAATGTCTCACTTGGGGCGTCCAAAAGGTGGGCCTGAAGATAAATATTCGTTAAAACACATATTGGGTGACCTTTCAAGAATGCTTGATCTTGAAGTTAAATTTGCTGACGATTGTGTTGGCGCTGTAGCTACTGAAAAAGCTAAAAATCTGGTTCCAGGACAAGTGTTGCTTTTAGAGAATCTTCGTTTTTACAAAGAGGAAGAAAAAGGTGATCGTGTCTTTGCTGAAAAGTTAGCAAAATTGGGTAACGTATATGTTAATGACGCTTTTGGTACCGCGCATCGTGCACATGCTTCGACAGCTATTGTTGCTGAGTTTTTTCCTACGGAAAAATATTTTGGTTATTTGATGGCTGAAGAGCTGAAAAATGCAGAAAAAGTAAATCATGGTGCTGAAAAGCCTTTTACTGCAATTATGGGTGGAGCTAAAGTGTCTGATAAGATTTTGTTGATTGAAAGCTTGCTAGAAAAAGTAGATAACCTGATTATTGGTGGTGGTATGGCATATACTTTCGCTAAAGCTGCTGGTGGTGAGATTGGTACTTCTTTATTGGAAGAGGATAGGATGGCTTTGTGTCTGGAACTAGTAGAGAAAGCAAAAGCAAAAGGCGTGAATCTTTATTTGCCTTTAGATACTGTTATAGCTGATAAATTTGATAATGAAGCTAAAAAGGGAAATGTAGATTCAGGAAAAATTCCAGCAGATTGGATGGGATTGGATATTGGTCCTAAAACTGTTGAGTTGTTTTCAAAAGTGATCGCTGATTCTAAAACTTTATTGTGGAATGGCCCAATGGGGGTTTTTGAAATGACTAATTTTGAGCAAGGAACACGTGCAGTGGCAGATGCAGTTGTGGCTGCGACACAAAATAACGGTGCGTTTTCACTAATTGGAGGTGGAGATTCGGCTGCGGCAATTGCTAAATTCAATTTAGAAGATAAAGTTAGCTATGTGTCTACTGGTGGTGGAGCATTGTTGGAATATATGGAAGGAAAAGAATTGCCTGGTGTTAAGGCGATTAATGACTAATAATAGGAGTGATTTTTAAAACAGGCGTTTCGTTTTTACGAAACGCCTGTTTTTGTTTACCACCTTATTTTCTGCCTTTTTGATGCTTTAAAGGCGGAAATATACTGGTAAAAATTATGTTGAAAATTTTTTGTGGTAGAATGTGGTAAAAAGTGGTAGAAATATCTATTTTTACACTACATAAAAAGTGTACACATAGAAATGGTTCAACTATTAGGAGAATTTGATTGTAAATTGGATGCGAAAGGTCGCTTGATGGTGCCTTCCGGTCTGAAAAAACAATTGCCTGATGTTGAAGGTGAGGGACTTGTGATTAACCGTGGCTTTGAAAAGCATTTAGTGCTTTATCCCAAAAAAGTATGGGAGAGTATGGTTGAAGAGATGAGTAAGTTGAACCAATATGAACCAAAAACCAGAGAGTTTATTAGATATTTTACTCGTGGCGCGACGCTTTTGTCACTCGATGCTACTGGAAGGGTGAATTTACCGAAGTCTTTATTGGAGTCGGTAGGTATAGAGATTAGTGATGAACTTGTCTTAGCTTGTCAATTTGATAAGGTTGAAGTTTGGTCCAAAAAAGCTTATGAAGCTTTGTTCGATAGTGAGCCGGAGAATTTCGCCTTCCTGGCTCAGGAAGTAATGGGAAATAAAAACAGGGGGGAAGATGGAAAGTAATTATCATGTTCCTGTATTGTTGAAAGAGTGTATTGATGGTTTAAACATCAAGTCGGATGGGGTATATGTGGATGTGACTTTTGGTGGTGGTGGGCATTCTCGGGAAATACTTAAAAATTTAGGTGAAAAAGGTGTGTTGATTGCTTTTGATCAGGATCCAGATGCGCAAAGAAATAAAATTGAGGATCCACGTTTTCATTTTGTTGATCAGAATTTTGCTTTCCTTAAAAATAATCTTCGCTTACTGGGTTTTAAAGCTGTGGATGGTATTCTTGCTGATCTGGGTGTTTCATCCCATCAGTTTAATGAGCCTGAAAGAGGTTTTTCGACGCGCTTTGATGCAGCCCTTGATATGCGAATGGATAAGCAAGGTAGGTTAACTGCAGCTGATGTTTTGAATACTTATACGGAAGATCAATTGCATAAAATTTTTGGTATTTACGGTGAGGTGAAAAATGCAAAATCTTTGGCCAGGGTGATTGTAACTGGGCGTGTAGAACGGCCTGTCTTAACATTGGCTGATTTTAAAGCTGTGGCTGCTGCTCATATTCCTAAGGGTAAGGAGCATAAATATATGGCGCAGGTTTTTCAGGCTTTGCGTATTGAAGTGAATGCAGAGATGCAGGTTCTGGAGGATTTTTTAGTTCAAACTGCTGATGTTTTAAAGCCTGGTGGTCGATTAGTGGTGATATCTTATCATTCATTAGAAGATAGGCCTGTTAAGAATTTTATAGCAAAAGGAAAGTTTAGAGGAGAAGTGGATAAGGATTTTTTTGGTAATGAACAGAAGCCGTTTAAAGCAATAACAAGGAAAGCTATTGTGGCAGATGAACTAGAGTTGGAAAGGAATAGCCGTGCAAGAAGTGCAAAATTAAGAGTGGGGGAAAGGTTATGAGTAATAGGTTTAGGGAGCATCTTGATGAAGAGCCGGAATTAGAGGAAGAGATAGAGATTAAGGTTAAACCTCAGCCTAAACGTAAAGACACTGAAGGTAGTAATGCTTTTTTTAGAAAGTTATTTACTGAAGGTGTGGTTAGTAAAGAGTCAGCAACGGAGATGTTGCCTTTTTTGATATTTATTTCGGTTTTATGTATGCTTTACATAGCCAATAGTCATATGGCTATTAAGAATGTCAGAAGTATTGACAAATTGAATAAAGAAGTAAAAGAGCTGAGTTGGGAATATAAATCGCTGAAGGCTGACCTCATGTTTAAGAGTAAGCTGACAGAAGTAGCGAAGAAAGTAGATACGTTAGGAATTAAGGAATTAACTGAGCCACCAAAAAAAATTGTAATAAACAGTAATGAATATTAGAGATAACATATTATTGCGTGTTTATCTGTCTTTCGGACTGATTGTGCTGCTTGCCGTGGCGGTATTGGTCAGACTATGCGATGTACAGTTTGTGGAGGGACATAAGTGGCGTGCCATGGCCGATAGTCTCTCTACAAAGTATGTCAATATTGATGCTGCGAGAGGGAATATCTATTCTGTAGATGGGAGTTTGTTAGCTACCTCTATTCCAGAGTATGAATTGCGTATGGATATGTATGCGGGTGGAATACAGGATAAAGATATTTTTGACTCGAAGGTGGATTCACTAGCAATGAAGCTGTCGCAGTTTTTTAAGGATAAAACGCCTAAAGAGTATTCTCGTTACTTGCGTAATGCACGCAGAGATAGTATTCGTTATTTATTGATCAAGCGTAAAGTTGGCTATCAAGAGTTAAAAACGATCAGAACTTTCCCTTTATATAATATCGGGAAATATACAGGTGGACTAATTGCTGTTCAGCAAAATAAAAGAATCAGGCCTTTTAAATTTTTAGCTGCCAGGACAATAGGCTATAAAAATGAGAATGTGGATAATGGTGTAGGTTTAGAAGGTGCGTACGGTGATTATATTAATGGTGAACGTGGTAAAAGATTGGTACAGAGGATTTCTGGTGGTGTTTGGATGCCGGTTAATGATGAGGCAGAGGTTGCTCCCAAAGAAGGTGCAGATATCATATCAACCATTGATATAAATATGCAGGATCTTGCACAAAGTGCATTGGAAAAGCAGTTAAAGATTAGTGATGCTGATCATGGTACCGTTATTTTGATGGAAGTGAATACCGGAGAGGTTAGAGCTGTGGCAAATTATACGAGAGTGAGCAAAGGTGTTTATGAAGAGAAATTTAACTATGCGATAGGAGGTAGTCAGGATCCTGGATCCACTTTCAAATTAGCATCGTATATGGCTTTACTGGAAGATAAGAAAGTAGATACAAATACTTTGGTGGCTACCGGTGATGGTACGTATCGGATTCCTGCACATACTATCCGGGATTCTCATGGAGGGATAGGTACAGTTACAGTAATGAAAGCATTTGAGCAATCGGCAAATACAGCGATTGCTAAATTGGTTAATCAGCATTACCAGAATAACCCGTCTCAGTTTACAGATCACTTATATGATATCCATATGAATGAGAGATTGGGATTGCAGATTCCTGGTGAAACTAAACCTGTAATAAAAAATCCAAAGTCAAAAACCTGGAACAAGAATATGACTTTGCCGCAAATGGCTTATGGTTATGAAATGCAGATTACGCCATTGCAGATACTGGCCTTTTATAATGCTGTAGCTAATAATGGTAAATATATCGCACCAATTTTTGTTAAGGAGATCAGGCGTTTAGGTAATCCAATTGAACAGTTTCAAGCCAGAGTAATTAAAGATGAGATCTGTTCTCCTGAAACAGTTAGAAAGTTGCAAGCTATGCTTGAGAATGTGGTAACAAAAGGTACTGGCAAGCTGATGGGGTCGCCTTTGTATAGGGTTGCAGGTAAGACAGGTACTGCCCAGGTCGCAGATGCAAACAGAGGATATAAGGGTAAGCGTAGCTATCAGGCTTCTTTCTGTGGGTATTTTCCTGCGGATAAGCCTAAATATTCAATTATGGTATCAATAAACGGTCCGAAAAATGGTTATTACGGCGCAACAGTAGCTGGGCCGGTATTTAAAGAGATTGCAGACCGTATTTATGCAAGTGATATGGAAATGTATAACAACATTCCTGAGCATTTTGTAGGAAATACCGTTAAGCCTGAAGCTAAAGCTGGTCATAGTAAGGCTGTTAAAAGAGTTTATAATGCATTGGGTATTAAAGCACTATATGCTGCCAAGTCTGACTATTTTAATAGTGTGGATACCAGCAATGGTATTGTGTATGAGGAATATAATGTGGTAAAAGGAGTGATGCCTGACGTGAGTGGAATGGGGTTAAAAGATGCTTTATATCTTTTAGGAAACGCTGGTTTAAAAGCCAAAGTAAAAGGCAGCGGAAGAGTTGTAACTCAATCTATTGCTGCCGGAAGTAGAATAGGAAAAGGATTATCAGTACAAATAGATTTACAATAAGATGCAGCTGCAAGATGTTTTATATGGAATTACTATAACTAACCTGGTTGGAAAAACCAATAGGGAAGTTGGTGTTTTGACGTTCGATTCAAGACAGGTAGCTAGTGATGCGGTATTCTTTGCAATCAAAGGTACGGTGTCTGATGGGCATGCTTATATAAATAATGTCCTCGAAAAGGGTGTTTCTGTAATCGTTTGTGAAAAGATTCCTCAAGAAATCGTAGAGGAGGTGACATACATTCAGGTAGCGGATAGTTCTGTTGCATTGGGTAAAATGGCAGCCAATTTTTATGGGAATCCTTCTTCTAGTTTGCAACTGGTTGGAATTACTGGAACGAATGGCAAAACTACAATTGCGACTTTGCTTTTTAAACTATTTAGGGAGCTTGGTTATAAAGTAGGTTTAATCTCGACAGTTAATAACCATATTAATGATCAGGTTATTCCTGCAACGCATACAACTCCAAATCCCATTGCGTTGAATGCATTATTACAGGATATGGTAAATGCCGGCTGCGATTATTGCTTTATGGAAGTGAGTTCGCATGCAGTAGTGCAACATAGAATTGAGGGATTAAATTTTGCTGGTGGAGTATTCTCGAATATAACACATGATCATCTTGATTTTCATAAAACATTCGACAATTATATTAAAGCTAAGAAAGCATTTTTTGATGGACTGGGATCTTCTTCTTTTGCTTTAACCAATCTTGATGATAAGAATGGCATGGTGATGCTGCAGAATACAAAGGCAGTTAAGAAGACTTATGCTTTAAAACAAATGGCTGATTTTAAGGCTAGAATAATTGAAAATAGTTTTAATGGATTGCATCTGGATGTTGATCATACTGAGGTTTTCTTTAAACTGGTTGGTTCATTTAATGCCTATAATCTGTTGGCGGTTTATTGTACAGCTTTGTTGCTTGATCAGGATCAACTGACGGTGTTGACTGCACTGAGTAACCTGACAGGTGCTGAAGGTAGGTTTGATTATATAGTTTCTAACGGGATTATTGGTATTGTTGATTATGCACATACGCCTGATGCTGTTCAGAATGTGCTGAGCACGATTCAGGATATCAGAAAGGGAACTGAGCAGGTGATTACCATTATTGGTTGTGGTGGGGATCGTGATAAAACAAAACGTCCTATTATGGCCCAGGTTGCTTGTGATTGGAGTGATAAGGTGATTTTGACTTCAGATAATCCCAGGACAGAAAATCCGCAAACGATAGTAGAGGAAATGGAAGTAGGAGTTTCTCCGACTAACAGACGTAAAACGTTGAGCATAATAGATAGAAGGGAAGCGATTAAAACAGCATGTCATTTAGCTAAACCAGGTGATATTATTCTACTTGCAGGTAAAGGGCATGAAAAATACCAGGAAATAAATGGAGTAAGGCATCATTTTGATGATAAGGAAGTATTAATGGAACAATTAAACTTAGTCGGCTAATGTTATATTATTTATTTGAATATCTGAATCAGCATTATGATTTCCCTGGATTGAGATTGTTTCAATACATCACATTCCGTACTTCATTGGCAATTATTATTTCTCTGATTATTACTACGGTTTATGGTAGGAGGATTATCAATTATCTGCATAGAATGCAGGTGGGAGAAACGGTACGTAATCTTGGTCTCGAAGGTCAGATGCAAAAACAAGGTACTCCAACTATGGGGGGGATTATGATCTTGCTTGGAATTCTCGTGCCTACATTATTGTTAGCTAACCTAACGAATATTTATGTAATTCTGATGATTGTAACCACCATTTGGATGGGTGTAATTGGTTTTGTTGATGATTATATTAAAGTTTTTAGAAAAAATAAGGAAGGCTTAGCAGGTAGATTTAAGATAGTTGGGCAAGTTGGGCTGGCGCTGATTATCGGTTGGACGATGTATTTTAACCCAAATATTGTGGTTAGGCAGACAGTTGATGAAGCTAGTGTTTCTAAAGCTGCGACTGCACCAATGGTATTGAGACAGAAGGGAGAGAGTTTTTATTATACACAGGATGTGAAATCGACACTAACTAATGTTCCTTTCTATAAAAATAATGAGTTTGATTATGCCAAGGTTTTGAAATTTTTGGGATCTGGCTATGAAAAATATGCAGTTTTTGTATTCTTAATCTTTGTAGTCATAATTGTTACTGCAGTCTCTAATGGCGCAAACATTACAGATGGTATTGATGGCCTTGCTACGGGAACCTCTGCTATTATTGGGATTACACTGGGATTGTTAGCTTATGTTTCAGGTAATACTGTTATCGCAGATTATCTCAATATTATGTATATCCCCAATTCGGGTGAGTTGATGATATTTGCTGGAGCTTTTGTTGGGGCTTGTGTCGGCTTTTTATGGTACAATTCTTATCCTGCCCAGGTTTTTATGGGAGATACAGGAAGTTTGGCTATAGGGGGTATTATTGCAGCATTTGCAATCATGATCAGAAAGGAGCTTCTTATTCCGGTATTGTGTGGTGTATTTCTGATTGAGAATTTATCTGTGATTATGCAGGTAACTTACTTTAAATATACCAAAAAACGTTATGGTGAGGGTAAAAGAGTTTTTTTAATGGCTCCATTGCATCACCATTATCAGAAAAAGGGATACCATGAAGCTAAAATTGTAACCCGGTTTTGGATTATCAGCATTTTGTTGGCAATCATAACCATTATCACTTTAAAACTAAGATAATGGAAAAGCAGAGGATAGTAATTCTAGGTGGAGGAGAAAGTGGTGTTGGTGCTGCAATATTAGCTCAAAAAGAAGGGTTTGATGTTTTTTTATCTGATTTTGGTGTAATCTCGTCTCAATATAAGAAGAGGTTACAAGAATTAAACATCGTTTTTGAAGAACAGCAGCATACACAGGAAGAGATTCTTAAAGCTGTTGAAGTGATTAAGAGTCCGGGGATTCCTGATACGGCTCCAATTATAAAGACAATTAAAGTAAAGAGGATTCCGGTAATATCTGAAATTGAATTTGCCAAACGCTATACCAATGCGAAAACCATTTGTATTACTGGATCGAATGGTAAAACAACGACAACGATGCTGACGTATCATGTTTTAAAGAGCGCAGGGTTAAATGTTGGTTTAGCGGGTAATATAGGGCATAGTTTTGCTGCGCAGGTTGCAACTGAAAATTTCGATTGGTACGTGTTAGAGATTTCCAGTTTTATGCTGGACGACATGTACAGTTTTAAAGCAGATGTAGCTGTTTTATTAAATATTACACCCGATCATTTGGATCGGTACGATTATAAACTTGGGAATTATGCTGCATCAAAAATGCGTATCACCCAGAACCAGGACAGTGATGATGTTTTTATCTATTGTGCTGATGATGAAGAGACTATAAAAGCATTGAGAAATGCTGAGATCAAATCAAAAATGTATCCATTTTCAATCAGGAAGAAGATTGAAAGCGGAGCATACTTAGAGAGCAACAACATACACATCAATATAAACCTAAACGATCCATTAACCATGTCTATTACAGAATTAGCCCTACAGGGAAAGCACAATATTTATAACTCTATGGCATCGGGCATAGTAGCTAAGGTATTAGATATAAGAAATATGTCGATACGAGAAAGTATGGGCGATTTTAAAAATATTGAGCATAGGTTGGAGCATGTAGCCAAAATTTCCGGTGTGGATTATATCAATGATTCGAAAGCAACAAATGTGAATTCGACCTGGTATGCGCTGGAAAGTGTAGGAGCTGATGTGATCTTAATTATGGGGGGTGTTGATAAAGGCAATGATTATGAAATGCTGAAAGATATGGTTCGGCAAAAAGTTAAAGCAATTGTATGTTTAGGTAAAGACAATAAAAGGATTCATGAGGCCTTTGAGGATGATGTGGAGGTTATTGTAAATACTTTTTCGGCACATGAGGCCGTTCAGGTTGCGTACCATTTAGCTAAAAAAGGTAATACGGTATTGTTGTCTCCCGCTTGTGCAAGTTTTGATTTATTTAAAAATTATGAAGACCGCGGTAATCAGTTTAAGGCTGCTGTAAAAGAATTATAAATTATGGTTGCGATAAATAATCTTCTTGATAAAACAAAAGGTGATCGCTGGATCTGGCTGATCATTATTCTTTTGTCGCTGATCTCTATAATGACCGTTTATAGTGCTACGGGAACTATTGCCTATAATAAGGGGATAGCTGTTGAGAAGTATTTATTGTTTAAACACGTGATTTTCGTTGTTCTTGGTATCGGCATGATCTATATAGCACATTTATTGGATTATAAGTACTATGCAGGTATTTCCAAGATATTAATGATTATAACGATTCCATTGTTGTTTTATACATTGATTTTTGGTTCACATATTAACGACGCTTCGCGCTGGGTAAAGATTCCGGTAATTGGACTTACTTTTCAGACATCCGATTTGGCTAAACTGGCTTTGATTACGTTTTTAGCTCGTATGTTGACCAAGAAACAGGAGAATATTAAGGATGTAAAAAATGCCTTCATTCCGATTATCAGCTCGGTATGTGCTGTGACTTTATTAATTGCAATTGCGAATATGTCGACCGCATTAATGTTATTTGGAGTGAGCATCTTATTGTTGATTATAGGGCGTATCAGTATCAAGCAGATTGCCATTGTTAGTTTAGCTGGTGGTGTTTTGCTGGGGACGGTTATGATGGTCGGACCAAGGGGTGAAACCTACCGTTCAAGGATTAAAACATATTTGAATCCGGAGTCTGTTAATTCAGATAAATCTTATCAGGCCGATCAATCTAAGATTGCTCTGGCAACTGGAGGTTTTTTTGGTAAGGGCCCTGGAAATAGTACACAGAAGTATTTTCTGCCACACCCTTATTCGGATTTTATCTTCGCAATTATTGTTGAAGAATATGGTCTGTTTGGAGCTATAACGATGGTTGTTTTGTATCTGGTTCTGCTTTACCGATGTGTACGGATTGTAACACGAAGTCCAAAGGCCTTTGGAGCATTGCTGGCCGCAGGACTTAGTTTTAGTTTAACTATTCAGGCTTTTGCAAATATGGCTGTTGCAGTAGGATTAGGACCAGTTACTGGGGTGCCATTGCCATTGGTAAGTATGGGAGGAACTTCAATTTTGTTCACTAGTATAGCCTTTGGCATCATTCTGAGTGTAAGTAAAGATGTTGAAGAACACGTAAAGGGTAAAAAGGTTGTAGTTGGAGAGATTCCGGTTATGGATTAAAGATAAAATAATGAGAGCAACAAGGATAATTATTTCAGGAGGCGGTACTGGCGGACACATTTTTCCGGCCATATCCATTGCAAATGCGTTGAGACGCATGGAGCCTGGCTGTGAGATTTTATTTGTTGGTGCTACCGGTCGTATGGAGATGGAGAAAGTTCCAGCGGCAGGATATAAGATAGTCGGTTTAAATATCAGCGGTATACAACGAGGTTCCATTGTCAAGAATTTAAGTCTGCCATTTAAACTACTTGGAAGTGTGCGTAAAGCCTTGCGGTTAATTGCTGATTTTAAACCTGATGTTGTAGTTGGAGTGGGTGGATATGCATCTGGACCTATTCTTTATGCTGCATCATCTAAAAATATACCTTACCTGATACAAGAACAAAATTCCTATGCAGGAATTACCAATAAGTGGCTTGGGAAAAATGCTTCTAAAGTTTGTGTTGCTTTTGATGGTATGGAACAATTTTTTCCAGCAGATCGCATATTGAAAACTGGGAATCCGGTACGTAAGGATGTGGTCGATGTGTTAAATAAACATCATGCAGGAGCTGAATTGTTGAAGCTTGATCCACTTAAGAAAACAATATTGGTAACTGGTGGCAGTTTAGGCGCTGGAACTTTAAACAAGAGTATTGAAAAACATATTCTTGATTTTATTGATGCAGATGTGCAATTGATCTGGCAAACTGGTAAGTTTTATTATAAAGGGATAGTAGAACGTTTGGGCCTTGATTTTAACCCTAATGTAAGGATACTGGAATTTTTAAATAAAATGGATCTGGCTTACGCAGCAGCTGATCTGATTATTTCAAGAGCAGGTGCTGGTACCATTGCTGAATTATGTCTGATTAAAAAGCCGGTAATCCTAGTGCCTTCACCAAATGTAGCTGAAGATCATCAGACTAAAAATGCTTTAGCGTTAGTTCAGAATAATGCTGCATTGATGATTACAGACAGTTCAGCTGAAGATACTTTAGTTAAAGAAGCTTTGAGCCTTTTGAATGATAAAGATAAAAGTAAAATGTACGCTGATAACATAGGTAAGATGGCTTTGCCAGATGCGGATGATTTGATTGCTGGCCAGGTGATGTTACTTGCAAGGAAAGGAGGGCTTGACTGATGGAATTGAATCATATAAAACGTGTTTATTTTGTTGGTATTGGTGGGATTGGCATGAGTGCGATTGCTCGCTACTTTGCTAAGCGTGGATGTCAGGTGTGTGGTTATGATAAAACACAAACTAACCTGACCAAGGCTTTAGAGCAAGAAGGGATTGCAATAGTTTATGTGGATAATGTTGCGTCTATTTCTGAAGGCTTTGTTGAAGATAGTGCGGAAACACTTATTGTTTACACGCCTGCTATTCCTAAGGATGCTGTGATCCTGAATTATTTTAAAGACAGAGGATTTAAGTTAAAGAAACGCTCTGAAGTTTTAGGAATCATCAGTAAGGGACAGTTTTGTATTGCTGTTGCAGGAACACATGGTAAGACAACTACTTCATGTATCATTGCGCACTTGTTAACGCATAGTGGTTATGGTTGTACAGCCTTTTTGGGTGGCATTAGTAGCAATTATAACAGTAATTTTTTGATTGGAGATAATGATGTAGTGGTAGTGGAGGCGGATGAGTATGATCGCTCCTTTTTAACACTTCATCCAGACATATCGGTGATTACTTCTATGGATGCTGATCACCTGGATATATATGGAGATGCAGCTCATCTGACTGAGTCGTTTGAATTGTTTGCAGCACAGCTAAAAGATGACGGAAAGTTATTTGTAAAAGGTGGTTTGCCTTTGCATGGTATTACTTATAGTGCAAATGGAGATTCATTATTGAAAGCTAAAAATATCCGTGTTGTGGACGGAAATTTTGTTTTTGACTTTGAGGATGGTTATGTTAAGATTAAAGATTTAAGCCTGGCTTTGCCTGGTAAGCATAATGTAGAAAATGCTGTAGCTGCCATTGGTGTAGCTTTAAGCCTTGGAATTCATCCTAAATCGATCAAGAAAGCTATAGCCGCATTTAAAGGGGTGAAAAGAAGGTTTGAGTACATAGTAAAATCTCCTGAACATATATATATAGATGATTATGCGCATCATCCAGAAGAACTCCGTGCTTGTTTTGATGCTGTTCGCCAATTGTACCCTGAAAAAAAGCTGACTGTAATTTTTCAGCCGCATTTGTTTACGCGTACACGTGATTTTGCTGATGATTTTGCAAAAGTTTTAAGCACTGTAGACGATTTAATATTGCTGGAGATTTATCCAGCAAGAGAATTGCCATTGGAAGGTATAAATTCACGGTTTCTGTTGGATAAGATCACTTTGAAAACCAAGGAGATATGTGGAAAAGAATCTGTTGTAGAACAGATAGGAAGTAAGAAACCGGAGTTACTTTTAACAGTAGGAGCGGGAGATATTGATACATTGATACAACCACTTAAAGCCATTTTGACTTATGCTTAAAAGGATTAACTGGAGACCTGTTTTTAAATGTTTTGCATGGGTAATTACCCTGGCAGGCCTGGTTGTGCTGATGAGTTTCGTTAGTGAGAAGAAAAAAACTGTGGTTTGTACAAAGGTTAAAATATTAATACCGGGTGCAGATAATTTTATAGAGCGGGAAGAAATTGACGCGATTTTAAAACAGAGTCAGGGTACTCTGGTTGGACAGAATCTAGCAGGGCTTAATTTACAGCATATAGAAAAAAGCATTATCGCAAATCCATATATAGCTTATGCTACAGTATATGCAGATATGAATGGAGTTATACAAATTGAGGTAAAACAAAGACAACCGGTGTTAAGATTAATCAATGCTGCAGGGCAGGATTATTACATAGATAGTGATGGGTTAAAGATGCCAGTGTCACCAAATTTTACAGCTAATGTGCTGGCTGCAAATGGTGATATCATGGAGCATTTTAGTGGAAAGGTAGATACATTGATTACTAAATTAGCTGTGGACCTTTATAAGGTTGCGCTTTATGTAAAGAAAGATACGTTATGGGATGCGCAGATAGAGCAGCTTTATGTGAATAGTGCCAAAGATATTGAGATGGTACCCAGATTGGGAAATCAGCGTATAATTTTAGGTAGTGCGGATTCACTGGAAACAAAGATGAGAAACCTTCGGGTTTTTTATAAAAAAGCAATGCCGAAAGTGGGGTGGAACACTTATAAAACCATCAATATAAAATACACAAACCAGATTGTTTGTGAAAAAAACAAGCTAGATTCCCTGACCGGTGAGGTGATTGGGGGAGCTGCAAAAACTGATACAAAGAATACAATTAATAAACTCAGCAAATCGATATAGTTATGGGCAAAGAAAAATCTACCGTTCAATCTCCAATAGTAGTCGGATTAGACATCGGAACTACTAAGATCTGTGTGATCGTTGGTCGCAGAACACAGCATGGAAAAATAGAAGTATTAGGAATAGGAAAAGCAGAGTCTGCAGGGGTGACCCGTGGAGTGGTTTCTAATATTCAAAAAACAGTTCAGGGAATTTCACAGGCCGTTGAAGTGGCAAGCGGGCAGTCAAATGTTGAAATTCGAGTTGTGAACGTAGGTATTGCCGGGCAGCATATCAAGAGTTTGCAACATAGAGGTATTTTAACCAGACGTGAGTTAAACAGCGAAATCAGTAAAAAAGATATTGATAAGTTGATTGACGATATGTTTAAATTGGTTATGCCTCCAGGTGAGGAAATTATTCATGTTTTGCCGCAGGAGTTTACAATCGATAATGAACCAGGTGTGAAAGATCCTATTGGTATGGCTGGAGTGCGTCTGGAGGCTAACTTCCATATCATTTCAGGTCAGGTTACAGCGGTAAAAAATATCATGAGATGTGTAACCAATGCAGGGTTGCAAACTCAGGAATTGATACTAGAGCCATTGGCTTCTTCCGAATCGGTGTTGAGCGACGAAGAAAAAGAAGCAGGTATTGCGCTTGTTGATATCGGTGGTGGTACTACAGATATTGCTATTTTCCATGAAGGTATCATCCGCCATACTGCGGTAATTCCTTTTGGAGGTAACAGCGTTACAGAAGATATCCGTGAAGGCTGCTCTGTAATGAGAAACCAGGCTGAGCTATTAAAGACCCGTTTTGGCTCGGCTCTGGCAGGAGAAAATAAAGAAAATGAAATCATTTGTGTTCCTGGCTTAAGAGGCAGAGAACCTAAAGAGATTTCTGTTAAAAACCTTGCTTTTGTAATCCAGGCCCGTATGGAAGAAATCATTGAGCATGTGTATTACGAAATTAAATCATCAGGATACGAGAAAAAACTGATCGGTGGAGTTGTTATTACTGGTGGTGGAGCTTTGTTGAAACACTTGTCGCAATTGGTAGAATATGTAACTGGTTTGGATTGCCGCGTAGGTTATCCTAATGAGCACTTGTCTAAATATGAAGACATGGCAAAAACGGTTTACGACGATTTGAAGAGTCCAATGTATGCAACGAGTGTTGGTTTGCTAATTAAAGGTATACAAAAAGCTGAAGAGTTATTGGAGGAGATGAAGCAGCCGGGTGTTTTTGTTGATAAGCCGAAAGAAAGCAAAGAAAAAGCAAAGCGTACAGGAGGTGGATTGTTTGATAAACTCCTTGCAAAGACCAAGGATTTCATCAAAGATGATATGAATGTAAGTGATGAAGATTATATAAAACCGTAATATTTATCCACAATATGTAAGTTTTCCACATTGCTAACATTTGTGGAAAACGTGTGTTGAAAAAGTGTTAATATTACATAGAGAGATGAACAGCCAAAACGAATTTTTAAATAACTGATTCATAAAGATATGCAGTTCGAAATGTTAAAAGATAAGTCATCAATCATCAAGGTAATTGGTGTTGGTGGCGGTGGTGGTAACGCGGTAAACCATATGTACCGTCAAGGAATTACTGGTGTAGACTTTATTATTTGTAATACGGATGCCCAGGCTTTGGAGTTTAGTCCTATTCCCAACAAGGTACAATTAGGTGCCAGTCTTACTGAAGGAATGGGTGCTGGATCAATTCCTGAAGTTGGAAAGAACTCGGCTATTGAGAATATAGACGATATCAAACAAATGCTTGGTAGTACAACAAAAATGTTGTTCATTACTGCAGGTATGGGGGGTGGAACAGGAACAGGTGCCAGTCCTATTATTGCCAAAGCAGCAAAAGAACTTGATATTTTAACTGTTGCCATAGTAACTACGCCGTTTGCCTTTGAAGGTAAAAGACGTAAGATGCAGGCAAATGACGGACTGGATGAACTGAAAAAGTATGTAGATTCTTATTTGGTTATCTCCAACGACAGGCTGCGTGAAATTTTCGGCAACCTTACTTTGGGATCTGCATTCTCACAAGCTGACGATATTTTAACAACGGCTGCAAAAGGTATTGCAGAGATCATTACTGTACCGGGGTACATCAACGTGGATTTTAAAGATGTGCGTACTGTTATGAAAGACAGCGGTGTATCTATCATGGGTAGTTTTGCTTGTGATGGTGAGAACAGAGCTTTAAATGCAGTAGAAGGTGCACTAGCTTCTCCATTGTTAAAAGATAATGAAATTGAAGGTGCCAGGTATATCCTTTTAAATATTAGTTCTGGCTTACGTGAAGTAACCATGGACGAGGTGACCATTATTACAGATTATATCCAGGAAAAAGCAGGTCTTTCTGCTGATCTGATCTGGGGTAACTGTATTGATGAAAACCTGGAAGATAAATTATCGGTAACGATTATTGCTACGGGCTTCCAGACTACAGAGCAGCGTGATGAAGAGAAAAAGAATGTAAAGAAAATCTCTTTGCTTACGCCTGAGGAAGCTCCATTGGTAAGAGCTGTTGAGCCTGTAAATTCATTTATAGAACCTAAAGCACCAGTTTATTCGAATGAGCCGGTAATGAAGGCTAAAGAAGAAACTAAGCAATCAGATCTTTTTGGTGATTTGTTTAACGGAAATAAAAACCGTACAGCCGAAGAACCAGCCAATGCTACAATCAGACATACCTTAGTAGAAGAAGAATCTTTTGATGAAACTCCTCAGGACTCTGGATTTGAATTCGAAATTAAGGTAGCTGAAACGGATTTTGTATTCGAAACACCTGCAGTGGTTTTCAATAATGATACTGTTCCTCAAAGGGAAGAAGTAATAGAACCAGGAGCTGATGATGATAAAAGTGATGAGTCGATTGAAGATCAGTTAAAGAAATCTAAAGAAAGAATCCTTAGATTGAAAGACCTGAGTATGAAATTACGTACCAGCAATGGTTTACAGGAACTTGAAAATGAACCAGCTTATAAACGTAAGCAAATGCAATTACAGCAAGTTCAGCATTCTTCAGAATCACAAGTTTCAAGATTTACCTTAAGTAATGACGAAGACGGATCTACTGAGATCAGACCAAATAACTCTTTTCTGCACGATAATGTTGATTAACTCATCATCGTAACAGATAACAAAAAGCCTTGACAAATTATTGTTAGGGCTTTTTGGCTTTAGAAAGCAAGTATGTAAGCATTGTGTAATAGCTGGCTAATTATTTGATATAAGGCATATTAAACATAACTTTGCAAAAAAAATAATAACATAAAAACATATAACATTGGATATTTTTGAAAAGATAGCGAAACACATGGGGCCGATTGGACAACATCACAAATGGTCACATGGATATTTCTCATTTCCTAAATTAGAAGGCGATATAGCTCCACACATGAATTTTCGTGGTAAAGAGCATTTGGTTTGGAGTTTAAATAATTATTTGGGTTTAGCAAATCACCCTGAAGTAAGAGAAGCAGATAGAAAAGGTGCGGAAGACTTTGGTATGGCTTACCCAATGGGTGCCCGGATGATGTCTGGTAACTCAAAATACCACGAGCAATTAGAGCAGGAACTTGCTGCATTTGTTGGTAAGCCTGATGCATTCCTTTTGAATTATGGTTACCAGGGTATGGTTTCTATTATTGATAGTCTAGTAGATAGAAATGATGTAATCGTTTATGATGCAGAGTCTCACGCTTGTATTATAGATGGTTTACGTTTGCACATGGGTAAGCGTTTTGTTTATAAACACAATGATATTGAAAGTGCACGTAAGCAGCTTGAAAGAGCTACTAAATTAGTAGAGCAGAGTGGTGGTGGTATCTTAGTGATAACAGAAGGTGTTTTTGGAATGTCAGGAGCACAAGGAAAACTAAAAGACCTAGTTGATTTAAAAAAGGATTTTAATTTCCGTTTATTAATTGATGATGCACATGGCTTTGGTACTATGGGGCCAACTGGTGCTGGTACACATGAAGCTCAGGATTGTATTGATGGGGTAGACGTTTATTTTGGAACTTTTGCTAAGTCGATGGCTGGTATTGGTGCATTCGTTGCTTCAACAGAAGAAATGACTAACTTTTTCAGATATAACATGCGTTCACAAACTTTTGCCAAAGCATTGCCAATGCCAATGGTAATAGGTTTGTTAAAACGTCTTGAGTTATTGAAAAATAATAGTGAGTTAAGAGATAAGCTATGGAATATAGCTACTACACTTCAAAAGGGCTTAAGAGAACGTGGATTTGACCTTGGTGTTACTGATACTATGGTTACGCCTGTTTTCCTTAAAGGTGAACTATTAGAGGCTACTGCATTAACTATGGATCTTCGTGAGAACTATGGTATATTCTGTTCGATTGTAGTTTATCCTGTTATCCCTAAGGGGTTAATTGAACTTAGATTGATTCCGACTGCAGTTCATACTCTGGAAGACGTACAGCGTACCCTGGATGCTTTTAGCGAAGTGTCAGATAAATTGAAAAGTGGATACTATAAAGAACATCAGTTCTCTATAGCATAGTTTTATAAGTAAAATAAAAACGCCCTTCATAGCTATATGAGGGGCGTTTTTATTTTTTTCTATTTTGTAAATGCTTAAAAATCAATAAGATGAATTGTTAAATGCAATAAAAATTGTTTATAACCCTCTGAAATGTGGAAAAAAAGAGGGTTTTTGCCTATTTATTTGTTATTGCAACTATTCATTTATTGAAATAAACATCTTACTTTAGTAATAGAGTATTAATCAAAACCTTAAACCAATTAAAGTAGTAAAATTAACGATGAAAAAATTTAACGAAGTAAAGGAACTTGTTGCAGCTTTAGAAGCTGATGCTGACAAATTCTACAACAAAGCTAACAGCGCAGCAGGTACTCGCGTACGTAAAGGTATGCAAGACCTTAAAAATTTAGCGCAGTCTATCAGACTGGAGATTCAAGACACGAAAAATAAGGCCTAACCAGTTTTAATTGTTTTGATAAAAAAAGTGTCCTGAAATATTTCAGGACACTTTTTTTATGTGTTAAATTATGTTTTTATTTAGTGATTCTGTTCGTCTCTGCTATAATTGCTGTTCTTAAAGAATCAGTAACTTTTACAAGTGGTAAGCGTACATGATCATCACAAATACCTAAATGCTTTAATGCGGCTTTTACACCTGCTGGATTTCCTTCAGCAAACATCATTCTAGTGAATTCTATTAAATTTAAATGCAGTGGTAAAGCGGTACTGTAATCGCCTTTAAGACATAGTCTGATCATATCTGATAATTGTTGAGGCAAAGCGTTGCCAATTACAGAAATAACCCCTGCAGCACCTATTGAAATCATTGGCATAGCAACTGGATCATCACCAGAAATCAATAGGAAATCTGCTGGCTTATCGCGCATGATCTGATTAAACTGGTCGAAGTTGCCAGATGCTTCTTTGGTACCGATAATATTTTTAAAATCGCTTGCTAATCTACAGGTGGTCTCCGGACTTACATTACTTGCTGTACGTCCAGGAACATTATAAAGTAATATAGGTAATGAACTACTTTCACTAATGGCTTTATAATGTTGATATATGCCTTCCTGAGTAGGCTTATTATAATAAGGACTGGCAGATAATATGGCGTCATAACCATTTACCTCAAAAGTCCTGATACTGTCTGTAATTTCAGCTGTGTCATTACCACCAATACCTGCAACAAGTGGCAATCTACCGTTATTAACTTCTGCTGTAAATTCCCATATCTTCTTTTTATCTGCTTTATTTAGTGTTGAGGCTTCACCAGTAGTACCTAATGATACCAGGTATTCAACCTTTCCGTCAATTAAATGGTTGATGAGTTTTCTTAACCCATCATAGTCTACCGTTCCATCTGCATTAAAAGGCGTAACCAATGCCACACCTGTTCCGTGAAATTTGTTCATTTTTTATTCTTTACTTCAATAGCTCTAATAAATCATCTTCTGAAATCAGCGGAACGTTTAGTTTCTTCGCTTTTTCCAGTTTTGATGGACCCATATTATCTCCGGCAACAAGATAATTAAGTTTCGCAGAGATGCCGCTTAATATCTTACCACCATTACTTTCAATTATGTTTTTAAGTTCTTCTCTACTATAGTTCTCAAAAACGCCTGAAATTACGAATGTTTTTCCAGTTAACTTCTCACTTTGTAAGGTAATTTCATTTTCTACGGCTGTAAATTGCAAACCGTATGATTTTAAGAGTGTTATCTGGTGTATGTGTTCTGGATTACTGAAATATTCAATGATGCTTTCGGCTATTCGCTGACCTATTTCATCAATTGCTGTTAGTTCCTCCTGGCTGGAAGTCATCAGCTTGTCTATATTTTTCGTTCCAAAAGCCAGTTTTCGTGCGACAGTTTCCCCCACATATCTGATGCCCAGGCCGAACAATACTTTTTCGAAAGGCATTTGTTTAGATAACTCAATTCCCTTTAGCATGTTTTCGATAGATTTTTCTCCGAATCTTTCCAGTGCCTTTAACTCATCAGCTTTTTCATGAAGTGTGTATAAGTCGCTGATGTGTGCAACCAGTTTACGCTGATAAAAAGCTTCAATGGTTTCGTCGCCCAGGCCGTCAATGTTCATTGCCTTTCTGCTAATGAAGTGCTGGATTTTACCTACAATTTGTGGTGGACAAGCCTCATCATTGGGGCAATAAAAGGCAACTTCACCTTCTTTTCTAATTAAAGGAGTATTACATTTCGGGCAGTTAGAAGGGTAAATAACAGGTTTTGCGTCTGCCTTACGTTTTTCCAGATTAACATTGATGATTTTGGGAATGATCTCTCCGCCTTTTTCTATAAATACACTATCGCCTTCATGCAGATCAAGTCTTTCAATTTCATTTGCATTGTGCAGTGTTGCTCTTTTTACTGTTGTCCCAGCCAGTTGAACTGGCTTAAGGTTCGCTACTGGTGTAACAGCTCCAGTACGCCCTACCTGATAGGTTACCTGTTCAAGTATGGTTTCTACTTCCTGAGCTTTGTATTTATAGGAAATTGCCCATCTTGGAGATTTAGCTGTAAAGCCAAGTTCCTGCTGTTGTGCATAACTATTTACCTTGATGACAATGCCGTCAATGTCATATGATAATTTAAACCTTTCATTTTCCCAGTGCTGGATAAACTGCAATACTTCCTCAATGCCACTTGTTAACCTGGTATGTTCACAAACATTAAATCCCCATGTTTTTAAAGTTTGTAGGCTCTCCCAGTGTGTTTTGAAATAGTTTTTGTCTGTGTTTAATGAATATAAAAAGCAATCTAATGGTCTTTTTGCAACCTCTTTTGAATCTTGCATTTTAACTGTTCCTGCAGCAAAGTTTCTAGGGTTAGCATATTGTACTTCGCCAAGTTCTTCACGCTCTTTGTTTAGTCTGTTAAACGCAGCACGGTGCATAAATATTTCACCTCTGATTTCGAATATAGGAGGGACATCATTAGCTTTTAAATGATGAGGAATAGTATGGATTGTTTTTACATTTGTAGTGACGTCATCACCTTTACTCCCGTCTCCACGTGTTACAGCCTTTACCAGTTTTGAGCCGTCGTAAGTCAGGCTGATTGAGAGTCCATCAAACTTCAGTTCGCATACATACTCAAAATCATCTCCAATAGATTTCTTTATACGTTCATCAAAATCTCTTAAATCCTGTTCGTTATATGTGTTGCCTAATGACAACATAGGCCATTTATGCTTTACCGTTGTAAAGGATTTAGTGATTTCTCCTCCAACTTTTTGAGTTGGTGAGTTTGGGTCAGCAAATTCCGGATGTGCTAGTTCTAGTTGCTGCAGTTCCTCTAATTTCTTGTCAAATGTATAGTCCGCAATAGTCGGCATAGCCAACACATAGTAGTTGTAACTGTGCTGGTTAAGCTCCTTAACCAATGCATCCATCTGCTCTTTAACCTCGAATAATGACATAATTGCGAAGATACGAATTAGCGAGAATTGCTAAGGTTTTTTTCTATGTCAATAAAAATAGATAAGAAATCTTTTTGGATATCGTTTTTAAATATTTCCAGTTCTAATGTTAGTTGTTTAAGCTGTGCTTCTGTAAATGGTTTATCCCATAAGCGCATACATATGCGGTTAAGAGCATATGCAATATTTTCCATTTTTTGATAGCTGAAAAGATATCTGCTGGAAATAAAGCTATTTAGAAATTCGAAAAACACAGTACTATCTTTAACAGAAGATATATGTAGAAAATGTTTCAAAGCCTCTTTATTTGCTGAACCGAGCTTTTCATAGAAAGCATTGATATTTACCTGCCCCTGGGAAATTAACAAATGATCAAGAACAAGCTCCAGTCCGATATGAGCAAGAAAGAAAGGTTTTACCGGGCTATTTTCACATGATGGCAGAATTAATTGTTTAAGTTGATTACTATGCAATATAAAATATTCAGAAGAATGAAAAATCTTATCTACAGTTATGTGTTTTTCCCAACCCTTTAAAATAGAAGCTTGTGTTGGATCTGATTGAAAAAGATGGCTGATTTTAAGAGGATATATATTATCTTCCTTTTGCGCATTTTTGATGAAATCAGGCAGTACTACTCCCATTACCATATTTTCATCTGGATTATTTCGTTCAAAATAAAAATGGGACAAGAAGTTCATTGAGCTAAAAATAATGATTATTGTTCAATAAGAGGGTTTTATAGGACTATGAAATTTAAGGATAACTTAGCTTTTCCTATATTTGCGCACAAAATAGATTATAATGACCAATTTCGTTGAAGAATTACGTTGGAGAGGCATGTTGCAGGATATGATGCCCGGAACTGAAGAAAAATTAAATGAAGGTATGGTGTCTGGCTATATAGGTTTTGATCCAACTGCAGATTCACTGCATATCGGACACCTTACACAGATTATGACATTGATTCATTTTCAGCGTGCCGGACATAAACCTTATGCTTTGGTAGGTGGGGCAACAGGAATGGTTGGTGATCCTTCTGGTAAATCTGATGAAAGAAATCTTCAGACAGAGGAAACCATTGAGCTTTACCTTGCAGGAATGAAGCAGCAGCTTTCCAAATTTCTTAACTTTTCTGAGGGAGGAAATGGTGCTGTTATGGTAAACAACGCGGATTGGTTTAAAAATATGAACCTATTTACCTTTATCAGGGACGTTGGTAAGCATATTACGGTTAACTATATGATGGCTAAGGATAGTGTGAAAAGACGTCTTGAAGGTGATTCAGGTCTTTCATTTACTGAATTTTGCTACCAGTTGATTCAGGGATACGATTTCTATTATTTATGGAAAAACATGAATTGCCTTATTCAAATGGGAGGTTCAGATCAGTGGGGTAATATTGTTACAGGAACAGAGTTAATTAGACGTAAAGATGCAGGAACTGCATTTGCGATTACTACTCAGCTGATTAAAAAAGCAGATGGTACTAAGTTCGGTAAAACGGAAAGTGGTGCTGTATGGTTAGATCCTAAAAAGACTTCCCCATATAAATTCTACCAGTTTTGGTTGAATGCTTCTGATGAAGATACCAAAAAGTGGATTAAGATATTTACCTTGAAAACACAGGCAGAAATTGAAGCATTAGAAGCTGAGCATGATACTGCTCCGCATTTGCGTGTTTTACAGAAATCATTGGCAGAGGACATTACAATCAGGACCCATTCCGAGGAAGCACTTGAAACAGCAGTGAAAACATCTGAGTTCTTATTTGGAAATGGTTCACTGGAGTTTTTTAAAACCTTATCGGATGCGCAGGTCTTAGAAATATTTGAAGGTATTCCTCAATTTTCAATTTCAAAAAATGAATTGGCTGAAGGAATTGATGCAGCTACTTTACTTGCTGAAAAATCAAGCGTCTTTGCTTCAAAAGGGGAAGGAAAGAAGCTGATACAGGGAGGTGGTGTATCTGTAAATAAAGAGAAATTGAAAGACCCTTCAGATAAACTGACAGTAAATGACCTATTGAACGATAAGTTTATTATTGTTCAAAAAGGTAAGAAGAATTACTATCTGCTTATTGCTGAAAACTAAATCAAACAAAAATAATTTACTGCGCTTATCATAACTCGTTGGATACAAGTTGTGATAAGCGTTTTTTTTTGCTTAATAATTTTTAAATCAGACAAAAATACATAAATTTGTGTATAATGTCTGATGGGTATGAAAAAGAAAGCAACAGCAACTAACAAAGTATCAGAACCAATAGCTGCATACGGTGTATTAAATCAGCCCTCAATAGTAGGTTTGTTAGATAGTAATTTTACTATATCAACAGATTTTGATTTGTTAAAACTTGCACGTAACGGAGTTTCAAAAAAATCATTGATCAATCTTGCCAAGCATATTTCACTAACTCTCCAGGAACTTGCAAGTATTATGCATATCTCAGAGCGTACCTTGCAACGTTATGAACCAACTGCACTTATTAAAACTGAACACGCAGAAAAAGCCATAGAACTTGCCCGATTATACGAGCGTGGCACAGAAGTATTTGGTACCATGGAAAACTTTAATGATTGGATGAAGACGCCCAATTACACCCTTAACGGAGAAGCTCCTTTAAGTCTTCTTGATACTTCAATTGGCTTTGAGCTAATCCTTCAAACACTTGGTCGCATTGAATACGGGGTTTTTAGCTAGTGTTACTTTATAGAATTTCGCTTTGCAAAAGGGCGACAGATCTGACAGGGACCGGTGCTAAGTTATATGGTGGACGCTGGAATAGTATAGGTGTGCCTGTATTATATCTGGCTAGCAGCAGGGCATTGGCCGCATTGGAAGTATTAGCTCATTTAACTAACGTACAGGATCCGGAGAGTTTTTGTATTAGTGTATTTGAGGTGCCAGAAGATAGTGTAGAGGAATTAGAAGAGCATCTTTTACCTAAGGATTGGAATAGTTATCCATCACCATCTTCTTTGAAAAAGAAAGGGGATACTTTTGTTAAAAACAATCAATCTCTTCTGCTTAAAATCCCATCAGCTATTGTAGAAGATGAATTCAATTACATTTTAAATGTGAATCATCCATTATTGTCAAAGGTTAAAATTGTAGAAACAAAACCATTCCTGTTCGATAAAAGATTGTATTAATTAACGAGTAGGTTGCAACCTCTGATATCGGCATTATCAAAACGGCCTAATACTTCAAAGGAGCCGTCAGGCAATAGCTTTCCAAGATCTTGAGTTGCTATAAATGAACATGAATTAACATTGGCCAGGTCAATGATGTTGATACCTCCGGTCTTGTTATTTGCTGATAAACTTAAAGGATCATTGGTATCACGAAGAAAAATCTTCATCCATGGTGGACAATTGAAGACTCCATTTCCATAAGAGTAAGCTTGTGATAAAAGTTCCGTCATTCCATATTCACTATGTATGGTTTGAACACCAAATCCTTCCTGTAGTAATTGATGAAGCTCTTCACGTACCATTTCTTTCCTTTTGCCTTTCATTCCTCCGGTTTCCATAACAATCAGCTCCGGGAAATCTACTTTATATTTCTCTATAAAATCAAGCAATGCATAAGTAACTCCAATCAATATCGTCTTTTGATTTGCCGATTGCAGTTTTTTTAATTTAAGATATAGTTCATCATGATTGTGCAGAAAATATCCACTATCCGCATGCTTACTCTGATTTAGTAAAGCGTCTACCATATAAATTAAGGAAGAGCCATCTCTTTCCAGGTAAGACGGCAGGAGTGCAAGTAAACAGGTATTTGCTATGTCTCCATAAAATTGTTCAAAAGCCATGTTAAAGCTCTGCTCGTAAATACTAACATCAGAGACTAAATGTTTGCTCTGAATCATTCCAGTAGTACCGGAACTACTGAATATGATTTCAGGAGTGTTGGGAGAACTTAGTACTTCGTGTGTTTTAAAAAAGCTAATGGGTAGATAAGGAATCTGGGTTAGACTTCTAACATCCTTTGTTGATATTCTGAGGTGATATATATATTCCTTATAAACCTGGCAGTTTTCAGCTTGTTTATTGAATATTGCAAGGCTGGCTTGTTCAAACTCGTACGCATTGCTGATAGAGAAAATTTGCTTTGTAAAATCAGTCACAGTGCAAAAATACGTAAGAATTTCTAATTAAGGTTTGGTTTTTGTCACCAGTACGGCTTTTCGAAAATGATATCCACAAAATCCACTAACAGCAGCAGCAAATGCACCTACTAAAGCACTAAGTGCTAGAATTAACCACCATGCTTGTACACCAAACATTTGTGCAACCCGAATAGCCAGTATATTGTTATTCGGCAAGCTCTTAAAAAGTGCCATGCCTGTCCATAGGAGTAAAATTGCAAAGAACGGTGACCATAAAGCTATTTTTCCTGTTTTACCAATCAAACCACAGGTGGCAAAAGAAATGATTATAACGATCCACCATGGAAGTACCATTTGTAATAGATAGGAGAGGATAATGATGACTATAAATACCATGATATTATTTTTTGGATATTTTTAATTTTGAAATTATTTTGGCGGAGCTGTCGTCGGGCGACTTCATAAAGAAGAGGTCGTACAATTTTCCACTAGCCCATTTATCAATCATATTGTCGTAAAATGGACTGCCTGGGTTACCGGATTGTCCGCCTGGAAATACGCCATGTCCTTTAGGATTCTTACCTAGTTCAACAACCATCCTCCAGGAAGGGCCATTACCCTCATTTAAGGCATTGATGGTCATTTTGCCGCCACCAGTCAATAAAACCTTAGAGCCAAAACCTGGTATTTTTGCCAGGTGTTGAATCTGGGTATGTTTTACATTAGCCCATTCCCAGGATTTACCAATAGACCCATATTTCCTTTCGAGGCTATCACAACTGAATTTAAAAGACTGGTTTATCAGTTCTGCCAGCGTTTCCTTTGCTGTGGTATGGATGTTGTCTATCCATTTAGCATTTTGCTCATGTAAGATCAGCTGTACAGTTCTGTCTCTGGAAGGATAACGCATAGGAATATCAGCAACAGTAAATTCATCATCCCATATCTCAAATTGCAGTCTTTTAGTCCATAAATCAAATACACTAGCTGCTATTGATTTGGCGTCATAAAATTTGTTCCAGTCGGTAACAGAGCGTAGTGCTTCTTTCTGAGTCGCATTTAGTTTACTTTTATCAATCAGACCTAGAATGGTTGGAAGGATATTTTGAGCATGAATACTATAACTATCGGTTTGCATGTTAATGATGCTGTCAGCCGTAGCATTTTTCATCACACTTAATCGATCGTTTATACGTTTTCCCCGTTCGTATGGGCTAAACTCCCAGTTAATATAATAAGGATAGCTTGGGTCTGTAGATGATTGGTTTGCCGAGCTTACAAAGCCTCTTTCCGGGTTTTTAACAGTTGGGTTTTGTGAAGCTGGGATCCATCCCTGCCAGTCATTTTGTGGGTCTGAGCCATCCAGGATAAACTTACCCTGATCTTTCCATTTTAAGGGATATTTCCCATTGGCAGTTATTGCAATATCATTTTGTGCAGATGCAAAAATGAAGTTCTGCGCGGGAGCAGTATAGAATGTTAAGGCTTTACGATAATCCTCATAATTTTTAGCCCTGTTTAAGATGTAAAATGTTTTTAACTCATTTGATTTTTCATGAGCAATCCATCTTAATGCGTTTCCAACTGGAATGTTCTTTGCTTTCGAAAAATCTTTAGGTTGCTGAAGATAGACTACAGGGCCATGATGTGTATAAATAACGGTATCTATTATATTCTTGCCACCTCTGACCACAATTTTTTCCAACCTGCTAGTGGTACCCTTCCATTGGTTATTATACCAGTAGTTTTTGTGAGTATTATCTTTAAATTTAACTTGATAAAAATCTAATACATCTGCAGCAACATTGGTTACACCCCATGCAATATCCTGATTAAAGCCAATAACAACACCTGGGGCGCCTGGCAAAGATACACCGTAAGTATTTAAGCCGGGAGAATGGAGTTGAATCTGATACCAGATGGAGGGTAATGACAAATCGAGGTGTGGGTCATTCGCAAGAATTGGTAAACCCGATGCAGTTTTTGAACCAGATAGGGCCCAGTTATTACTGCCAATCCCCTCCTCTTTCTGTTTTGTTTTAATAGGAGAGGTTATAGCCTCATCAAAAGATGCTGGAATTTTTGGAATAGGCAAAGGTGTGAAATTCCATTTGGTGCCTACCGGAATTATAGGGTCTTCTTTAAAGGGATAATCAGGGAAAAGATCTTTAACGACATCTGCTCCAAACTTTTCCTTGATATTCGTCATATAAAATTCATCAGAGCCCATGGCTAGTACGGCCGACATCTGTTTTAATAGTAATGCACATTTTAGAGGTGTCCAGGGTTCAGGTTTAAAATCCAGTATTTTATATTCAATAGGTAATTTTGCTGCAGAAAGTGAGTTGATATAAGCATTTACACCAGCAGTATATGCCATGATCATTTCTTTAGATTCAGGTGAAGCCATGATGCCCTCTAAGGATTGTTCAGCACCATAAACCATACCCATTCTACGTTGGTATTTATCTAATTCCAATGCTTTTTCACCAACTACTTCCGAAATTCTTCCAGCTGCAAATCTGGTTTGAAAATCCATTTGTAGTAAACGATGCATCGCCGTAACATAACCTTGAGCAAAGTATACATCGTGGTCATTTTGTGCAAAAATATGAGGAATCATACGGTCATCAAATGCAATATCTACTGTTTGATGTGTACCCTTTAAGATAATTTTATTGTTTTTTTTAACTGTTAGATGTTCTGCATTTTGCCAGAATCCGGTAAAAGGGTTTAAGAACTTTAAGATTGGAGGGATATTCCCGAATTTGGTATTAAGAGCGAAAACCAATAATATAGGGATGATAACGCAAATGAATGCCTTTATTTTACTTGTCATAATCTGGTATAAAAGTATAAATTATGCTATAAATCTATTATCCTGAAATTTTGCTATGGCAATTTAACATAAAACTTTATTGAAACGCAATGATTTGATTTTTTATCGAATAAATATTTGAGGAATGTTATTTGTTAATCAGAAGAATTTAATTAAGTTTATGTTAAATCAAAACTTAATTAAATTGTATGAAGAAAATGTTTACAAAAGCGACCTATGCACTCTTGTTATGTCTAGCCGGATTTTCTGTTCACGCACAAAGTGTCGTCATTAGTGGCATAGTTACCGACAAGCTTACTAAACAACCAATACCAGGTGTTGGGGTTACAGTAAAAGGCACTACCAGTGGAACGGCAACGGATGCAAATGGCAGGTATTCATTTAGTACAACAAGAAAGGCTCCTTTTACTTGGTAATTTCATTTCTGGGGTATGTGTCGGTAGAACGGGAGATTACAGGTGCTAGTTCAGGTGTAACTACTGAGTTGGAGCCTACAGTTATTTTAGGACAGGAGGTGGTTATTTCCGCATCCAGAACGCCAGAGCGAATTCTTGAATCTCCGGTTTCTGTAGAACGAATGGGACCAGCAGCAATTAAAGAGCTTTCTGCTCCTTCTTTTTATGATGCTTTAGCAAACATGAAAGGAGTAGAAATCAGTACTCAAAGTTTAACTTTTAAATCAGTGAATACCCGTGGATTTAACTCAAACGGGAATACCCGTTTCAATCAGTACGTAGATGGGATGGACAATCAGGCTCCGGGGTTAAATTTCTCTGTAGGTAATATTATTGGTATTTCAGACCTTGATCTAGATAATGTGGAGTTACTACCAGGTGCATCTTCAGCTTTGTATGGAGCAGGGGGGATTAGTGGAACGATGTTGATGACTTCGAAAAATCCATTTAACTACCAGGGAGCAAGTTTTTCTTTTAAAACAGGTGTTAACCATGTGAATGATGCCAATACGAGTAATCAGCAGTTTAATCAGTTAGATGTACGTATGGCCAAAGCATGGAATAATAAGTTTGCGGTAAAAGGTACATTCTCATTCCTTCAGGCACAAGATTGGCAAGCCGATAATTTTAAAAATTTTGATAGAAATTCACGACAGGTTAAATCTGGTGATAGAAATTCAGATCCAAATTATGATGGTGTAAATGTTTATGGAGATGAGGTGAGTCAGAATATGAAAAATGTAGCGCAAGCTGTATTAAATGCAGGAACATCTGGTTTCGTGCAGGCTGCACTGAATTTACCCGTACCTCCAACTGCTGATCAGATTGCAGCTTTTAAATCTGATCCAAATGGTCTGGCAGCGCTAAATGGCTTTTTAAGTACTGATGCGAGGTTTAAGCCCTTTGTGGCAGGATTAGCTAATCCGGGATTACTTCCAGATCAGAATGTTTCAAGGACAGGATATGATGAACGTTATCTTGTAGATTATCAAACACAATCTTTAAAGGCTTCAGGCTCTTTACACTATAAGTTTACAAATACTATCGAAGGTATAGCACAGGCAAACTGGGGAACTGGAACCTCTGTTTATACCGGGTCTGACCGTTATTCATTACGTAATTTCAGTATCGGACAATTTAAGCTGGAATTGAAAGGAGAAGATTTTTTTATTAAAGGATATACTACACAGGAACGCTCAGGAGATTCTTATATCTCTTCAATTTTAGGAAGTTATATCAATGAACAATCTAAGGCGTCAAAAGATTGGTTCCCTCAATATGTAGGTAATTTTATCGGTGCAAAGGCATTGGGTAAAACTGATGCAGAAGCACATGCAGCAGCTAGAGCTGTTGCTAATCAGGGACGCTTTGAGCCTGGTTCTCAACAGTTTGAAGCAGCGAAAGATAAAATTATGAATACTACAATTGCGAGTACTGATTTTGTTAAAGGGCAGTATGGAGCTAAGTTTAATGATAAAACGAACCTTTATCATTATGAAGGAATGTACAATTTCAGTAATGTCTTCAATAATGTAGTAGAGTTTCAGTTAGGTTCTTCCTATCGTATTTTTCAGTTACGTTCTGGTGGTACAATTTTCGACGATCTGAACAATAAAATTGATATTAAAGAATATGGTGCTTTTGCTCAATTGGGTAAAAAAATATTTAATGAGAAAGTAAAACTAACCGTTTCTGGCCGATATGATAAGAGCAGTAATTTTGAAGGTCGTTTCACACCAAGAGTAACTGGTGTGTTTACTGTAGCTCCAAATAATAATATTCGCCTTTCTTATCAAACTGGATATCGCAATCCTACTACTCAAAACCAATATATTGATCTTTCTGTAGGAGGTGGTTCACAGCGTTTAATAGGTGGGCTGCCATCTAGTTTAAATAAATATTCATTATTTACCAATAAACCGTATACAGATGTAAGTTATCGTGCTTTTCTTTCTTCAGTTGCTAGTGGAACACCAAACCCAGGACTGTTAAAAGCATATGATTTTGACCCTAAGGGGGTTCGTCCTGAAAGTGTTCAAGCCTACGAAGTAGGTTATAAAGGGTTATTAGGCCCTAAATTTATGATAGATGCTTATGCATATTATAATATTTATAAGGACTTTATTACAGGTGTTGATGTATATCAGGATAATAAGGATGGCACATTTACTAAATTCGGAGTACCTGTTAACGCAAAAGGAAAGGTAGACTCTTATGGTGCTGCTTTAGGTTTAGATTATTTGCTTGGTAAGTTTAATCTAAGTGGAAATGTGTCTTATAATGAAATTGGAGATCTTCCTGATGATTATATTAATGATTTTAACACACCTAAAATGCGTTACAATTTAGGTTTTGGAAATAAAGAGATCATTAAAAATGTTGGCTTTAATGCTGCTTATCGCTGGCAGGAGAAATTTTACTGGAACAGCTCATTTTCATCTGGTGAAGTTCCTGCATATGGTACTATAGACGCACAGGTTAACCTGAAAGTTCCATCAGTGAATTCTATGATTAAAATTGGTGGTTCAAATCTTCTGAATAAATACTATTTCACTTCATATGGTAACCCTTCGGTAGGTGCTTTGTATTATATGTCATATACATTTAATCCATAAAAAATATTCTTTTTTTTGATTTAAGGCCCTGACATTCACGTCAGGGCCTTTTTGTTACTATAATTTTATCTCATAATAACTCTTTGGTTTTAATAGAAATTTTAACACCTTAGTTGTATAAAGTACACGAAGTAAAGTGACTCGTGTTTTTTCTACTTAATGAGGGGTTTTCATGGAAGAATTAAATAATCAACAAAACGACATAAACGAGAATGTAGTGACAGGAGCTGATACAGAAGAAACCGTACAGCATTTAAATAATCCTGTTTCTGGCCCTAAGCCTATCGTTAAAAAATATCTAAGTGCAGTACAGCAGGTTCATGCCGAGGGGAACAAGTTCTATTTTTCAGATGGTGATGCCCGTGTTGAAATCAGGGTAGTTAGCGATGAGATGATTAGGGTAAGAATGGCGCCGCATGGTGTTTTTCTAGACGACTTTTCATATGCAGTTCCTGTAGTAGACCAGAAAGTGACTACTTTTAAATTGGAAAATCAGGATGCTTATTATACCATTTCAACGAATACTATAACCTGTAAGGTTAGAAAGAGCGATTTTAACATCTCTTTTGTTGAAAACAGCAGTCAGATGGTAATGAGTGAAGACGAGTCTGCTATGCACTGGGAAGAGAATGTTGAATTTGGCGGTTATTATGTGTATGCTACCAAGAAGTGCCTTCCTGATGAGAACTTCTTCGGACTGGGAGATAAGTCGGGGAATATGAACTTAAGAGGCCGTCATTTCCAAAACTGGAATACAGATGCCTACTCTTTTGGTTGGGATCAGGATCCTTTGTATCGTACCATACCTTTTTATACCGGTGTACATCATCAGGCTGCTTACGGTATATTTTTCGACAATACATTCCGTTCCTATTTTGACTTCGGTAAAGAAGATCAAAACAAGACCAGTTTTTGGGCTGATGGCGGTGAGTTGCAATATTATTATATCCACGGTCCCCATTTAATGGATGTGGTTAAAAGGTATCAAACCCTTACAGGTACCCATCCTATGCCCCCAAAATGGGCATTAGGTTATCATCAATGCAGATGGAGTTATTATCCTGAGAAAAAGGTAAAGGAAATAGCTGAAGGCTTCAGATCAAGAAATATTCCTTGCGATGCTATATATCTGGATATTGATTATATGGATGGTTATCGTTGTTTTACCTGGAACAAAAATCATTTCCCTGACCCTAAGCGCATGATTAAGGAACTCGCGAATGATGGTTTTAAAACCGTTGTGATGATTGATCCAGGGATTAAAGTGGATGATAATTATTGGGTGTTTAAAGAAGGTAAGGAAAATAATTTCTTCTGTAGAAGAAGTGACGATTACTTTATGGAGGGACATGTTTGGCCAGGCAGATGTCAGTTTCCTGATTTTACGAATCCAGCTGTAAGAGATTGGTGGGGTAAATTGTATAAAGAGATGGTCGATATAGGCGTTGCAGGCGTATGGAATGATATGAATGAACCGGCAGTATTTGGTTCAGGCACTTTTCCTAATGATGTAAGGCATAATTACGACGGTTATCGTGGTTCACATCGCAAGGCACATAATGTTTATGGAATGCAAATGGTGCGTTCTACATATGATGGTCTTAAAAAGTTAATGAGGAACAAACGTCCATTTACCATAACCCGTGCAGGATATTCAGGTATGCAACGTTATGGTTGTGTTTGGACTGGCGATAATGTGGCAACCTGGGAGCATTTAAAAATAGGGAATATCCAGTGTCAGCGAATGTCTATTTCTGGTGTACCATTTTGTGGAACAGATATAGGTGGCTTTAGTGGAGAACCGGATGGTGAATTGTTTACGAGATGGATTCAATTGGGTACATTTTCTCCATTTATGCGTGCTCATTCTGCTGGAGATACAGCTGAACGTGAACCATGGAGCTTTGGAGAACCATATACAAGCATCAACAGAACCTATATAGAATTACGCTACAGGTTAATGCCTTATCTGTACTCCGTTTTTTGGGAGCATCACCGTTACGGATTCCCTATCCTCAGACCATTGGTTATGCTGGAACAAGAAAATGCTAGTATGAGCTTCCGTCAGGATGAGTTTACATTCGGTGATAAAATTTTGGTTTGTCCTGTATTAGAACAAGGGGCAGTATCAAGAATGGTATATCTGCCTAAAGGTAAATGGTATAACTTCTGGACGCATGAAATATTAAAAGGAGAAAGCGAGCATAACATACAGGCTCCATTAGATCAGATGCCTTTATTTGTAAGGGCAGGTTCCGTAATCCCTGAATACCCAGTAATGCAGTATGTAGGAGAAAAAAATATTGATGAAGTTTTGTTGAATATTTATTACAGTGATTACGAAGTAAACTCTTTCTTATTTGAAGATCATGGAGATACTTTTGCGTATGAGCAAGATATCTATTCAGAAAAGAAGTTTAACGTTAAAGGAACGCAGTATTTAATGAATATCGAGCAAACTGTAGATGGTCTTTACACGCCAAATTATGAGTTGTACGATTTTAAAATTATTGGATTACCATTTAATGTAAATAAGATCACAGTTGATGAAAATGATGTTGTTGATTATCAGATTGATGAAAACAACTGTCTGCGTTTTAAATCAAATAAGAATTTCACTAGCATAAAAATATATAACTGATGACGAAAGTGCTTGCGCATAGCTTATTTACTGAATTTGATATTTCTTTATTTGTATCTGGCAAGCACTTCCGCCTTTACGAAAAGTTTGGTGCACACCTTATTGTTGTTAATGAGGTTGCGGGAGTTTATTTCTCAGTCTGGGCACCGAATGCACAGGAATTACATGTTATTGGTGACTTTAACGAATGGAATAGGACCAGTCATCCACTAAACCTCCGTTTGGATAGTTCAGGTATCTGGGAGGGGTTTATATCAGGCGTATCTAAAGGTGATATGTATAAGTTTCTCATCAAAGGATTTGAGGGAATTGAAGTTGAAAAGGGTGATCCATATGCAAAAAGATGGGAGCATCCTCCTAAAACAGCTTGTATAGTTTGGGATAATAACTATAAATGGAAAGATAAAGCCTGGTTAAATAAAAGACCAAAGTTAAATGCTTTAGATAAACCAATGTCGGTTTATGAAGTTCATCTGGGGTCCTGGCAACGTGATCCTAGTGAGCCAGATAGAGTGTTGACTTATGTGGAATTAGCCAATAGTCTGGTGCCTTATGTGTTGGATATGGGTTTCACGCATGTGGAGTTAATGCCGATTATGGAATATCCCTATTTTCCATCCTGGGGATATCAGATAACAGGTTATTTTGCAGCTAGTTCCAGGCATGGTACCCCACAGGAATTAATGTATCTGATTAATGAACTTCACAAAAATAATATTGCAGTTATATTAGATTGGGTTCCATCTCATTTTCCGGGGGATGCACATGGGCTTTATAATTTTGATGGTACCCATTTATATGAGCATTCTGATATGAGAAAGGGGTTTCATCCTGATTGGAAATCTTATATCTTCAATTATGATAGAAATGAGGTAAGGTCCTTCTTAATTAGTAATGCCTTGTATTGGCTTGATCATTTTCATATTGATGGGTTGAGGGTAGATGCTGTTGCATCTATGCTTTATTTCAATTTCTCCAGAAAGGCTGAAGAGGCTGCTACAAATGAGTTTGGCGGTTCTGAAAACCTTGGTGCTATCCAATTTCTTAAAGACTTGAATATAGCTGTGTATGGGAATTATGAAGGGGTGCATACTATTGCCGAAGAGAGTAGTACTTATCCTGGAGTTACACATCCTGTACATGATGGGGGCTTAGGTTTTGGTATGAAATGGATGATGGGCTGGATGAACGATACGTTAAAGTACTTTAAAAATGATCCTATAAATCGCAGGTATCATCATTACCAGCTCACTTTTAGCATGACATATGCTTTTACGGAGAATTTTATGCTTCCGTTTTCACATGATGAAGTAGTGCATGGTAAGTCATCCATGATTTATAAAATGCCTGGTGATGAATGGCAAAAGTTTGCTAATCTGAGGGTGCTTTATGCGTATATGTTTACACATCCGGGTACTAAATTATTGTTTATGGGTAATGAATTTGCGCAGACTCATGAATGGGATTTTAAAAATTCGCTGGACTGGCATTTATTGGAACATGCCCCACACATAGGGATGCAGAAAACTGTTCGTGCTATAAATAAACTTTATATATCTGAACCAGCTTTGTATGAGCATAGTTTTTCTTATGAAGGGTTTGAATGGATTAGTGCTGATGATGGAAGGCATTCAATTTATGTCTATATCAGAAAAGGAAAGAAAGCAAAAGATACATTGATTGTAATCTTGAATCTAACACCTGTTTACAGAGAGAAATATCGTGTAGGCATCCCTTTTAAAGCTAAATGGAAAGAAATCTTTAATACAGATGCTAAAGAGTTTTTTGGTAGTGGAAAGCTGAATAATAAATTAATTCCAGCTGAAAAGATAGGCTGTCATGAAAGAGAATATTCTATTTTACTTAACATCCCGCCATTGGGCGTTTCAATTTTGAAGCAGGAGAAATAGATTTCTTTTTTATCAGGAACCAGATTCCTAGAAAGGCAGTTAAAGCCAATGCACTAAGCTGCGCGTAATTTATAAAATGGTTACGCGCAGGTTTTAAATCAATATTTTTATCATAGCCCATATAAATCAATGCGTCCCAATAATAAGGGAGACATTCCTGTACAGGGCGTTGTTTATTTTCCAACCATTGTAATTTTGCCAGATGTAAGGCTGTACTGGTTTTCTGACCCTGTAATATATTGGTATAACAATTGGCTGTAATTTCTGATGCGGCTTTATCATTTACATTCCATAGACCAGCAATGGTTCCACCAGTTCCTATGGCAGCAAAACCTCTACTTAAACTTATGATGCCTTCACCATTGTTCATGACACCATCTGCGGTTCTGCAAGCGCTGAGTACAACTAGATCTGGAGCAGCTTTCCTTGCTGATAATTCGAATAAGAAAACCTCAGCATCATTAAATGCTAATGTGGGTTCTTTTTGTGTACCTGATAGATAGGAATGAGTACTGATATGTAAAACCCCAGCTTTATCAAAGGCATTGAAAAAATCCTTTACTTGTGCGTTATTGTCTCTTCTAAAATCACCATCAATAATTTTTTCTATTGCTTCGGCTTCTTTTGCTACTGCAGGGATGTATTGTTTACTTTTATTCTGATGTGTGATAAACAGACCTGCAAAGTTTTGCTGAGGATGACTTCTTTTTTTTGATTGATTAACCCAGGTCTGAATAGAAAAGGCATAAGAAACGGAAAGTTTTTTTATAAGGTACGGCCATTCGGCAATATTAGGCTGGTACTTATTGTCGGTAATTAAGCCATCAAAAGAAAGATAGCCAATTACCTCATCGGGGATAATAATGAGCTTGTCATTCTTTTGAAAATTAAAATCCTTTAGTAAAGTGTTATAGATCTGGTTTGAGGATTTGAAAAAAGTCTCTGGTTGGTTCATCATAGCTGCCGGGCCATGGTGGTAATAAATGTTCACGAAATCAAAAATGTTTTTCTTTACTTGTTCTGCATTATTGATTCTTTTAATATGCTTCACCTGATTGTTGTAGATTTCGGCTACATAGAGATACTCTTTGCCAGAAAAAAATTCTATAAAATGAATGTTAGAGGGCAGCTGTGGCAATAATTTTTTAGCAGAGCTGATGTCTTTATTTATGGCCAATGAGGGATAGCGTTTTACTAAATCCTTTTCAAGAGTCTCCAGTTTAAACTTTAGTTCGGCATTACGTTTTTCAACTTCATTTGGAGTCTCAGTGCCTTGTAAAAGTTCTTTTTCATTGTAAGCAATAGCTTGTTCAAGTTTTGCTTTTTGTTCAAATAAAGGGTCTTTGGTCGATAAAGTAAGTTGTTGCTGATTTCTTCGGATATCATCCAATAAAGTACGAGCACGTGTTTGCTCTATAATATCCACAACAATGGCTGCATATTGATGCTGTTTCGTTTTTTCTAGTAATCGGAAAGCAATGGCAATAGCCCTTTCTGCCATGTCTTTTGTAGCTGATTGGAAACGCTGTTTGGTTTTTGCGTCAGCTAGTTCAAAGCGGATCCTATCTGCAGATAGCAATGATAACTGAATATTCTCTAAAGCTAATTTATCCTGCCCAATTTGGTTATAGGCGATGGATTTCTGATAGAAAACATCGATCAGACGATTATCTCCAAATATTCTTTCCTTATTGAACCTTAGAACGGAATCTGTAAGTCCGAATGTTGTAAGTGCCTGGTTGAAGGACACAATCGCTTGAACAGGATTCTTCTGTGTAAGTTTAATTTTACCAAGTTGTATAAGCGTATAAGCTTTTTCTCTAAGTCTATTCCCTTTATAATATTGATCATTAATAGTTAAAGCACGGTTATAACTATTTTGTGCATCAGCAAACTTTTGTTTTTTTTGTTGAATATCACCTGCAGTAATATAACTACTTAAGAGCCAGTAAGCGGTTTCAAAATTTGGTTTTAGTTTCTGTTGACGGATAATATTTCTTTTAATGACTTGTTCTGCTCGATCAAGTTCCTCTTTGTCGTTATATATGTCAGCAAGAGTATTGTCTAACAGAACCAATGATATAGCATTTACATTGGTCTTTTCTGTTCCTAATCGGATGCACTCCTCAGCTTTTTTGAAATCGCCTAAAGAACGATAGGAAATAGCCATATTGTTATAAACAGAAATCGCTAAGCCATCATTATGTTCTTTCCTGGCATAGTCAAGTGTCTTTTGCTGTATAAATAGCGCTTTCTCATAATCACCCAAACGGGTATAATTGTTTGCCCAGGGTTTTAAAACATAATCAGCAATACCCTCTACATTTAATTTATGGGTGACAACGTAATTATAAGCTTGTTCATAACAATTGATAGAGTTAAGGATATTGCCAGTGTACATTTGGTTGTATCCCTGATTACTTAACAGCATTAGCCATGCTTCTTTTTCAGAAGTAGAGTTGGGTTTTCGCCACATTTCTTTTTCTGTATTCATCAGGAAAGGTAGGCTTTGCCTGGGAGTTGTGTAGCTGTAATCTATTCTTGTGTACAACCAATCCGATAGATTGTCTTGTTTTTTTAAGGAGTCTAGAGTTTTAACAATTGTTTGTGGTACAGCAATAGGCTTTTGTGCAATTGCAAAACCAGAAAAGGAAAAGCAAATCAGCAGGATTTTAGTTAGAATTTCCACGTTAAATAAGTGATTAATCTATTTCCATTACCCTGAAAGGTGTACAGATACCTAAAACCAAGTGCAGGACCTACACGCACCTTGCCAACTTGGATATCGGCAAACATGGTATTTTGAAAATCTTTAAAGCTACTGCTCACTTTGTCAAAAGCATTTTTAATAATGACTTCCTGACCTACACCTACAGCATTTGGCACTTCATAATGAGCTTCTTTTTTAGGTGTCGACTGCTTATCCACATCAATAGAAACCATTGTGCCTACACCTGCTCCAAAGTATTTATTAAAGTTATAACGCATTTGTAATGGAACAATATTAATGGTCATTACTTTCGTCCTTACGGTACTGTCGGCGTATTTTAACCTGGCTTCTTGCCGCTTGCCATTTACCTCAATGGGTACTAGCCTCTCACTACCCATAATTCGGGAAACAGGATATTCTTTTTCAGCAAAAGTACTGGCATAAAGTTCTACCTGCCAGTAGTATCTATGAGGCGCATAAGGTGCTAGGCTTAGTCCAAAGGTAATGTTCTTTTGCCCTGTTAAAGGAGTATTCCCGTTTTTAAAAGGAAAACCATAACCAGCAATTATTCCAGGCGATAGCCCCATTTTATATCTTCCTGTGGCTTTATTGGTATAAATGGGTTCATTTTTATCAAACACAATTGCCGCACCGCTTTTAAAAGGTAGCTTTTTAGGCTTTTCTTTGAAACCTATTTTATATTCGATAAAACCCATGGTAGAGTCGGCATCTTTTACACCTTTTTGTAGGGTGCCGGGTAAGTAGATGTTGTTAAAAACAAAGTGAATACTATCGGCCCTGCTAACCGTATCCAGATAACTCTGGTTGGTGTAGCTAGGTTTGCCAGGAGTGATTTTCGGTTTTGAATCTAATATTTCTATTGAGCCCTTATCAAGTACCTCAGCAATGGCAACACCTACATCTACCTTTTTTGCTGGTCCCTTACCTGTATTCTGGAATCTTACTTTGTAAGTTAATTTTCTATTTTTTCCTGTAAAGCGGAAATTCATTCTGCTGTTTTTTAGCATCATTTTGTTTGGGTCATGAGAAGCAACGATCTGAAGTTCTATGGTGAAAAGTTCAGTTGTAGCCAAAGGGTTGTCGGGCATGAATACACCAGTTAGTTTTACTACAGCATTGGTATCTTTAATCATCTCTGGGGTAGTCTTGAAATTAAGGAATATAAACTTCTCCTCTCCAGACTTTAGGTTTTCAAACTTCCAGCTTTCATTTTTCCTGTATGCAGCCATTTTTTCCTTGATCAAAGCTGTGCCCTCAGGGTCAATTACAAGGTTGTTATATGTCTCTGAGAGAAGGTCATTTCTATCAAGACCATTTAATGCTGCGTAATAAACAGGCGCTTTATTGACTTTTAATGAAGCAAAGCTTCCCTGCTGATTTAGTGTCGTTGTCTTCTCCTGATTATATGTACGACTTTCGGCAAGTTCAAAGTTATCCTTGTTAAATTCTTTATCATTATATAAAATGGATAAGGTGCCATTTAAGCTGGCAATACCATTCTCAGGTTTATTTCGGTAACCTAAAACCAGCATCATATCATCTCCAGGTTTAGGCATACAATTGGTCTTCATTTCAACATTACCACCTGATTTAAAAAATTGAGATCCCGCAGCTGGATTTGTTGCAGCTAATACGGGTCTGCTGCTTCCTGGTTTTAGAGGTTTAGGTCTGGTTGGAGGACGTTTTCCATCATCGTAACTATTGGTAGCATATAGACGTACTTTGTATATCAGGTCATCACGATAAATATGTTGCGGTTCTTTTTCAAATGAAAACTGACCATCACCGAATTCCCAGAAATACGAGTAAAAAGGTTCAGGTGCACCTGCAATCTGTCTGAGTGGCCGTAATGTAGAACTAAACTTTACAACTCCATTTTCTATAGTATGATGAATAATTGCAGGAACAGTATCTTCCGGCATAGTTAATACAAGAGGGGGTTTTGCTACAGACAGTTGGTTAGTTTGAGCATATATTTCGGGCACTATCAACGAGAGTGCTAAAACGGTTCCGAAAAATAGTGAGTGCAATTGTAGCCGTCTTTTCATAATTGAAAATGAATTTAACAATATATTTATAAATCAGAGCGCAATTGCCATTAAAAATAAATAGAAAAAGGCAAAGCCCCATTTATAGGGGCCTTACCATGATAGCGCATTCATAGGGATTTCTAATAATTGTTAAGACTATTTATGGCAGTCTGAATTGCGTCTTCTGTAGTTTCTGCAAGTGTCAATGTTATATTTTGATTAGCAGAAATGGTGATGTCCTGTGCTGCATAATAGAATTTACCATCTTTGATCGAGAAAGAGATCATACGACCTTCAGAACCGATTGGCATCATGTTGTCATAGCTTTTTACTTTATTTGGGCCATCAGGAGTATAAAGTTGTGCTACTACGTTACTTCCTTTTGCACAGAAGTATACATAAGTTTCACCTGTATATGAGAAGAAACTTGCCATTGAACCAGGGTTATTTAAAACTTCAACTCTTACTGTAGTTTTAGGGTTAGTATAGTTGTAAAATACGTCGCAGTTAATCCATCCCAGTGTTCCAAAATTAAAGGTAAAAGCATTCTGAACAGCAACTACTCCATTTGGTCCTGCACCGTCACCTTTTCTTGGATCAGCCCATGCCATTTTGTTGTCTTCATCAGCTACTAAAGGCTTGCCTTCCTGATCAACACCAACCCAAAGTTGAGTACTACCATCTCTTTTCGCCGGAATTGCAATCTGAACAGGTACATTCAGATTTTGATCTACACTTACGCCATTTGATTTTACATCAATAAAGATGAAACCATCAGAAGAAAGTGGGGCACCGGAAGAGTGATTTGTATTTGCACCTGAGAATATAATACCGCTTCTTTTTAATACTTCATAAACTTCTACACGTACAGTTCCGGTAACTGGAACACCTCCTTTAGTTAAGGATCCAGCTGGGAAAGTTATTTTAGTGCCATCTAAAAAGGTAATAGTTTGAGGAAGCGCTGAAGCGTTAATTTCTCGAATTTGTTTTTGAGCGCCATATTTGGCTGTAAATTCTTTAGCTGATTTTGTTGTGTTTTTATCGCCGCCAGGATTTTCTTTTTTACAGGCTACGCCTAAAGCAATCAATACGATAAATAATGCTGATGTTAAGTTTAAAGATTTCATGGTTCTAATTTTAAAAATTTGCTTACTCTTTTCAGGCTTTTCAGCGTTCGCCATTGGATGATTTGAATAGATATCAATGGTCTTCGAAAATTGTTACCCCCATCTTTAATTATTTTTTTCACTCAGCTATCAAAAGATTTATAAATTCGTGATTAGATGATCACTTATAAATTCGTTAATGGCTAAAAACATACATTCTGATCAGCGTTTTATTATTGGCCTGGTAAATAATGATACCATGGTTATTAATGAGATATATAAGCGTTGCGCGGCTAAAGTGAAATCCTGGATTATATTCAATAATGGGAGTGAAGACGATGCCGGAGATATTTTTCAGGAAGCATTGATGGATGTATATAAGCAGGCGAAATACAAAACATTGGAACTTACCTGTCCCTTTGAGCCTTATATCTTATTGATATGTAAACGTAAATGGTTGAATGAATTAAAAAAAAGATCGATTCTACCGGTAACAAATAGCGAGGAGGATTTATTACATATCGGAGAAGATACTTTTGCAAATGCAGATGATCTGGAAAAGCAGGAAGCGCAGTCGAAGTTGTTTTTCAAAGCATTTGAAAAATTAGGTGAACGCTGCAAAGAAATCATTTCATGGAGCATGAAAGGTGAAGCGCAGGAAAAAGTGGCCGAAACCCTAGGTGTTACATATGGTTACCTGAGAAAAAAGAAATCTGAATGCATGGCATCTCTGATAAAAATGGTTCAATCTGATAAAACGGAAGAATAATGATGAACGAGGAGAAATTATTAGCTGTGGCACGTTACCTTGAGGGCGACATGGAGCACCGGGAGAAAACGGAGTTTGAGTTTTCTATTCAAGAAGATCCTGAACTGCAGGGAATGCTTGCTGAATATAAAAATGTTCATCAGACATTAAAAATGAGGATTGCCCCATCTGAGGCAGATGCAAAGGTTGAAGCAACACTAGCCTCATTAAATAAAGAATATTTTAAAGATGAAACATCTTTAGAGACAAAAACGATTACAACTCCTAAAATAATTTCAATGAAGCCTTATTTAAAATGGATAAGTGTTGCTGCTATTTTAGTTATTGGTTTATTGGTTTGGGCACCCTGGTCGGCTGGACTGTATGAAAAATATGCTATCAGTAAAGAAATGTCTGTAGTAGAACGTGGTGAGGATAATAAAAATAGTTTGGAAAAGGCCGCGGATTTTTATAATTCCGGTGATTTTATCTCCGCTTCTGATATTTTGCAAAAAGAATATGCAGATAATCCAGACAATTCCATGGTAGCTTATTATTACGGTGTATCGCTTATTGAAACAGGAAAAACGGTTGAGGCTAGAACAGTTTTAACAAAAATATATGATGGAGCATCGGTGTTTAAATATGATGCTGCTTATTATATGGCTTTAAGTTATATTAAAGAAAAAAATAATCAGGAGGCCATAGCCTGGTTGGAAAAAATTCCTTCTGGAACGAGTAATTTTGATCAAGCACAAGAGCTTATTAAAAAGCTTTAAACATAAAGATTAAATACTGTCTTAGAAACAAAAGGGCCTAATCAAAATTTAATGATTAGGCCCTTTCTATTGATTTGTTTAGCTGTTTTAAAGTAAGCCGCGGTATTTTTGTAAAGCTTTGATACTTGGCTCTTGACCTCTGAAGTTACGGAACATCTTTCCATAATCTTCTGTATTACCTTTAGACAAAATCATATCACGAAAACGCTGCCCATTTACTCTAGTTAAACCTCCATTTTCTTCAAACCAGGCAAAAGCATCATGGTCCAACATTTCACTCCACAGGTAAGCATAATATCCTGCAGCGTAACCACTGCCCCAAATGTGTTTGAAAAAACTTGAACGATAGCGTGGAGGCACATAAGATAAGCTCAATCCAGTTTTCTTTAATGCATCTGTTTCGAAGTTATTGGCATTTTGGACTGGAGCTGTTGCCGAAAGACTATGCCATTGCATATCCAAAGCCGCTGCAGCAAGAACTTCTGTTAATGCGTAACCTTGGTTAAAATCGGCAGCTTTCTTTAATTTATCAACTAATACCTGGGGCATAGGCTCGCCTGTACTGTAATGAACTGCATAATTTTTAAAAACCTCAGAATTTACAGCCCAATGTTCATTAAATTGAGAAGGAAGCTCTACAAAATCTCTAGCTACATTAGTCCCTGATAAGCTTGGGTATTGTTGATTTGCGAAAAATCCATGTAAAGCATGACCGAACTCATGGAACATGGTTGTTACTTCATCAAAGCTAATCAATGCGGGTTGTCCTTCTGCAGGTTTGGTAAAGTTACATACGTTAAAAATAACAGGTTTAGTTCCCAGCAATTTGGATTGGCCTACCATGTTATCCATCCAGGCACCACCAGATTTGTTATCCCGTTTAAAGAAGTCATAGTAAAACAAACCAATTGCAGTTTTATCCTCATTAAATAATTCATAAACTTTAACATCTTTATGGTAAACAGGCAGGTCATTACGTTCTTTAAAGGTTATTCCATAAAGTTTGGTAGCTGCATAAAAGACACCATTTTTAAGTACGTTATTCATTTCGAAGTATGGCTTAATCTCACTTTCGTTCAAATCATACTTTGCTTTACGTACCTGTTCTGCATAGTAGTTCCAGTCGTATGCTTCCAGTTTAAAACCTGCCTTTTGCTGGTCAATTAATATTTGAATTTCTGCAGCTTCTGTTTTCGCCCTTGCGGTTGCAGAAGGTACTAATTTGGCAAAAAATGACTCTACAGCGGCTGGGGTTTTAGCCATCTGATCCTGCAATTTCCAGGTTGCATAATTAGGAAACCCCATTAAGCTGGCTTTCTCTGCTCTAATTTTTGCAATTTGAACAATTGTTTTTCTTGTATCGTTGTCATCATTTTTCTCGGCTCTATTCCAGGATGCATCAAATAATTTTTTTCGAGTATCCCTATCAGATAGGGACTGCAGGAATGGCTGTTGTGTTGTGTTTTGAAGAGATAATAACCATTTTCCCTCGTTATTCGCAGATTTAGCTGCCTGTGCAGCTGCGGTAATTTCAACTTCGGTTAAGCCATCTAATTCTGCTACCATATCAACCACTAGAGCACCAGCCTTAGCTGCTGCAAGTGTTTGATTTGCAAATTTGGCACTTAATGAAGCTTCTTCTTCATTTAGTTTTTTAAGATTTGCTTTAGCATCCTCAGATAGTTTGGCACCAGCTAATACAAATTTTTGATAGTAATATTCTATTAATCTTAGAGATTCTGAATCTAATTTAAGTTTTTCCTTGTTGTTATATATTGCTTCGATGCGCTTGAATAAGTTGGCATTTAGATATATAGCATCTTGGTGAGCGGCTTGCTTTGGTGCTAATTCTTCTTGTATTTTTTGTAAATCGTCATTTGTGTTTGAACTTGTAATCAAACCAAAAACGTTATTTACTCTCTGAAGCATTTGACCACTTTTTTCCATTTCAACAAGTGTATTTTCAAAAGTTGGCTCTTCAGGATTGTTAGCAATTCTGTCAATTTCATTCAGATGAATTTTCATCCCCTCTTCAATGGCAGGTTTAAAGTCTTCATCTTTTATGGCATTGAAATCGGCTGCTTGATAGGGTAGGCTGCTTTCTTTTAAGAAAGGATTTGACTGTGAAATACCAGTCTGGGCTGAATCATTTTTCTTGTTATTATTGTCACAAGATGCAAAAATTGCCAACATGGCTACCAGAGGTAGCTTTAAGGATGGTTTCATAAAAAATAAGTTTTGTTAGTCTAATGTACACATAATTGCGCCCACTAGCCTCCCAAAACTTATTCTGTAATGAATTTGATAGGTTTATTCTTTATTGAAACTCTCTAATATCGACAATTCTGTCGCTGTCATTAAATTTCAAAAAAGTGATTCCTTTTTTATTCTTTTGCCACATGAAATTATTTCTTACCCATTCAGGAAGGTCAGCAGCTGACTGTGGTACTGCCTTAGAAAATGTTTCGTTATGTACATCATCACTCACATAATGTACCTGGTAGAGAGATTTTTCTGTAAGGAATACAAGTGTTGATTTATCAGGCGAATTAAGGATGAATTGGCCTTGTATACGTTCATTTGGGTTTTGTCTTTTTATAAGATAAACTTGTGCATTAACATTGGTAATATAGAAATCGTTGTTAACTACATATCCTGCTCTTCCTACTTTAATTATACCGGTAGTATATTTAGTATCCTGTTTTCCAGTAGAAGGTCTGTATAAACTAATCACTTCCAGTTTTCCATCTTTTATGGATAATAAATAGCACGGTGCAGTTAAACCAGATTTATCGGAAATTTGAACAAGCATGGTTGTTTTTTGAGTGTTAATGAACTGTACTGATGAGAATTTTTCTGTTGCAGAATTAGGATCAGCTTTGTTAATTTGAATTTTAACTAGTGTATCTCTGAATTTCACTTTGAATTCTTCTTTTACTTCGCTTGAACTGGCTTCATCTTTATGTACAAGAACTGTAAAGGCACTATCTGAACCTTCCAGATATCCGTTAAATTTTTCATTGGCAGTTAATACACGGGGGGTGTAAGTTGCAGCATTTTCTTGGTTTTGTTGACAGCTAAAAAAAAGAACAGACAAAACGAGGGCGTACAATGTTTTCTTCATAATTGGAAATGAGATAGTTTAAATTTTGGCAAAAGTAATGTTTACATGGAAATATCCGTTGATTGTTAACGTATAGAGTCATCTTTTATTTGCTGTATAACAATTGTTTTACATTCATTGGGATTAATTCCTAGGCTTTTTTGGTTCTCTCTTAAGGACTTATAGTTCAATTTTTGGTAATATAGTATAGTGAGTAGGTAAAAAGTTAAAAAAGGATAAGCTTTGTATCTTGCATATTTGTGTTTTGCACTTAGTTTTATGCTTTGCATATTCCTATTTTAATGTAAATTAGGAACAACCAAATATAACATGCTGATCAGCCAGGAATATGAAGATGATGAACTGTTGGATTTACTCCGGCAGAATAGCCAAGTAGCGTTAAAACATATTTATAATAAATATTGGAAGCGTTTGTATCTTTCTGCCTATTCTATTTTAAGGGAAGATGCCGCTGCTCAGGATATAGTACAGGATGTATTGCTCCAGCTATGGATACGAAGAAATGAGTCAAGCATTATGGTACTTAAACCATATCTTTTTACAGCGATACGATACAAAGTTTTAACGCATATTAGGGCAGCTTCAAGTCGTAAGATTTTCTTAGAGCCAGGAGAACTTGAGCTATTGGCGGGTAAAGAGGAGATGTATGATAAGCTGAATGAGAGTGATATCAACAACCTATTGGATAAAAGTATATCTGAACTCCCAGAACGTTGTCGCCAGATATTTGTCATGAGTAGAAAAGAGTATCTGGGCAATAAAGAAATAGCAGAAAAATTAAATATTACTGTTAAGGCTGTAGAAGCTCAAATTACATTGGCATTGAAGCAGTTGCGTATTTCTATGGGCGATTTTTTGTTTTGGACATGTATCCTGGCACCTATAATACTTAACTAACTTGTTTAATTTTTAGTGTCTTAAAAAATATTTTAAATTCTTACTAGGGTTAAGGTCTTTTAATCAGACGTATTAGTATATAACCAAATATGACCAACAGAGAATTTAAAGAACTGGCCCGTAAGTGTCATGACAATTCTGCTTCAGAAGAAGAAAGAATTGCTTTTGATCATGCCTATCATTTAATGCTAGGTAGATATACTGAATGGGATAGGGAACAGATGCGCGACGAAGAAACAGTTAAGGCTGAAATCTATCAATCACTGACGCAAAGGGTTATTCTTGATCAGAAAAATAAGACCCCTAAAGTAAAAAAGAGAAGATATTTTTATGTTGCAGCTGCTGTTGTTCTTGTTGTTGGACTTGCTGGCTTGTTTTATTTTTCAAAAAGAGAGGCTAATCAGGTTCAACAACAGTTTGCGGTTAAACAGGAAGTCGTTCCTGGTAAACAAGGAGCTACATTAATTCTCGCGAGTGGCGAAAAAATAGTCCTTTCATCTGCCGATAAAGGGCAATTAGCTCAGGAGGCTGGAGTGATTATTACAAAGACCGCTGATGGACAATTGGTTTATGAGATCAAGAATCAGAGTGATTCAAAGAAAGGACAACAGAATACACTTTCGACTAATAAGGGGGAGACTTACCAGGTGCGTTTGCCAGATGGATCAATGGTTTGGTTAAATGCAGCTTCTACTCTTAGGTATCCGGTGTCTTTTTCTGGGCTCAAAACGAGGTCGGTGGAGTTGGATGGTGAAGCTTACTTTGAAGTTGCTAAAAATGAAACGCTTCCCTTTGTAGTCTATACAGATAGAGAGGTGGTTAAGGTACTGGGGACCCATTTTAATATGAGTTCCTATCAAGATGAAAGTATTTCGAGAACTACTCTTATAGAAGGAAAGGTAAGTGTTTCTCCAAATGGAAAGTCAGATACCGGCCAGTTGAAAGTACTTAAGCCCGGAGAGCAGGGAGAAGTGCTACAAGGCAATATAGATGTAAAGAAGGTAAATACAGAGGAGGTCATCGCCTGGAAGAATGATGAGTTTATGTTCAACAATGAAGACATAAGAAGTGTCATGAATAAGATTTCCCGCTGGTATGACGTAGAGATTGTTTACAAAACCTCAGCAAAAAACGTATTAATCTGGGGATCCATTTCCAGGTTTAAAAGCATAACAGATGTATTAAAATTAATAGAATTGACGGGCTCTGTTCATTTCAAAGTAGAGGGGAGGAGGGTATTTGTTATGGAATGATTTTACACACTCTTAATAAACCGGTTTAATTAACCGGAGAAAGGTTGCGTCTTTCCCCGGTAAATGACTTGGTTTATAGATAATAATTATGTGAACTACTCTTAAACCTAAATCAACCAAAGGTAATGAAAAATTACATTTTCTATGGCTGGGGGAGAATTGCCTCTCCTATGTTAAAATATCTAGTTATAATGAAGTTAATAGTGCTGATTGTTTTTGTTGCCATTGTTCAGGTAAACGCCTCAAGCTATGCCCAGACTATAACTTTATCTCAAAATAACATTTCACTTGTAGACTTGTTCAGGGAAATCAAGAAACAAACAGGATATAATGTTTTATGCAATGGTCAGATCCTAAAAGAAACACCTGGAATAAAGGTGAATTTTAAAAATGCAACCTTAACAGTCGCATTAGATCAGACTTTGTCGCCCAATGGGTTAAATTATACCATTGAAAATAAAACCATTGTAGTAAAAAAAGAGATGTTGTCTCCGAACAAGGAAATCAGGCAAACTGAAATTAAAGGAAAAGTGGTTGATCGTAATAATATTCCCATACCAGGAGTAAGTGTAAGGATTAAAGGTTCCGCTACCGGAACAGTAACCAATATAGATGGAAATTTTACAATCCGTGGTGCAAAGCAAACTGATGTTTTAATATTCAGTTATTTGGGGTATCAGATTACAGAAAGAAAGGTAGGCTTAGAAAAGAATATAAAAGTAGTTATGATTGATCAAGCTTCCTCATTAGATGAAGTGGTAGTGGTTGGTTATGGCACCGTAAATAGGAGTGACCTGACTGGTTCTGTTGGAGAAGTTAAAATGGATGATTTGAAAAAGGCACCTGTAGCTACATTTGAACAGGCGCTTGCAGGAAGAATTGCAGGGGTGCAGGTGAGCTCTAATGATGGACAGCCTGGATCTGGAATGAATATTGTGATTAGAGGTGGGAACTCTTTAACACAAAGTAATGCCCCTTTATATGTCGTAGATGGATTTCCTCTGGAAGAGGCTGCTGGAGCTGTATTGAATCCAAGTGATATTGAATCGATCAGCATTTTAAAGGATGCATCTGCAACGGCAATTTATGGGGCCCGTGGAGCTAATGGAGTAATCATTGTAGAAACAAAAAAAGGTAGCATAGGAAAGCCTAATGTAAGTTATGACGGTTCGTTGGGATTTAACAGTGTTACTAAGAGGATACCATTAATGGATCCCTATGAATTTGTGAAATACCAACTGGAAATCAATCCCTCCATTGCAGAAGCAGCCTATTTAACAGAACCAGGAAGGACGCTTGATGATTATAAAAGTATTAAACCTATTGACTGGCAAGACAAAATGTTCGGAACAGGTATGGTTCAGATTCATAACATTGCACTAACAGGTGGTACAGCAGATACAAAATATGCGGTGTCAGGTTCCATTTTTGATCAGAATGGCGTTATTGTTAATTCTGGTTATAATCGTTACCAGGGGCGAATTGTACTAGATCAGCGGATCAGCAAAAATGTTAGGGGCTCCTTTAATATTAACGTTGGTAATGAAAAGAACTATGGTGTTTCGCCAACATCAACAAGAACCACAAGTACACAGCCTTACGCTACTTATCTGATGTATCAGATTTGGGGTGCCAGGCCGGTTAGTGGAGGGGAAAATATTGAAGATGAATTGCTGGACCCTGATGCTGGTGATGCAAGGGCTAATCCGTACATTTCTGCTATAAATGAAATTAAGACTAAGGTTACAAATACCCTATTGTTAAATGCTAAAATTGACTATTCAATTTCAAAGAAATTTGCATTAACTATCAGAGGTGGAGTGAATAGTGTTGCGGTGAGAAATGAGGAGTTTTATAATGCACAAACTTCTAGAGGGTATCCTTTTCCTGATAATACATTAGGTGTTAATGGAGCCATTTACAATGCTTTAACCAGTGGTTGGGTAAATGAAAACCTCCTTACTTACAATAACCAAATCGATAAAAATAACAAATTGAATATTATTGGTGGTTTTACAATGCAGAGTACCCAAAACAAACGAAGTGGGTATTTATCTAAAAATATTCCGAACCCGGAGTTAGGAGTAAATGGGATAGATGAGGGTGAATTGTCTAGTCTGGTAGCTTCTTCTACTGAAAATACGCTGGTTTCATTTCTGGGAAGAGCAAACTATAACTTAAAATCTCGTTATTTATTTACGGCATCCTTTAGGGCTGACGCCTCTTCAAAATTTGCAGAGAATAATAGATGGAGCTATTTCCCTTCGGCAGCATTTGCATGGAATATGTATCAAGAACCATTTATGAAAGCCCTGTCTTTTGTTTCTAACTCTAAACTTAGGGTTAGTTACGGGATTACTGGAAATAACCGTGTTGGAGATTTCTCCTATTTATCTTCTATCACCTTCCCTTATAATAGTTATTACTCATTTAATAATCAAAATCCTCAGCAAACTGCAATGTTGAGTAATTATGGTAATTCTGATTTAAAGTGGGAGAGTACAAGACAATTGGATTTTGGTTATGATGTTGCTTTCTTGAAAAACAAAATCAATGTTACTATTGATCTTTATAAAAAAACGACAACAGATCTTTTACTTAATGCAAACGTTCCTTACAGCAGTGGATATTCAAAAATTCTAAAGAATATTGGTAAGGTTAGAAATCAAGGATTTGAATTCACTTTAAATACTGTAAATATTAAAAATAAGGTGTTTGAATGGAGTAGTGATTTTAATATTTCATTTAATTCAAACACCATATTAGCGCTTGCTGATCTTCAGGAGACGATGATTTCAACTGTTGGTTATCCCGCACCCTATAGCAATGCACAGCTTTATCTGGCCAGAATTGGTGGCCCTGCAGCTGTTATGTACGGTTATAAATGGTTAGGTAATTACCAGATTGATGATTTTACACTTCAACCAAATGGTAGTTATCTCTTAAAGAAGACAATTGCTACTAATGGGAATTTAAGAAGTACAATTAAGCCTGGAGATATAAAGTATGAGGATATGAATGGCGATGGTATAGTCAATGAGAAAGATCGTATCATTATTGGTCGCGGTCTTCCAAAGCATATCGGTGGTTTTAACAATAACCTAAGTTACCAAGGCCTTTCTCTTAATGTGTTTTTCCAATGGTCTTATGGTAATGATCTTTTCAATGCAAATAGAGATATGTTCGAAGGTAATGCGCTAACCCGATCTAATTTAAATCAGTATGCCACTTATGTGAATCGCTGGACACCCGAGAATCCAAGTAATGAATATTATAGGTTTGGTGGACAGGGGCCAACGGGTCGGTTTTCTTCCCGTGCTATTGAAGATGGTTCATTTTTAAGGCTCAAAACCGTTTCCTTATCATATGCGCTACCTAAGGTTGTACTTTCTAAACTGAAATTAAGATCCTTTAGTTTGTTTGCTACTGCCCAAAATCTATATACCTGGACCAAGTATTCTGGTATGGATCCAGAGGTTTCTGTAGCGAACTCGATATTGACGCCAGGGTTTGATTATTCAGCCTATCCAAGAGAACAGACATTTGTTTTTGGGCTTAAAGCATCTTTATAACAGTTCGATTATTGATGAATAAATAAATATAAAATTTATGAAAAATATGTATTTGCTCTTGATGTTGTTCTGCATTACCGGAATAACTTCATGTAAAAAATTTTTAGATACCAAACCTGCTGATTTTATAAATCCAAAGGATTATTATAATACAGAAGCTCAACTTAATACGGCATTAAATGGAGTGTATGCAACATGGGCAAACGGAGGATTATATCGTAACAATATGTTGGCCAGAATGGGAATAGAAACAGATGAGGGTTTTTGTAGTAATGCCTCTGAGCTCACTGGAGTAGCAGGGTTTAATGCTGCTTCAACTGACCCAAAGGTATTATCATATTGGCAAACTTTGTATGTGGGGATTAATAAGGCTAATCAGCTTTTGGCTAATATTGACAAACCAGTTATGGATGAAGTCAGACGTGATAGAATAAGAGGTGAGGCTCTATTTCTTAGGGCATATTACTATTTCATGTTGGTTAGTAAATTTGATGGTGTTCCTTTAGTATTAAAAACTGCTCCATCTGCTTCAGCTCAGGATCTTCAAATACCAAGAACTCCAGCCAAAGATGTGTATGCACAAATTCTTAAAGATATGGAGGAGGCTTCATTATTAGTTGACGATATCAAGAATCTTAATTTTGGAGGTAAGGTTTCCAAAACGGCAGTTTGGGGTATGATGGCAAGGGTATGTTTACATATGGCCGGATATCCTGTAAACGATGTTTCAAAATTTGCTGAAGCGAAAAAATGGTCAGAAAAAGTAATTGATGATGGGACACATAGTTTAAATCCTTCGTTTGAGCAGGTGTTTATTAACTATGCTCAAGATAAGTATGATATTAAGGAGAGTATCTTAGAAATTGAGTTCTGGGGCAATAATAGCCCTTATGATATTGGTGGTATGGTTGGTCGAAATAACGGGATCAGACAAAATACGGGAGGTGATCCTTCTATTGGGTATTCTCCTGGTTATTTACACCCTACACTCTGGATGTTTAATGTATATGAAGCAAGTGGTACTACTTATTCTAACGATCTTCGTAGAGATTGGTCTATTGCTCCTTTCTCTTATTCTGGAAATAACACTAGTATAAAAGTAAATTGGGCCACCAATCAAATCTACCAGCGTTACTGTGGTAAATTTCGTAGGGAAAGTGAGATCTTGCTTCCTAAGGTAGATATACGTACGCCTCAGAATTTTCCGCTTCTGAGATATTCTGATGTTTTGTTAATGTATGCAGAAGCTGAAAATGAATTGAATGGGCCAACAAACCTTGCTATTAATGCCGTTAACAATGTAAGAAGACGGGGATATGGGAAGTATCTTAATGGTATAGGGCAAGTCTCTGAAAGTATAAAGCTTATAAAAATCATTAATCCAGGTAGTGGATATACTTCGGCTCCTGTAGTAACTATCTCAGGTGGAAGTGGTTTAAATGCAACTGCTACAGCAACTGTTGCTGGTGGTCAGATTACAACAATTACCATCACCAATTCTGGTAGGCAGTTTAAAACTGTTCCAATAATCACGATTACTGGTGGAGGAGGTAATGGCGCTCAGGCTCAGGCAGAATTAACAAAGATTACTGATGCAGATTTAACAGCTGCAAACATCAATGATAAAGATGATTTCCGAGCTGCGATTCAAAATGAACGAGCAAGAGAACTAAATTTTGAATTACTGAGAAAGGGGGATGTGGTACGTTGGGGGAAATTTATGGAACAAATGAATCTTGTTAAGGCTGAGGTTGTTGGTTCTCCTAATTCAGTAGATAGAAATAATGCGCTGATATGTTATAGTAATTTTTCTGAAAGAGATGTTTTATGGCCTATCCCTTCGTATGAAATGAGTGTTAATCCAAATTTGAGCCAAAATAAAGGCTGGTAGTTTAAAAAATAAGCAAAATGAAAATATATCTGTTTTTTCTGACCTTTTTATTGTTTACAGCTAGTGCTTGTAAAAAAGAAATAGAGATTGTTCCGCCAGATTTTGATGTGGAGAATGAGGAATTAACTGTAAAGGTAAATGAGAGTTTAGCCTTTAATTTTAAGGGGACCTCAGACATTATATCTTTTTATTCTGGAGAGAATGGTAGTAGCTATTCATATGTTGACCAAAGCAGAACACTGGAATCTGAAATCAGCTTAAAATTTGATTCACAAATATTGGATGGAAAACAAGAAAACCAATTTTCTGTTTTAGTGTCCAGAGATTTTAATGGGATATATGATTTAGTTAATCTTGATAAAGCTGAATGGATAAATGTTACTGGTCGATTTAGAATGGCAACACATGAAGACAATAGAGCATTGGTGCCATCTGGTGAAATAAAAATCACCGATCTTATCGTTAATAACAAACCTATTTATATCGCATTTAAATATATTACAAAGCCCCAGACTACTTATGGGCAATATAATTTGTGGCGGATTCAAAATCTTATACTGCAATCATCAGATGAAATCAATGGCAAAGTTTCTATGATGGCACAATCTGCAGGAGGGTGGAAGTCTATACAGTCTAGTAATTATGAGCCGAATAGGGGGTATATCTATACTAATAATATTACTTTCACTGGAAATGCGACCAATGGACCTAAAAAGGACGATGAAACAGAAGCTTGGGTAGTCAGTAAATCAATACCTGCAATTACGGTTACTGATCTTGGTCCGGATAGATCCATAGCCATCAAGTCGATTTCAGATCCAGCCTTGAAATCTTATAGCTATACCTATTCAAAAGCAGGTAAATACACTGCTACGTTTGTTGCGCTAAATGCAAATCTTGATCGGACAAAGAAGGTATCTAAGCAGGTTACTGTAACTGTTATTGAGTAGTAAAACACAGAAAGAAATTGAATCATGAAAATAATTAAAAATAGCATGCTAAGTGTGCTTATGGTCATGTTATTGACCATATTTTCCCTGTCTACTTTTGCGCAAAATAAGATTGAGGGGGCAAATGCATTTGATAATGTTCCCGGAACAGTATTAGGTTATAAAGCTGGCTCAAGTAGGATTTATCTGGGATCACCAAGTATATGTGTTCTGCCGAATGGCGATTACATTGCTTCTAATGATTTTTTTGGCCCTAATCCTGACGCAAGAGTGAATGGTAAATCAATTACCCGAATATATAGGTCTGATGATAAAGGTGCTAGCTGGACTATTCTTACAGATATTATTGGACAATTTATGTCTAACCTTTTTGTACATCAGGGAAAGCTTTATATTCTTGGGTTGAGTGGTAATGAGGGTAATGTAATCATTAGAAAGTCTACAGATGGTGGGGTGAGTTGGACCGTTCCAACAAATGAAAATAATGGATTGTTGAAGAGTGGGAAATTTCATACTGCACCTACGCCAGTAACTGCATATAAAGGACGGTTGTGGAGAGCAATGGAAGATACAGAGGGAGCAATACAAAAATGGCCGAAGAAATTCAGGGCATTTATGTTATCTGTATCAGAAAATTCTGATCTATTACAGGCAGATGCCTGGATAAGTTCGAATATGCTCGCTTATGATTCTGGTTATTTAAATGGATATTTTTATGGATGGTTAGAAGGGAATGCTGTTGTAGGACCAAATGGACAGATGCTTAATATCCTTAGGGTACATACCTTTGATAAACTTAGAGAAAGAGTCGCTTTAGTTCATGTAGATGATTCTGGAACTACTTCAACATTTGATCCTACAAATGGGTTCAAGGATTTTCCTGGTGGTGGTAAAAAATTTACCATTCGTTTCGATTCTATTTCAAAAAAATACTGGACTTTATCTAATTATGTCCCAGAAACTTATAAAGGGGTAATCCCTTTAGATCGTGTCCGTAATACATTGGCATTATGTTCTTCTACTGATTTACTGAAATGGAAGGTAGAATCAACAGTTCTCCATCATCCAGATACACTTAAGCATGGCTTTCAATATGTAGATTGGCAATTTGCCGATGAAGACATTATAGCGGTATCTAGAACTGCTTATGATGATGGAGTTGGTGGGGCAAACAGCCATCATAATAACAATTTTTTTACTTTCCACAGAATCAAAAAGTTTAGAAGCATCAACGGAGTAAAATAAATCGAGATCATATAATTAATTCAAAACCTAACAATATTTCAATGAAAATCAACAAGTATTTTACATGGGGTATACTAATAGGCACAATAGCTATTGCTTTATCCTGCAAGAAAGTTTTAGCACCTTCAGATCTGAAATATGAGCAGAGGCTGACCAATGATCTGGAAGAACTTCCCGGTGCAAGTATAGGAAACACTGGATGGGTTAAAGTTATTCAGGGAATAGATACAATCACTTATGTTACTGTTCGTGCTGTGGATGGAAATGTATGGCTACAGCAGAACTTAGGTAGCAATCAGGTCGCTACTGTAGTAAATGATACCAGCGCTTATGGTGGTTTGTACCAATGGGGAAGGTGGACTGATGGTCATGAAGTAAGAAATTCAGCATCTTTGGTAAATGCAATGCCTTTTAACAACCCTTCGCAATTGCCGATTACAAATTCAGGATCTTATTATTATAACGCTTCTCCAAATACCTGGTGGAATTCGGGAACGGTAGCTAGTAAATGGTTAGCAGCCGACCCGAACCAGGTAAACACAGACAATGGTTGCGATCCTTGTAAGGCTTTGGGTGATGGCTGGCGCCTCCCTTACAACACGGAATGGATTAGAGTTATAGATAGAGAAGGGATCACAAATATTCAAACTGCTTTCGCTTCCAATTTAAAATTGCCTGGAGGGGGACATCGCAATGGTGTTAATGGGGGATTGTTTAGAGTTGGTACAAGGGGGTATTATTGGAGTAGTAAAGCTTCAGGTAACAATGGACAGGGAATTGCTACACATTTTTGGGAAACATCTATATTGCCCTCAAATAGTGATATAAGAGGCAATGGTTTTAGTGTAAGATGTATTAAAGGGCAATTGGGTACGCCCGAGCAAAATGTGCCAGGAACAATTATTGCTCATTCTCCATCTTATCAACGGATCTATATCGGTTCGCCTAGTATTGTTAAATTACCTAATGGTCATTTGATTGCCTCCAATGATTTTTTTGGACCAAATGATGCTGCACGCCCGGGAGGTAAAGCTTTCACGAGATTGTATAAGTCTACTAATGGAGGGATATCCTGGATACAGCTTACTGATATAAGCGGTCAAAATAGTTCTACGCTATTTAATCACCAGAATTCATTATTTGTAATGGGTATAGATGGTAGCTTGGGAAATGTTGTTATTAGGAAGTCAACTGATGACGGGCTCACCTGGAGCCAACCGATTAGTAACACTACAGGTATTTTACTTAGAGGGAAACATCATACTGCACCTACTCCGGTAGTTGTAAATAATGGGAGAATCTGGCGCGCAATGGAAGATGAAGGAGGGGCAAATCAACAATGGGGTAAGCGTTTCAGGGCATTTATGATGTCAGCACCTATTAACGCAGACTTGTTGGATTCTTCAAGTTGGGTAAGTACAAACAAAATGCCTTATGATCCTACTTATGTAAATGGTTATTTTTATGGATGGCTTGAAGGTAATGCGGTAATTAGTCCTCAGGGAAAAATGCTAAATGTAATCCGTGTTCATACATTTGACAAATTCAGGGAAAGATCTGCTCATATTCAAGTTAGTGATGATGGACTTACGTCGACTTTTAATTCAGCAACCGGGTTTCATGATATACCGGGTGGTGGAAAAAAATTCAGCATACGTTTTGATAGTCTAAGCAATAAGTACTGGACTTTATCTAATCATGTACCTGATCAGTTTACTGGTAATATTGAGTTAGATAAAATAAGGAATACTCTTGTTCTTTGTTCCAGTACAGATCTGATGACCTGGACAATTAATTCAATTGTTATTCAAAACCCTGATATTTATTTGCATGGCTATCAGTATGTAGACTGGCAATTTGACGGCCAGGACATTATTGCAGTATCCCGGACTTCTCATGATGATAACCAAGGTGGCCCAAATAATTATCACGATGCAAATTATTTAACTTTTCATCGTATTGTTGGTTTTCGGAGTCTTTAAAAACAGAAATGTAATTAGAAAAATAAAGAATTAAGTATGTCATCAAGAAGAGAATTTTTAAAAACAGGGAGCCTCATGGCTGCGGGTTTTATGATTGTACCCAGATATGTTCTGGGTGGAGGTGGTTATGTTGCACCGAGTGATCGCATCAATCTGGGTTACATCGGAAATGGTAAAATGGCGAGATCGTTACTTAAATCTATAAATAGCTGTCCCGAGACTCTCGTACTTGCCAGCAGTGATGTAGATAGTAAAAAACTGGGACGATTTGTAAACCTAGCAATGGAAGCCAATAAACAAAAGATAAAAACAGATGTCAAAGGTTATGGCGATTATAGAGAGCTTTTACAGCGTAAGGATATTGATGCAGTAGTTGTAGCAACTCCTGACCATTGGCATGCTCAGATCACGATTGATGCTGCAAAGGCCGGTAAAGATATTTATTGTGAAAAACCACTTTCATTAACTGTGGGAGAAGGTCGGGCAATGGTTAATGCAGTTAGAAAGTATAAACGGGTTTTACAAACTGGAAGCATGCAGCGCTCAATGGATAATTTCAGACATGCAGCAGAGCTGGTTATCAATGGTTATATTGGACAGATAAAAGAAGTAAATGTTTCTATTGGAGAGCCCGTAAAGGATTGTGATTTACCTTCGATGCCTACTCCTGACTACTTGAATTGGGATATGTGGATTGGCCCCTCTCTTTATAGAGGATACAATCCGGTCCTTTCTCCACCAATAGAAGAAGACGTTTGGGCATGGTGGAGAGGTTATCGCGGATTTGGTGGAGGCTATATAACCGATTGGGGTGCGCATATGTTTGATATTGTTCAATGGGCATTAGGAATGGATGATTCTGGTCCGGTATCATTTACTCCTCCTTCTATTCCAGGTGCTGTATCTGGTCTTTCGTTTAAGTACGCAAATGGAATAAATGTATACCACAAAGACTGGGGAAAGAAAAATGCGATTCAATTTATAGGATCAGAAGGTACAATTGAAGTTGCGAGAGGTTTTCTAAAAGTAAGTCAGCCGAAATTAGAAAATGTACAGTTCAAATCCAGTGATATCCGTCTTTATAAGAGTCAGCAACACCAGCAAGATTGGGTCAATTCAATGAAGAGCAGGAAGGATCCAATTGCCAATGTAGAAGTTGGACATAGAACTGCTAGTGTATGTAACCTTGTCAACATAGCCTATGAACTTCAAAAACCATTATTATGGAATCCTAAAAAGGAAGTATTTCTGAATTCGGCATATGGCAATCAAATGTTGTCGAGACCATATCGGGGTAATTGGGATTATTTGTCATTTTAATTATTTAAAAATTAAAGTTTAAATGAAGTACTTATTTGTATTTTTCTATCTGTCCCTATTGCTGGTATTTAAGGGGCAAAGTCAAAATATGCCGGAAAAGAAATACGGCTGGACACTTTCTGCACAGACCTTTACTTTTAAATCCTTTACTTTTACAGAGGCTCTGGACAAAACAGTGAGTTGTGGACTTAAGACGATTGAAGCTTATGTCGGACAAGAAATAGGAGGAGGGATTGCTGGTAAAATTCATTATAGAATGGATCAGGAATTACAGGGCAAAATAAAACGGCTTTTAAAAGAAAAAAAGATTCAGTTGATTGCCTTGGGTGTGGTTTCAGGAACGACTGAAAAGGAGTGGCAGGAGATCTTTGAATTTGCTTCGGCAATGAAGATTTCTACAATAAATAGTGAGCCTGCAAAGAAGTTTCTGTCATTGGTAGGTAAATTAGCCAGTCAGCATAAAATAAAAGTAGGCATTCATAATCATCCTAAGCCCACAAGGTACTGGCATCCGGATTCGGTTCTGAATGCAATTGATCTTGCAAAGAGTTCCTATGTAGGTGCATGTGCTGATATTGGACACTGGTTACGTTCAGGGCTTGATCCTGTAACTTGCTTAAAGCTGTATAAAGGTAAACTTAAGAGTTTGCATTTTAAAGATCTGATTCCAAAAGATAACAAATTTCATGATGTGCATTGGGGAACTGGATTAGTTAATATTCTAGCAGTGACAGAAGAGTTAAAGCGTCAGAAGTTTCGAGGAAATATTTCTGCGGAATATGAATATAACTGGAAAAATAATGTTCCTGATGTAACCGCTAGCATTCAAAATTTCCGAAAGCTGATCAGCAAATAGACCTTAAGCTATAAGGTTAGATAAAAAGAAAGGGATGCGCATCCACGCATCCCTGTTTCTAACCAAATATAAACCTGTATGAACGGGTTTTACTTTAAGTTTCCGTAGTACTCAACGAATTTAGCTAATGCAGAAGAATAGCCCCATTCGTTATCATACCATGAAACTACTTTTACGAAGTTGTCATTTAATGAAATACCTGCTTTTGCATCAAAGATAGACGCGTGATCATCACCTATAAAATCAGTAGAAACTACATCATCTTCAGTATAACCAAGCACACCTTTAAGTTCACCTTCAGATGCAGCTTTCATAGCAGCTTTGATTTGCTCATAAGTTGCTGGTTTCTCTAAACGTGCAGTTAAATCAACTACAGATACATCTGCCACAGGAACGCGGAAAGACATACCAGTTAATTTACCTTTTAATTCAGGTAATACCATTCCTACTGCTTTAGCAGCTCCTGTAGATGAAGGGATAATGTTAGAGAAACCACCACGGCCACCTCTCCAATCTTTAGCCGAAGGGCTATCAACTGTTTTTTGAGTTGCAGTTACTGCGTGGATTGTGCTCATTAAACCTTCAACAATACCAAAGTTATCATTCAGTACTTTAGCAATAGGTGCTAAACAGTTTGTAGTACATGAAGCATTTGAAACGATAGTTTGATCTGCTGTTAATTTATGATGGTTAACACCCATTACATAAGTAGGGATGTCTGCATCTTTTGCAGGAGCAGAGAATACTACTCTTTTAGCACCAGCAGCGATGTGTTTCTCAGCATCTGCACGAGTTAAGAATAAGCCTGTTGACTCAATTACAGTTTCAACACCAACTTCATTCCATTTTAAGTTTGCAGGATCTCTTTCTGCAGTAATACGGATTGTTTTTCCGTTTATCACTAGATTTCCGTTTTCAACAGCGATAGTGCCATCAAATCTACCATGAGTAGAATCGTATTTTAACATATAAGCCATGTAATCTGGCTCAACAAGATCATTGATTGCAACGATATCTAATCCTCTTTTTAATGCAGCTCTGAAAACTAGTCTGCCGATACGGCCAAAGCCGTTAATTCCAATTTTGCTCATCTTAAATTATTAATTTGAATAGTAGTTTAGTAAATTATATATAGGTTCCTTGGTTATGGTTGTGATTTCTAATCCTCGTTTTTTTGCTATTGCTCGCAATTCATCCTGAAAGCTACCGGCAACAAGACCTACGAAATGTATTTCTTTTCCGGGGTGACGCTTTATGGTTGGTTGTAGGAATATATCAAAGTAACGTTCAAAAGCAGTTTCTATAATCTCCAGGATATATTTATTTGTTCTGTTTTCAAGGAAAAAATCGAAGAATGAACTCAAAAATTGTTGAGCCATAGGTTTTTTATAAATTCTTTCCAGTATTTGAGGCCTGTCTAGATTATATTTCAATTCAAAATCCTTTTGTAAGTCTGCAGGAAGCTTATTTTGAAGGAAACGCTTTAGAATCGTTTTTCCCAGGTAAGTAGCCGATCCTTCTTCTCCAAATACATAGCCCAATCCATAATTATTTTTTTCTGGCTTTTTACCATCAAAATAAGCACAATTAGCTCCACTTCCCAATATGGCTACAATACCACTGTTGTTGTAACATGCAGATATTGAAGCCCCATATAGGTCGTCTTTAACCGTAATTTTGCTATATCTGAAAAATATACTCAGGGTCTCAGCAAGTTCTTTTCTTCTCTCTTCTGATGATGCCCCAGCGGCAAAAACATAAATCTTTTTTATGCTCTCAGCATGGTTAATCAGCGTTGTTTTTTTGTTTAAATATTGAAGAATTGTTTTCTGATCATTAAAGCAGGGATTAATTCCCGGCATTGTACATTCAGCAATAGTTTTCCCATCTCTGGCGATTTTCCAGAAGGCAGTTTTAGACCCACTATATACTATTGCTATCATGTTTATATCGATAAAACTTTAGTCATTTCCAACAAATCACTTTCCAGCTTAAAAGTATGTCTTGAAAGTGCTTCTTCTAAGGTAGTTGTTTTAACATCATTACCTCTCAGACCAACCATTTGCATGGTATTTCCTTTTAACAATTCATTAACGGCTGCAAAACCAAGTCTGCTTCCAAGAATTCTGTCGAAACTACTTGGACTACCTCCACGTTGAAGGTGCCCCAAGATCGTAACTTTAGTGTCGTAATGGTTAAAACGTTCTTTCACTTTCTTTGCTACTTCATAGGCACCACCATCTTTATGACCTTCTGACACGATCACAATGCTAGATGTCTTTTTTGTAGAGGCTCCTGATTCCAGCTGAGCAATCAGTTCATTTAAACTGGTCTCTTTTTCAGGTAATAGAACAGCTTCAGCCCCACTTGAAATGGCACTTCTTAAAGCTATACAACCAGAATCACGGCCCATTACTTCTATGAAGAACAAACGATCATGTGAATCTGCTGTATCTCTGATCTTATCTATTGCTTCAATAACGGTATTTATAGCAGTGTCGTATCCCAATGTGAAGTCAGAACCATAAAGGTCATTATCAATTGTTCCCGGCACACCGATTACTTTTATTCCGAATGTTTCTCCAAGGCGTTTTGCACCTGTAAAGGTTCCATCTCCTCCAATAACAACAAGTCCATCTATGTCACGAGCCTGCAGGTTTTTGTAAGCAAGTTCCATTCCTTCATCTGTTTTGAAATCCAGGCAACGTGCCGTTTTTAGAATGGTACCCCCCAAATGAATGATATTACTAACCGATCTTGCATCCATCGGATTAATGTTATTACTAATTAATCCCTGATAACCCTGCATTACTCCAAACATATTTATACCATTGTATATTCCGGTTCTGACTACAGCTCTGATGCATGCATTCATTCCGGGAGCATCTCCTCCAGATGTTAATACTGCGATATTTTTGATATTTGGTTTCATCATTTATATTTACGAATATAGCGTGTATTTTTTACACTAAGTAATTTATTTTTTATTTTCCCTTGTTGCTTATAATAATGTGTATTTATTTGCTTTATTGATTAAAAAATTAACATTTTATCAGAGTTTTGATTTTATTAATAGTTTAGAGGGGGATGAAATTAATAAAAAAAGCTTGTTTTTGATCCAAATAAATGAGCTTTTTTCAATTAAAATGTATTTAAATCCTTTGATAAATGAGGTGATTGAAGAGTTAATATAGTTTGTTGTTAAATTTGGCTGATGGTATCCCGGATGTATTAATTAGAATCTATAAAATTTGTTTTTTGCAGTTTCAAAAGTTATTTGCATTTTGGTGTCAAATGTATTTTTTTGAGAAATTTACGAGGTGAAAAGCAGATGAATACATGGAAATTATAAAAAATTAATGTTTTGAAAGAAGTCTTACCAAAGTTTAATTCCACTTTCTCGATTGATTGTGTTTTGTTCGGATTTGATGAAGGAGAATTGAAAATTCTTTTAATAGAAAGAAACGAGGAACCTTTTAAGGATTGGTGGGCCTTACCAGGGAATCTGGTTGAAGAGGATGAAAGTTTAGATCAATCAGCCACCAGGATCCTACACGAACTTACCGGTCTTAGCGATATTTATATGGAACAATACTACACATTTGGCGATGTAAATCGTCACCCACAGGGCCGTGTGGTAAGTATTGCTTATTTTGCTCTTTTAAGATTGGGTGGAGATAAAGTTGTAAAGCCCATTAGTACTTATGCAAAACAGGCATATTGGCGGAATGTTAAAGATTTGCCTAAGCTTGCGTTTGATCATCAGCAGATTTTTGAAAAGGGATTAGAAAAGATCAAAAGGCGAATTAAACATCAACCTATCGCATTTGAGTTATTACCTGAGAAATTTACTTTAACTCAACTTCAAAATGTTTATGAAGTGATTTCTGGTAAGAAATTGGATAAAAGAAATTTTAGGAAAAAGATGTTGAGTTTTGGAGTACTTAAGGATTTGAATGAAAAACAGTATGGTGTTTCGTTTAGAGCAGCAACACTTTATAAATTTGATAAACGAAAATACTCGAAGTTGTTTGGTAAAGAAATTTCTTTCTAAATGATAATTACAAGAACTGGATTTTTCCATAAAACAAATCGGGCTGTATTGATACAGCCCGATTTGTTTTTAATATAACTGAGATTACTTTTTTGCGATATGCAAGTGGTAATCAACAAGGTCATCTATTGGTGAGCGTATAATTTTTCCAATTCCCATTTCATATCTGTCAGCAACAACACTCAATACATCTCTAAAGCTATATCCTACAGAACCTACACAGTTTAATTTGTAATCTTTATAGTTTGGATAATGAACTACCAGGTTGTCAAAAAATGCGGTAAATGCATGATCAATAGTGTTGAAAGTGTAGTCTTCATAATTGTCTTTAAAGTCATATAAAAACTTACTAAACCCAGCACAAAAACGGTTAGGAAGTGGTTTATTATAGATATGATCAAAAATGTCTTCGTTGGTCAGCGCATAATTGTCATAAAAACTTTCTCTAAGTCCTTTCGGCATATAGCCTTTCATGTAGTCACTTAGAACTTTTTTTCCAATATAGCATCCACTTCCCTCATCACCTAGAAAATATCCTAATGAATCTATGTTAAGTGTAATATCAGTACCATCATACAAACATGAGTTTGTTCCAGTTCCTAAAATCGCTGCAAAACCAGGTTCGTCTCCAAGTAAAGCTCTGCAAGAAGCTAAAAGGTCGTGACCGATATTGATTTTTGCATTTGGAAACACCTGCTGCATTGCATCAGATACAATTTTCCTGTTAGTTTCTGTAGAGCATCCTGCACCGTAATAATTTACTTCGGTAAGTTTATCTGTTTCCAAATGTTCAGGAAGAGATTCTTTTAATGACTTTACAATGTAATCAGTTTTGGAAAAGTAAGGATTATAGCCTTCTGTATTGAAAAGAATTTTTCTACCTGCCTCATTAATTAAACACCAATTGGTTTTGGTTGAACCACCGTCTGCAATAACTATCATCTTAATTCGTTTTTTTCGGGGTAAAAGTAAATAATCCTGTTGTTTTCGTATCCGTTTTACTCATAAATTTATTTTTTTTGGTTTTGGTTGTTAAATTGTAATCCGTGTTTAAATGGTAAGCAAGCAGGTTTTTTTTCCCTTTTTTTTGTATTTTTATGTTAGGATATTGTTAAATAAACACTAAGCTAAATTACACTAGTTATTTTAAAATCCAAATTTAAAATTTAAGGCAAGGAAATAAGCTGAAAATTGCATTCATATTAATTAAGTTTTATCATAATATTAACCATAATATGGGCAAGCTTAAGTAATATTGTATTTATAAATATAAGGCTAAAGCTGAGCGCAGAAATATTGTTAATATTTTTGATAAAACATAGTTAGGATTATAAAAAACATGAAGAAAATTCTTATTGCCAATAGGGGAGAGATCGCTTTACGTATTATGCGTTCGGCCAGAGAAATGGGAATAAAAACAGTAGCCGTATATTCAGAAGCAGACAGAGCTTCTTTGCATGTGCTTTACGCAGATGAAGCTGTATGCATTGGTCCGGCACCCTCTAATCAATCCTATCTTATTGGAGAGAAGATCATAGAAGCTTGTAAGCTTACAGGGGCCGACGCTATTCATCCTGGTTATGGATTCTTATCTGAAAATGCGGCTTTTGCAAGACTTGTCGAGGCTTCCGGAATTATTTTAATTGGCCCTACTCCGGAAGCAATGGAGATTATGGGTAATAAGTTGTCGGCGAAAGCGGCAGCATTAAAATATAAAATCCCTATGGTTCCAGGTACTGAGGAAGCTATCACTGATATTGAAGATGCTAAGTTAAGAGCTGTTGAGGTTGGATTTCCGATCTTGATTAAGGCTGCTGCTGGGGGTGGTGGTAAAGGTATGAGGGTAGTAGAAAAGGCTGAGGATTTTGAAGAGCAAATGCAGTTGGCAGTTAGTGAAGCTTTATCTGCTTTCGGGGATGGTTCGGTATTTATTGAACGTTATGTAACTTCTCCAAGACATATTGAAATACAGGTTTTGGGCGATACACATGGAAACATTGTCCATCTCTTTGAAAGGGAATGTTCTGTTCAGAGAAGGCATCAGAAAGTAATTGAGGAGGCTCCTTCTAGTGTTCTGACTCCAGAAATACGTGAGAGAATGGGCAGATGTGCAGTAGATGTAGCAAAATCTGTAAATTATGTTGGTGCAGGTACCGTTGAATTTATTCTGGATGAGAATCTTGAATTTTTCTTTTTGGAAATGAATACACGTTTGCAGGTTGAACATCCCGTAACAGAGATGATAACTGGGCTTGATTTGGTAAAAGAACAGATTAAAATTGCCAGAGGCGAAAAACTACATTATAAGCAAGAAGATCTGACGATGAATGGGCACGCCATAGAGTTAAGGGTTTATGCGGAAGATCCTGAAAATAATTTCCTCCCTGATATAGGGACATTAAAAACTTATAAAACGCCTAAAGGAAATGGAGTAAGAGTTGATGATGGTTTTGAGCAGGGGATGGAGATTCCAATTTATTATGACCCGATGATTGCTAAATTGATTACCTATGGTATGGATAGGGAGGAAGCATTAAAGCGAATGATTAGGGCAATAGATGAATATGAGATAACAGGGATACAGACTACGTTAAGCTTTGGTAAATTTGTAATGCAGCATGAAGCATTCCGGTCAGGTAATTTTGATACGCATTTTGTAAGTAAATACTTTGATGCGGATAGCTTGAAAATTGACAATGCTGATGAGGCTTTGATAGCTGGAATATTTGGTGCACTTTCTTTTAAAAAGCAAGTGACATCGAGGAAGTCGGTATTAAATGAACAAATCGAAAGTAATTGGAGGAAAAATAGAGTAAATAAATAAGAAGAGAGAATGTTTACAGGGATAATTGAAACGCTTGGTGAAGTTGAAAATATAATAACAGAGGGAACGAACTTACATTTTACGATTAAGTCTGATATAAGTAATCAGCTTAAAATAGATCAGAGTGTTGCGCATAATGGGGTTTGTTTAACAGTAGTGTCGTTAACAGAGAATAGTCATACGGTAACGGCAATAAAAGAAACCTTGGAAAAAAGTAGCATGAAGCATTTAAAGATTGGAAGTAAGGTCAATCTTGAAAGGTGCATGTTAATGAATGGTCGTCTTGATGGACATATTGTGCAAGGACATGTAGATCAAACTGCTATTTGCATTAAAAGGGATGAACTAAATGGTAGTTGGGAATATCGTTTTAGGTACGATTCAGCTACAGGAAACGTCACAGTAGAAAAAGGGTCTGTATGTATTAACGGTATCAGCCTTACTGTTGTTGGTTCTGAAAGGGATGAGTTCTCTGTTTTTATTATTCCATATACATTTGAGCATACTAATTTACATGAAGTAAATGTTGGGGACGCTGTAAATATTGAATTTGACATTATAGGTAAATACGTAGCTAGGTTGACAAATCTTTAATTATCTTCTTTTTAACTCTTCAATTTTGTTTTTAATAAATCCTGCCAATCGGGGTTTTTCGGCTGTATTAATGGTTTTAAGGTATTGACCATAGTAATCAATGGCATTCTTTTTATCATTAAGTTTGGTTTCGTAGACAAGCGCAATATTGTAAAGAAGGCTTCCATTATTTTCAAACTGTAAACCTTTTTTATAGGCAGTATTGGCTTCGATGTTTTTGTTTACACCTTCAAAAGAATCTCCTAATAATCCATAATAACTTGCAATTTTTTGTGATATGCCCTGATTAATTGCTTTTTGCAAGTAGGGTATTGCGTTTTTATAATCTTTTACTCCTCTGTAGCTCATCCCAATGTTATAGGACAACGTTTCGTTGTCTAATGCTTGTTGGCTATCCAGCTTTAAGAAATATTTTAAAGCATTTTTGTAGTCAAGTAAGAGGAAGTACGATTTGGCCAGATTGTTCAATACAAATGAAGAACTATCACCATATTTTAATAATGCTTCACCGGTGTCGACAGATGTTTTGTAGTTTTTTGTAGCAATGCCTATTGGCATTTTCATCTTTAATAACCTTAGATTTGTACTGTCGGCCGCCAAGGCAGTATCTAATACTCTCAAAGCATCATTGAGGTTTTCCATTTTAAAATATGTTTCACACAAATCAAATGCGACATCAGGGTCAATAGGGTTTAGTTTGTTTGCTTTATATAGGATTGACATCCTTTTGTCTATTGTTTTTTTGTCTTCGCCTTTGTATAATTCTGCTAATCCTTTATAGGCATTGAAGCTGGCAGTATCATTCCTAATGATTTCCTGATAATACTCTTTTGCTTTTTCATCATTTCCTCTCCTCACATTAATACTTGCCAAACTAAATAGAATAGGCAAACTTTTAGGTTGCTGTTCATATAGTTTTAAATAATTTTTTTCAGCTTCAGGAAGCTTCCCTGCCATGACATATGCGTATGCCAATTGCTTTATTTCTTTTGGATTTTGGGTATCTTCGTTATAGATGCTTTGCAAGTAGTTCGCAGCTTCTACATATCGTTGTGATTGGTAATATTCAAGTAGCTTATCATTGTCTATAGTTCGTTTAGACTGGGCAATACTATATTGATATGTACAAAATATAGCCAAAATTAGCAGTAGTCTTTTCATGGTATTTATTTTGAAACTAAATTATTAGTTGTTGATTTGGAATGCAAATATATTGAGTATTTACTTTAGCTACTATTTTTTTGAATTTGATATTGTTAAACTTATTGAAAACATAAAGGTAGGTCAATTGGTTAATTCAGTATAATTTAATAGAACGTTAATATTAATAAGAGTAATATGGATACTTTAAAGAAGTTTGAGTTAATGGAAAAGATTGTGAGAGAGCTCGAAGATTTGCAGCACTCACAACAGGCTATCATACAGAAGTTAGGGAAAATTGAGGTTGATAACATTGAATTGGAGATACAAGGTTAAATAAAGATCTTCCCGATATGCATCAGCGTGTTTCTGATAACTTAGATACAATAGTTGGAATCCTTGAATATTTTGCAGAAAAAACCCAAAATTTTGGTAATAAAAATAACGTGGATGCCCTGAAAGAGCAAGAGGCTATTAAGGGAATTAACGGGCAGTAAAGGTTTTTACAAGCTTTTTTATATCTGGTCTGAAATATTATACAATCATTTCAGACCAGATTTTTTAGCCTTCAGCTATGCATCTTTGCTCATTTGTAGGTAAATATAGTTTGAAAGTGGTACCTCTGCCTGATTCACTATAGACTTCCATTGTTCCATTGTTACGTTCCATAAAATCTCTGCAGATCACCAATCCTAAGCCTGTCCCTTTTTCATCTTTGGTTCCTTTGGTTGATACGCCTGTGCCAGAATTGACCATCTCTAGTGCTTCGGCCGACATTCCTTGTCCATTATCTTCAATACAAATCATCATTTGATGATTAGATTTAAATGCAGCACTAATAATTATTTCGCAGCCTTCATTGCAGAATTTGATAGAGTTATTTAATATATTTCTTACAATTATTTGTATCATCAATATATCTCCATAAACAATCTGTCCAGGAAATACATCCTGGAGAATTTTAATATGTTTTATTGTAGCTGATGGCAGATGATAGTTTACCTCATTAGTAATCAGGCTCCTTAGTTCAAAATGCACTTTATTTATTCCGTATCCTTTAAGTTGACTCCTGGACCAATGTAAAATATTCTCGAGTAAATCCGTAGTATATAGAATGTCCCGGCTAAGTTTAGGAGATAAAGTCTTGAATTCATCGGGCGTAATCATTCCAGTATTGATCATTTTCAACACTTCGGAGAGATTTACAAGGGGGGCTCTAAGATCGTGTGCAATAATTGAAAAGATCTTGTCTTTTAATTGATTCAGTTTCTTAAGTTCTTCAGTTTGTAATTTAGATTTTAAGGCATCTTCTTTTGTTGCTGTTAAATCCTGAAGCTTAATAATAGTCGCTTCATTGTTAAGCTGATGTTGGTTAAGGTATTGGATATCTGCTTCAAGATCAAATGATGCATTATGAACCAGAATTCTCATTTCTATTTTTCCAGAGTTATGGTTTTTTAGAAAATCCAGAAAATCATTTTGTTGTGGAAAAAGAGATTCAATATGTGTGCCTATTATTTTGCTTTGTAGGACATCAGGTAGATACTGCTTAAAGGCAGGATTATAATCTATAACCCTGTTTTTTCCATCAAGAACAAGATAACCATCCTGAATCAGATCCAGAACTTTCTCTCTGGCAATGGGAAGTATGTCGAATAATTTAAAGCGATAAATAGCTACGGCTATTAGTGTAGTAGCAATAATGAAAGCAAAGGGGGTTAAATCCAGATTAGCAATAGGACGAAAGCCAAGTAAGTAGGCTAAGTTAACTACCCAAGGTATGAGTGCGGCAAAGAAAATAGTGTAGTTTTGTCGTTTGTATATTGATTCAGTTTTTACTGTTTTAAGAATCAGAGAACTGCCTAAGCCAAGTAATACATAGAAATAAACCATGTAGAATCTATACCAAATACCTGGCTCTATTTTTAATAATGGAAAAGGGGTCGTTTGGTCAACACTTAAACTTCTGTAGTGTAAGTGATGGTAACTATTTGTCCATACCAATATTACAGTAATGAATGGCACAAGAAGCAACCCATATAAGTTTAGTCTCTTTTTATACCAGCTTTCTTTTCCCGAAAGATTAAGGCAAAATAAAAGCCAGCTTACAGGGAGTGTTGTGATACCGAGGTATTCGATTTTTATAAAAAATACATCATGCTTATGGTCGTGCTGGCCAACTCAAATCCATAGGCTATTGACCAAATGGAGTTTGATACCATCATAAAACCAAAAAGACATATTGCCTCACCCTTTTTTTGAAATAGTTTATAAGAAAAGAATAGAGTGATAATGCCGCAAATTATTAAGGTAATGGCGTACGAATTAAAGATAAAATTCATTCAAATAATCATGATAATAAACTGCGAAAAAGTATGTGTGCATTAAAGAGAAATGTAAATATAAAAATACGTAATTTACTTTTCAATTGAAAATATTGTTATTTTTACCTTTAGTAAATAATCAATTAAACATACCTATATGAGAAAAATAATCTTATCTGCATTCCTTGTCGCTCTCAGTTTCAGCGCTTTTAGTCAGGTATTGCCAAGCTTCCAATTTGGACTTAAAGGAGGTCTGAACCTTTCTAAATTGAGTACTGAAAATACTTTCAGCAGTGATAACAGAGCTGGTTATTATGCGGGTTTATGGACTCGAATTGGTGCAGCTGGTATTCATTTACAGCCAGAATTATATTTAAGTGGCAAGAATACTACACTTAAAGCTAATACGGGAGAAGAAAACAAAGTAACCTTTACAAGTTTGGATGTGCCGGTATTGGTCGGGACTAAAATTGGGGCTGCCGGTGTAGGCATACGTTTAAATACTGGGCCTGTTGTATCTTTTGTTTTAGATAAAGAACAATCTTTTGGTGACGCTGCTGGTGATGTCTTTAAAGGAAACTTTAAAGATCAGAATTTTGCCTGGCAGTTTGGAGCAGGTTTAGATGTTGGTAAACTTGGCTTTGATTTAAGATATGAGACCGGCCTTTCTAAAATTGGAAAAGATGGTTATAATGATACAAAGCTGAGCTTATTTACTTTTGGTTTAGCACTGAAGCTGTTTTAAAAAATAGAAAGTTTTCAACATTTTGTTAATAAGGGTAAGTACTAGATATTTACCCTTTCTTTTTGGCGTTATAATTGAGTTTAAATTTGTCCCTAACTTAATATATACGGCTATGAATATTAAAGAGTTGCTTTTAAAAGGAAAGAGCTTTGCGGAGCTCCTTAGACAGTTCTCGATTGACGCTGCTGATGTCAGAATTCAGGACGAAGACATTATACTATCTGACCAATATTTGAAACATCAAGAGGTTGTGAAAGAGAGTATTTGTATTGAGGGTAAGAACAAGGACGGAATTATCAATTTCTTTGGGACTTTACATTACAATTTGCTGAATAAGTTGGCTGTATTTGAAATGCAGGGATTTGAGCAAGTTGCTGTCAGGTAGCTTTAGTATTTTTAACCACTTCTTTTATTTCATAATTAAATGTGCCCTTTATTGGGCGTATAGGAGTTGCTTTGTCATCACTTAGGATCTTTACATAACATGCTCCAAAGTAAAATATGAAAGAAGAATAAAATACAAACAGCATGATCAGGACTATAGACCCTGAAGTGCCATAGATATCACCTATACCGCTTAATGGAAGTAGTATTCGCAAAATATATTTGCCGATAGCAAATAGTATTGCCGTAAGAATTCCTCCTCTAAGCGCGGTGACCCATGTTGGTCTACCGTTAGTTAAAAAGCGAAAAAGTACAGTAAACCATGTCATTACAATAGCTATAAATAGCAATTGGTTTAGTGCTGTCAGGAAAAATTTCCCAAATGTAGGAGCTGCTGTGTTTAAATAGGTGCCTATAAAGTCCTGTATAATATCTGCAAGAAAGCCTACCAGTAACAAAATACCAGCAAGTAATATAATAATCATAGATCTTGCTCTTAATTTCATGGTGAACATAAAGCCTACTTGATCTTTTTTGCCAATAGACCAGATTTGATCCATTGAGTTTTTAATAACATTAAATAATGTTGTTGCTACAAACAAGAAGAATACAAAACTGATTAAGGTAGCATACCATTGATGATCAACACCTCTGATATTTCTTAGCACTTGTCTGATCAGTCCCGTACTGTCGTCATCCAGTATATAGCCCAGTCTGTCAAATAAACGGGAGGCTAATAGTTTTTTATCAATAAAAAAACCAAACATCCGTATTAATATCAAAAGAATGGGAGGGAGTGCGAAGTTAGCAAAGAAAGCAGTTGCTCCTGCCAGACGTAGAGGATCGTTTTTCTGAAATAACTTGAAAGCAGCACTAAACCTGGTTAAAAAAAGCTTTGTTCTGTCGATTAAGTTGTATTCCATACTCCGCGAGTGCCTAAAGCCCGAAAATAAGTATTTTTATTTAAAATGGGGCTGGGCAAATTTACCAAAAAACCTACTCATAAATAATGAGCAGGCCTTTCTGTTGGTAAGTTTATGCAATTGATTTATAAATTACCTCTTAATTCTTGTTCACGTTCTAAAGATTCAAATAGTGCTTTAAAGTTCCCTGCACCAAATGATTGTGCCCCTTTTCGTTGAATAATTTCAAAGAATAAAGTTGGACGGTCTTCTACAGGTTTTGTGAAAATCTGCAACAAATAACCTTCTTCATCGCAGTCAACCAGTATACCTAATTCCTTAAGTTGGGCAATTTCTTCATCAATTTCGCCCACGCGTTCAGGCATCATATTGTAATAGGCTTCAGGGGGTGCACTTAAAAACTCAACCCCTCGAGCTTTTAATTCCTTTACAGTAGTCAAAATATCTTTTGTTGCTACTGCAATGTGTTGCACCCCTTCGCCTTCGTAAAATTCCAAATACTCTTCAATCTGCGATTTCTTTTTTCCCTCTGCAGGCTCATTAATAGGGAATTTAGAAAAACCATTCCCATTACTCATAACTTTGCTCATCAGTGCAGAATACTCTGTATTGATTTGTTTGTCATCAAATGAAAGGATGTTTACAAAGCCCATTACTTCTTCATACCATTTCACTGTTTCATTCATTCTGTTCCAGCCTACATTACCAACACAATGATCTATATATAATAAACCAGCATCAGTAGGATTATAGTCGCTTTTCCATTCTCTATATCCTGGTAAAAAGGCCCCATTATAGTTTTTACGTTCAATAAACATGTGAACGGTTTCGCCGTAAGTATATATCCCTGACATACGTACCTCGCCATGTTCATCTGTAAGGGTAACCGGCTCCAAATATGGTTTACCACCACGTTTTGTTGTTTCTTCAAATGCACTATAAGCATCATCAACCCAAAGTGCCAGGATTTTTACGCCATCACCGTGTAATTTTACGTGATCAGAAATGGGGCTTTTAGATTTAAGTGCTGTGGTTAATACCAATCTGATTTTTCCCTGCTTTAAAACATAAGAAGCACGGTCTCGCACACCTGTTTCGGGTCCGGCATAAGCGAGCGATTGGAAGCCAAACGCAGTTTTATAATAATGCGCGGCCTGTTTAGCATTACCTACATAAAATTCGATGTAGTCTGTTCCATTTATCGGAAGAAAATCCTGCGCTTTAGCAATCTTTTCTGCAAATGTTTGTGTTGACATTTTTAGTTTTTTTTATAATAATAAGTTAGTTAGTCTATTTCTTTATGGCTACCCGCCCTCTATTCTACTTTGCGATGCCCTCTATACTATATCCTCCCTGCTATTCCCGCTTTGCTTATGCTCCCTACTGTTCCCACCTCGCTTTATCCTCCCTGCTGTTCCTGCCTTGCTTATCCTCCCTGCTGTTCCCGCCTTGCTTATCCTCCCTGCTGTTCCCGCCTTGCTTATCCTCCCTGCTATTCCACCTTACTTATCCTCCCTGCTTTCAAAAAAATACAGTTGCTATGAGCTGACATGTAAAGATTTTGCCCTTCAGCAAAATGTTTGAGTCAGCGAATAGCACTGGATTTTTTATTCTATATTTTCTTGCCAGCTCCTATGATACCCTTCATCCTCAATACTCACTGCGTCTTCTGTTAACATCAGTGGTCTGAAAGGATCAATCATAACAGCTAATTCTTCAGTGCTTTCCTTTCCAATAGACTTTTCGACTGTACCAGGATGAGGACCATGAGGAATCCCACCGGGATGCAAAGTGATTTGTCCCTTTACAACACTTTTTCTGCTCATAAAGTCACCGTCAACATAATAAAGTACCTCATCGCTATCGACATTACTATGATTATAGGGAGCAGGGATAGAAAGTGGGTGATAATCATATTTACGAGGAACAAAAGAACAGATCACGAAATTATGTCCTTCAAAAGTCTGGTGTACCGGTGGAGGCTGATGTAATCTGCCCGTTATAGGTTCAAAATCATGAATAGAAAAGGCCCAAGGATAATGGAAACCATCCCAACCTACAAAGTCAAATGGATGCGTGCCATAAGTGTAAGGATACATTATCCCCTGTTTTTTGATCAGCACTTTAAAATCACCGTATTCATCGATCGTTTCCAGATCTTGCGGACGTCTGATATCTCTTTCACAAAAAGGCGAATGCTCTTCCAGTTGGCCAAAAGCATTTCTGTAGCGTTTTGGTGTGCGTATCGGGCTAAAGCTTTCTATAATAAATAGTCTGTTATTCTCATCATTAAACTCGATCTGGTAAATAGTGCCACGTGGAATTACCAGGTAGTCACCATATTTAAACGAAATTTTTCCAAAACCTGTTTTTAATGTACCTGTCCCTTCATGAATAAATATAACCTCATCAGCCTGACTATTTTTATAAAAGTAATCGGTCATTGATTTTTTAGGTGCGGCCAGGGAAATATGAAGATCGCTGTTTACCAAAACAGGTTTTCTGCTTTTTAGATAGTCGTCTTCAGGCTTTATATTAAAGCCGATCAGACTGGTATGTCTGAGGTGTTTCTCTCTGGCAATTTTAGGTTCAACAGAATAGGGTTCGCCAAGTGCTTTAACCATAGTTGGCGGGTGACAATGGTATACGAGAGAATATAAGCTTGAGAAACCCTCGGTAGAAACGAGTTCTTCTGCGTAAAGTTTTCCATCAGGTTTACGAAAAACCGTATGGCGTTTTTTTGGGATGGATCCTAATGTATGATAAATAGGCATAGCAATATGTCAGTTAATTGGTTAGAATAATAAGTAAACGTTAAAACCATGAAAAGCGTTTTAACTGAAGGCATTAAAGATGGAAATGCTATTTGGAATATTGTGCGAAAATGATTTTAGAAAGCATTCTATATCTGAATGCCGCCAGCGCTTGCGAGGCAATTTGACTTTGATATATGAAACGGCTTTTTATCATTTTTCTTTACGTCTGCTAATTTAAGTATTAAATCAAAGAATAACCAAAATTATAAGCTACATATTGAAGGGGTTAATGTTTTGAATTATAAATGTTACGTTAAGAGAGTACTGTGTCGATTAATGAAAAAGGATATATTATTCGTTGTAATTAATTTATATATTTAAAACCGTTAAAAAACCATACAAACAAACCAAAATAAATAAACGATGATCTGGATACAATTGGCAATTTTAATTTTGCTTATACTCGTTGGTGCACGCATGAAAGGTGTAGGACTAGGAGTGATGGGGGCTGTAGGACTACTCATTTTTGCGCTCGGCTTTGGTCTTAAACCAACAACTCCTCCAATTGATGTTATGCTGATTATCTTGTCTGTTGTGACCGCTGCTGCGGCCTTACAGGCTTCTGGAGGGATGGATTATATGGTGGGAATTGCTGAACGCATTTTGCGTAGAAATCCAAATCATATCACCTGGCTCGGTCCATTCGTTACCTATACATTTACATTAGTAGCAGGAACAGCACATATTATCTATTCTTTGCTGCCCATTATAGCCGAGGTGGCAACTAAAAAAAGAGTGAGACCTGAACGTCCGCTCAGTATATCTGTAATTGCGGCTCACATGGCCATAACGGCCAGCCCCATCTCGGCTGCCACTGTTGCGTTAACAACCTTAATTGCGCCTAAGGGCTATGAGCTAACTCATATACTTATTGTTGCTATCCCTGCCACCATAATAGGTGTGTTAGCAGGCGCCCTTGTAGCTAACAGGCAAGGAAAGGACCTCATGAAAGACCCGGAGTTTCTAGAAAGAATAAAAGATCCGGAATTTGTAAAGTTGTTGGATGGTGATACTTCGCAAGGAGAGAACAAAAGGGTTTATACTGCAGAATCAAAAAGAGCTGTGTTTGTGTTTTTATTCGCTGTACTAAGTGTAGTGATCTTTGCTGCAATTCCTTCAGTTCGACCATCATTTCCTGTTGATGGGAAAATGCAACCAATGAGAATGGTTGAAATGATCGAATTATTGATGTTAGCTGCTGCCGCTGCAATTGTTTTTGTATCTAAAATTCCTGCAACAAAAGTTTCTCAGAGTACCATTTTCAGATCGGGGTCTGAAGCAGTAGTATGTATATTTGGGGTTGCCTGGATGAGCGATACTTATTTGCAAGCCCATATGCCTTTCTTTGAAACTCATTTAAGTGCATTTGTAACCGATCATCCCTGGACTTTTGCTATTGCCTTGTTCGTAATGTCTATTTTACTATTTAGTCAAGCTGCAACTGTAAGGGCATTAATGCCTTTAGGTATTGCATTGGGAATTCCGGCTCCAGCACTTATTGCAATGTTTCCTGCAGTTAATGGAGACTTTGTCATTCCTAGTTATCCTACATTGGTTGCTGCAATGGGTTTTGATAGGACTGGTACGACAAAAATTGGTCGTTTTTTAGTAAATCATTCATTTACTCCACCTGGTTTAACTACAGTAACCGTAACTATTGCAGTAGGCTTTTTATTAGCTGCCATTTTGCTTTAACTTCTGCCTTAGTTATGGTGCTTTTGTTTAATTTTATATAGCTTTGGGCAACTACTTAAAAAATAAAAAAGAACTGATATATGAAGCTGGTATCCTATAAAACAGAAGACATAGAGCACCTGGGTGTTTATGTAAATGGGCATATTTATAACTTGAATTCTTGTGATAAATTATTGCCTGATGAAATGAATGCTTTTTTGCAGGGGGGTGTTGAATTGATGGAGCGTGCTAAAAAAATTGATGCACAAATTAAATCTGGCGAATTGGAACCAAAACAGGAAGCCTTTTTTGAATTGCTTGCACCAGTTCCTCATCCTACCTCATGTAGAGATGGTTATGCTTTTCGTCAGCATGTAGCTTCGGCCCGTAGAAATAGGAAAGTGGAAATGATTGCAGAGTTTGATCAGTATCCAATTTTTTATTTTACCAATCACAATGCGATTCAAGGACCAGGAGAAATAGAATGTATGCCCGACCATTTTCAAAAACTTGATTTTGAATTGGAAGTGGCAGTGGTAATTGGCAAAAAGGGACGTAATATAACGGCTGCTGAAGCAGATGATTACATTGCCGGTTATATGGTGATGAATGATATGAGTGCCAGAACACTACAAATGGAAGAGATGTTATTGAACCTGGGACCAGCTAAAGGGAAAGATTTCTCGACAGTAATTGGTCCGTGGTTGGTTACTCCTGATGAGCTTGAACAATATAAAACAAATGCGAAAGCTGGACATACGGGCAATGCATATGATTTAAAAATGACCTGTAAAGTAAATGGTGTAGAAGTATCAGCTGGTAATATGGCGGATATGGATTGGACATTTGCTGAAATCATTGAGCGCTGTGCGTATGGTGTTGATATCTTACCTGGTGATGTGATTGGCTCTGGTACAGTAGGCACAGGCTGTTTTCTGGAATTGAATGGTACAGGTCTATTGAATGATCCTAATTTTACACCTCAGTGGTTACAAGATGGTGATGTGATAGAAATGGAAGTAACTGGCCTTGGCCATTTAAGTAATACCATTAAAAAAGTAGATACAGACTTTTCAATTCTGGCGCTAAAAAAATAATTGATGTTAACAATAAATACAGCTGAAGCAACCCCGGCGCAATTGCAAAACTATATGCAGTATGCAATTGCGCCGAGGCCAATCTGTTTTGCCACGACGATCGATTTGGAGGGGAATATTAATCTTAGTCCATTTAGTTTCTTCAATATGTTTAGTACAAATCCACCGCTGTGCATTTTCTCGCCTGCAAGGAGAGTACGAGACAATACTACAAAACATACTTTAGAGAATATACTCGAGGTTAAGGAGTGTGTCATCAATATTGTGAATTATCCGATGGTTCAGCAAATGAGCCTGGCGAGTACGGAATATCCTAAAGGTATTAATGAATTCGAAAAATCGGGCTTTACAATGATGCCCTCGTTACTTGTAAAACCACCAAGAGTAGCTGAGGCACCTGTGCAGATGGAATGTGTAATAAGGGAAGTGATTCATCTTGGGGAAAATCCTGGAGCTGGAAATCTTATACTTGCGGAAGTAAAGCTGATCCATATTAAAGAAGAGATACTTGATGAAGATGGTAAGATTGATCAGGCGAAGATAGATCTTGTAGCAAGACTTGGTGGCGATTGGTATTGCCGTGTTACACCGGAAAGCTTGTTTAAAGTAGCGAAACCATTAACAACATTAGGTATTGGTGTTGATGCCCTACCTACAGCCGTAAGGAATTCTAAGGTGCTTACAGGTAATGACCTAGGGATGTTGGGCAATATAGAGCACCTGCCTGATGCGGGTGAAATTGATGCAATTCTGAACAATCCTGAAGTAAAGGAAATATTTGATGCGACTATAGGAGATATGACTAACCGTGAACGTGAGTTGCATGAACTGGCTAGAGAATGGTTGAGTAAAGGGAATGTAAGTGATGCTTTAAAAGTGGTTTTGCTATAAAATGCTTACCACTTTTAAAAAGCGTTTCTTATAAAAACCTTCATCTAGGCTTGAAATGGTAACTCCTTTCGCATTTCCAGAGGAGGAATGAATAAATTTAACCTCATCACCGTTTATAGAGTAAATAATTCCTACATGACCAGGTGTTCTTGATCTGCTGTTGGTACCTGTAAACAATATTACATCGCCAATTTTTGCATCTTCAAGCTTTTTTGCTTCTCCACTTGTGGCAAATTCTCTGGATGATCTTGGAACTTTAAAACCAAAATTACTGAAGACATAATTTACGAAACCTGAGCAATCAAAACCCCTGCTAGGACTACTGGATGCTGCTCTGTATCTAATGCCTAGCATTGATTTTGCAAATTCCAGTAAGCGGTTAGGAGATTCAATAGGCTTGGGTTTATTAACTACTTTACTTTGCTCAGAGAGTTTACTGACTAATTGCTGGTATTGGAGTGGCACGGTTGTTTGCGATTTAGCTGCAAACACACTCAATAAAAGAAAATATAATACAATTGGGAGACTCTTCATATTAACATGCCTAAGATATTAATTTAATACTTTAGGTTTAAGAAATGTTGATAACTTATTGATTAAGGAGTTGTTACTGCTACGGGAAGTATTTTTCCATTAAAAAATTTGTGACCTGTACGTGCAAAGTCAGCTACATACTTACCCATTTCAAAAGCAAGTACTGGAGATTGGTAACCCGGAAAGGCTTGCTCCAGCATCTCTGTCTGAGCTGAGCCAAGAGCCAGGCAGTTAACTTTTACACCGGTTTCAAGAAGCTCAAAAGCAAGGCATTCGGTTAAGGTATGCAATGCTGCTTTACTAGCAGAGTAAGCAGAAAGTCCAGGGAATTTTACGCTGCCTTGAAAGCCGCCCATGCTGCCTATGTTTACAATGTGACTACCACTCCCCATCAATGGAAGTAAATGCTGAATCATATTAAAATGTCCAAGTACATTGCTTTCAAACATACAGGCTAGGTCTTCCGCAGTAGTTTCAGAAAATGGTTTGTTGATCAATGCGCCAGCATTGTTGATGAGGATATCTATGTTGCCTAGTTTTTCTTTAAGAAATGGCATCAAAGCAGCATAATCGTCATTAACAATATCAAATTCTACAGGCAGTAATGTGCAGTCTGGATTAATACCTTTAGCAATTTCGAGTAATTTTCTGAGCTTGTCGGCTGATCTGGCAATACAAACAACCTTATTTTCTTTATTTAGTGTGAATTCTAATGCAGTTTCAAAGCCAATTCCACTACTTGCGCCAGTTAATACAATATTCATTAATTTTTATGTCTAATTATTATTATTCTTAGTTAATCAGTTGTGTAACCGGATTTTTTATAACATGTAATCCATCATGAATCAATTTACTTTGTTCAGGTTCATTGGAAGCTTTAAGCTCAAGATAGATACGGATTTCTTTTTCCAGATCAGGGTATTGTTGCTTATGATATAAAATCTCCAGAATTTCCATTGCTGAAAGCCAATCGTGGCCGTGGTTTGATTTTAATCTTTCAAATAAACCTGGTAACTTTTCATAGCCAGTTGCATTCTCTCTGATCAGGCGAACCGTCTTGTATATATCATGAAGTTCATTAGTCGCATCATCATAAATAGCTTTATGCGTTTGTTTATCACTAATATGAGTAATTTCTTCATAAGCCTCTTTGTCGGCCGCTCCATTAAATACCGAGACTATTGTTTCTCCAATTGCCATGTCGTACATTCCCCATTCAGGCTGAAAGAGGATATTCCCATTCGATTCCTTTACAGTACAATCTTCAAAGGAGATTAATACTGTCTTTCCTTTATGTTGCAAAATGCTTTTTACAAGTCCATTTACATGTATGCCACTTTCAAAAGTGAGGCCGATATGTTTGTTTTCTGTGATCCCAAGTTCCTCCAATTGCGAAAGGTTTAAGTCTTCCAGAGTATTCTGCTGTCCTTTTAACTTGCCTACAGGCGATGAGAATCCGTCTTTATGGTAAAATTTGCTATGGTTCTCTAACTGTTTATTGTCTACTGCCAATGCAGAAGGCCCAGTTGTTTTTATAAAACTCAGTTGATCATTCTCATCAAGCCCCATATCGGTAAAAACTCCTGTTACCTGTAATCCAGAGCTATACTCTGCTGTAGCTGGGTTTTTACATGCTATTGCTTTTACAACACTTTCCACTCCACCTTTTCTAAAGGCCATGGTATTTGCAAAAGACTCCAGTACATCAATCAGGTTCTGAAATGTTTCAGTTACAAATAATTGAGGTTGAGGTTTGGTGATGTCATAACTATAGTTAATGGTATCTATGTTATACCGTATTTTTTTGACATCGTCACGCATACAAGTTGAACTTTCCCCAATAGAAGAAAGAAGTCCAGCACCGTATATTTTTGGATTTTCTAATGTACCTATCAATCCATATTCAACGGTCCACCAATGCAGACGACTTAATAAAGCCATTTCTGATGGTTCGCCCATGTTTTCTGAGATATGCTGCAAGTGCTTTTCTGCTCTGGTAATATCCCCTTCAGCTGTGTCTACTGCTTCCTTTAAAATAGAAAGATTGCGAATTGCTTCATAAAGTTCAAAATCCTTAGCAGAAAACATCGCCTTAGCACCTATTGAACCAAAATAGCTTAGATAATTATTATAATCAGCATCTGCAATGATAGGAGCATGGCCAGCTGATTCATGAATAATATCTGGTGCCGGTGTATATTCAATATGGTTGATCTGTCGGATATCAGCAGCGATAACCAATACTCTATAAGCCTGATACTCCATAAAGGCCGCAGGTGGAATAAATCCATCTACAGTAACTGCACCCCAACCTATTTTACCTAGGTTGTCGTTCATGGTTTGCAGATCAGGAATATGCTCAATGCTTAGGCCTGCCCTTTGTAAACCTTTGATATAAGGATAAAATGCTACATGTTTTAAATAACTATAATTCTGACGCATTACATAGCGCCAAACAGCCTGGTCTATGGGCGTGTATTTTTCATAGTGCTGCTCAACAATAAATTGCCTTAGGTGCTTTGGAAGGTTAGCTACCTGTGGATTGTTGAAGTCATTAAAATCACTCATTTTTATGATAGTTAGTTAGACGAAGTTAACGCTATCAGGGATGTTAACCAAATAAAAAGCAACGCAATGACCTTAATATGAAATTTATTTAAGGATGTTTTTTAACCCGAAATGTAAAGTGCTTTTGCAGGAAATAACTACACAGAGATAGGGTTAAGGTGATAAAGGCCTGTGAGATGGATGGATAGAAATGTAAGCCCTCTACCATATATTTAAGCATCGCAAAATTGAGTCCAAAGTTAATAGTCAAAACTGCTGCATACCTGAACATTTGTATTCTCCCTTTTAAATTAGATTTGGTGAAGACAAGATATTTGTTCAAGGTAAAGCCAATTATAAAACTGATGAATGTACTGATGATGAGTGCTGCAGAGTGTGCTGTAATTAACTTAGGCAGAAACGGGAAATCGACTTGTATACTCTTTTGTTCTAAGATCCAGTTATAAGCAATGTAATAACTCAGGATACCAGATACAGCAGTAGTACCTCCAGAAACAAGGTACCTGAATGTATGCAAAGGTAGCCAACGGGAGAAGGGTGGATAAAAGAAGTCGATAATGCTTAACAGAAATTTACGCATGTATTATTTCGCTGTTAATTTATTCTCAATCATTCTATTGTTGTATTGCTGTATAAATGCTCTGAGGTATTTATTCATTTTTTCTGTAACCGCTGGTTCCTGATCTACTATGTTATTCTTAGTAAGTCTGTCTTTTTTTAAATTATATAAGGCATTGTTTATTTTACCATCACCAATCAATAGGTAATCTCCCTGGTAAAAACTGAAGAAATTATCATTGTTATTAATGGCAAAGTTATCTGGATTTTTATTAAAAGCATCAAAACCCAGTGCGAAATATGGTTTGTCGTAATTCAGGTAATTGAGCACAGTAGGCATAATATCTATTTGTTGAACTATTTTATCTGTTTTTCCTTTTAGATCACCACCTGGGTAATAAAATACAATTGGGATAGAATAATATCCTGGAGTCGTTTGATATTCTGGGAAATAGGATAAAGTAGCATGGTCTGCACATAATACAAATAAGGTATTGTTATACCATGGCATTTTCGACGCTTTATTAAAGAAATTACGTAGTGCCATATCTGTATACCCGAATATTTCCTGCACAGGAAGTGGGCCTTTTGGAAATTTACCTACATATTCTTCTGGAAGACGGAAGGGGTGATGAGAAGATAAAGAGAAGAATGCAGAGAAGAAAGGTTGCTTCAGGGTATTCATCTCATCGGCCATATACTGCATAAAAGGATCGTCCCAGATACCCCAGGTTCCATCAGTATCACCGGTTTTACCGTATTCATTTTGCCCGAAATAATGTTTAATCCCGGCAAGATGCGTATAGGAAGAGAATCCCATTGAGCCATTTGGAGCACCATGAAAAAAGGCGGTTTCATAACCTTTATCACCCAATAGTTTTGCAATACTTGTGGTTTCGTTACTTGAATAAATAGACAAGATATAAGGTTCTCTATTGGATGGGATACCTGTAATTACAGATGGGAGTGCATCAATTGATTTACGCCCGTTTGCATAAGTATTTGTAAAAGTAAAACTTTGTCCAATTAACGAATCAAGAAATGGAGTGTAGCCTTTATAATTTCCATTCATCAAGTCTTTGTTTAAGCTCCCTACATGCTCTTTTCCTAAACTTTCTATGATAAGGAATACAACGTTAAGCTTTTTAAAAGCTGCGGTATCTGCAGGCTGATGAATAGGATTGTAAATAGAATTAAGGGTTTTCTCGTCGTAATAATTTACTGGTTTTAATTTTGTTGCTTTAAGGGTTCTGAATATGCAAAATGGTGTGTTAAGTACCAGACTCATCTGGTCTGGGGTATCTACATATTCACCAGCATTACTTAGTGTAATTGGTCTCGTACCGAAACCCCATCCACCACGTACCCCAGTAACACATGTCAAGGCAATACCTAGCATTAAAATTGTTTGTAAAGCGTAATCTGTCCATTTAAAATGGCTTTCCCTTTTAACAGTAATCATGTTGTAAAGGCGGATGAAAAACCAGATAGTAACAGCGTAAAGAATAAACATATACCAGTAATCACCTAAAAAATCAATGAATAGCTTAAATTTATTCTGTTCATGACTAAACTGACTAAAGACTGTAGCTGTTGTCCGTTTAAGTGTGTATCTGTAGTAAGCAAAATCGGCGAAATTTGCCATAATGCCTATGCTGTTTGTGATAATAAATAGCCATTTACAAAAGCGCTGATAGCCATCATTATATTTAAAAGGAGCTGGAATTACGTGTAGAAGTATAAAAATGGCATTAATATAAATCAATGCTGAAGCATCAAACTTTAATCCTCCCCATAACATGTATAGGTATTTTGAGAAGGTTATATTTTGAAACAGGTCTTGGTTAAAGGCGTAAAATGCTAGTCTACATAAGGTGTATAGTTCCATTGCTATCAGGAAACGGTAGGCTAGCGCAAAGTACAGATTTACTGCAATAGGATTCTTTCTTTTCAAATCGACTTTTAGTTGAGGGCACCAATTTAAGGATTTTGCGGCTAATGTGGCAATGCTACAAAATCTATTACTGCGCAATAACGATAAGTTTTATGGGGCTGAATGCTTATGCCGACTGTATTTAACTGATAAGAAGTGTTAAGAATCATTTTTCTATGACCCAGATCAGGAACACCTTTGTCTATTAATAGCATACATACATTTCCCAATCCAGAAGAAAATCCAAACGAAAGGTTTTCTCCGCTAGATTTTTTAGGATACATTTTAGCAATCCTTTGGATGGCAGTACGGCCATCTTTTGAATTGTGTGCAGCGTAATTATTCTTATTCATGTCCTTAGCATGTTGCTTGGCAACCCAACTTAGTGCCTCATCCGGCCAGAATACTGGTAAAAGTTTGATGTTTTTAAGATCTCTTTCCAAACTTCGGTAATAGCTGTCATTTCTGCTTATTTTAAGGCGCTCATAATTACTGTACTGTTTCATTTTTTCATTATGATCATCAATGAAGTCTTGTAAAAATGTATTGAAAAATCGTTCTCCATCCATACGAACCAAATTCATATAAATAACAATATCTTTTTCTTCGCCTGTTAAATAAGATGCGTTTCCTGCAGTATTTGCCATTTTTAATTCCTCTTTGGTCCATATTCCCGAATTTTGGGCCTTGGAATCAGATGTGTTGAAGAATACGAAAAGGCAAATAAAAATTAAAATTGATTTCATGTTTTACACTTACTAAGCCAGACCAATATAAGCGATTCGGCTTGTCGTTTATCTAAACGTTAAAAACATTTGGTAATTGCTTTTATTGATGAAGATCATGAAAAATAACAATCCGAAACATTTTTATTTGCCATTTATTTATTCTAATTTGTTAGGTAGAAGACAATTGCATAAAAACATCCCTACTTATGAAATCTAATTCTCTCATAATCGCTCTGATTCTATTATTCTTTTCGCAGTTTACAAGTGCTCAGGGTATTAATGTGGCTGTGTCTGAAAAGGCTAAAATAAATTTTTCAGGTATGATTCAGACCCAGTTTAATTACTCTCTGGACAATGATATAGACATCACGGGTAAGCATCATACCGGTCCGGAACATTTTTCCAGAAATTCTTTTTCTGTAAAGCGTGCACGGGTACAGGTAAACGCAGTGATAAATGACCGTATTAATGCTGTAATGCTGGTGAACTTTGGTGATTTTACTGGAAATCCTCAAAACAAAGTATTAGAAAATGCTTATATCAAATATAGTGTAAATGATTATGTGAATTTTCAGTTTGGACAATTTAGGCCTCAGTTTGGACAGGAGGATAATTACCCTGTTGACTTTGTCAGGTCGATAGATTATTCTAATCAGTATTATCTTTTTGGATCTAACAGTTGGCAAAGCTTTCAGATTGGTGTAAGCTATTTTGGTGAGATTAAAGGTATTAGTATACCTATTAAATACGCCATTGGGGTGTTTAATGGTAATAATCGTAACCAAATTGGAGACAATGACGATGGGAAGATTGTGCCTGCCAGATTAGTTTTTGGGCTTGGAAAAAACACAGAATTTGGTGTGAGTGGAGGTGCCGGGAAAAATATGGGACAGAAAATATGGGCTTATGGAGCGGATATCGACTATAAGAAAAAGTTAAATGAAAAATGGGATGTTGAATTTGTTTCAGAGTATAAACAAGGAATTAATAGCGTTGCATATTTTGCTCAGGAAGACCCTTTAATTCCAATTAACAGGTATGCAATGCGTGGGGTATATCTACAACCCAATATTGGCTATAGTTTTAAAAACGTACGGCTTAAAAAAATGGAATTTGCTTTCCGATACGAATATCTTGATGCTGATTTTAAGCAGGAGGGGAATGCGCGACAAAGTTGTATTCCTATGGTTAGCGCTTCATTTGCAGAAGCTTATGCAATCAGGGTGCAGGTTGGTTATTTAATCGACAGGTATCAACGAAATATTCCGAATACAACTCAATATAATACAGATCGAATTATTTGTCAGGTACAAGCAAGGTTCTGATTTGAATCTTAATGGTAAAACTGTTTATTAAACGCTTAAAAACATGAAGGAAATTAATTACAAAATGATTTTTGTTACGCTTGCCTTTGGTTTATTGATTTGGTTTATTCCAGTTCCAGAAGGTGTTAAGCCCGAAGCCTGGCATTTGCTGGCTATTTTTTTAGCAACAATATTGGGGATTATACTTAAGGCAGCATCAATGGGAACGATGTCTATGATTGCTATTGCTCTTGTCGCATTAACTGGTGTTCTGGCTCCGGGTGATCCTGGTAAATCGATTTCATTAGCACTTAGTAGCTTCGGGGATAAAGTAATCTGGTTGATAGGAATCTCCTTTTTCATTGCCAGGGGTTTTATAAAAACAGGCTTGGGTAGTCGTATAGCTTATCTTTTTATTCGTGTTTTTGGCCGAAGTTCATTAGGCTTAGGTTATGGTCTTGGTCTTGCAGATTTGGTTCTTGCTCCAGCAATCCCAAGCAATACTGCTAGAGGTGGTGGTATCATTTACCCCATCATGAAATCTATGGCTTTAAATTTTGGCTCGATTCCTGAAAAGCCTGAGACACATCGCAAGCTAGGTGCTTACCTGAGTCTAAATTGTTATAATGTAAATCTGATCACCTCATCCATGTTCCTGACTGGTACAGCAAGTAATCCTATGTGTCAGAAGTTTGCTGCTGATTTAGGGATTAACATAACCTGGATGTCCTGGATGTGGGCAGCACTTATACCTGGAATTATTTCATTAATCGCTGTACCTTATATTTTGTATAAGATTTATCCACCCGAACTTAAGCGAACTCAAGGAGCTACTAAAATGGCTTCAGAGAAGTTAAAAGAGATGGGGTCTGTTACCCGTAACGAATGGCTAATGCTTATTGCTTTTTTTGTGTTGTTATTTTTATGGATTACAGGTGATATTTTTAAAATTGATGCAACTACAACCGCATTTATCGGATTGGTGTTTTTATTATTGTCGCAAGTACTTAACTGGGACGATGTTAAAAGTGAAAAGGGAGCCTGGGATACTATTGTTTGGTTTTCGGCGCTGGTCATGATGGGAAGCCAATTGAATCATTTAGGCTTAATTCCCTGGTTTAGTGAATTGGTAAAGACTGAAATTGGTGGGATGAGCTGGACTATGGCTTTCCCAATCATCATCCTGGTTTATTTTTATAGTCATTATATGTTTGCCAGTGCTACTGCACATGTTGCTTCTATGTATGCTGCTTTATTAGGAGTAGGGATATCTGTGGGTATACCACCTTTATTACTTGCGTTGTCTTTGGGTTTTTGTGGTGGTATTTATGGTACATTAACGCATTATGGTCATGGGCCGGCGCCAGTATTTTTTGGAAGTACATATGTTGAGGTTAAAGAATGGTGGTCGCGCGGATTTATATTAAGTTTAGTGTTTCTGGTAATATGGATGGGCATCGGTGGTGCCTGGTGGAAAGTAATTGGAATTTATTAAGATTATGGATAGAAAAATACAATTATCAACTATAACCCGAAAAGCGTTAATGGCGCTGACAGGACTTTTTCTCTGTTTTTTTCTGGTGATCCATTTATTGGGAAATTTACAACTCTTGCTTCCGGCAGAACAAGCAAAGGAAAGTTTTAATAGTTATTCGCGCCTGCTATCAGGTAATATTTTTATAAAGATCATTTCCTATGTATTATATACTTCAATCATAGTTCATTGCGTAGATGCCCTGATTATTACCTTGAAAAATAAAAAGATAGCGGGTAAGTATGCTGTAGATAACCGTGCTAAAGTGAGCAAATGGTATTCCAGGAATATGGGTGTCTTGGGAACTATCATTCTGATATTCCTTGTTTTTCATTTCAAGGATTTTTGGTATCAATATAAGTTCGGCACATTACCAATGGATGAATATGGAAACAAAGATCTTTACACCATTGTTATTGCAGCCTATCAGGATTGGTGGTATGTATTGTTTTATGTGCTTTCTATGTTTGCATTAGGGTATCATCTGCTGCATGGGTTTTTTAGTGCTGCACGTTCACTTGGGGTTTATCATCCAAAATATGTTTCCTGGATCAGGATATTTGGTACAGGTTATAGCTATGTTATTGCTATTGGTTTTGCCATTATACCCATTTTTATTTACTTAAACAGATAGGATTATGGAACTGAATGCTAAAATACCTCCCGGACCTTTGAAGGATAAGTGGAATTTTTACAAGGATCATGCGAAATTGGTGAATCCTGCCAATAGAAAAAAGATCAATGTAATTGTCGTAGGTACTGGTCTTGCAGGTAGTTCAATTGCTGCTTCTTTGGCTGAGATGGGTTATAAAGTAAAGTCTTTTTGCTTTCAGGATTCAGCTAGAAGAGCTCATTCTGTTGCTGCCCAGGGAGGAGTAAATGCAGCTAAAAATTATAAAAATGATGGCGATAGTGTATATAGAATGTTCTATGATACTATAAAAGGAGGTGATTTTCGATCAAGAGAAGCGAACGTATATCGACTTGCAGAATGCTCTGCTCAATTAATTGACCAGGCTGTTGCCCAGGGAGTACCTTTTGGAAGAGAGTATGGCGGTTATTTGAATAACCGCTCTTTTGGTGGGGTACAGGTAAGCCGTACATTTTATGCAAGGGGACAAACCGGACAACAATTGCTTCTAGGGGCTTATCAGGCATTAATGAGGCAGGTGGCTGCGGGTAGTGTGCAACTATTTACTCGTCATGAAATGATGGATGTCGTTGTTGTGGATGAGAAGGCAAAAGGGGTGATTGTGCGGAATTTAGATACTGGGGAACTTGAACGACATAGCGCTCACGCTGTCATTTTAGCAACAGGAGGATTTGGGAAGATTTATTATTTGTCTACACTTGCTATGGGTTGCAATGCTTCAGCTATTTGGCGTGCACATAAAAAAGGAGCATTGATGGCTTGTCCAAGTTGGACGCAGATTCATCCTACTTCGTTGCCTCAATCAGGTGCTTATCAATCGAAGTTAACTTTGATGTCTGAATCATTACGTAATGATGGTCGTATTTGGGTACCATTGAAAAAGGATGATGTTAGAGATCCTAATGAAATACCCGAATCGGAAAGAGACTATTACCTGGAAAGGAGATATCCAGCATTTGGTAACCTGGCCCCTCGTGATATTTCGTCTCGTGCAGCAAAAGAAAGAATTGATGCTGGATATGGCATAGGAGCGCAAAAGAATGCTGTTTACTTGGATTTCTCTAAAGCAATTAAAGAACAGGGACAGGAGAAAATTGCACTGAAATATGGTAACCTGTTCGATATGTATCGTAAAATCACAAGCATTGATGCTTATGCTGAGCCAATGATGATCTCGCCGGCTGCCCATTTTTCAATGGGTGGACTTTGGGTCGATTATGAACTGATGACTACTGTTCCGGGGTTATTCGCATTGGGAGAGGCTAATTTTGCAGATCATGGCGCAAACCGGCTAGGTGCAAACTCTTTATTGCAGGCCTGTGTTGACGGATATTTTGTAGCTCCTTATACCATTTCTAATTATCTCTCCGGAGAGATCCGTTCTGAAATTATTCCTTTAGATCATCAGGCATTTGTTGATGCTGAAATAAATGTGCGTGCACATATTGGGAAACTGCTTGCTGTGAATGGTACAAGAACAGTGGATGATTATCATAAAACGTTAGGTAAGTTACTGTATGATTATTGTGGTTTATCAAGGAGCAAGGAAGGTCTGACGTACGCCATTAATGAGATTAGAAATCTGCGAAATGATTTTTATGAAAACGTTAAAGTTCCTGGTGGTGATGATGAAATGAATGGTGAATTAGAGAAAGCAGGGCGTATTAGTGATTATCTGGAGGTGGCAGAACTAATGTGTGTTGATGCATTAACACGTGAAGAGTCTTGTGGCGCACATTTCAGAGAAGAATATCAGACGCCAGAAGGGGAAGCACTTAGAGATGATAAAAACTTTTGTTTTGTATCGGCCTGGCAATGGCATGGAGAGGGTAGAGAAGAGGTGTTGATTCCAGAACATCTGCATTTTGAGAATGTTGAACTAGCAGTAAGAAGTTATAAATAACAAATCCAGCGTTATGAAGATCTATTTAAAAATATGGAGACAAAATGATTCGGGGAGTCCGGGTAAATTAGTTGATTATGAGCTTGATAATGTGGTTTCACATATGTCTTTCCTGGAAATGATGGATACTTTAAATGAGCAATTAGTTCTTTCTGGAGACCGTCCGGTGGAGTTTGATCATGATTGCAGAGAAGGTATTTGTGGCCAGTGTGGCATGATGATCAATGGAAGGGCGCATGGACCAATTGCGCATACAACTACTTGTCAGCTTCATATGCGGGAATTTAAAGATGGCGATACCATTTATGTCGAACCTTTTAGGGCACATGCTTTTCCTATAAAACGGGATCTTAAAGTTGATCGCTCTGCATTCGACAGGATTATTATGGCTGGAGGTTTTGTTTCTGTTAATACCGGACAGGCACCTGAGGCCAACAGTATCCCTATTACTTCTGAAACAGTAGAATCAGCATTTGATTCAGCGGCTTGTATAGGTTGTGGAGCCTGCGTTGCAACCTGTAAAAATTCGAGTGCTGCATTGTTTACATCTGCTAAAATTTCTCATTTGTCAAAATTGCCTCAAGGGAAAATGGAGTCAAGAAAGCGTGTACTTACTATGGTTGCACGTATGGATGAAGAGCAATTTGGGCATTGTACCAATACAGAAGCCTGTGAAGTAGAATGCCCGCAAGGTATTTCAGTACTCAATATTGCCAGGATGAACTGGGAATTTTCATTGAGCAGTATATTGAAGAAATAGCAAGGTTATTCAAATAACCTTGCAAAGTGATTTTCAAGATGATTACGCATGGCATTCCTAAATAATTCCGGGGAGCCATTCTCTAGTATATCTACAAGCCCTTTATGGGATACAAATTTCTGTATCTGCGTTTGTTTCTTTAATAGTCCACTGTTGTGCACATAGTCAAATACAGGTAAGAGCATCCTTTGAAAGGTTTTTAAAGTGTCGTTTCCTGTAATTTCATAAAGCTTTCCGTGGAAAACTATTTCATGATCTATATGGAATATATAGTTCTGAGCAGTGTCGGGCTCGTTTTCTACAATCTCTTTTAATTCTTTTATGTCTTCAGGTGTAATGCGTTGGAATAAAAAATCAGCCATACCAATTTCAAGGGCAAGTCTGATTTCAAATATTCCTTTTAATGTATCCTGATCAAGAACATGAGGGTTCATTGTTTTGCTCATGATGCCAAATATGTCGGGGCTGGTAATTACAGATCCCTTTTTCTTTTTGGTTTCAATCAATCCCATCATTCTTAAACGCAATATGGCTTCACGGGTAACAGTTCTGCTTACGCCTAAAGTTTTAGATAAATCTAATTCTGTAGGAATGGTGTCACCCACTCTAAGTTTCTTTTCCTGAAGTAGTTTCACAAGGTTCGCTTCTACTTTGTCAACCAGAGAGCTTGTATCTAGTGGTTGAAACGGTTCGGTTATGCTTTCCATTATTATGTATTATAATATATTTTTCTAGTAAAAATGCTTTTATGACTCAAATATAATGGTATTGAGGATATTTCGATAAAAAAAGTAAATATTTCTTGCATATGAAGTAAAAAAGTCATTACCTTAGATTTATTATGTTATACATAATGCTAAAACCAAATCTCAATAGTATGAAACAGTTTTATTTAAAATCCTTTATTTTGCTGTGTTGCTCGCTGTTCTCTATAGGCGTCTTCGCACAGAGTAAAAAAGTGACCGGTACGGTTACAGGAGAAGATGACGGACTCTCAATTCCAAGTGTTAGTATTTCTGTAAAGGGAACTAAAGCAGGTACACAAACTGACATGAATGGTAAGTTTAGTTTAGAGGCTACAGCAAATGATGTATTAGTCTTTACTTACCTGGGTTATTTAACTCAAGAAATTAAGGTAGGTGCCAGTACAAGTTTAAAAGTAGTGTTAAAACCAGCTGCTGCTAATCTTGATGAGGTGGTGGTTGTAGGTTATGGAACGCAGAACAGACGTAATGTGACAAGTTCGATTGCTAAATTGGACAAGGACGTATTGGCTAATGCACCACGATCAAATGTGGGGAGCGCTTTACAAGGTACAATTGCAGGTTTGCAGGTAGTTAATAAAACGGGACAGCCGGGTGCGGGCCCAACAATCACACTTAGAGGTGGTGCAAGTATTAACAGTCCGGGTACTCCATTGGTAATTGTAGATGGAGTAATCAGAGATTATAATGATATCTCCTCAGAGAATATCGAATCAATGGAAGTTTTAAAGGATGCCTCAGCTACTGCCATTTATGGTGCAAGAGCTAACAACGGTGTTATTTTAATTACCACTAAAACTGGTAAAGCAGGAATGGCACAGATCAATTACAAATTTACAGGTGGATACAATCAACGAAGAGAGGGATATCAATACTTGGGAGCAAAAGATTATATCTATTATACCCGTTTAGGATATCTTAATGCAAATAGAACACTCGCACAGGTTAATAGCTCCAGAGGTTTGGGTTTGTTAACTGATGCAGCCAATCTGGCTACTTTTGATATCAGGTCATACGTTGCAGGAACTACTACTTTACCTGCAGGATGGGAAGTTATGGATGACCCATATGGTGGTCAGATTATGTTTAAAGATCATGGTGGTGAAGTTGAAGATGTGGTATTTCGCAATACTTATACTAAAGACCACTATCTAAGTGCGATGGGTGGAAATGATAAAGGGAAATATTTTGCTTCTTTTGATGCATATAATGAAGATGGTGTAATTGTTGGATCTAAATACAAACGTTATACAGGTGATATCAATGGTTCTTATAAAGTAAAACCAAGTGTTGAAGTGGGAGGAGGTGTAACACTTTCTACCTCATCACAGATCGGAGCAATTGGTTCTGAGGTAAATAACCTTTACAGAAATCTTGCTATCTGGCCAACATTTAACCCTTGGTTAGACGAAGCGAAGACACTTCCAAATCCTGGTAATGGTGTAAATGATGGTAATCCATTGTATTGGTTGGGTAGATTGAATAGATCTAATGAGGTAAATAAGGTAGTAGTAAATGGTTCAGTAAAATGGGATATCATTCCAGGCTTGTACTTTAAAGGAACTGGAAATGCATATTTACTGGATAGGCTAGATGAGTCTTTTCAAAAGTCAACACAGTTATATACGAACATATTTGCCAACCCACAAACTATTAGCAGTAGCAGCAGGGATGCAATTAACTTACGTAGAAGAGATTTTCAAACACAATTTAATGGAATCTTAAATTACAATAAAGAATTCGGAAAGCATAATTTGAATGCAATGGTTGGTGCTGAAACATTTCTTACCAAGACATTAAATGCACAAATCTACGGACAAAATGCGCCAACTGATGAAATTCCTACTATTAACGCTTCAACAGTATTTCCGGCAACTATAGGAACAACGAAAGTAAATTATAGTGAGAAATCTCAGTTTCGGATCAATTCAGTATTCAGCAGGTTAGCTTATGATTTTGATCAGAAGTATTTATTTACTGCAGTATTTAGAGCGGATGGAGTTTCCAGTTTACCTGAAGGTAATCAATGGGGGTATTTTCCTGGAGTATCTGCAGGATGGAATGTACATAAAGAAGCATTCTTCCAAAATACTGGTTTGAAAAATTATGTTTCTACTTTAAAACCACGCGTAAGTTATGGTGTGAATGGGAATATAAATGGTTTAGGTAAATATGATGTTCAGGGTGTGTATACTTCTCCAGCTAATTATGATGGTTTAGGTGGATTTTTCCATGATAAATTGCCTAATGAAAACCTTAGGTGGGAAAAAAGTAAAACCCTTGATTTTGGTTTGGACTTAGGTTTGTTGAATGATAAAATAACTTTATTGTTTGATTATTACGATCGTAGAACTTCTGATCTTTTAACTGACTTGCAGTTACCAAGTTATATTGGCTACCCTCCTTTAAAAACAAACCTGGGTACTTTACAAAATAAAGGTTATGAGGTTGCGATAAATGCTAGAGTATTAAATACAGAAGGTGGATTTACACTGAATTTGGGGGCTAATGCAAGTTTTGTAAAAAATAAAGTGCTGCAACTTCCTTTCAATGGGAATGAAAATAACAGACAAGGTGGATTGCAAGTATATGATCCGGCATCTGGTCAGGTTATATGGGTAGGTGGAATACAAGAAGGACGTGCTATAGGAGATATTTATGCTTATAAGCAAGTCTCTATTTTTAAAGATGCTGAAGAAGTCGCTCGTGTAGCTGGAAACAGAACTGATGCAATAGCTGGGATTACTGGTCCAAATTTGCCTGCCGGAGCAAACGGTCGTATCACTCCAGGTGATGTGAACTGGGCAGATTTAAATGGGGATAATATCATCGACTCAAGAGACCAGGTTTACCTGGGGAATACTATGCCAAAATGGACAGGTGGTTTTAGTGCTAATGCAGCTTATAAAGGTATTTCATTGTCTACTCGTTTTGAGTTCGCAACAGGTCATACCATTTATAATGATTTAGTGGCAAGAACGATGGGTAACTATCAGGGTACATTTAATTACATCGATTTAATGAAGCAATCCTGGTCACCAACCAACACTGTTACCGATGTTCCAAAAGTATACTTTGCTGATCAGGTTCTGGGATCAAAACAAAATTATACCAGAGCAAATAATGCGGGTTCTGTATTAAACAGTAACAATTCCAGATTCTATGAAAAAGGAGATTATCTGGCATTAAGAGAAGTAACCCTTTCTTATACATTACCTAAGTCATTGATGGCAAAAACTAAGTTTCTTAATAACACCAGAGTTTATGCTACTGGAAGCAATTTGTTTTATATAACTGGTTTTACCGGTCCAACACCAGAAGCACCAATGGATGCTAATAATAACATTACGGGTGTATATGCAGGAACTTATCCTACGCCTAGAACATTTGTATTCGGTTTGGAAGTTTCATTTTAAAGGTTAAGCGTCATGAAAAAGTATTATAGAAATTTAATAGCAATCTTAGGATTGCTCACAGTAACCATGAGTTCCTGTAAAAAGGATCTGGAATTAAAACCAATCAGTAATTTAAGTGATGACACTTATTGGAAAAATGCAGATCAATATGATGCCTTTGTCTCAGGTATGCATAGTAAGTTCCGCGGACATAATGGTAATTTTATGTTTCTTGGTGAACTACGTTCAGGGATATATGGTAACGACCCTGGGACTACAGCTTCCTTTACAGGTGAGGCTTCTCAGGGATTAGAGCGGATGTGGTTACATACATTAACTTTGGATGCTGCGGGGGTAAGTAATTTTGGAACTTTCTATACCAATATCAATCAGCTGAATTTATTAATTAATAAGCTGAATACCGGAACAATTTTGTCAGAACCAGCAAAGAAATACTACTTAGGTATAGCTTATGGAATGCGTGCCTTCTACTATTTCCAGATGTATAGAACCTGGGGAAAAACCGTAATCCAGACTGAATTTATTGATGCACCAAATCTGGACCTCTTTAATCTTTCAAAAGCGGCTTCTCCGGCGGCAGATGTGCTTAAATTGATTCAAGAAGATATAGATAGATCTACTGATAATTTTGGTGTAGACTATTCTATAAGACGTACCAAAGCTTACTGGTCTAAAGCTGCGACTTTAATGTTAAAAGCAGAGGTTTATTTATGGACCGCACACAGAACTGGAGGAATGACTGATGCCAATATTGCTAAAACTGCATTAAATGATATCAAAACTAATATACCTGGATTAGGTTTGGTTACAACTTCATCTAATCCTTTAAATTCTCCTTATGCAGACGTTTTTGCAGCAAAAGGAAATAAAGAAATGATAATGGTTAGCAGAAATCAATTGAATGAAGCGGAGATGTCATTTATTCCAACGTCCTTTACACCACAATCAGGTTTGATTGCTAACTTCTATGATTCATTGGCAAACCGCAAGTTTAATACTTCTTCTGAGAATTATGGAGGTTTGTTACGTGCACCAATTAAGATAGCCACTTATAGGAAATTCAGTGATAAAGATACCCGTAGAGATGCGTCAATACAAGCAGCATATTCATCACCAACAGCAGGCACATACAGAATTGCAGGTTGTTTCTTAAGGAAGTATCAAGGACAACAGGATGCTGGAAACAGAAGGTACACCAACGACTACCCAATTTACCGTTATGCAGATCTATTGCTGTTAATGGCTGAAGCAAAAGAGATTTTAGGCGAAAGTCCGGCAGCAGAGATCAATGAAATAAGAGCCAGAGCTTATGGCGCTAACTACAATGTGGCAGTACAGGGATTTCCTAATCTACCTGGTGATGGAGATATCAAGACAGCAATTCTTAATGAGCGCTTCTTTGAGTTTATAGGAGAGGGCAAAAGATGGTACGACTTAAGACGTATGGGGGATAGCTACGTGTATGCTAACACTGGATTATCTGCAGGTGAATCTTACAAACTTCTGTGGCCAATAGACCGGGGTTCTTTAACCAATAACAGAGCTTTGACACAAACAGACGGTTATCCGCAATTTTAAATATTGTTTCCTTTGGTTTAATCAGTAGCAGTCTAAAAACTGCTGCTGGTTTATTAAAGTGATGCCTCGATCTTTTTACAAATAATATCTACACAAAATGATAGTTTCAAAACTAGAAGGCTTAATAGCCGCCCCATTTACACCAATGGATGAGAATGGGGAATTAAATTTATCTTTAATACCTAAGTATTATAATTTCTTAAAATCAAATCGCGTTACGGGCGCATTTATTTGTGGATCTACCGGAGAAGGTGTATCTATGACCAATCAGGAAAAGAAAGAAGTGGCAGCTAAATGGGCAGAATGTACCGATGATGATGATGATTTTAAGGTAATGATGCTTTTAGGAGGCACAAGTATTGCCGATTGTAAAGATCTGGCATTATATGCAAGTCAGATCGGACTATATGCCATTTCCTTTACTTCACCATTTTATTTTAAACCGGCAAATGCAGAAGTGCTGGGCCAGATTTGTGAAGAGATTGCAAGTGTAGTTCCTGAAATGCCTTTTTATTATTACCATATTCCTGTATTAACGGGTGGTAATTATGCAATGATCGACCTATTACATGCTGTTGATGGTAAAATTCCAAACTTTGCGGGTATCAAATATACCCATGAAGATTTTATGGATTTTCAAAGTTGCATGAGCTTTAAAGATGGTAAATACGACATGTTATGGGGACGTGACGAAAACATGTTATCTGCTTTAGTATTGGGTGCAAAAGGAGCTGTTGGTAGTACTTTTAATTATGCAGCCCCTCTTTATTATGATTTAATTGATGCGTTTAATGCTAATGATCTGGTAAAAGCTCGCGAATTGCAACAAAAAGCAATTGATATGATCCGGTTGTTAGGGAAATATGGTGGTATTTCTGTAGGCAAAGCTTACATGAAATTGATTAACTTAAACTGCGGTGAATTTAGATTACCAGTTAAAAATATGAATGAAACTCAATCAGTGCTGTTTAAAAAGGATGTTGAAGCCCTGGGCTTTGATCACTTTAAATCAGTCGGCTAGATTGGTTAAATTTTAAAAAATGTACAAATACATCTTCCTATCCTTATATATCATGTTAATTACTGAATCTGCTTTTGCGCAAAAAGCAAAGCTACCAAGTGTGGAATGGACGCTTGCGGCTGAACTAAAAGATAGCGATGGAAATCGCTCCCTGGGTTTTGCCGGAGCTATTAATGCAATCGATAATGATGTGCTTATTGTGGCGGGAGGTGCAAATTTCCCTGACAAAATGCCTTGGGACGGTGGTAAGAAGCATTATGCCAACGAGATTCATGTACTGCAAAAAACTACTGAGGGACATTTTTGGAATAAGGTTGTAAAAACTAAACTGCCGGAACCTATCGGTTATTGTGGTTATACATCAACACCACAGGGGATTGTTTATGCTGGTGGTGAAAATAATAATGGTTTTTCAAACCGGGTCTATCTATTAAACTGGGATGATGCTAGTGAAGATGTTATTATAAAACAATTGCCAAATCTGCCTGTCGCTATAACCAATATTGCCTTAACTAATATTGGTCATATCATATATGCAGTTGGAGGTGATTTACAAAATAAGTCTTCAAATGCATTTTTAAGCCTTGACCTTTCCAAAGAAAACGCAAAATGGGAAAATATGCCCAATCTTCCTGTTGCATTAGCTAATACCGTAGTAGTGGTTCAGCAATACAACCATGGGAAGGGTATTTATATGATAGGGGGGAGAGCTAAAACTTCATCGGGAATCAGTAACCTGCATCACAGCACTTTTGTTTTTGATTTTGAAAAGCAAAAATGGAGAGATGCTGCACCAATAAGTGATGGCAAAAATGTAACTAACTTTTCTGCAGGAGCAGGTGTTGGTATAGGAGATCATTTTATCCTGATTACGGGTGGAGATGATGGAAAGATTTTCAATAAAATAGAGAACTACCTTTCGCAAATTGCCAAAAGCAGTAATGATGAACTTAAAAGAAAGCTCACAAAAGAGAAGAATGAACTAAATATTAATCATAAAGGGTTTTACCGGGGGATGTTGTTATACAATACCTTAACCAATACCTGGACTAAGATTGGCGACTTGCCTTTTCTTGCTCAGGTTACCACAAAAGCCACATTGTGGGATGGGAAGATTGTTCTTTCTAATGGAGAAGTAAAACCAGGTATACGAACGCCAAACGTAATGTTAGGTACTATAAAACAATAATATCTAAAACTAAAAACTAAGCAATTTTTTTAGACCAAAATGAGATGAAAGATACAAGTAGATATGCCTGGGTTGTTGTAGGATTACTTTGGGTTGTTGCATTACTGAATTATATGGACAGGCAAATGTTGTCAACCATGAAACCAGCTATGCAACTGGATATTGCCGAATTGCAATCGGCCACTAACTTTGGTTACCTGATGGCTATTTTCCTGTGGATATATGGGTTTATGAGTCCTGTATCTGGGATTATTGCCGATAAGTTCAATAGAAAATGGTTAATCGTAGGTAGTTTGTTTGTATGGTCGGCCGTTACTTATATGATGGGTTATGCAGAGACTTTCAACCAGATTTATTGGTTACGTGCATTAATGGGTGTTAGTGAGGCTTTATATATTCCTGCAGCATTATCCTTGATTGCTGATTTCCATTCTCCAAAAACAAGGTCTCTTGCTATAGGTATCCATATGACGGGTTTATATATGGGACAAGCGCTTGGTGGTTTTGGAGCTACCATTGCTGCTGAATATTCCTGGCAATCCACTTTTCATTATTTTGGAATAGTTGGTATTTTCTATGCTTTTGTACTGGTATTTTTCCTAAGAGAGGCAAAAATATCAGGAGAACATGTAACAACTGATCAGATAAAGGTGAAGCCATCTCTGTTTAAAGGATTGGGATTACTTTTTACCAATATCTCATTTTGGATTATCCTGTTTTATTTCGCTGTTCCAAGCTTACCAGGATGGGCTGCTAAAAATTGGTTACCAACACTTTTTGCACAGAACTTAAATATTCCAATGGCTACAGCTGGCCCATTATCTACTATAACTATTGCTGTTTCATCTTTTATTGGTGTTATAACCGGGGGGATTTTATCAGACAGATGGGTACAGAAAAATCTGAAAGGTAGGATATACACCAGTGCAATAGGTTTGGGATTAACTATTCCTTCATTGTTATTGCTTGGTTTCGGGCATACACTTTTCCATGTTGTAGGTGCTGCGGTGTGTTTTGGGGTTGGATTTGGAATGTTTGATGCCAATAATATGCCTATCCTATGTCAGTTTGTCTCGGCTAAATACCGTGCAACAGCTTACGGGCTTATGAATATGGTTGGCGTATTCTCTGGAGCTTACATTACCGATTTATTAGGGAAATCAACCGATGCCGGCCATTTGGGTAAAGATTTCGCCATGCTAGCCGGTATTGTATTGGTTGCTTTGCTTGTACAGCTTTATTTCTTGAAGCCGAAAAATAATGACTTCGCTGATGCCAGCGCTTAAATAATTTTAAAATATATTCTAATGAAGACACATCACATATTCAATTGCTTTTTGCTCCTCGCTATATTAAGTTTATCAGCTTGTGCTGATAAAGTTTATAATGGAACGGGTAAGGATGCCATCACAATTATTGCTAAGCCAACGGTAAATCCGATTTTTAAACGTATGGAAACCAATCCGTATTTACGCTTTGAGCTTGTTATTCCAGAAGGGAAGGAGATCAATTATCGTCAATTGAAAGGTACAATTGCTGCTGATGGATGGAAAGCTATTGCAAAACTGGAACTTTACCTTGGTAATGATCAGGAAGATATTTCCAAAAGCACCTTAGTAGGTAGTACAGCAACGATTTCAAGTAAATTTGTTATCCCTTTTACAACTGCATTGACGGCTGGAAAACACAATTTATGGTTAAGCGTTACGCTAAAAGATGATGCAGATATTGATCATAAACTAACCATCAAAGCAGATCAGATGAATGATGGAACTGGCTTGGCTTATAAAGTAACTCAAAATGAGGTAACATCACGTTACCTTGGAATTGCATTGCGTAAACCTATGGATGAAGGTGTACATACGTACCGTATCCCAGGGATCATCACCACCGATAAAGGAACCCTGATTTCAGTTTATGATATCCGTTACGATAATGATGTAGATCTTCCAGGAAATATAGATGTGGGCATGAGCAGAAGTACAGATGGTGGTAAAACCTGGGAGGGAATGAAAAATATTATGGATATGGGTGGTCCATTAGATAATAGTGGTGCCGGTGATCCATCTATACTTTTTGATCCGGTTACTAAAACTATATGGGTTTCGGCTTTATGGAGTAAAGGGGATAAATCTATTAAAGGATCAGGACCTGGTTTAACACCCGATGAAACGGGACAGTTCATTGTATGTAGCAGTACTGATGATGGTTTAACCTGGAGTAAGCCGTATAGTATCACTTCACAAGTGAAAAATCCAGAATGGCGTTTATTTTTCCCTGGCCCGGGTAATGGAATTGCAATGGCCGATGGAAAAATTGTTTTCCCTGCCCAATACTGGGATGCAGTAAAAATGCCATACTCAACTTTAGTTTATAGCGACGATCATGGCAAAACATGGAAATCTGGTGTGGGAGCTAAATCAAACACAACCGAAAGTCAGCTTGTAGAAACTACCCCAGGAACATTGATGTTGAATATGAGAGATAACAGGGGCAAGTTCAGAAGCGTAGCAACTACGACTGATATGGGGCAAACCTGGACGGAACATGCTACTTCTTACAGTGCTTTACCTGATCCGGTATGTATGGCAAGTTTCATTAAAGCAGATGTAAATGTTAAGGGAGCAAAGAAAGATGTGTTATTCTTTAGTAACCTGAATACTTCAAAATCACCAAGAGCGCATACGACCATTAAGGCTAGTTTAGATTTGGGTGAAAGTTGGCAGCCAGCAAACCTTTTATACCTTGATGAGCGTAAATCCTATGGATACTCGGCCCTTACCAAAATAGATGACCAAACCCTGGGTATTTTATATGAAGGAATAAGAAGTATGCTATTTGTGAAAATCCCTGTCAAAGATATCATTAAGTGATAAAACAGGATCTCAACAATTCATAAAATGCTTAAAAATTTAAGTCTGATATTCCTGATCGTTTTGATGCAGGCTATGGCTACAGCGCAAACTGTAAAAGTAGCTTGTATTGGAAATTCAGTAACTTTTGGTGCTGGTTTGAAAAACCCTGCTACGGAAGCCTATCCTGCAGTATTGCAAAAGTTGATGAGAAATGGATATGAGGTGAAAAACTTTGGTTTGAGTGGTGCTACACTGTTAAAAAAAGGGCATAGGCCATATTTTAAAACCAAGGAATTTGATGCAGCAATGGATTTTAAAGCAGATATTGCTATCGTACACCTGGGCTTAAATGATACAGATCCTCGCAACTGGCCGGATTATAAAGATGATTTTGAACCTGATTATGCCTGGCTGCTGGATACCCTAAAAAAACAAAACCCTAAGGTTAAACTTTACATATGTAAGCTTACGCCTGTATTTAACGGCCACCCTAGGTTTAAGTCGGGGACCAGGGATTGGTATTGGCAAATTCAACAAAGCATTCCAGTAATCGCAAAAGCAAATCAGGCACAGATTATTGACTTAAATAAGCCGCTACACAACAGACCAGATCTTTTTGCCGATAATCTTCATCCCGATAAAGAGGGGGCAGCTATTATCGCTCAAACTGTATATGAAAAATTAAGTGGCAATTATGGTGGGTTAAAACTCTCTGCAATATTTACTGATCACATGGTGATGCAGCGTATTAAGCCTATTCCTGTATATGGTACAGCAAATGCGTATCAAGATATCGAGGTTGTTTTCAATCATAAAAAGCTTAGAACAATTTCAGATGCTGATGGACAATGGAAAGTGTCTTTCCCTGCAATGACACACGGCGGTCCCTATCTGCTAAAGGTAAGTTCTGATAATGTTAGTCTTGAAATAAAAGATATTTTAGTGGGTGATGTATGGTTATGTTCCGGGCAATCTAATATGGCTTTCCCTTTAAAAGCTGCAGCAACAGGAAAGGCAGAACTTGCTAATTTAAAAATCAACCCTCAGTTACGATTGCTGAAATATAATCCGATAGCAGAAACTAATAATGTTGCCTGGGATACTACAACACTTGAAAAGATCAATCAGCTTAAATACTTTAAAGGCGAATGGAAAACAACAAATACAGCTTCAGCCGCAGATTTTTCTGCAGTAGCCTATTATTTTGGGAAAAAGATCGCAGTTGATGAAGCTGTTCCTGTAGGATTAATAGAAGTTGCTGTCGGTGGTTCGATCATTGAATCATGGATAGATCGTTACACCATGGAACATGATGAGCAATTGGTTGATGTGCTTACAGATTGGCGTAAATCCGACTTCATACAGGAATGGGCCAGAGGTCGTGCAGACGTAAATTTAAAAAAAGCAGCTAAGGTAAAACAGCGTCACCCTTATGAGCCTGCTTACAATTATGAGGCTGGTATTGCACAGCTAACTAATTTTCCTATTAAAGGTGTCCTATGGTATCAGGGTGAAAGCAATGCTCAAAATGTGGAGCAATATGAACATTCTTTTCCTGTCTTAGTTAATAGCTGGAGAGCGAAATGGGGATATAATTTTCCTTTTTATTTTGTACAGCTTTCTAGTATAGACAGGCCATCATGGCCATATTTTAGAGATGCGCAACGCAAACTTCAGTTAAGTATTCCAAATTCAGGTATGGCAGTAAGTTCAGATCTGGGCGATTCTCTTGATGTTCATCCAACAAGAAAGAAAGAGGTTGGCGAGCGACTCGCCTTACTGGCGTTAAAAAATACTTACAATAAGTCTATACGCGCATCTGGGCCCGTGGCATTGAGTGCTAAAAAACAGCAAAACGAAGTGTTGATTTCATTTACAGACTGCGACAAGTTGTTAACGGCTGATAAATTACCCCTTACAGGCTTTGAACTGGTAACAGAAAAAGGACAGCACATCATTCCTGTAAAGGCAATGATTGTGAATAAACAAATACGATTAAGCATACCTAACGGACAGCATATTAAAAAAGTAGATTATGCATGGAAACCATTTACCCGTGCAAATTTAACTAATGAAGCAGGCTTACCAGCTTCTACATTTTCAATTATAGTCAATTAAAAATATTCAAAATGAGCTATACATCACAGGATTTAGAACAACTTAAGGCTTATTACAGCCATCAGTTATTAAATGATACAGTGCCTTTTTGGTTTCCAAGGTCAATTGATCAGGAATATGGTGGTTACTTATTGATGCGGGATCAGGATGGAACCCTGATTGATGATGATAAGGCGGTTTGGATACAAGGACGTGCAGCCTGGCTGTTATCAACTTTGTATAATACAGTTGAGCAGAAACAAGAATGGCTGGATGCTGCAAAATCTGGAATAGATTTTTTAAACAAGTACTGTTTTGATACAGATGGACAGATGTTTTTCCATGTTACCCGTGATGGCAGACCTATTCGTAAACGTCGTTATTATTTTTCCGAAACCTTTGCTGTGATTGCTAATGCGGCTTATGCACAAGCAAGTGGAGATGAAGCTGCTGCAGAACGGGCTCGTTATTTGTTTGGAAAGTGTATCGAATATTCGACTACACCTGGTATTTTACCAGGTAAATTCACAGATACAAGACCTGCAAAAGGAATTGGAGTGCCCATGATCATGATGAATACAGCTCAGCAGTTAAGAGAAACTATTGGAGATCCGCGGTGTGATGAATGGATCGACAAATGGATCAATGAAATCGAAACCTATTTTGTAAAGGATGACATCCGTTGCGTAATGGAGCAGGTTGCTCCTGATGGTGGTATTATTGACCATATTGATGGCAGAACATTAAATCCAGGCCATGCTATTGAAGGTGCCTGGTTTATTCTTCATGAAGCAAAATATAGAAATAATGATCCCAGATTGATTAAGTTGGGTTGTAAAATGCTTGATTATATGTGGGAACGTGGATGGGATAAAGAGCATGGAGGTATCATGTATTTTAAAGATGTGTACAATAAACCAGTGCAGGAATATTGGCAGGATATGAAGTTCTGGTGGCCACATAATGAGGTGATTATAGCTACATTATTGGCCTACACCATTACCGGGGATGAAAAATATGCTGAATGGCACAAGATGGTACATGATTATTCTTATCAGCACTTCCATGATGCAGCAAATGGTGAATGGTTCGGTTATCTGCATAGAGATGGGAGTTTAGCACAAACCGCTAAAGGAAATATGTTCAAAGGTCCGTTTCACTTGCCAAGACAGGAGTGGTATTGCATGACTTTATTAAATGAATTTTTAAATCAACCTGTTGCTGAACTAGCAACCATAAAGGTGCATTAAGAAATGATTAAAAAGAAAATTATCTTTCTTGTAAGCTGTCTTGGTGTTTTAATGATGACCATCAATACAGTAAAAGCACAGTCTCCTGTAAAGTCGCAGGCCAGTCTGATCCCTATGCCACAGAAGATGACGGTTAAAGCCGGTCTTTTTAATCTTAAAAACTGTAAGGTCATCGTTGTAGACAATAATCTTTTTTTCAAAGAGGCTTTACAGTTGCAAAAATACCTTAAAAGTATAGGCATACATGCGCTCATTAAGAACAGTGTTTCCGCTTATAAAACTGGTTTGATTGTCCTTAAACAAGCCGAGATTAAAACTGTAAAATCTACAAAGGAAGCTTATAGCTTAGCCGTAACACCTGGAAACATAGTGGTTACTGCTTCAGGTGGGGCCGGGATTTTTTACGGATTGGAAACTTTAAAACAACTTGTTCGCAAAGATAAACAAATACCAGTATGCGAAATTACTGATTGGCCTGCATTCAATTGGAGGGGGTATATGATTGATGCTGGAAGAAATTTTGTGCCAATGGAATTGATCAAACAGCAGATCGATATGATGGCAAAATACAAATTGAACGTATTTCATTTTCATTTTACAGAAGATATTGCCTGGCGACTAGAGAGTAAATTGTACCCGCAACTTACCGACCCGGAAACTATGCTGCGTAATAAGGGAGAATATTACACAGAAAAAGACTTAAAAGAGTTGATCAGCTATTGTAAAGACAGGCATATTTTGCTGATACCTGAAATAGATATGCCAGGGCATAGCGCAGCTTTTAAAAGGGCTATGAAAACGGATATGCAAAGTGATAGCGGCCTCGCTATAGTAAAAAATATCATCACAGAATTTTGCAATACCTACGATTTACCTTATCTGCATATAGGCGCAGATGAAGTGAAAATTACCAATCAAAACTTTTTGCCAGAAGTAACAGCATTAATAGAGAAACTAGGTAAAAAGGTAATCGGTTGGGAACCTGGAGGTAATTTTACTGAAAGTACCATCAGGCAGTTATGGATGGAGGGAGCGACTAAAGTAAGCAATAATAAAAATATCAAATACATCGATTCCAGACATCTTTACATCAATCATATGGATCCTTTGGAAAGTGTGGTAACGATATTTAACAGACAGATCTGTAATCTTGATAAAGGCAATGACGCGGCACTAGGTGCAATCATGTGTGCCTGGCCAGACAGACGGGTGAATAGTCCGCATGATGTAATGATCCAGAATCCTGTTTACCCTGCAATACTTGCTTTTGCAGAAAGGAGCTGGAGGGGTGGTGGTACCCCTGGCTGGACTGCCGATATCGGAGCACCAGGAACAATTGCTGCAAAGACTTTTGCCGAATTTGAAAATCGTTTAATGGCACATAAAGCATTGTACTTTGCCAAATTTCCTTTCCCTTATGTTAGACAATCTGATGTGCATTGGAAACTTTTCGGGCCATTTAAAAACGAAGGTGATTTAAGTAAAACTTTCCCGCCACAAAACAGGAATTTTAATATTCAGACAGCACCGGCAAACTTAAATGCAGTCGGCGGTACTTTAATATTAAGACATTGGTGGACACCATTGGTAAAGGGTATTTTGGATGATCCGCAGGAGAATACTACCTGGTATGCAGCACGAATAATATGGAGTGATAAAGATGAAGCCAGAAATTTCTGGATTGGCTTCAACAATATTTCGCGCTCATACGCATCAGATTCACCTGAAAAGGGTGCCTGGGACAATAGGGCTAGTCAGGTTTATGTAAATGACCAGCTTGTTTCGCCTCCATTATGGAAACAAGCAGGAGCTAAAGGAGATATGGAACTTCCTTTAGTCGACGAAGGTTACGAATACAGGGAGCCGACAAAGATTTATCTGAAGAAAGGATGGAATAAGGTATTGATTAAGTTACCAGTAGCATCATTGAAGGGTAAAGATTGGAAAAACCCTCAGAAGTGGATGTTCACTTTTGTAGAGGCGGGGATTTAATCGTAATTTTGCCATTGATTATACGATGGTTTCATTAAGCGAACATTCTGAAAATGAACTTGCAGGTTTGTTAAAAACCGGAAGTGAGGCCGCATTCAGTGAAATCTATAATCGTTACTGGGATAAACTCTATGTTGTGGCCAGGAAACGTCTGGACAATGCATTTGATGGTGAAGAAATCGTCCAGGAAATCTTTTGTAATCTATGGCGCAAACGAGAAACATTTCAACTTGATAAAGGATTCAATAATTATTTCTCAGTAGCTGTAAAGTTTGAAGTTATCAACAGGCTTCAGAAAAGGGAACGTCTGCAAAATCTTGAAAAGAACTTAAGTTTTCAGCTCACAGAATTTGACGATACTACTGCTAAACAAGTTGATTTTAATGAGCTTAAAGCACAAATTGAATTAACGGTTAAGCAGTTGCCGGAAAAATGTCAGATTGTATTTCGTTTAAAACATGAGGAAGGATTGTCGCAAAAGCAGATCGCAGACCAATTGAATGTATCTGAAAAAACAGTGGAGGCACATCTTTCTAAGGCCCGTAAAACCATTAAGGATCAGTTTGGTAATGCAGGAATTTTATTCTTTTTAATGTTTTTATAAAAATAATTCATTTCTCACTAAGGGATTTATCGATTCTGATTGGCTATATATAAAAGTAGCCTTTCATGAATGCAAAAAAAGACAATCATCGTTTATCTGAACTTGCCCAGAAATGGAAAGACGGAACCATTACAGCTCAGGAGCAAACTGAGTTTAATGAATGGTACGATTCTTTTGATGATACATCGCTGGATGAAGTCTCCACTGAAACAGTTGCCGAACTAAAACATCGTTTATATACCAATGTGGTCAATCATGAGGGTATCCCATTGGCAAAACCCCTAAAGTCAGTTAAGCAATGGTATAAGATTGCTGTGGCGGCAGCGGTACTTGTTGTATTATCAACGGGGATCTATTTGATCAACGCTTCCAACAATAAGAAAAGTGTAAACAGTCAGCTGGTTAAAGAAGATGTGAAGCCGGGAGGAAACAGAGCTTTGTTAACGCTGGCAGACGGAACTACAATATTGATTGATGATGTTGCAGAAGGTAAACTTGCTGAACAAAGTGGGGTTGTCATCAATAAAACAAAGGACGGACAATTGGTGTATGAGTTTAAAGATGCTAATATCCAAAATGAAGGGTTGGGTACGCAATTTAATACCATCTCTACACCTAAAGGCGGTCAATATCAGGTTAATTTACCAGATGGTACCCGGGTTTGGCTAAATGCAGCTACGTCAATTAAGTTCCCTGTAACATTTACTGGTCTTAAGGAAAGAAAGGTGGAGTTAAATGGGGAAGCTTATTTTGAAGTTCATAAAGACAAGCTTAAACCTTTTAAAGTAACCTCTGATCGTCAGGAAGTAAAGGTTTTGGGAACTCATTTCAATATCAATACCTATAAAAATGAAAGCAGCAGTAAAACGACTTTATTAGAAGGCTCGGTGCAATTACATTCTTCTGTTGCCGCAGATTTGATGCTGAAACCTGGTGAACAGTCTGTTTTAAAGGGGAATGCAGTAGATGTGAATAAAGTAAATACAGAAGAGGTGATTGCCTGGAAAAATGGAAACTTTCTGTTTAACGATGAGAGTCTGACGAGCATTTTAAGACAGCTCGAACGTTGGTATGATGTAGGCGTTGATTATTCGCATGTGCCTGATACACGTTATAATGGCTATATATCCAGGAATGTAAATCTATCCAATGTATTAAAAATGTTGGAAGTTACAGGGAACCTAAAGTTTAAAATAGAAGGAAAAGTAATAAAAGTATATAAATAGAAACCAATTCATATCATATGTAACAACTATACAAAAAGAGAGGATGGCTTTACGACTTTATTGTGCGGGAACATAATAAAGAGCCGGCAGTGCGGGAACACTACCGGCAATAAGGTAAGCTTATCTATTAAAAGAGAGAATCAGTCAATAAAAATCAACAAACCTTAACACTAACAAATTTATGAATTTCAACCTTCTAAGCAAGAGGGTGTATGGCTTCATGCATAGCCTAAGTTTATCTTGCTTTTTAAGATCAAAAACGATATTAGTTATGAAGCTAATTGCAATCCTTCTCACAGTAACCTGTTTACAGGTTAGTGCTGAAGGTTTTTCTCAACAGATTACGCTTTCAAAAAACAGCGCTTCGTTAAAAAGTGTGCTTCATGCAATAAGGAAGCAAAGTGGCTTTCAGCTATTATACAATACTGATTTGATTCAAAATGCAAAACCAGTAAGTGTAAATTTGCAAAATTCCGGATTGGAAGAAGCTTTAAAAGCCTCACTTAAAGGTCAGAATTTTAGTTACGAAATCACTAATAAAATAATTCTGATTAAGCCTATTCAGACTAATAACGATGTTCCTAATGCCAATTACAATCGGGTTTTAAAATGGAAGGCTTTTAAGGAAATCCGTGGTAAAGTAATTACAAATGACGGACAGCCTTTACCAGGTGTAGTGATCGCTGAAAAAGGCACAGGTAATAAAACAGCAACTAATGCCAATGGGGAGTTTGAGCTGCGTAATGTAGCAGATAATGCCGTATTGGTATTTTCTTATATCGGTTACGAAAGTCAGGAAATAGCAACAACAGGTGCAGCTGGGCCATTAAATGTTACCATGATTCAAAGTGATAACAAACTAAAGGAAGTGAATGTAGTTGTATCTACAGGTTACCAGAATTTACCTAAGGAACGTGCTACAGGATCATTTAGCTTTGTTGACCAGAAAAAACTAGCAATAACTAATCTTGGTGCAACTGATTTTGCAAAAGGATTGGAAGGATTAGTCCCAGGATTGTTGGTAGGACCAGACGGAAAGATGCAGATCAGAGGTGCATCTTCACTTAGATCAGCTACACGCGAAGTTTTAATCGTTGTAGATGGTTTCCCTATTGAAACTGGTAATTTTACAGTGAACCCTAATGATATAGAAAATATCACATTTTTGAAGGATGCAGCTGCCGCTTCAATATGGGGTGTACGTGCCTCGAATGGTGTAGTTGTTATCAAAACCAAAAGTGGTATGGCTAATGATGGTAAAGCTGTATTTAACTTTACCAGTAACTTAAGCGTAACCAGTAAACCAGATTTCTCCTTCCAGCGTTTGGCCAATAGCTCAGATTATATCGATGCTGAAGTTGAGAGCATTAAGAGGGGATGGATCCCTTTTACCAATGCTGATAAGAATGCTTACTCATTGGTTGCAGGATTGTATTATAAAAATTATAAAGATCCTAATGGTTTTCCGATGAGCATGGTTAATAGCGGAATAGATCAGCTAAAGCAATACAATTCACTCAATGAACAAGATCTTTTTTACCGCAAAGCAGTACAACGTCAGCTAAATTTATCGGTACGTGGTGGTACTGAAAAGTATATGTTTGCCATCTCATCTTTATACACTAAAGAGTCAACAAACCTGACAGGCAAAAATAATGATAATCTGATCCTGAACTTTAAAAATAGCTTGCAGGTTTTACCTAAAGTAGTTTTGTCATTGGGCATAAATAGCACCTATGTAAAAAATGAGGGTAGTAATAGTGGTTATGATTATGGCAGTGCAAGACCTTATGACAGGATTTTAGATGAAAATGGAAACTACGTTTCACGTACATCAAGAGTTCCCGACCATATGAAGCAAAGCTTTTATAATAATGGCTATTTAAGCTGGGATGATAACGCTTTGCAGAATATGCAAAACACAACAACTAAGAAAAGTACTTTTGCCTCAAGAATTAACGTTGGTGCAGATTACGAGATTATAAAGGGATTAAATTTCAGTTCTCAGTTCCAGACAGAGTTGAGGTTTACAAATAATGAAAATTTACAAGGTATCGATGCCTATTATCCACGATTAATGGCTAATACATGGAGAGTGCCTACAGGATCAGGCTCTTTTGTAAACAAGTTTCCGGCAGGCCCTGTATTTGATAAAGGTAAGGAAAACCAAAACAGCTGGACATTCCGTAACGTGGCAAACCTCGACAGACAGTTTGGTTCTGACCATGCTATTAATGCTGTCGCGGGTATGGAGTTAAGAAAAGTAGGCTTTACAAGTAATTCTGAACGTTATTACAATTATAACTATAAAGCACTTACATCTGATAATATAGATCTGGCTTCGCTTGGTATCACACAACTTAACGGACTTGGTGATTATAGCACTTATACATGGTTGCCTAATTTTGTGGATACAGATAAGCGGTTCTTTTCTTTATTTGCAAATGCTGCTTATACTTATAAAAGCCGCTACACGGTATCAGGAAGTATCCGTATAGATCAGTCGAACTTGTTTGGTACAGATCCAAAATATCGCTACCGTCCGTTATGGAGTACCGGTGTAAGCTGGAACATGACGAACGAAGATTTTATGAGTTCAGTAGGTTTCTTAGACAAATTAATTGTCAGAGCTACCTATGGTATAAACGGTAACATTGGTAATTCAAGTCCGTATCCAATCGCACAAACCGGTAAAAACTTCAATACGCAAGAGAATATGCTGACATACATGAATCCTGAAAATCAGGCCTTGCGTCCGGAAAAAACAGCATCTACAAACTTTGGGGTAGATTTCTCAGTATTCAATCGCCGTATTTCAGGATCGGTTGACTTATACAAAAAGAGGAGTTATGACCTGTTAGGCAATAGCATTCTAGACCCGACAACAGGTTTTTCAAGAGCTGAGAAAAATACAGCAATTATGACCAATCATGGTGTAGAACTGAACTTAAACGCTCGTATTTTAGAGGGAGATGTTCGTTTAGATGCTGACTTCAATATCGGATATAATAAGAATAAAGTAACAGATGTATTGACACCAAATAAAACGGCATCAGCTTATGCGAATTCAGAAGGACAAATTTCAGGATTACCACTTAGCTTTTTATATAGTTATAAATGGGCAGGTTTATCTTCAAAAGGAGAACCTCAGATTTATGATGCTGAAGGTAATATCAGAAGCTGGTCGCAAACACGTATAACTGATATCAATGCATTAAAATATGTAGGAACTATGGATCCTCCTGTTTATGGAGGAATGATGATTAATGTTGGTTATAAAGGTTTTACTTTTAGTCCGCAGTTTACTTTTAAAATGGGACATGTAATGCGTCAGAGCACTACAAAAACAGATATGACTGCAGGTGTAACATCTGATATTGTCAACAGATGGAAAAATCCGGGTGATGAGCAATACACCAATATCCCACGTATGTTCGATAGAGCAAGCATTGATGCAAAATGGAACGACTATTATAGAAAGTCTGATGTTTGGGATGATGATGCATCATTTGTACGTCTAAGATCAATGAGTTTATCATACCAGATGCCTAAAAAATTCTTGTTTAATGTATTTACAGCAGCAAGTTTAACTGCACAGGCTAATAATGTATGGTTGTGGACAGTCAACAAACAGGGCTTAGATCCTGACTACGTTAATTTACTTACAGGAAGCATTGGTTTTCCTCCGGTAAAAAACTACGTATTCTCATTAAATCTTAACTTTTAATTGGTACAGAAATGAAAATTTTTAATATATATAAATATACAGCAATAATGCTTGCAGTAGTACTTTTCACTTCCTGCAATAAGTTCCTGGATGCAGAACCTAAAGGTGTAGTTATTCCTACTACGTTAGATGACTATCTTGCATTAATGAGTGCACCACTTGAAATTGGACGTACTTCAAATAATACTCATTATCTAACTGATGAGATAAATTTACCAGATGCCTACCGCGCCGGAGCAATTGGTTATCCAGGAACTGGTCCGATCAGGGCTTATGATTTTGAAGCAGAGTTGTATGATGTATCTGAGGAAGACACAGATTGGAATGTAGCCTATAGAACAATTTATGTAGCAAACTCGGTGTTATCCGGGTTGGAAACAAATACAGAAACAAATCAGGCAAAAAGAAACCAGGCTAAAGGAGAAGCATTGGTTCATCGTGCTTATACCTATCTTACTTTGGTAAACGAGTATGCAAAGCATTATAGCAATACTTCAGAAACTGACATGGGTGTACCATTAAATTTAAAAGTAGACATCAATGCTTTGCCTGCAAGAGCTTCCGTTAAAGCTGTTTATGCACAGGTAGAAAAAGACTTGTTGGAAGCTGCTGATATCCTCGCTGAAAAATCAACTTATAGTTACAGACCCAATAAGGCTGCGGCGTATGGTGTTTTAGCTCGTATGTACTTATACATGGGGAATTGGACAAAAGCCTCAGAATATGCAGGTAAGGCTTTAGCTATTAATAGTTTTATTTATGATTATACGACCTTTAGCCTGGTAACGCCAACAAAACCACAATCTTCAGCGATTACCGGTTATCCTAGTTCTTCAATAGCTAAAAAACATATTGTATTGTTAAAATATAGTTTGAAGGTTGGTAGCTATGAATTTAACTATCTCTTCTCTAATGAGCAATTCAACTTGTTAAATCCTATTGCTCAAGATCCAGCCTCTTTTGATCCATATAAAGTAAATGATTTAAGAGAGACTTATGGTTCATCTCCTTATGGTTTTTCAGGTACCGCTTTCGTAAACAGTGGAAGGGGAATTAGAGATTTCAATGGTACTTACGATTACAACAATAGTGGGATTACTACACAGGAATTAATATTGATACGTGCTGAAGCTTTAGCACGTTTAAATCAAACACAGCTTGCTTTGGATGATGTCAATGCACTTAGAAAGAAACGTATTCCTACAGCTAAGTATGCAGACTTAACTGCTGCAACACCTGCAGATGCCTTAAATCTGGTATTACGCGAACGTCGTATTGAGCTTGCGTTTACAGGATTACGTTTAGCAGATATCAAGAGGTTAAACCTTGAGGGAAGAAATATCAGTGTAACTCATGGTAGTAAAACATTGCCCGCAAATAGTCCACGTTTTGTTTTACCAATCCCTTCAAAAGTGATTAGTTTAAACAATAACATCAAACAGAATCCAAGATAGAGAGGGGAATTAGTGTGATGAAGAAGATCTTATTATTTTGCATTTTGTTAGGAAGCAGTATTATTTGTCAGGCCATTACTAAATTAAATGGTGTTATTAAAGTAGCAGACAACCGTACGGTTACTATTTATTTGAAAGAAGTTCTTGGTAATGAAGTTGGTAAGCCATACGAGGAAGAACTTAATATTGGAACCCAACGTTCATTTACAATGAAACTGGATATTAATAAAGCCGGTTTTTATAGTCTTTCTGTAGTTACACAAAAAGAAAATAATAAATCTGTACATAATAGTACTATCTATTTAAAACCGAATGATAAATTGAAATTGGAATTTCAAGGAAACAATCAATTCGGATTGGTTTGTAATTATATAAAAATCACCAATGCAGATAATAAGGCACTGTTAGAAATCAACGAGAAATTTAACGATTACTTCCGTGCTTTATTTAACAGTACTGCAGATGTGGTTCATCAAAAAGAAGAGTTAAAGCAATTTTATGTATTAACTGATCAGGTGTTGACAGATAAAAAAATCAGCCCTATAGTTCAGAAGTATTTAAAGTTTAAAGCTTTTGATGTGTACAATACACATTTATATCGTCTTGCATTAGAATACAGCAGGGGATCTAAAAACACTGTTCCTGTTGGGGCGGGCTTTTATGCTCAGCCTGTAGATCCCCTTTTTTACTTTAATGACCCAACAATTTTGCTTTTTACAAATGGGGTGTCAAATGTGATCAGGTATCTTGAAGTATATACAGAAATGCCTGTTTATAAAAGAAGCAAAACACTGAAGGAAATCAATACTCAGATTGACTTGTTAAAAAGTATGGTGTCTAATGTACCACTAATTGATCAGGTGATAGAAAGTTTGCTGAGTAGCTATACTGCTTCCTATAAAATTACCAATGATTTTGAGCAAGACTTGAAAACCTATGTTAAAGTTGCAGCGCAAATTAATGACGTTGCAATCAGATCTAAGGTAAAGAAGGATTTTGAAAACTTAAGGTATACAATGAGAGGAGGTGCTTTACCCGACTTGAAATTTGAGGATGCAGAAGGTAAAACCGTAGATCTTGAACAGTTTAAAGGGAAATATCTTTTTATTGATTTCTGGGCTTCATGGTGTGTTCCTTGTATCAAAATGACACCTCTGGTGCAGAAGTTAGAAAAGGAGTATGAGGGAAGGAACATTACTTTTGTAGCCATCTCAATTGATGGTAATAAACATGCCTGGTTAAGCAAAATGAAAGAACTGAATATGCATGGTCATCAGTATTTAGACCAGACTGGCGCTTTCACCAAAAAGCTAAATATTTCAGGAATTCCTCATTATATGATCTATGATATGGAAAGCAAATTGTTGGTTTATAAGGCGCCAATGCCCGACAGTCCAAAGTTGAAAGAAATAATTGATCAATTATCAGGATTATAACGATCAGAAATAATCTCCATTTTAATAGAAAAAGCCCGTATCATTAATTAATGTTACGGGCTATTTTCTTTTTATTATGTATCATGCTTGAAGAAAAAATACCTAGGTTATTTTTTACTTCCTTAACAAAGTCTTCCAGCTTGTTTTACTTGCAATCAGTTCATCAAGGTGACTGATCTCAATACGTTGCTGCTCCATAGTGTCACGGTGACGAATCGTTACCGTATTATCTTCAAGGGTCTGATGATCTACAGTTACACAGAAAGGAGTACCTATAGCATCCTGGCGACGGTAGCGTTTGCCAATTGCATCTTTTTCTTCATAAACACAATTGAAATCAAGTTTTAAACTATCCATAATTTCCCTTGCTTTTTCTGGCAATCCATCTTTCTTAGTTAATGGGAATATGGCAACTTTAACAGGCGCCAGACAAGGGTGCAGGCGTAATAAAGTTCTGCTGTCTTGTTTATCTCCATCACTTAGATCCTGCTCTTCAAGTGCATTAGTCATTGTTAACAAGAACAGACGATCCAAACCAATTGAAGTTTCAATAACATAAGGAACATAGTTGCCATATGGCTTACCTTCCTCATTTAAGTCATTGTCAAAGTATTGCATCTTCTTACCAGAGAACTCCTGATGTTGTGTCAAATCGAAATCAGTACGGCTATGAATACCTTCTACTTCTTTAAATCCGAATGGGAATTCAAATTCAATATCAGTAGCAGCATTGGCATAATGTGCTAACTTAACATGGTCATGGAAACGATATTTTTCCGGAGGAGTACCCAAGGCAGTATGCCACTTTAAGCGTGCTTCTTTCCAGTAAGCAAACCATTTTTGGTCTTCGCCCGGGCGAACAAAGAATTGCATTTCCATTTGTTCGAATTCACGCATACGCATGATAAACTGACGTGCAATCACTTCATTTCTAAATGCTTTTCCTATTTGTGCAATTCCAAACGGGATTTTCATACGTCCTGTTTTTTGTACATTCAGGAAGTTTACAAAGATCCCCTGAGCAGTTTCCGGACGTAGGTAAACTTCGTCAGAATCTTCAGACATAGCTCCAAACTGCGTGCTGAACATCAAATTGAACTGACGTACATCTGTCCAGTTTTTTGTACCACTAACAGGACACACGATATCATGGTCTTCAATTAGTTTTTTTAGCAATGGCAAATCTTCCGCTTTTAAAGCGTCGTCCATATCAGTTTGTAGCTGAGCTGCTTTATCTGTTTTTCCGTCTTTTTCGTAACGGGCAATTTTGTCTTCTAATAACTGGTCGGCACGGTAACGTTTTTTAGAGTCCTTATTGTCTATCATCGGATCATTAAAACCATCCACGTGACCGCTGGCTTTCCATATTTTTGGATGCATAAAAATGGCAGAATCGATGCCCACAATATTTTCATGCATTTGCACCATTGATTTCCACCAATAAGTTTTAAGGTTGTTTTTTAATTCAGCACCCAATTGGCCGTAATCATATACAGCGCTTAGTCCGTCATAAATTTCGCTGCTCTGAAATACAAATCCGTATTCCTTAGCGTGTGATATTACTTTTTTAAGTTGCTCGTCGTTAGTATTCTTTGCCATAATGATGCAAACTTAGATAAATTACGGTGTTTTTCCTACTTTTGAGTTTGATCATCTGATTAGTATTAAAAATATAAGAAATTGAGTATTAAGGTAAGCGCATTATCCAAACATTTCGATAAGCAAAAAGCAGTAGATGGGATTAGTTTTGAAGCTAAGCCTGGCCGTATTTTAGGTTTTTTGGGCCCAAATGGGGCAGGGAAATCTACTACTATGCGTATGCTCACTGGCTACACCGCACCTACATCTGGATCGGCAAGTTTATGTGGCTTTGATACCCAAACTCAAAGTCTTGAACTGAGAAAGATTATGGGCTATTTACCGGAAAACACTCCTTTGTATATGGATATGTATGTAAAGGAATTTCTGTTGTTTGTTGCCAATACTTATCGGTTAAAAAATGCGGCATTAAAAGTTGAAGAGACGATTAAACAGGTCGGACTTGGTGCAGAGCAGCATAAAAAGATCGCGATGTTGTCTAAAGGTTACAAACAACGTGTAGGCCTGGCTCAGGCCATTATTCATAATCCTGAAGTATTGATTCTTGATGAGCCTACTTCCGGTCTTGATCCTAATCAGCTTTCAGAGATCAGAGAATTGATTAAAAGTCTGGGTAAAGATAAAACGGTAATTCTTTCCACGCATATTATGCAGGAGGTAGAAGCTATTTGTGATGACGTGATCATCATAAATAAAGGGAATATTGTTGCTAATGATTCTATTGCTGACTTGAAAGCTAAATATCCGGGTAGTAGTTTAGAGGATATTTTTAGAAAGTTAACTTTTGCATAGTTATAATAAATACCTATTAATAGGTATTGTTTAATCTTTTTCGTTTTTGTCATTTTGGGCATCTAATTAACCAAACAAACAAGATGAAAAAAATTTTACTCTCATTAATGATTGCCGGTGCTGGCTTAGCTGCTTCAGCCCAAACAAGCCCTGTTAAATTCGGTGTTAAAGCAGGTGTTAATTTTCCAAGCGTTTCATTCTCAGAAGTAGAAGAGGATGAAGGTAAGGTAAAAGCAAATACTTCTTTTTATTTAGGTGGAACAGTTGATTTTCAAATCAGTGAAATGTTTTCGGTACAACCAGGATTATTACTTTCCGGAAAAGGTTATAAACAAGAACTTTCTGGAACTGAAGAGGGTGTAACTTTTTCTGCTAAATCTTCTAGAAGTCTAATGTACATTGAGATTCCTGTAAACGCAGTGGTAAGTTTCCCTGCAGGATCGGGTAAAGTGTTTATCGGAGCTGGTCCATATTATGCTATGGCTATCTCAGGTAAAGATAAAGCTGAATTTTCATTAACAGGTGGCGGTGTCTCAGAATCTGAGTCTGATTCAGATGATGTTGATTTCAGTAAAGACGGTGACACAAAACGTGGCGATTTCGGAATAAATGCTTTAGCTGGTTATCAGTTGAGTAATGGCTTCAACATTCATGCAGGTTATGGATTTGGCTTAAGTAATGTTGCAAGGGATTCAGGAGATTTTAAAGTTAAGAATAAAGTATTTTCTATAGGGATAGGATTTTCTTTTTAACGTTCAACGCGTACCAAGTTTTGATTTGAAGCGTCTGCCACTTGGTAGACGCTTTTTTGCTTTTTAGGTGTTGATATTTTCTAGCTGTGTAACAATGGCAAAGTTTTTGTATCTAAGGAGTAAATCAAATTAAAAATATAAACATGAAAAAATTATTACTATTAACAGCAGTTGCAGGTTTATTTGCATTCTCAAGTGTTAACGCACAAGTTATTAAATCTCCAAAATTAAGTGTTGGAGCTGATTTTGGATTCCCAATTGGTGATGCAAGTGAAGGAACTGACTTTGCATTTGGTGGATCATTGCAATATCAACACCCTGTTGCTGAGAATTTTTTATTAACAGGTAGTGCAGGTTATTTAAATTTTAAAGGCAAGGATTTTGACTTTGGTGGTGTTACTGTAAAAGGTGGAAATGCAGGAGTTATTCCGGTTAAAGCTGGTGCGAGATACTATTTTGGTGAGAACTTTTTTGTAAACGGTGAATTGGGAGCTGGTTTCTCTACTGAAAAAGGAGGATCTACTGCATTTATTTATGCTCCTGGAGCAGGTGTTGAATTTGAAGTTTCTGATAAGTCATCTGTAGAGTTAGGTGCTCGTTATGAAGGCCATTCAGTAAGTGGAGGAACTGCTTCTTTCATTGGCTTAAGAGCTGCATTTAACTTCGGTCTTTAGTTAAAACACTGATTCTGTAAATAATATTATAAAAAGGTTGTTCGGAATATTTCGGACAACCTTTTTTGCTTTAATTAAGTCTGTGCCGGGATATCAATTTTCCCTAAATACTGGCTGTCAGATTGTTTCTCTCGGTCATCTGAGACAAAACCTATGTACGCATGAACTTCTCTCCCTTTAAAATCGTTAGGGATTTCAACAGTTAGTGCCCCATTTCTTCTAAATGCCCCATCAAAGATTCTGGTAATTGCCATTTTATTTTCCATATCATAAACTACTACCATTGCCTGATCTGAGGTATGTTCGTAAGTTATGTTACTGATATCCCAACTAAAAGTAATAAGCATTGGATCTTCAAATACGACAGTTGGATTTACAGCTTGAGGCAAATCTCCACCACTAACCTTAAGCAAGGCAGGATCAATATAAATGCCTGCATCATCTTTGACTAGTGCAATTTTTCGGGTATAAGAAACGGCACTTCTGAATCCACCTGTTTTAGTCCCGTAATTTTTAAAACCCACTTTTAAAAAGTCTTTTAAAGGATTTAAGATGTCTTGTACAAGTTTAAACTTAGCTCTGTTAACAAGTTCATTTTTTGTAGGCTTGGCACGACGTATTGGGAGTGCACGTATGTAGCTTTCATCGCCAATTTGGTAGCCTACAGCAGTTCCTATTTTTCCGTTAAATCCTCCTAATATTCCATTTTTAATTGTAGCCATAATGCTGTTAGTTTCTAAGCAACCTTTTAGAAACAACCTATTTAACCTTGAGAAAGTTTCAATTGTAACTGGAAGTTTACATTTTGTATGCAGTATGACAACTAGGTCTAAACTATATAGTTGACCCTGTTATCACCCTGTTTAGACCCTGTTTGCACCCTGTTTAGATATGGTTAAGTTTGAAACCTTTCTAGATATTGAATAAAGCTGAGATTGTCACTGGATTATTATTGATTCGAACGTAATTAGAATTTTTATATTAACATGAATATGGCAATGTAAATACATAATTTTTCATAATATCGCTGATTAATCAAAATCAGATTGTAATGAAGAGAATGCTTTTAATGGCAGCAGCCGGATTTTTAATGTTAGGCAATACATATGCTCAGTCAAAAGCTGGCGAGTCTAAACTTGGACTAGGTCTGGATGCTGCATTTCCTGTTGGAAGTTATAAAGATGTTGCTGATTATGGTATTGGTGTTTCACTGCTTTATCAAAAGCCTGTGACCGAAAATTTAAGCATCACTGGTAACATTGGTTATATAAGATTTCACGGTCCAGCTATTTATAGTAATATCAAATACAAAGAGGGCTATGTACCTATTAAAGCAGGAGCAAGGTACTTTATTATTCCCACAGTTTATGGCGCTGCGGAGCTTGGTGTCGCAATTTCTACAGCAAATGGTTACGGAACAGGAACTGCATTTGCTTATGCGCCAAGATTAGGCACTGAGTTTAAAATCTCGAACTCCGGAACATTAGATCTTGGACTGAGTTATGAAAGCTGGAGCAGAAGTGGCGGTACACGTTCATTCGGAGGAATAAGGGCGGGATACAATTTTTAGCGGATATTTTTCTAACTTCGGCGTTAATAATCTGAATGCATGTACGCAGTTTTTAAACGTGAATTATTTAGTTTGCTGAATTCCATGATGGCCTATATCACCATCGGAATTTTTCTTTTAGCCCTCGGCTTGTTGTTATGGTTTTTCCCAGATACTTCTATCCTGGATTATGGCTATGCTGAACTGACAGGCTTTTTTAGCCTGGTGCCTTTTCTTTTTATGTTTTTAATTCCTGCAATTACCATGCGCTCTTTTGCTGAAGAACGTAGGGAGGGGACTTATATATTATTGGCTACAAGACCAATAACGGATTGGCAGATTATACTGGCTAAGTATCTGGCTTGTTTGGTTTTGGTGCTTTTCGCACTGGTCCCGACCCTTATTTATTACTATTCCATATCAGAATTGGGCTTTCCTAAAGGAAATATCGATGGTGGAGCAGTAACAGGTAGTTATATTGGTCTTTTGTTGTTGGGTGCCGCATTTACCGCTATTGGTATTTTTGCATCTTCGGTAACTAAAAACCAGGTAATAGCATTTGCTGTAGCTGTATTTATATGCTTCATTACTTTTCAGGGATTTGATGCAATGAGTAAGATATTTGGCATGCAATATCTTGAAACTGCATTGTTAAATCTAAGTGTGAATGAACATTACCAATCTATAAGTCGTGGGGTAATGGATACGCGCGATCTGGTATATTTTATCAGTTTTGTAATGGTGTTTTTAGGTCTTACTCGCTTAATAATAGGAGGTAAGAAATGGTAAATAAGCGTAATAAATGGATGTTGACAACCATTTATATTGTTGCAATTGTTCTTTTAAATGTTCTTGCGCAGTATTTTTATGCCAGAATTGATTTTACCAAAGAAAAGCGTTTCACCCTAAGCCCTAAATCTAAAGAGATTTTAAAAAATGTAAAGAGTCCGGTTAGTATAACTGTTTTTTTAGATGGTGAGCTGCCTGCTGCTTTTAAACGACTTAAAAATTCAACAAAGGATTTACTGGCAGATTATAAAGCTTATGCTGGGACAGACATAAAGGTGATTTTTGTAGATCCTATTTCGGGTTTATCTGCTGCTGAACAAGATACAGCAATCAATAACTTGTATCAGGCCGGTATTGAAGCCACAACATTGAACATCAAGAATGATAATGGCTTTGCTCAGAAAACAATCTTTCCGATGGCTATGATTGCGGCAGATGGTAAACGCTTTCCTGTAAAGCTTTTGCAGAATCTCGATGCAACAGGTAATTATGAGGAGAATATAAATAATTCGATTCAAAACCTGGAATATCTGTTCACTTCGGGTATTCAAAAAGTATTGAGTGCGGAGCATCCTCGGATTGGCTTTACAGAGGGTAATGGCGAATTGTCTGATATATACTTGCAGGATGCCATCAGAAGCCTTTCCGAGAGTTATGAAGTTGGACGTGTAAATCTGGATCAGATAGACAAAAGTGGACTGGATAAGTTGAAATTACTGTTTATCACCAAACCGCAAAAGGAATTTACCGAAGCCCAGAAATACAAGATTAATTATTTTGTGATGAACGGCGGTAGAATAGTGTGGAGCATTGATCAGGTAGGGGCAGATCTGGATAGTTTAAAAGGTGGAGAACAGCTTGCTTTTAATCGAAAACTCAATCTGGACGATATGTTGTTCATGTATGGTGCCAGAATCAATTATAACCTTGTCGCCGATGCCAATTGTGCAGAAATTCCCCTGTCTATGGGTGGGGCACAAGCGCAGATCCAAATGGCCCCATGGGTATATTATCCTTTATTAATGCCCGACTCATCGAGTTATATCGTAAAAAACATTGATAACATCCGGACAGAGTTTGTAAGTACAGTGGATACCATTGGTGTTAAAGGAATCAGTAAAAAATCTATACTGCATACTTCATCATTTAACAAGGTTTTTAATGCACCTCAGGTGCTTTCTTTACAAATGGTGGCCCAACAACCTGATCCGCGTGAATATGCTAGTGTACCACGTACTGTTGGAGTATTGCTGGAAGGAGAATTTCCTTCTGTCTTTTTGAATCGTGCTTTACCCGCTGGAATTGAAAAAGATTATGGATTGCCACAACTTAGTAAACCCACAAAAATGATTGTAATTGGAGATGGTGATATTTTCAAAAATCAGGTAAGTGGGAGAGATGGGTCCGTATTTCCATTGGGTTTTGATAGGTATTCGCAAAGAAATTTTGGAAATAAAGCATTGTTGCTAAATATCGCAGATTATTTATCTAATGATAATAATTTAATCAGTTTACGCAATAAAGAGGTTAAGATCAGGTTATTGGATAAGACCAGGTTGCGCGCCGAAAAGTTGCAATGGCAACTGATTAATATAATTGTACCTTTACTATTGTTAATATCCTTTGCAATTTTTCAACATTATTACCGTAAACACAAGTATACACGGTAATTTTTATATTTTTGAGAACTTACTAGATCATAATTATGAGATTTATTGTATCCACATCAACGCTATTAAAACATTTGCAAACTGTTAACGGTGCATCGAGCAGCAGCACTGTTTTACCTATACTGGAAAATTTCCTGTTTGAGATTAAAGATGGAAATTTAACGATCTCTGCTACAGATTTGCAGACTAGTATGACTACCTCATTGCCTGTTGAATCTAAAGAAGGAGGAAAAGTTGCAGTACCAGCAAGAATCCTGTTAGACACTTTAAAAACATTACCTGATCAGCCAATATCTTTCAATATTGATGACAGTACTTTTTCTATCGAGATCAGTGCAGGTGATGGTAAATACAAGCTAAGTGGAGAGAACGGTGATGATTTTCCGAAAATTCCGGTAGTAGAAAATGCTTCTTCAGTAAATTTACCTGCTTCTGTATTAACTGAAGCCATTACAAAAACTATTTTTGCAGTAAGTAGCGATGAACTTCGTCCGGCTATGACTGGTGTCTTTTGTCAGCTTTCTGAGCAACATATTACTTTTGTAGCTACTGATGCACATAAATTGGTAAGATACAGACGTATGGATAGTAAAGGCGAAAAGAGTTCATCTTTTATTTTGCCTAAAAAAGCGCTGACCTTATTAAAGGCGGCTTTACCATCAACTGATATCAATGTTTCTGTTGATTATAATGCTACAAGTGCATTCTTTAAATTTGAAAATATTAACCTTGTTTGTCGTCTGATTGATGAGCGTTATCCAGATTATGAAGCAGTTATTCCTGCAAATAACCCTAACAAATTGGTTATTGACAGAGCTTTGTTCTTAAATACATTGCGTAGGGTAGTGATTTTTGCAAACAAAACTACTCACCAGGTACGTTTAAAAATTAATGGCAGCGAATTAAACATTTCTTCTGAAGATCTTGATTTCGCTAATGAAGCTCATGAGCGCTTAAGCTGTCAGTATGAAGGTGAAGATCTTGAAATCGGATTTAATGCTAAATTCCTTATTGAGATGTTGAGCAATTTAAGTGGCGAAGAGGTAACTCTGGAGCTTTCAACACCAAATCGTGCAGGTTTATTGATCCCTCAGACTAATGATGAAAATGAGGATGTTCTGATGCTTGTAATGCCTGTAATGTTAAATAATTACAATTAATACTTAAAATAATTAGCTAAAGTGGCTTGGTTTTTGACCAAGCCATTTTGTTTTTAACGATTCTAAAATTAAAAGATATGAAACCATCATTTTTATTATCATCGAAAGCCGGAAAAGTTTTCATGGTAGTTTGTCTAAGCATAATCGTATTAGTTGCTTCATGTGGTAAAAAGTATGACCCGGTACCTGAGCCGGTAGGTGATGCGAAAGTACGCTATGTAAATACTGTGCTAAATTCAGATCCTCAGGATTTTTATGTTAATGGAGCCAAAAAAGGTATTGAAGCTGTAGCTTATGGGGAAGTTTCTGATTATTTAACAATCACTTCAGGGAGTAATGCATTTAGTTTTTATAATACTGGAACTACGACTGTAAATACAACTACACAGGCTTATAATTTCCCTATTGGCATTAGCGGAACCGTATTTTACGTTCAATCACAAAGTGGACCAAAAGGAGCTTTTGCAATAGGTGATGATATGTCGGCACCAGCAGCTGGTAAAGCTAAAGTTAGATTTATTAATGTAAATAGTTTTGCAGGATCCAATCCAATTTCAGTTTCTGTAGTTGGTGAAACAGGTGTGCTGATCCCGTCATTAATGTATATTGATTTGGAGAGATTGGCTTACTTTAGCGTTGAGCCAGCAGCAAAGTTTAAAATCACCATGAATAGTACAACTATAGAGTTTGACCCTGGAATTGTTGCTGGTAAAAACTATACCATTTGGATTGATGGCTCGTCTGCTACTACGTTGACTGCACATGCAATTCTTCAGAATTAGAGATAACTATATCATTATTATGACATTTCTATTTATAAAAATATCATGGTTTATGCCATGATATTTTTATTTTTGGGCTTAATTTATAAGATTTGGAATTTTTCAGTTTTTTAGTAGACTTCCTCCTGCACATTGACAAGCACCTGGAAGAAATTATCAGAGATTACAGCACCTGGACTTATGCTATCCTTTTTTTAATCATTTTTGCTGAAACAGGCTTTGTGGTAACACCATTCTTGCCAGGGGATTCCTTGCTCTTTGCAATGGGTGCATTGATTGCTGGCGGAAATACTGGTTTAAGTATTTGGGTAATGATGATCTTACTCATCGTCGCTGCAATTTTAGGAAATTCCCTGAATTACAAGCTCGGCAGCTTTTTTGGTGTGAAGGTATTTAAGCCTGAGAATAAGATTCTCAAGTTAGAATATTACAATCAATCACATGAGTTTTTTGAAAAACATGGTGGTAAAGCTATCATTTTCAGTAGGTTCTTACCTATATTCCGAACAATTGCTCCTTTTGTGGCTGGTGTAGCAAAAATGCCTTTCGGAAGGTTTACTTTCTTCAATGTTGTTGGTGGAGTAGCCTGGATTGCTGGTTTATTATTGGCAGGTTTTTTACTGGGACAAATTCCGGTGGTTAAAAAGAACTTCGATGTTGTGATTATAGTGATTGCAGTGGTTACTTTCTTCCCGGCCTTATTCGCAGCTTTGAAATCTAAATTTAAGAAGAAACCAGTAGTTGAGGTGCTTGATGAAGCACTTAGTACAGAAGAAGAGAATAAAGCTAGCTAATATTTTAATATTGGCTGTCCGGCATCAATCCAGGCAGTATACCAATATGATCCGATACTTAATATGGCTGAGCGCATTTGTCGCTCAACCATATTTTCCATTCTATCGTGATATGCTTTTGAATAGGCAAAGGAGTATTGCCTCAATAGTTGATTGTTTCTTTTAGAATAGCTATACTTTTTGCGGGCCGGAAATTCTTTACTTAACCTGGCTTCAAAATTTAATACCGTATCTACCATGGTATGTGTATTCTTAACAATCTTCCATGCTTCGGCTAGTGGGTTTTCTATATAACGTGCAGGGCCAACAACATAGTTGTATTGTTTTGCAAATAGTTCAGGTAAGCGGCTTTCCCAAAAAGCATGTATCCCCAATTGGTTTGTGAGTTGACCATTATGGTTTTGTGTGGTATGCAGGGGGACATGAGCATCCGCGATATAATGACCTAAATAAGCAGAATAGATTAATATTCTTAAGGAGTCTTTGTCTTTGAAAGCGTTGACAAGCTTGTAATAGCTTTTTTGAATTTGCCAGGGTAAAATACCATTCTTGTTTAGCTTAGTCCATCCATAGCGTTTTAAAGCATCCTCCCATTTATAAGGGATGCTATCTATATGTTTTTCATATAACTCTACGTCAAGAAAATGTCTTGCTGCTTCAGCCGTATCGGCGTATCTCCTTTTATCGGGGTCTACGGCATGATCTGAAATGTAGGTGATGTTATTCTTGTAAAAAGAATTAATGCCGGCAGGGAGCGTAAAAACAGCCAGGCGATTGATACGCATATGTGCATAAAATCCCCAGGAGCTGCAGGTAATAAGGACTACCATTAGAGTTACAGTAACGAATAGATTTTTCATTACTGTAAGTCTATATCAATTGGGCTATTGCCTGGTAATTTATTCTATACTTTTTCCCTTCATAGCAGCAGAAACTGCTACATCCATTACCCTTTCGGCAAATGGGCGGGTGAATTCATTTAGCTCATCAGCTTTTTTAAGTATTTCATCCTTTTGAGGATTTGCCAGTGCTACTTTTAAAGCTTCAATATGTGTTTTGGTATCAGCTATTTCAGCTTCTGTGAGGTATGTCGCATGTTTTTCAATAAAGCGTTCTGCAGTGTATACCAGTTGTTCACCCTCACTTCTTGCTTCAATCAGCATGCGTTGTTCAACATCACTTTTAGCATGAGTAATACTGTCTACCAGCATTTTTTCAACAGTATCATCAGTTAAGCCATAACTAGGTTTAATATCAATTTCCTGTTTAACACCTGAGCGTAATTCTACTGCTTGTACTGTAAGAATACCATCGGCATTCAGGATAAAGTTAATGTCGACTTTTGGTAGGCCTGCCGGCATTGCCGGAATTCCTTTCAGATCAAATTCTGCAAGTTTTCTGTTTTCCTGTACCAAATCACGTTCTCCCTGGAAAACTGTGATTTTCATGTTTACCTGCCCATCAACCGAAGTTGTGTATTGTCGGCCAGCCTTAGTAGGTACTTTTGAATTTCTTGGGATAATCACATCCATTAATCCCCCCATCGTTTCGATACCCAAAGAAAGTGGTGTTACGTCAAGCAGAAGAATATCAGAACGGTTTCCGGCAAGAATATCTGCCTGAATTGCTGCACCAAGGGCAACTACTTCATCAGGATTGATCTGGTCATGAGGCTGAATGCCAAAGAATTCAGCTACCTGTGATTTTACATAAGGTGTCCTGGTTGATCCCCCAACCAATACTACTTCATCAATCTCAGCCACAGTTAATTTTGCATCACTCAGTGCTTGTTTGCAAGAGTTAATGGTTTCCTGAACTTTTGGAGCGATAAGTTGTTCAAATGTTTGTTTATCTAATGTACACCAGATATCACCCATTTGTTCATTAAACAGGTTCTGCGTACTTAAAGCTTGTTTCGCAGTTTCTGCTTTCAATCGTAATTCCTGCATTAAAGATGGGTCAGCAGTAAGCTTTTCCACATCTAATTTATTTTTCTCTATCCAGTAATGAACAATGGCACGGTCAAAATCGTCACCTCCCAAAAATGTATTACCATTTGTTGCCAATACTTCAAATATGCCATTTTGAATAGAAAGGATAGAAACATCAAATGTTCCACCGCCAAGATCGTATACTGCAATTGTTTTTTGTTGAGTAGGATCAAGACCGATTCCATAAGCCAGACTGGCGGCTGTTGGTTCGTTAACGATTCTTAAAACATCCAATCCAGCTAAACGGCCGGCATCTCTTGTAGCCTGGCGCTGACTGTCGTTAAAGTAAGCAGGAACAGTAATCACCGCCCTGTTTACAGGTGTCTTTAATGCATGTTCTGCACGTGCTTTTAATTCTTTTAAAATCTCTGCTGATAACTCAATGGGAGTATAGAACTTATCGCCCGCTTTTATTTTAATCAGAGAATCATTCTCATCATCAATGATTTTATAAGAAAAAGTATCCTGGTGACCAGCTACATCTTTATATGAACGGCCCAGTAAACGCTTTACTGAGAATATAGTATTTTCAGGATCGGTGGTTAAAAACTCTTTAGCTTCAGTACCTACAATAGAATCACCTTGTTTGTTGAAATGAACTACAGAAGGAACCAAAAGGCCTTTCCCAGTATCATTAATCACAATAGGTTTTTTATCGGGATTGATAAATGCCACTAAACTATTTGTGGTACCTAAATCAATTCCAACGATGATTTCTTCTTTTTGCAGGGAACCTGTTGCCAGGTTAATGGAGATCTTTGCCATAGTCTGGCAAATTTAGGAATGTTTCGTGTCTTTTTTGTTGGAATGTTGCAATGTTTGAAAACCGGATGCACTTTTCTTTCGTAAGTCTCCATATAAAACTTTAGAACCAAAGACTATGGAAAATTTACAAGAAAAAAGTATGCTGACTGCACCATTGCAGCGTCGTTCTTTCCTTCAGTTTGCAGGAGCAGGAGCTGCAGCTATGGCTTTAGTTGCAGTGGGCTGCAAAAAAGACAGAAACAATGGCCCGATGGCTTCGGGAGTTACATTAGATTTTAAGGATGATTTTGGCGTATTAAATTACGCGTATGCTTTAGAACAACTTGAAGCAGCATTTTACATTCAGGTGGCTTCTAAACCGCCTACAACATTCAGTCCAGCCGAAAAAACATATTTTCAGGATATTCAATTTCATGAAATCGCACACAGAGAGTTCTTTAAAAAAGCATTGAACACTGCTGCAATTGGCAGTCTGGAAGTGGATTTCTCCACAATAAATTTTAATGACCGTACTAGTGTTTTAAACGCAGCCAAGGCTTTTGAAGATTTAGGTGTTGCTGCATATAATGGTGCCGGGGCTCGTATTAAAACAGATGCTTATCTGGTAGCCGCTGGTAAAATTGTATCTGTTGAAGCCCGCCACGCAGCTTATGTTCGCGATTTAATTTCGAACGGCAGTTTTGCGAATGCGGAAGTGGTCAATGCTCAGGGCCTGGATATGGCTTTATCGCCTGATAAAGTTTTGGCTGTTGCCGGAAAATACATCAAGACCAAAATTAATGTCATTAACCTTTAAATCTTAGAAATCATGAATATTGTAAATATATTAGAAGAGATAGAAAAAGTAGACTGTGAGATCTATGAGAGATTAAACCCAAGAAGAGCAGCAATGAAAGATTTTTTTAATTTTGGGAAAAAGGTTGCTTTATCTGCCGCACCACTGGCATTAGGTTCCATGTTTACAAAAGCATACGGACAAACCACACCAAGTGGAGTAATCGATGTGTTGAACTTTGCTTTGACCCTCGAATATCTGGAATATCATTTTTATAACCATTCTTTACTTGCAGCTCCTGGTCTAATTCCGGCTGGAGCTGCAACTACCGCAATTACGACAATCCGTGATCATGAAAAAGCACACGTAGATTTACTGAAAGGTGCAATTACTGCCAGTGGTGGGACGCCGGTTTCTTTTACTTATGATCAGTTCGACTTTACAGCAAAGAACACCTTTCCAACAGTATATACAAATTATGATACTTTCCTTGCGGTAGCACAAGCATTTGAAGATACAGGAGTAAGGGCATATAAAGGTCAGGCGACTGCATTAAAAGGGATGTCTGTTTTAACTACAGCCTTGCAAATTCATTCGGTAGAAGCCCGTCACGCTGCACACATACGGTCTATGAGAGCTGCCCGCGGAGCGACTATCAAGCCATGGATTAGTCTTGGTTCTGGGGGTGTTGCCAATGATACTGGTATTGCTGCAGTAGATGCGGTTTATGCAGGTGAAAATCTCGATGCACAGGCGGGCATAACCATTACAGGGATCGCAAACGGTGTAACTAAAGCGGCAGCTGTAGAGAGCTTTGACGAGCCTTTATTAAAAGCAGATGTATTAAACATAGCTAGTTTATTTATCAAATAAAAAGCATAGTTAGGTAAATAGTAATGACCCCGTAGGTTTCTAATCACCTGCGGGGTTTTATATTTTATAAGGAAATTTAAATTGAAACGTTGCCCGCTACAATGAGCTGAGTCATGGTTGGTGTTGGACTTCCGCCACGTTTTTCCAGGGTAACAGCAAAAGTTTGCGCATCTGCAATAGCTTTCATGTTTATCAGAATTTGTGAACTGTCAGCTTTCACATCAAACACTCCTAAATCTACAGGCTTTCCATTTACAAGAGCCCAAAGCTGATATTGATGATCAGCATCATTTAGTGGGAGTTGCATTTTCGATTGATCTACAATTACATTTTGCTTAGAAGTATCCCAATAAACTACCATTTTAGCATTGGGATCCATTTTTGTTCCAGCAAGCTGTACAATTTTCCAGGCTGGATTGGCCACCATATCTGCAATCTTTTGCAAATCAGCATTTGATTGCTTAATATAATTTACTGTAGTAGTATATTGTTCTTTTTCAGTGCTTAGTAATGCAATTTGATCTTTAGCATTGCCTAATTCATTGTGTGTATTATACAGCGCAACGCCACTAACAACAAGTAAAGAAGCACATGCAGCAAGCGCAATACGTAAGGTTTTTATTTTCGATTCGTAAGGCGCATTATTAAATGGAATAATAGGGGCGACATCCTGCACAGAAGGTTTACTAATCTCCGCTAATATTTTACTTTCAATATTGGGATTAGGAGCTACTGCATTTTTTTGTGCATACTGTTCCATAGCAATTTCAATAGCTTCAATCTCCTGTTTTATTTCAGGGTGTTTTGCTGCCATATCTTCTACTTCCGCTTGTTCTATTGCATTTAACTGCCCTAGAACGTAAAGCTCAAGTATGCCGGATTCAATATATGTTTTTAGTTCTTCCAATTTAATTAAAATACTTTCTAAGCTCTAAAATTGCCATTCTGAGGCGTGTTTTCACGGTACCCAAAGGTAAGTTCAATTCTTCAGCAGTTTCTACATGTGTATAGCCTTTAAAATATACCATATCTAATACATTATTGTATTCAGGTTTTAGTGTATCAACTATGTCTTTCAATCCCAGTAAATCTGCATTAAAGGTAATTTCTTTTTGTGCATCAATGAAATCTACGTTATTATCGATGTCTTGGTTTTTTTCTGAATTTCTAAAATCTTTAGAACGCACTTTGTCGATAGCCAGGTTACGTGCAATATTCATCATCCAGGTAAACAAACGCCCTTTACTACTATCATAGCTGTCAGCAGCGTTCCATATTTTAATGAAAGTTTCTTGTAGAATATCTTCGGCGACTTCTGTGTGGGGTACTAGCCTGGAGATTACTCCAAACAACGCTGCCGAATACATATCGTACAATGCGCGTATAGCAATAGTATCCCGACTTTTCAGTTTACTAATGAGTTCTTCTTCAGAAAGGGATACTTTATTTACTGTGCTCAATTGACCCGTAATATAGAGATTATAACATAATCTACGAAATATTTGTTTTGTTTTCAATGAGTTAATTGTAGGATAGGGTGATTATAGAATGAACTATAATAAGCAGCCCAGGTTTTGCCGAATTGATCAAAAGGAAGTTGGATAAAAGGAAACGGGATAAAATTATGGCATTTCTTACTTACTACGTAAGTTTTGAGAAGCCGGAAATGATGATTAAGTTTGAAGAAGAAGTTGAACAATTAAAAGGAAATAAAGAACCTATGGGCGTTATAGAGATATTAATGGAAAGACGGGAGAAACAGGGAATTGAGAAAGGAATTGAAAAAGGAATTTATCAAAGAAGTTTGGAAATTGCCCGTGAAATGAAGAAGGACAAATTTCCTGTTGATAAAATTTCAAAATTCACTAAACTATCTATAGAAGAAATAGAGAAGCTATAGCCAGTAATTCCTTTAAGGAATATCGAGCTCTGCCTTATGGATATTATACAACCACAATACAATATCCTGATAACTATCAGTGCCTTTAGATTGGTTGTTTAATTTTAAAAACCGATCAAAAGCCACATCCATATAAGCAAACATATTGCTGTTGTAAATTTTCCAGAAATTTCTGTCAACTTTTAAGTCATTTATGGTAACCGGGTTTATAGTATTGTAAAGCTTTTCATAATCCTCCGGCGATTTCATTTTAATTTCAAAGATGATGTTTTTAAATACTTCGTATGTCGCTGAGTATTGGAAAAGAGGATCGCTGCTATTGCTACCCACCAGGTAACCAACCAAGTTGGCTTCATCTTCTCTGGCAATACCCAACTGATGCGCTATTTCATGGCAAGTTATAAAAGGTAATGATGTTCCTGGTAAGCGCATGTTAACATTTGCCTCGCCGGAAAGCGGACTGTAATATCCCTCAATACCAATTTTAGTGATTATCCAGCTGTTTAGTACTGGTTTAACTGAAGGGCTTTTATAAGTAAAGAATGCATTTTTCTGCTGCATCCCATCATAAGCAACTTTGGCTTTTTGACGGAGTTCCTGAATGCTATAATTTACCCTTTTAACGTGTTGAAATTGGTTTAGACGATTAATGAAGTATTGTCCAAGGGAAACCAATTGTGCAGTAGTATATTTTTCATCGCTAATATGAAGTTGTTTCGCTATTGGTAACCGCGAATAATTTAGTCCCCACAATAGTTTAAATGTCAAATACAGTATCAAAAAGAAATTAATAACCTGTAAGGGTATATTGATACGATCTGTTCTTTTTAACCTCTTTTTAACTACCTTTTTATAAAATAAATACAGACTTCTAAGTACAAATAGGATGAGCAATAAATACAGGAAATCACCCAGAGCAAATGGAACGATACTGCTGATAAACCGCTGTAAAACAGAAGTGAATCTGTATAATCCCTGCGCATAATATTGCTCTACCCAATTGCTGTTGAAGCCAATAGCATATACCAATGCCGATAAGACGAAAAGCAAAATGAACTGCTTTAGCTTAGGCAGGTATGCGGTATTCATTAGGGGTTAAATGAAAGCCTTTGTCCGGTTTCTTGCGTTGTGAAACGTCCTTTTTGATAAGCCAGGTTTCCAGAAACAAAAGTATGGGTAACTTCAGCCTGGAAAGTTTGTCCTTCAAAGGGCGACCACCCACATTTGTACAATACGTTAGTCCGTGTTACTTTAAAAGGATCATTTAGGTTTACAAGTACAAGATCTGCCCAATAACCTTCTCTGATAAAACCTCTCCTGTCGATGTTAAAGCAAGTAGCCACGTTATGAGCTGTCTTTTCAGCGATCTGTATTAAAGATATTTTGTTCTGGTGATACATTTCAAACAAAGCAGGTAAAGCATGTTGTACCAATGGGCCACCAGAAGGTGCTTGTAGATAAGGTTGTTCCTTTTCTTCAATAGTATGCGGCGCATGGTCCGTTGCAATGATGTCTATATAACCATCCAATAAACCCTTTAAAATGCCATCTTTATCTGATGCTGTTTTTACTGCCGGGTTCCATTTGATCCAGTTGCCTTTTGTAGCATAATCCCGGTCGTCAAACCAAAGGTGATGAACACAAGCTTCAGCAGTTATTTTTTTATCTGCAAGCGGTGTTTTATTGTCGAACAATGCTACTTCCCTTGCTGTTGAAATGTGCAGGATATGTAGTCTTGTATCATATTTCTTAGCCAGTTCCACAGCTAATGAAGAAGATTTATAACAAGCCTCTGCACTGCGGATTAATGGATGCATGTCTATGGTGATGTTATCGCCATATTTTGCTTTATACTCAGCCATATTCTGTTGTATGGTCTGTTCATCTTCGCAATGTGTAGCCACAAGCATTGGGGCCTCTCTAAAGATGTTTTCCAATACTTTTTCATTATCAACCAGCATATTTCCGGTCGAAGAGCCCATGAATACCTTAATACCACAAACGTTTTTAGGATCTGTTTTCAATACCTCATCCAGGTTGTTATTGGAAGCTCCCATGAAAAAGGAGTAATTTGCCAATGACATTTCTGATGCAATGGCATACTTGTCTGCCAGTAGTTCTTGAGTTAAAGTATTGGGTACAGTGTTTGGCATTTCCATGAAAGAGGTGATCCCTCCGGCAACGGCTGCCATACTTTCTGTAAAAATATCTGCTTTATGTGTTAATCCAGGCTCTCTGAAGTGCACCTGATCATCAATCATCCCCGGAAAAAGATGTAAGCCTTCCGCATTGATTTCCTGATCGGCAGGAGCATCAATATGAGGTGCTATTTTTTCAATTAATCCATTTTTAATGAGCAGGTCGGCAACTATAATTTGCCCCTCGTTCACTATTGAAGCAGCTTTTATCAGAATGGTATTCATATTGCCAAAACTACAAAAAACTCTTATTATATATTACAGTTGTAGTAAAGCGAAGAATTTATTTCAATCTGTTGATTATATCTGATGCATTTAATTCCATTTTTGAGAAAGCAAACCATTTATTGCCCAGGTCTTTTAATGATGCACCGAAATGATAAACTAAGGTGTTATCCAAGATTAAAAACCTGTCGTGTGCTTTATTAAATTGTTTTGCTGTAACAGGAGCATATTGCTTGTTGTATTTTATTAAATCCAGCTTGAACTGATTACTGATTTCCTTTGTATAGATATGTAATGGTATACCTTTTTTTCTTTTAATAAATAGGTTTAGAACTGTTTCATCAACATAGTTGTCGATTAATATAATGGAGCTTTTAGCCTGTTTAATTAAATCGGAAACGAAGATATAAGCATCAAATATTTGTCCGTCATAAAATATACCTTGTTTAGGAGCAAGTTGTTTATTTTGAAGTGCATCGAAGATTTGGGCAAATTTTTGATCTGTTTCATGTCTGAAGATTATCTGGTTACGCTCAACATGATCTAATCGAGTGAAAACTTCAGCGTTTTCTCTTATAAATTTCCGCATATTAACAAATGCATCTATGATTTGTATACTCATACTTATAGCTACTTTACTACGAAGAAGTGCGGAAAGCATTGCGACTCCTGATTCTGTAAACGCAAAAGGTAAAGTAGAAGCGTGTTTTAATGTACTGAACCGGTCGCAATTTGCGACCAGTTCTATTTTTTCGACCTCAGTTAGTTTGAAACAATATTGATCTGGAAATCTATCAGTGTTCCTTTTTACCTGCTCGTTAAGCCTTTTTGTTTCTACACCATATAACTCCGCCAAATCTCTATCTAACATTACTTGTTTTCCGCGGATAGTAAAGATTTTATTTTGGATGGATTCATGGTTAACTAACGTCATTAATTCACTCATATCAATTGCTTTAATGTAAACCTATACAGATCCAATCATAAATAAAAAATGACTAAATAAATTTTGTCTATTTTTGCACAATGGCGAAAAGCTTCGAAGAATTTAATTTAAACAGGCAAATCTTAAACGCCGTGGCGGATGCAGGATTTACTACTGCAACCCCGATACAGGAAAAAGCAATTGCACCCGTTTTGTCGGGACAAGATATTTTTGGAATTGCACAAACAGGCACAGGTAAAACTGCGGCCTACGTTTTACCAATTTTAATGCAACTGAAATATGCTCAGGGCGATTCAGCCCGTGCATTGATTTTGGCACCAACAAGAGAACTGGCCATGCAGATAGCAGAACATGTAAAAATGTTCTCTACCTATACAGATCTACGTTCAGTAGTAGTATATGGAGGTATAGGCCCTAAAACTCAGATTGAACAAATAAAAGCAGGTGTAGATATTATCATTGCTACACCAGGTAGGTTCCTTGATATTTATCTGGCAGGACATATCAATACCCAATATTTAAAGTTTTTAGTGCTGGATGAAGCCGATAAAATGATGGATATGGGCTTCATTGGTTCTATTCACAGAATTTTAGAAATTGTACCGCGCAAAAGACAAAACCTGCTTTTCTCGGCAACGATGAGTAACCTTGTGCAAAAGATAGCGGGAGATTTCCTTAAAAATCCAACTGTTATTGAAGTTGCAGAACAAGCTACACCAGCATCAACTGTGACACAGGCCTTGTATGAAGTTCCAAACTTTAAAACCAAGATCAATTTATTGCAGCACCTATTGAAAAACGATGAGGAGTTTAAACGACTTATCATTTTCTGTAAGACTAAAACTGTTGCAGATAATATACACAGCTTTATTGTACGTCGTTTTGGTGAAGAAGCAGTAAGGGTAATCCACGCCAATAAGGGTCAGAATACACGAATTAATTCCATTAATGCCTTTAAAGAAGGTAATATCAGAGTTTTAGTGGCAACGGATGTTGCTTCAAGAGGTATTGACGTTTCTGAGGTGAGTCATGTAATTAACTTTGATGTACCTATTGTTATAGAAGATTATGTGCACAGGATTGGAAGAACAGGAAGAGCTTATTCTAAAGGAGATGCATTGACTTTCTGTAATCCTGCAGAAACATATTACATTAAGAAGATAGAGAAACTCATCAGACAACAAATTCCTGTTGTACCTTTGCCGCCAGAAGTTTTTGTGGAAGAAACTCAATACGAGGAGAAACAAGCCATTGCCCGTGCAATAGATGATCAGAAACGTAGGGAAGATCCTGATTTTAAAGGAGCGTTCCATGAGAAAAAGCATGCGGCCGCCATAGCAGCTGCAGCTAGAAACAAAACCAATAAACAACCGGCCTGGAAAAAGAAGAAGTTTAAAAAGTAGTTTTTAAAAGCTAAACGGAATTGAAAGTAAAGTTAACCCCGCTAAATATTGTTTCGGCATTATCTCTGGTAGTTGCTGCATTGGTACTATTGGAAAAAAAACCGTCAGGATATAACAGCCATGTTAATGTAACAGGACTGTTAGCAGGCTTTTGTTTGTTAACAGCAGTGATCGCTTTTATCTCCGACCTTATTTTCAGAAGATTCGTTCCGAGCCTTAAAAAGCTTTGGATAATCGAAGGCGTGTTAATCGTTTTTATCGTCATTTTAATATTTATAATAAAATCTAGTGTAGTATAATGAAAGAAGCAGAAATCAAAATCACAGTTCAACTGGATGATAATAATGTGCCCGAAAATATAATGTGGGAATCGACAGATGCGGAAACCAAAGAGCAAGTGCCTGTTAAATCAATGATGTTGGCCCTTTGGGACCACAATTACAAAAATTCAATGCGTATAGATCTGTGGACTAAAGACATGCCTGTTGATGAAATGAAAAGGTTCTTCTACGAAACTTTACAGACTATGGGCGATAGCTTCTTAAAGGCTACAGGTGAAAACCTGATTGTTGAAGATTTGCGTGATTACTGTGCGCATTTCGCAGATAAAATGGGGATCAATACACAAGGATAATCAGCATGAGAACGCAAGGAATTGTTGGTGCAGTATTGATGGCTATTGGAGGAATGTGTCCACTGGTTCGTGTACCAATTATGGGAAACTGGAATTATTTTGATCTTGACCAAACGCTGGCCATTACTTTTTATGTAATGGTTGTTGTCGGTTTAATCGGAGCATTTACCGGAAAAGCAGGCATGATAAAATTTGCCGGATGGGCAGCGCTTGTACTTGTGGCAGTTACGCTTGCGGGGGTATATTTTAAAGCACATGATTCGTTCGGTTTCCTTCACTTTAAAAAGGCCGTAAACTTTGCTGCCGGCTTGGTAAAATACAAATGGGGATGGTATGTAATTGCTGCCGGAGCCTTTTTACTGATTACGGTTAGAAAACCAAAACCGGTTGTTGTAGTACAGGAACCAGTTATATAATATTTATGATCATTGAGCGATCAGTTCAGGTCGCTTAATGATTTATGTTTGCGCTTCCGCTTATACTGACTATGTTTCAGGTTCTCATCCCCACTAATGATGCTGATATTTCCATCAGCTTCCATAATAGCCAGCTTTACATCTTTATACTTTTCTATCCCATGCTCTCTGATGGCCTGCTGAAGTTCTTCATTGGTGATGCCCAGTTTGCTTAACATAGTGAAATCAAGATTTCCATTGTGGATAAGGATTTCCGGCTTTTCAGAAATTAGGTTTCTGAATTTTGCACTTTTAAACATCAGCTTCTTTAACAGATAATTAAGTAAGAATAATACTGCAGCTGCAACCAATCCACCTGCTAAACTGGTGTTACTCCCCACCATCGCATTCTGCACAGCATTACTAATCAATAAAATTAAAACTACATCAGTTGTGTTTAACTGAGAAAGCTCCTTTTTGCCAGTTAAGCGAATGGCTATCAGCATAAAAGCGTAAACTGCCAGGCTCCGTAAGATAATGTCCAGGTATTCGTTCATGATAATAAATATAACACATATTTCTGCTGTTATTACATATAAAAAGGGGTATTTAGTTTACTTTAAATAAGTAAAGAAGACCTAACTTACATCAGCTTTTGTAACCTTATTCCAATTATGAATTTCAATAGAACCCGAAAAAGAAAGATAATGTTTAGATGTATGTCTTTACTGCTTTTATTACTAACAGGCTCATTAACCACTTCTGCTGCAACAATTACTGTAGCTTCTTTGGCCGAGTTACAAAAAGCAATAGAAAAGGCTGTTGCGGGTGATGTGATTTTGCTTAAAAGCGGTGTTTATGTCAGTACTGAAGATATTATCGTTAAACGTGCAGGTACTAAAGAAAAGCCGATTACTATTGCAGCTCAAACGATAGGGGAGACAGAAATCTCAGGAACTGGCGGTATCGGAATTAAAAGCCCTGGTGCTTATATCATTATAAGAGGTTTTAAGTTTAGCAACTCGGCAGGTAAGAATGATCTGGCTGGGGGAACAGCTTTTTGTCGGTGGACCAGGAACATTTTCGAGTGTCCGGGTGAAGGCAATTACCTAACTATTAACGGAGCTGATCATCAGGTGGATTACAATACTTTTCAGAACAAAAATTCAATGGGTAAGTTTATTGGAGTTCGGGGAACAGGAAAACAGATTGCTGAGCGGTTATGGATTCATCACAATTACTTTTATAACTTTTCTCCGCAGACAGGGAATGGGGCAGAGGCAGTGCAGTTTGGTTTAAGTGGCTTTAGCCTTTCTTCCAGCAATAGCATTTTTGAACATAATTTGTTTGAAAAATGTGATGGAGAAGCGGAATTGTTGTCTGTTAAATCTTCTGCGGTAACTGTTAGGTACAATACTGTGCGCGATTGCAAGGCACATATCACCTTAAGACATGGTAACTTCAATAAGGTGTATGGTAACTATTTCAGCAACACACCGGGTTTAAGAATTTTTGGAGACGATCATCTTATATACAGCAACTATTTCGAAAACTGCAACCCGGCAATTAATATCGGAAATGGTGGCGCAGAAGTGGCAGATGGAGCACCGTTGACTTCCCATGATCGGCCAGATAGGGTGTTGATTGCTTTTAATACATTGGTTAACAATAAAAAGAACATTGTTCTTAATCCGAGGAAACCAGTAGAATTAGGGGCTACTGATATTACCATTATCAACAATGTGATTCAAGGTGGAGAAGAAGCCGCTTTGATCAATGGCCCTTTTCTTAATCCTAAATGGGAGGGGAATATTATTTACCAAACAAAAGGAGCGGGTAATATGCCTGAAGGAAGTTATAAAACGTTCGATCCTAAAATGGTTAAAAATGCGACCGGAACTTTTCATCTTGAAAAGGCAATAGCAGGTTTAAATGCCACAGGTGCATATCCAATGATTACAGTAGATATGGATGGACAAAGTCGCAAGCAGCCATTACAAGTTGGCGCAGATCAGATTTCCAAAGATCCTGTTATTGCCAGGATTTTGACACCAGAGTTAGTTGGATATAAAGCGAAATAAAGTTCGATTAGCATTTGATCCAATGATAACCATTTCGTTGAAGTCAACGAAATGGTTATCTATCTGCTGCCCTATATTTTTACAGGCAACTTTAGCCTTTTTGTGGCGGGATTAAGAATTAAGTAATTCTTGCTGATATTTTCTACCCAAAGGGGTTAGTTTGTATTTTTGAAATCTGCTGTTTGTTTTGTCAGGGAGGGTCATTTCGATTAATCCTAATGTTAAAGCAACCTGTAAATAGGTATAAAGGAATGTTTGACGATGCTTTATACCTAATCTATTCATTAGCTCTTTGCTAGATTCTGCTTCTTGCCCAAAGCAGATCAATAGACTAATGACTTGTTCGGTGACTTGTTCGGTAACTTGTTCGGTGACTTGTTCGGTGGTGGGGGCAGCAGAAGGAAAAGTAATTCTTAAAAAGTTCTCCGAAAATTTGAAACAATTTTTACCATATGACCTTAAAATCCGTGGTATACCCGAACCCATATGTTCTACCAAATCCAAGTCCTTAAATACCCGCATTAACTCTTTATTCCTAGGCATGGAGAAGCCTTCAAAAAACTCGTTATTGCCAGGATTTTAACCCCAGAGTTAGTTGGATATAAAGCAAAGTGACTTGGTCGGTCTTAGTCGGTCACTTAGTCGGTTTCGGGTGTTGCTGAGGGTAAATTGTATCTGTGCTGGGATTAAGTTTCTTTATACTTTCTTCCACAGGTAAGTTTTCGGGCATAGTACCACCAATGTCCTTGATCGTTTGACGTACCTTAGTCCCAACATCAAAATGTGTTTTATTCGCCTTTGATTTTTCTCTGACCTGATCCCGTTTCAATTTGTCTTCAGTCTGGGTAGCGCGAAACAGATTTGCCGCCAACTCTGTGCTGCCCATATGATCTAAAATATTTTCACTTTTCTTTAAACCTTTATTGGTGTGGATTGCCTTAGCATCGAAACCACCATATAAACCTTTATATCCATGGTTTTGAAAGATGGCATAGTCTCTTGAACTAATTACGCCAGCATCCTTTGCTGCGTCTGCAAGGTTTAGATTATGTCGTTTAAGTTCCTTACGTAGGAAAATTCGTTTTTCATCCTCAGTACTTAATTGACTATATTCTTCCATTTTCCTTATTTCTTGCAATCTGGTTTGCACAGCGAAATAAGTTTGACCAAGAGCCACCACCTCTTTTGATGGGTCTGCATTCTGGACAATTAAATAGCATGCGTATCGGGAAAGTTTAATACTTGGATATTCTTTTTTTGCACCATTTCCAAGTAGGATCACCTCGTTGATCTCAACGAGGTGATCCTCTGTTGCCTGCCCACTATTTTTACAGGCAACTTTAGCCTTTTCTACTACGACAAGGAAATTTCTGAAATCAGTATATTCCAGTGCTTTAGAGAGTTTTCTTGCTCCCCAAAATTCATTTCCATTTTCGTCTATTTCTTTAATCTGTTCAAAAATAGGTAGGGAAGAGGATTGATGGTTTTTCATATTTTGCTTATTGTTTGTTAATCAAACTTAATTATAAAATAACTAATAGTGTTTGTAATATCTCTATTTTTAATAATTTAATCTTTTGTGTAATTTTTTAGGAATTTGAACTAATATTTGGTATCCTTTCCATTTTTATAAAAGGAACAAGTAACCAATATCAATTATGACCCATTTAGCAGGGCTGAAAATTGTTGTTATTACCAGGATTTTAACCCCTGAATTGGTTGGATATAAAGCGAAATAGTATCTTTGCCGCTACATGAATTTAAGTAGCCAGGTAAAACACTTAGTTAAAAAGGAATTGCTGCTGGAGTGGCGCTCAAAATATGCCTTAAACGGCGTATTGTTGTATGTGGTTTCTACAGTGTTTGTATGTTTCTTATCTTTTGTAAGTATTGACATCATTACCTGGAATGCGTTGTTTTGGATCATTATGCTTTTCGCATCAATAAACGCAGTTTCTAAAAGCTTTTTACAGGAAAGCAAAGGCAGACAACTTTACATATATACCATTGCAAGTCCTATAGCATTAATCATTAGTAAAACGATTTATAACGTACTGTTGATGACCTTGCTTACGGTTATTGCACTGAGTTTTCATATGATGGTATTCGGTCGTGTGCCTCAGGATTTACTGATGTACTTTATCGCGACAATTTTAGGAAGCCTTAGTTTTTCAACCATATTTACTATGATTTCTGCAATTGCATCCAAGGCAGGAAATGGTGGTATGCTGATGGCTATTCTTGGCTTTCCGATTATAATTCCTGTATTGGTTGTATTGATCAAGCTCACAAAAAATGCTATTGATGGACTAGACAGAAGTGTAAGCTGGGATGAGGTTGGGATATTGCTGGTCATCAACGTGCTGGTTATGGCAGTGTCTTTATTGCTATTTCCGTATTTGTGGCGGGATTAAGTGTTCTACAGCATAAAAAAATTGCTCGGTCTTTTACTATGTTCATTTGTCGCTAATCTGAGCACACATGCACAATCGCGATTTCCTACTTTAGAAGTAAACGAGACTTTTAAAGTTACTGTCGATGAAACGGAAAAAGGCATTGTTGCAAAGCTGAATGAGCCTAAATCTTCATCTTATAGGGAACTCGAAATCACCACTTTTGAAGGAAAGGAGTGGCTAAAAATAAAATATAAAATGTCTGCTGTTTTTATGGATATTGAATCTCATCAAAAACCATTAGTATCGAACACGCAGGAGCTGAAATTCCCTTTGAAAAATTTGCAATAAACCAAAAACAAAAACGATGATCAACAAACCTTTACTATTCCTCCTACTTTTCGCAGTTGGTTCAGCAACCGCCCAGACCCCTGTTATCTTTGATGCGATCGGTTTTGATAATAGTTCTCCTTTTGTAAAAGTGAGAAAAGCCAGTGAAATTTATTTCTGTCATCCAGTTACCGGAGTGTTAGTTGATGATGTCAAAGAGCATTCAGGTGACTTACTTTCTGTAGTGAAAGACGGAGCGTATGCAGTGGGCCACAAAAATGGAAAATTATTAAGCAACTTTGAATACGATGAGGTGACTTTACTTACCCATTATGATGGGCAATGGTATGCGGGAATCCATTACAATTATCAGTTTGCACAAACGAAAAAAAAGGGAAAGTATGGACTTATTGACCTGCAGGGAAAAGTAATTTGCGAACCACGTTTCCAGGAATTGGAGATCATAAACAAAGATATCATTGGTTTTAAAGAAAACAATAAATGGGGATGGCTAAGTGCAACGGATGGTGAAATTATACAGCCCCCTTTATATGATGAATTAGGCAGAAATTATCTATTTAAGGATATGCTTCAAATTCATCTCAATGGAAAACAAGGAATAGCACATAAAAGTGGTAAAGTGGTTATTCCCCCAACCTACGAACGCCTGAGCAACATCTTCCTTAAAACCAGAAAGTATACTGCTTTTTTTCAAAATAATGCCTATGGTCTGATAGACTCTCTGGGGACTGTAGTAGTTCCTGCAGTCCACAAATCACTGATTCCTGTTAGAGGAAGTGATTTTCTTAAGATTGAAGAACGTGGTCTGCAAGGGCTCATTGATGCTACCGGAAAAGAAGTCACCCCTCCATTGTATGATAAAATCAATGATTTTGTAAGAGGTCATGCTATTGTCGAAAAGGCGGGTAGGGTAGGACTAATTGATGAAAGGGGCGAATTGTTATTGTCTCCCCAGTATGACGAGATCGAGTTCAAAAACTCAGCGGGACAGATAGTTTTTGATGGTGTCAGTGTATCACTCATGCCTTCTGTTGTAAATGCTTCCAAAGAATACCTTGAAAGGCTAGCGGCTGAAGCTAAACTGGATGCGATGCCCTATTATCTGAGGGTAAAAGACAGGGGTAAAGTAGGAATTTTCGATTGGCAAAAGGCAAAACCTATTTTGCCGGCAAACTTTACGGAAATCGCCATCGTAAATCAGCAAGGAGAAACTTATTTTTATGCTGTAAACGGGAATCTCTATGGAATTTACGATAAACTGGGTAAAGAAATATTACCTCCGAAATATCGTGTACAGTCCGATGTCTATCTCAATCGGAGCTACACCTATGGAGATCTTAACGAAAGTCCTTATATCTTCCCGGTTTATGATGATAAACGACTGGGAATCTACAACAGTCTAAAGAAACAGTTTATTGTTCCAGTAGGCGATTTAGAGATCAGCTGGTTAAATGCCCGAACTTTTGAGGTTCGGAGAAAAGTAGAGGGAACGAGCTATACCAAAGAATCGGCAGTATACAATAGCAACGGAGAAGTGCTGATACCCTACACTAAAGATATTTATCTCTTAAAGATGCTCACCGATAAGCTCCTTCAGGCAGAACAAGGTTCACAATATGTCATTTATAACATGAAAGGTGAAAAAGTGTTTGAACGTCCAGAATGGAACAGGAACGGCTACTACAACAGTTATCAAATACCAGAAAACAGAAGAGAGGATGTCAAACCTTTTCAAAGTGGACTTTTCAAAATCTATATTAAGGGAGATAATTTATTTATTGATGAAATGGGAAAACAGTTTCGCTTTAATGACTTTGCCTATGTTGGCGAATTTTATGACAACATGGCCTGGGTAGTGAGCAAAACAGGAGATAAAATACTGTATGGATTGATTGATACTAATGGAAATGTAGTTGTTGAACCTCAATTTGACCGTCTTGATGCGATCAATGACCATCCGGATCTGATGCTGGTAAAAAAGAAAGAAAAGTATGGAGTTCTGAACCGTCAGGGCAAAATAATACTTGAGCCTATATATGATATGATCAATAGCTTCTCACCAGAGCTGTTGGAGATCAGATTAAAAGACAAATCTGGCCTTGCAGATAAAGATGGGAAGATAGTTTTAGAGCCTAGGTTTGATAACCTAAGAAGAAATTATAATGGTAAAAATCGTACATGGCCAATTCTGGCTAAAGAAGGCAATGAGTTCTCATTTATCAATGAAGGAACAAACAAACCAATCATATTAGGGAAATCGAAAATTGAATAGGGAAATGAAACCATATATACTGATACTTACCGTTTTTTTTGTCAATAAGTCAACCGGGCAGATTATTTCTCCCCCTATGGTAGGGAATGCTGAATATAAACCAGGACGTCAGGATCCTCTGATGAAGGGTACCGAAATCAGTCCTTTTCGACAGGGTTTCGCCCGGATTAATAAAGATGGAAAGGAGTTTTACATTGACGTCAATGGACAGAAAGCTTTTGACTATATGGTCAATAATGAAGAAGTTAAACTGGGAGATAAATACGATATCCTAGATTATCAAAAAGAGCTGAAAGAGACAGGTGAGATGCCACAGACCGTTATTCTGTTTGTAAAAGATGGTAAAAAAGGAGCAATGTCGCCCGATGGAAAAGAAATCCTTCCAGCTCAGTATGATCAGATAGATTTTAAGAACCCGTCCTATTGGAAACTCTCATTAGATGGGAAGGTAAGTATGTACCTCCCAGGTTGGCTTAAGCTTCCTTTTTTTGATGAAATCAATTACCTGGATGGCCGCTACTTTGATGTAAAACAAGGTGCTAAGTGGGGCGTTTATGATTCAAAGAAAAAAGAAATGGTTATCAATGCTTCTTACGAGGCTTTTGACTATTGCGGAGGCTGTACAAGAAAATCGGATTATGTTTATGCAAAAAAAGATGGTAAATGGGGCATTGTGGGTTTCGACGGACAAGTACTTGTACCATTTGAATATGATCATGAACATATTCAAATGCGTAGTGATAACTGGGTACAGGCTTTTTCTAAAAAAAACACACCTGTAATTGTCAACATAAAAAGTGGGCAGGAGTTTGCTGTGCAGGAACACAGCACTATTGCAAAAGGCTTGCTGATCTATACGGAAAAGGGGAAGTTTGGCGCTTATAACCAGCAAGGGAAGCTTGTCGTTCCTTTCATTTATGACCGTATTGACATAGAAGGTGCTGGTGCCTATCAAAATTTCCCAGGCAATTATCTGATTGTTACCAAAGGAGAATTTGAGGGGGTGATTGATTTAAACGGAGCAGTTGTTGTTCCAATTCAGTATGAACAGGTAAAGGTTAGCAATAATTATTTTATACTGAAAAAAGGGACAATGACCATTTTGGCAGATGCTAAACTCAAAGAGCTGATCAGTGTGGAAGATGGACAAATTACTTATATTGACGGCAGTAGTGAGGGGGGGATAGAACCACTTCCGATTTTCAGAATAGTTAAAAAAGCTTTTTTGGGTTTATACTTTGCAAATACTGGTAAGTATTATGAACCGCAGTTTTATGATATCGGTGTAGATCATAAAGCCGGGAGTAAAATATATGATTTGATTATCGGAGAGCGACAGGGAATAAAGACCATATTTGATTTAGAAGGGAACATGCTGGTTCCCGGTAAATACAATGGCTACACCTTCTTGACAACACTCGGAAATAAACGTGTACAGGTGCAGAGAGATGGAAAGATAGGCATTTATGACCTTGATACACAGCAGGAATTAATCCCTCCCATGTACCGCGACTATTTTGATTTCATTGGCCCTGATCAACAGACCTTAGTTTGCCGGTCAGGTGAATATGAATCTCCTCGGATTGAACTACGTTTGGTTAAGGATGGCAAGCTACTAACTGAACAGTACTATTCTGAAATTGCCACGATTGATAGTACAACTTATTTATTAAGCGACTGGAAGAGTAATAAGTATGGTTTATATAATGCTGTAAAAAAAACAATCAAAAATCTACCCTATAACTTCGCAGCTTACATAGGATCAAATCAAGTGTTGGCTGTGTCTAATGAAGATGGCAAGGCAAAACTTTACAACTTCCATACCTCCAAAGAGCTTCCTGCGAAATATCGTTTTTCATTTCGCGATGAGCCTGCTTCATACGCTACAGATCAGCCTGCAATAGTGAACCTGTTTAAAAACGGAATGGCAGTAATTGGTCAAAATAATAAGCTGGGCTATATCAATGAAAGTGGAAAGTTGATCGTGCCAATGACATTCGATAAGGCCAGCAGTTTCGATAGTTTAGGAGTTGCCCTTGTGGCACATGATGTTGCAGATAACTACCATACCTATTCTAAAATTGGCTTCATTAATAAACAGGGTAATTTTGTTATTCCTCTGAACGATAGTTATCTGGATTCTTTTTATGACAACTTCTTTGTAGTAGGGAAAATCCTGTTAACAAAATATAACCCTAAAAATAAGGAGCTGAAGTATGGACTTGTCAATAGTACCGGAAAAGTGTTACTTGAGCCTATATATGACCGGATCAGCCCTGTAAAGAATGATCAATATTTACTGGTGAAACAAGGACGTAAATATGGGATAACAGATGCCGAAGGTAAATGGGTTGTACCCTTGTCCTTTGATGACGTTGGAATGAGAGTTTATGATTTCTACGGTTATGCTTCGCCGGTACAGTTTTTTCCTATGCCAGTAAAGGAAGGAGATACATGGAAATTTCTTACAGAGAAAGGAACGATGCTACCGATTGAAGGAGATCGCTTAAGCTATTAAAGCGTAAGAGTTAAATTTTTTCCTTTTCACCCCAAATTTTTCTATGAGATTCTTCCTGTGACTTTCAACTTTATGATTACTTATCCGACATTTATGGATTATAATTAGCAGATAAAAGGTATTTTCGGCAGCTATGAAAGAATATTTAGCTTCCTTAAACATACTATCCACATCCGAATTAAATCAAATCGATGCGTATATCGTAAAACGCAGGGTTGAAAAGGGTGCGGTATTACTAGAGGAAAACAAGGTTTGTCGAGAACTTTTGTTTGTGGTTTCCGGGGTACTGCGCAGTTATTATTGGAATTATAAGGGCGAACAAGTGACGAGCTGTATTGCTTTCGACAATGAATTTATGGCGGCTTATCCGAGTTTTATCCAACAACAAAAATCGCGTGAAACGATACATGCATTGCAACACACTGAAATAGAAGTGATGCGTTTTGAGGATTTAGAAAAACTATATGACAGCAGCATGGCCTGGCAAAAACTGGGACGTAAACTCGTTGAAAATCAATATATTTTCATGGATTTACATCATACGGAATTTCAACAACAGAACAGTTCGCACCGCTATGAATACCTGTTAAAGAATTATTCGAAGCAACTCAATATGATCCCACAGCACTATATAGCGTCTTACCTGGGAATCTCTACCCGACAATTAACGCGAATTCGCAAATCGCTTTTATAGACAAATGGCTACTTTTTGGAGGTCTTGTCGGATCTACCTTTGAAAAAACAAAATCACTATCAAACTCGTTTGAGCTCGAGCCAATAACGAAGAAGGGGTAGTGATGGGATGTGATTTCAAAAAGAGAAACCCTATATGAAAAATATTTTATTGGTAGGAGGCACAGGACTACAAGGTCAATTGACGCAACAACTCCTGCAAGAGCGACAAACTTCAGCGAAGATTTTTATAAGCAGTAGAAAAGAGGGGTCGGCAACAATTCTAATCGATGTTACTCAACCACATACCTTTCAAAACATACTAACTGTTCCAATTGATTTGGTGGTGATGTGTACCGTTGATCCTAAAAACGAGTTATTGCAATTTTGTATCGAGCATGGCTTGGATTATTTAGACATAACAAAGACCAGTACGGCTATTGCAGCAGCGCAAAAGGTAGCCTTATCTCAAAAATTAAACAGCAAAATTGTCCTGGCATCGAGTTGGATGGGAAGTGTAGTACCGGGATTGATTCAGGATGCTGTCACGTGGTCGGATATAGAAGCAGTAGAATTGCTGATTTACTATTCGATGCGCGATAAAGCCGGTGCAAGTGCCGCTGATTTTATGGCACAAAATGCGGCTCAGAAGTTCCCGATTTACAGTCAGGGTAAAACGAAATATGTCCGGCATTTTGAAGGGGGTATAAAACACCAGTTTGCATTCTCTAAATCGGATTTAACCTTGTATCATTTTGATGCGCCCGACAATTATGTGCTGCATCATGTTAAACAAATACCCACAGTTTCAAGTGCAATAACCTACGGGGATAACCTATCAGGACTCCTTTTAAACCTTATGCAAAAGTTGCATGTATTTGATATACTACCCATGTCGATACGTAAAAAGCTTTTTTACGCCAACGGCACAGGAGATAAAACCGCCTTTGATATTCAGATAAAATCCAAAACAGGTAAGTCGATAAAAATCAGCTTGATCAATGAAAAGGGACAAGCGAATTTAACGGCCTTTTCTACGGTGATGCATATCGAAAAACTCATTTCGGACAAGGAGTTACTGCCTGGCGTTTATTTCGGCCATCAGCTTTATTCAAAGGGAGCGTTCAGCACTGCATTAAGTCAAAATGAAAACATCAGTATTAACGTTGATCAATGAAATAGATTTTAATAGCGTATTCCTACATTTGCATGGCACGATTAAATTTACACTATGAACGAATATCTGTTTTCTTATGGCACGCTGCAAAAGGATAAAGTGCAGCTCGAAACCTTCGGCAGGTTATTGAAAGGTTCCAAAGATACTTTACCAGGATATAAGCTTTCAACGATCGTGATTATTGATGAAGATGTACTGGCTAAAAGCGAACAGGAAATTCATCTTCTGGCAATACCATCTGAAGTGGCAACTGACAGCATTGATGGTGTTATTTTCGAAATTACTCATGACGAACTGCTGGCAGCGGATGGATATGAAACAGATGCTTATCAAAGGGTTAAACTGCAGTTCGCATCAGGGCAGGAAGCCTGGATTTACGTTGCATCATAACCGAATTGGCTACTCAGGCTGTGCATGTAAAGAAACATAACCTGTCTTTTCAATAATTGATTGGCCCTGTCCAGACAAAACCCAATTCAGCAACTTTTTTGTATTTGGTTTTGTCTGGTTAGTTGTTACTGCATAGAACTGGGTTGTTAAAGGATAAGTCCCTGTTCGGATGGTGTTGCTGTTGGCAGGAATGTTGTCAATATCCAACACCCTTATCTCCTGATTTTTTATCATTCCCGTAGCAAAATATAAGAAAGAGAAGCCTATTGCATTTCCGAAGTTTTTATAATTGGCAGTTTTTTTAATTATACCACCCATTCCAGCCGCTACATTATTTGTGGGCGGATCAGTAAGTTTATAGCCACGCATGGTATGAATTAACATGGTCTGACTACCACTGCCTTCAGGCCGTTGAAAAGCCTTTATTGCTTCCGAATTTCCGCCAAGTTCTTTCCAGTTGGTGATGGAGCCCGAGTAAATTTTCCTGATCTGATCAAGCTCAAGGCCCTTAACTTTGTTTGTAGAATTAACAAAGAACACGAAGGCTTCTTTTCCTATTGGTGTCAGTACCATTTCTATACCCTTTGTTCGGGCATAATCTAATTGCTCCTGTGATGGTCGGGCAACAAAGATAATATCTGCCTTTCCGTCCACCAGGTTCTTGTATGCATTTGGCGTATTGGTACACATCACATCACTATTGTAATGGTTGTATCTTTTATTTGGATAAACAGCCCGGGCAAATGCGGAGTAAACAGGATATAGTGCAGTTGCACCATCCATTACCGGAAGATGATCGTCGATCTTTAATGAAGAAGGACTGCCAAGATCTACAGCTTTTGTATTTTTTGTAAAGGGTTCATAAGGAGAGAGGTTTAGCTCATCACTAACTACAGGAACATTGTCAATGCGATATTTATTTATCTGGCATCCTGCAATAATCAATATACAAAACCCCAAAAAGATCCCCATTCCGTTGTATAAAGTTTTGCGCGGCATAAGTCTTGTTGAAAATAAGATGATAAATATAATTAAGGCAATGGTTATGGCGATGGTAATATAGGTGGCATAGGCAGGGGCTCCACCAAAATTAATTATAAATAAAGCCGCAAAACCGGAGAAGCCAACTAAAGTAATTAATAACAGTGTCAGAAATATTCTTAAAATGAGCATACTACAATATGAACTGGGTTCTTTTCAGTCTAAGATAACATTTTTATCAAATTTGGTTTAGCATTGATGGTAGTTGAAAGGTAGCAGTATTCTCTGCATATATTTCCTTTTGCTAAAATAATTTGTTAAATTGGTGATACAGTTGTGGTTACGGGCTCATATCCCAACCAGCTACAGCGCTCCCGGTCCTATAGAGGGAGCTGACCCCGGTATCAGACGGAAGGACTAACACCCCAAGCAGTTTTAACGAAAATAACAGCGTATGGCCATTTTGTGGCGTATGCTTCCACATAAATTATATATTATGAAAACAGAATTAGAAATGTTGACATCATATGTAAGTTTACTTATTATGAACCGTTCCGTATATCCGGGATTGGATATGTTAACAACCATAAAAACCGAATGTGTGCGATTAAAAGACGTTTTTAATATTTCTTTTAACCACACTACAGACAGTTTCAAGTTTACTGAAGCTATGAACTCCCGTTATATAAGATTGGTAAATCTTGCCAATTTATTATGGGAAAGAGCCAGATTGCCTAATTCCTTTGCCCGTTTGGCGATGATGGATGTATTGGCGGTAAAACATTTCTTGGAGTACGAGTATCGTAGTTTTTTAGATGCGGACCGTGATTTAGCAAGCTTCGAAAGATTCACATTAAAGCATCGTGTATTATCGGAGCTTAAGGTCATTAAAGGACATTTGATAGCTAAGAAAATATCAGAAGCTTTAATTTTGCAAATAGAGAAAGTATTCCTTGATCTTTTTAAAGAATCAAAATACCCTGTACTTAGTGTTTCCAAAAAGGAATATGTAGAAGCCCTACTTACCAATCTTTCGGCAATGGCTATTGACGAAAGAGATAAAGATTGGAATGTGCGGCTCAGGCTTTTGTTAATTAAACTCAACTGCAACCATCTGGGCATTTATAAGTTGCTGCAAGCAGAACAGGAAAAAGAGATTCTTATGATCCGGGATCCGGAAAAGCAATATGATCTGCTATTTGCTAAGGAGATTTGGATCAAGCAGATTCAGATGGATCGCAAGCTTGCTTATAACACCGATGTAGATGATTTAAAAAGCATGTTGCTGGAGCAAATCAGAATGCTTGGTCCACATTTGAGAGAAAAGATGGAAAGGAGAGCAGCCTTAAAGCCAGAGAAAGTTAAGTACAAGCTTAGTGTGGATGAGCTATCGGTAGTGTTTCATTCTTATTATCTCGAAAAGGTTTTCGATTATCCTTCAAAAAAAGCGGCAGCAGAAGCCATTTGCGAAAATATTCGAAGTGTCGGGACGACGGATATTTCAGCGAATTCTTTGCTGAAATATGATAGACTGGAACAACGAAGTGCGGCATTGAATTATTATCGAAGGAGTAGTCGGATTTTAGAGCAGTTAAAAATAGACTTCGATCTGTAGAAATCGTACAAAAAGACTGCTTTTATTAAAATAGGGGGTATGACGAAAAATCATACCCCCTTTTGGTTTTTATGTCTGTTTTGAGCCAATGGGGATAGTTGTGGGGTTTTGAAACTATACCCATGTAGGCTTTTCAGTATCGTTTGGCTATGCTAAACGATACCCCTTGGATTGAAATTGTTATTGCTCTTTTGCTTTTGAACCTTTTAATAACGGCTATGAAAGCAAGAATTAACCAATCGTTTAGTACCCGGATGTGCGTCCAGGATAAGAGTATGGCCCTTTGTCTGTTTGATTGCGAGAACATAGCGCCAGACTGCCTGAGTGGTCTATCGTTAGGTTATCTATTGTTTTCACATGTTGTTGCCCATAATCGAAGATATGCACTGTTCAGGCGTAGCGCCAGCAAGGATAACATAAAGGGATGCCCACCTAAGGGTTAAGAAATAAAAACGATGAATAAGAACAATGATTAAAAATGGAAACTTCAATAAAACACAGGACTAGATTTAGGCTAACAGACCAAACCAAAGAATGGATGGTATATGGCATATGTTTACTTTGTCTCGCTTTGTTTGCTTCTGCCGCTTATGGTAAGATTGCAGATCATGAAACCTTTGTAAAAGGTTTATCTAAAGTCTCTGTGATAGGAGGTGCTGCGGTATACCTTGCCTGGTTTGTTCCGATAGCAGAAATTATAGTTTGTGTTTTATTGTTAGTGCCAGCATTAAGTAAATGGGGACTGTATGGTTTTACAGGACTGATGACGGTTTTTACAGGATACATTTTAAGCATGTTGTTCTGGGCCAAGAAGTTGCCTTGTCATTGCAATCTGATCATCGAGAAATTGAGTTGGGGACAGCATTTATGGTTCAATGTAGGATTTATTGCATTGGCTGTACTTGCCTTGTGGCTAGGGAAAGCAAAACAAACACTTAATAAATAATACTATGTATAATAACATCAAAAAAATCACTTTGAGCGGGCTAGTTGCTTGCTTGGTGATAGGGTTTAGTGCATTTAAGGATGCAAGTCGTTCGATTAATGATTATTATGTACAAACGACTCCCGGTACTTATGAACTGGTTTTAAATGCAAATTATGATGATAGCTGCGAACCTCTTGATTCTGATGTTTGTAGTTTCCAACAAACCACAAATGAGAATTTGCCAACGCCGATTACAAGGCAATATATTATAGACAATCCAACTAAATTTTCTATTGAAAACGCAGAAGGACTTTATACTGGCACCGTTAATTAACAAAAAGGGAGCTTACCTGTGATAAGGTAGGCTCCCTTGCTTATTTATAATGGCCTATTTATATTTTGGTATTAGTCGAGTAATGCTTCTTCAATTAACTTAACAAAAGCATTCTTAGCCTCGGTTGATAATTTTTCTGTTAACATAGAATTCAACCTGGGTGGTTTAGCGGAAAAAATTTCCCCCTTTTTAAGTATGAAAACAGCAGGATAAGATGAAATGTTATTTTTTTCAATTACAGGGTGTATTGCTCCTAAACCATTCGTATATAGATTCAAGCCATCTGGATCTGTGTAATCTCCATTAACAACGCTTTTGAGCCAGGTATCTTTATTTTTATCTATGCTAATAGAAACAAATGCAACTTTTGGATTATCCTTATATTTATCTATAATAGGTCGCATTCCCTGATACTGTATCTTGCACCATGTACAGCCTGTATACCAGAAATCAAGTATCACGATCTTATCTTTTAAATCAGAGAGCTTAACGATATTTCCTTTTGTATCTTGTAGTTCAAATGGGAAAAATGCTGATCCTTTAGTTGTTATGTTTTTTATTTGAATAACGATGTCTCTGAACTCCTTATTCTTAACATACATTAACGCGTTATCAAGATAGCCAAGCACACCTTTATTTGCTTTAAAACGGAAGAAAAATAATGTCAAAAGCTTTTCTCTTACAAGCCCTTTATAATCTTGTGTGATAGAATTAAAAACATGATCAATAATTGATGGTCGCAAGACATCTTTTTGCTTATCTAATAGATTGTTAAAGATGATCTTTTCCAAGAGAAAATTGCAATAAACAGATGATGCTACCAAATGTTTTTCATCTATTTTGTGATTTAAATCATTATCAATCCCTTTGTAAATTTCACTTTCCAAAAAAGCTTTTAAAAACTTTATAGAGCCAGAACTGCGCGTAGCTTTTATGGTATTACTTCTTAGTAAGGTGTAATACTTATTTCCATAACAATTTGCCATCATGATTTTAGTCATGTTTTCGCCCATTCCAGGAGCATACTTGTTAATCACGGCTATCTGTTGGGAATATATAGAATCCATTCTTCTTTTTATGATAGAAAAGTATTCTTTATACCGTTCTTCCTGTAATAACTTAATCTCACCATCATTATTACTAAAATTTAGTCTATATATTTCACTTTGACAATTGAGCTTTTCTGAGCCTTTTCCAGTAAATTCGTAATATTCATTAGATAATTTACAGGTTATCCTATCACCTTTTTCCATTATATACATATTATCATAACTATTCCAGGATGATACGTCATTTGTTGATGATGTCATGAAATTTACATAAGTGAAATCGGATGTTCCTGGCAAAACTATTTTAAAAAGTGCTTTATTTCCTACTTTAAACTCGTGTCTACTATACGGAGCGGTAGTAGTATTTGAGCCAATAGTTAATGCAAATATTGTCAAGTTATCCGTTGTTTCTCCTTCTATGATTATATCAGATGGAGAAGTTTTTTCATGTTTTGCCTGACCTACTACAGAGATCGCATTGATTAATAATATCAGGCATATAAATATCTTGCTCATTTATCTTAGATTTTGTTGGATACCACTTAAGTTGATTTCATTATCTGGAATTGGAAATATGTATTTTGGACTATTCGGAAGTAGAGTGTAAGTTTCTCCATTAATAGTCCGAGTTAGCGTAATGTTAGCGCCCTCTTTATTAAATCTTCTCAAATCATTCCATCTGGTTCCCCTCCAGACCAACTCCTTTCTTCTTTCAATTAGAACCTTAGCCAGTGCATCTTCTGCGTTTGTTGCCGTTAAATTCTCAAAAGGTTTAGCTGGTGAAGTGGCATTGGGATCCCATCGCTTAATCCGCAATTGATTAACTACGTCCATTGCCAGATCTGATTCACCTTTCCTTGCCAGACATTCAGCTTTTATTAAATAAACTTCATCAGTAGCTAAGCCTACATAGGGATATGATCCACCACCAAAGTACCTTCCTTTCATATCATAAGTGCCATTGCTTTGCTTCTTATAATAGAGCACAAGTCTTAAATCATTAGGCTCATAAAGACTAATAAGATCTGGAGATACATCTACGTATGGGTTATTTCCACTAGATATATATCCTGCATCAGCAGGAGTATTTTTAGCGTATATCTGTTCATCATGATTATAGGTAAAGGGATTTGCTGCCGTTTTGCTAATAGTATTGTAATCAATAAGACTGTCGTACAAACTTAAGCAGGTATCTGCATGCATTTCGGCTTTGGTGTAATTACGCATATTCAAATAAATTCTGGCAAATAAGGCATGAGCTGCGGCCTTCGATGGTCTGGATCGTGCAGCAGGTATTCCAAGGTCAAGTAGAGGAGTAGCCTGTTTGAGATCGGTAAAAATTCTATAAAAGTTTTCTTTGACAGTTGAACGTTGTGCGAGCTCGTCGATTGATGGTCTTAGCCTTAATGGAACCCCCAAATCTGTTGAAGCTGTAGTCTCATCATAAAATGGCGCAAAATTATTCACTAGTTCATAATAGGCATATGCACGAACAAACAAGGCCCAACCTTTTGTCTTATTCCATTCATTAATATTTAATGCATTGACGTCAATGTTATCCAATCCTGCCAATACATTATTTGCATAAAATATTGCAGTAAAGGGAACATCCCAATGATCTGTTTCCATCCCTTCATAAAGGTCTTTTGCCCATATATAGGAATTACGGCTTGTTGCTGAACTTAATGATTTCCATATGGCATCGCTGCTGTATACATATTCATCAGCTGCGAGGATGCCCAATCCAACGCCTTTGTTAATAAAATCAGAGTTGTCAAGTAATTTCTGAAATTCGTCCAGAGTGACAGGCTGTACAATATTTGTACTTGGTTTGGCATCAAGAAAATCCTGAGTACACCCACTGCTTAGCTGTATAAGAACGCTGGCAGTTATTATTATAAGAATCCTTTTCATTTGACTTGTTTAGAAGTTAATATTTACACCAAATGCTATAGTTTTTGGAATAGGATAGCTAGATACATCCGGATCAAGCCCCTTTTTATTGGCTGTCCATAATAAGCCGAGATTTGTTGTGTAAGCATAGATGTTTACATTGTTGAAAGGCAGTTTCTTGAATTGTTTTCTTGTGAACGAGTAATTTATTTGAATGTCCTGCAAACGAATCAAGTCTCCCCGTTCAATAAGTACAGCTGCATTTTGATAAAAACTATTACGGCTTGTATTATTCGGGTAAACAGGTGCTGGTACATTTGTTATCAGCTCATCACCTGGTTTCTGCCATCTTAAGTTGTAATCTGTAATTTTAAAACCACCGGGAGAAAATAGGGTTGCATTATTTAGAGATTTACGTCTAAAATAGGAGCCCATTTTATAAGTTATATTGAATGAGAGTTCCAGATTTTTATAAGAAAAAGAATTCCGTAATCCTCCATATACAATGGGTGTTTGTGATCCAAAGAATTGAAGTTGATTTAGATCGGTAGAATTGTTGATTTTCGAATAATCAGTACTAATTACACCATCTAAATACCCTTGTGGGTTACCTGAAGCATCTAATCCGGCCCATTTATACCCAAAAATTGAATTGATTGGATAACCGATTAAGGGCGCCAGACTAGATGAGGAAGCACTAACTATGTCAGAATTACTCCCAGGCTTAACTTTATAACTGACAATTTTATCTTTAATAAAAGTAAATATGAAATTTGTGCTCCATTTAAAAATCTGATCAATATTTCTCGAATTGAGTTGAACATCTATTCCCTTAGAATGAATGTCTGCTGTGTTACCAGTAAAAATAGACACTCCTGTTTGAGGAGCGATCGGACTATTCCCGATTAGATCCATTCCCTTTTTACTATATAATTCAATACTTCCAGATATGAGGTTTTCTTTTGTTGAGAAGTAAATACCTCCATTTATATTTTTTACCCGTTCCCATCTTAGGGCTTCATTTGGAGGGTTGATAACTTTTAAATATTGTGTTTTAGTTAATTGATTTGTGGCAACACCTCCTGCTGTTAAATAGGCCGAAATCGAACTGTTTACATTTCCATTATATCCATAATTAGCTTTTAGTTGTAGTGATGTTAACCAATCAATAGTAAAGAAGTTCTCTTTGTGCATATTCCATGCTATTCCGGTTGACCATAAAGGCACACCCTTTTGGTTTGCCTTTACTCCAAATAGGTTAGATGCATCCTTACGGTAACTTCCTGAAATGATATAGCGGTCATCATAGGTATAGGAAGCATTTCCATACCAGGAAGTATATCTGTTCGTTAAACCGTCTTGAGCGGGTCTTGCTCCAATTGTTGATGTAAGACCAGTATAATAATTTGGAAATTGAGAAACTTGATCAATTGTAATGTTAGAAGCCGTTTCAGGGTTATAGCCATAGAGAGTATATGAATAGCTTTTCCCATTATCATCCCTAATTTCATACCCGGCAATCGCAGCAACGGCATGTTTTACTCCAAAAAATCTATTGAAATTTAGCTGAGCCCTGGCATAATTAGATTGCCTACTTTTGAATATAGGTGAATAGATATTACCCAATGGGATAGGGCGGATTACTGCCCCAGTCGTGGTATTGATCTGAGAATAAGTATTAATCAAATCACGGGTATAAAACGATTCTCTGGTATTTAAATTCTCTCCCTTAGTAGTAGCATTATAATATTGGTAATTCAAAGAAAAACTAAGTGGAGAGATGATCTTATAGTTGAGCCCAATATTTATCCGGTAATCTGTAAGATCGGTACGATTGCTGGAATAACCTTGCCTCAATTCATCTAATGGGCGATATTTCCAGTCTAACAACTTTCCTTCTCCAGGGTTATTTGTATAGGATTCTCTTAATCCACTAGCCCTTAACGTAGGCAGTGCATTACCAGTTTCATCCGCTATTAGTTCATACGGTACATATCCTAAATAATTACTACCACTGTTTTTATTATTAGATTGAGACTTTGAAAAATTAATATCCGTATTTAACTGCAAGCGGTTGTTCAGCATATTATACGTATTATTTGCCTTCAGGGTGAGTCTCGAATCTGACAAAGCAACAGAATTTGGTAAGCCCTTATCATATCCAGCTGAAAAAAAGTAAGTTTGATTACTGCTTCCGCCTCTTACGTCCATAAAATAACGTTGCTGTGTGCTTTTTCTATAAAAATATTGGTTTAGCTGCTTTCTATAATCAATATTCCTTAATGCATTAATTTCGGTATTTCCTTGAACAGTATAATCAGGATTAAGCTTTATCTTTTGTAATAAAACAACTACTGGAGAAATGGTAGAATACCCATCATTGATCGTAGCTGTGTAAGCTCCTTGTTCAAATAAGAACTTTTCTATATCAATAAATTCACTGGATGTTAATTGAGGCTCATAATATAAATCTGGTTTTTCTCCTACTGTAAGATCGGCTTTAAAACTTATAGCAGCAGTTTGATTGAATACACCTTTTTTTGTGGTAATTACTATAACCCCATTTCCTGAAAAAGCACCCCAAATAGAAGCAGCAGCTGCATCTTTTAAGATCGTGATACTTTCAATCGTTTCTGGGTTAATTGTATTGATGTCGCCTGTAAACGGGAAATTATCTAATACAATTAACGGAGTAGTATTTGAAAAGATTGTACTCCTTCCTCGAATACTAATACCCAGAGAATTTGTAGCTGTGTTATTAGATCTATCTAGTAGAAGACCATTAGTTACACCGGTTAATCTACTGAGAAGGTCGGTTGAAACTGTTCTGTTGAATAACTTATTGTCAATTCTAGTGAAGGAGCCTGTAGCTCTTTCCTTTGGAATATTCTGGTATCCGGTGGATACAATTTCTACCACTTGTAGGTTCTTGTCATCGGTATCCAATGCAATAACCAATGGTTCTTTTAGGGGGATTTGGATGCTGATGCTTTTGGTTTCATAACCAAGGTGAGATATGGATAGGTTATATGTTCCGTTGCTTAGCGTTAGGATAAATTCTCCTTTATCGTTGCTTACTGTAGAATGGTTTGGCTCGGTTACTTTTATGACTGTACCGGGTAAAGCTTCGCCAGTTGTGGAAGAGATTACTCTTCCTAATATGGCTTGTTTGCTTTGTAGAGGGCTTTGGCTTTGCACCTTACTATTGAAATTTAGGCAAAGCGTGGCCATTACGATGATTTGTATCGTTTTAAACATATTTGGTTAGAGGTTAAACCCTATAAGCCAGATATGGAGATCGTTGCAACACCTGGCTTACAGGTGATTGAATTAAATGGATGATTTATGAGATCAGAATTGTCTCAAAATGAGTTGGGTTGCGAAATTAGATTGGAGATTTTGGTTTTATCGAATAGAGTTTGTCACGGGGACTAATACCATTTTTAAGGGCGGAATTATCGAATGAACAGTAAATAGTTGAGAAGCAAAAGAATCCCAGCTCCATATCTGTTGACAAGAAATCAGGGAATACTGATGCGTGGGTCATTTTGCTCATCATATTAAGTAGTTAATATTTTTGAGCTCCATTGAGGAGTGGAAGTGCATCTAATAACAATAGGGCACGGTAACTTGCCATCCTCTACTGCCTGGCTCTGGTGGGCCTCCCAACTTTTTCAAGTTGGCACAAAGTAAAGTATAAGCAAGCACCGCACCCTATAGCTTATAGGGAGCAAATGCTGTACTTTCTTCACTTTGCGAAATTTACCAGATTTGGCAGCGAAGCTCGTTTTTAGCGATGCCCAATTATTTTTATAAGGGTACCGCTAAATTATAATTTTTTGTAAACTCTTTTTTATTTCATACTGTCAAATAAAAGTGAATGCTGTTATACTTTATAGTGCATCTTTATTTTCCTAATCAAATATACATTTTTTATAAATACTATCAAAATTTGATAGTAAATACTATCAATTAATAGCTGTTTGATTTGGAATATCTGTAAACCTGTTTTAGCAGCTTTGTATATGGCTGTAGTAATTGGCGAAATCATCCACAAATTGGTTAAAGAAAGCGGTCTGAAGGCTAAGGTTGTTGCTGAACATGTAAATGTAAGCGAGTCGACACTGTTTGGGATCTATAAAAGAGCTTCCGTAGATATTGATAAATTAATAGCATTTTCAAGACTGCTAAACAAAAATCTGTTTCTATACTACTTAAACGAAGAACCACTTAAGAGCATGTTTAGCAAGGATACGGTAATGCTGCAAAATCGCATTGTCGATCTCGAATCTGAAGTCATGGCCAGAAATGAAAAGCTAAAGGACCTTACTGATATTATTGAAACACAAAAGAAGGTAATTATATTACATGAACAAAGATTACCTAAATCAAAGAAATAATATAGTTCGTCCTCGTATAAAATCATCTGAGTCGAACAATTAAACAGTTAAAAAGGTGGAGATTTAATAGGTAGATCGGACTGGCCTTAATCGTGCGTTTTAACCGCTTTTTCTTTCTCGAGGAACGACGGAAGGGGATTTAAGGGGCCGTCGAGTTAAATCAGTTGTGCCATCAACAGATCTTTGTACTATCAAAGTTCAAAGATCATTTTTATGACAAAATACTCTCTACCTGACGCAAGCAAAAGTTTATTGGATAACAATAAAAATCTACTTAGATTGATCAAAAATCAAATGTAGCTCAGTTGTTCAAGACAAATCATTTTTACTCATTTTCAACCAAAAAAAACTATATTTACCCCTATATTGTCACAAGATTTTCCGACAAAGACTTTTTTCTATTACTTTTTTCATGGAAATTTTGAGTTTTTATCTCATTTAATAGTTTGCTCCATTTTAGCATTCATTAAGAAAGAATTTAACACAACATTAATTAGTGAACTAATATCTAAATAGCTTGACTAAAGATTTAGAAACAAATTGGAACCGACAACTTGTAGAGTTATAGAACCCTATATTTACTTGGAGAAGCCCAACAAATGTATCACCTATTTGTTATATTTCAAGACTTTATACAACTTATTGAAATTAATATTATATTTACCATGCATGGCAAAATTACTCAACCTACCCTCTTTCACAACTCAACAACTCCCACTTCAGTATTTTGAATATTTTCTTATGAGAACGCTGCAGTGGTTGAAAAAGGAAAGTGATGCAAGTCAAAATGACCTAAGTGTTCTAAAATGCCAAAAACTTTTATTCTTCACAACAGCTATTAATTGTCAGTCTTCTGTTAATGAGGCAATTTTAGCCAAACAGATTTTCAATCATTTCAAAGCCTATCAATATGGACCTGTAGAGGAAAACATATATAATCTTTTAAAAGTAAATAATAACCAGCTATCGCATATTACACTTACTTTTAAAAGCCTAGAGTTAGCATTCGATGCTGGTCACCTCAATCTAGCTATCGCTGATATTGAAAAGGAAAGTGGTCTAGATTCTAGTGTTCTGAACAGCATTACCTCTTCAATTGAAGATTTAAGTAACAAGAATAAAAATCTTGTTCGCTATAGCCCTTTTAACCTAGTCGAACTTTCTCATAGATGGAGGTGCTGGAACTATTCATATGTAGAAGGAATTCGGGCAGACATTAGCTGGAAAAGTATTGCGGAAGAATCCATGATTTTCTCTCTTTAATGTCCACATAGCTCTCATATGCTTCATATTTCCACCTTAAAACTTCTTTTAGAAACAATTTCTGAAAAGTTTACTACTACCATCGCACGGATTTCTGGCCTACAGCCAATACACCGACCGAAAGAAACTAATATCGCGTTAAACAGATTGTACATCTTGGTAAACCAATCCATACTTGCCGGAGAATATATCGAAGATCAAGTTAAGGTTGAAAAGGATATCGAGGAAGCCAAAACCTATTTAACCATTCTTTTAACGCAAGTTGAGCAGGAAGTCACAGATCAGGATATTTCAGGTTTATTTTATACTTTCATCACGGTTGTACAGAATTGCCTGAACAGCTACTCCTCGATGATTATCAAGATTAATAATCATTACCTTGTAAATAATGATATTTATATAAATAGAGACTACGATCGTGCGGAAATTAGTAGCCAGAGTCAAATTCTGGTTAATAAACACAGTCGCGTGAATTATGAGGATTTTGATAACCAGAAAACATATATGGCGTATGAAATACTACTCATCAATATTCACCTCTCCCTTATAGATCTTACCTGTAACCCAAACGAGAAATTATTGCATAAGCTTAATACGATCGAAGACAAACTAAATACTTTATATAATGAAGTCAAGCTTAAACCATTTGAATTCATCTTTAGTATCCGAGAAAAAGCAAAGTTCCTCAAACTTAAAGTACTAATCAGACTTTATCAGATACAGAAAGGATTTGGCAGCGACCTCAAGATTATACAGGAGTCCAAACTTGTGCCAATAGATGAATTAATAGATGAAATAGAATTTCCAGAGCTTAAATCTTTCTTGGAGTATTCTTACCAACATTATATCGATACTGATGAGAATGCTCAAAAGATCTTAACGAGGTATAGATCGATCCCAAATACTGAAGATAATTATTTTCTACGCCATTTAAGGATCAAATATCTTAAAGACTTAAAAAAGGATAGAACAGCTTTGGAAATTCTTGTGAAGAAATTTGATGTAGATTATCAAACATCCGATACACACTTCAATCATTATGCAAAAGGCGTTAGTCTCAATTATGCAAACAACAATCTTTTCTCTTTTATATTGGAAAACCTGGATATTAAATATTCTGAAGCACTGAACCATTATGAAAATATAAAACGGGTGAGCATCGAGACTGGAATCAAAAATTACTTTCCAGATCTTAGATTGTTAAAATACCTTGTCCTGAAACTAAACAACCTTTTCGAGCAAGTTGACGCATTAAAAGAAATCCAAACCATAAATATTTACCTTGAAAAATGTAAAGAACTTATTGAGAGCTATAAAAAAAACATTAACTGGACAAAGTACAACCATAGCCTAATCTATCAATTACCTTTTAATGAATGCATATTTCAAAATTCATTCACAAAAAAGGCAAGGCTTAGACACTTTTTTACGGCTTCAACAGTTGTTCTTCCATTAGATAAAGAACAAAATAATCTTGAATATATTGAGTATCACAATCAAATAAAGGTTTTTAGTAGTATCAAAAACACGATGAACAATCTCGCGGTTGAATCATTAAAGCTTGAGGGACTGAACGAAGACTTAGCAAACAAGGATGTTAAGTATATTGAAATATTGGGTATCTTCTGTGCGATCAGCACTTTCGTTTCTGCTGCTATTCTCTCTATCATCACAGATAAAAACGGAGGCAATGGCTCAGATTCCTTTACGTTCTTGTTGTCTACGGGGATTATTATGTTCTCTTTTTTGGGATTATTGATTTATATTATTAACAAGAAGTCTGTATCAAAGAAATTTTCTATTGTGCTCCTTTTAATCTTAATTATGTTGATCATCACCTGTAATAACATTACAAAATAACTGATCCAGTTATAAACTACCACCAACATACCAAGACTTCTATATCCAATTGGATATCATAGCAGTGAGATTACCTTTTCATTTGCCAAAGGATCAGGTACAACAGGATTGGGGTTGTGAAGATTAGATACTTTTGTTCATGAGATGCTAATTTTAAGTTCTGTTATTATGATACCTGTATTTTGCCAATTGAAGTGAATCCTGCATGTATTGTCTAAAGGTTTTTGCATGCACAATAACAAGACCACCAAGAAAACTATGCACATTTTCGGAAAGATTTTGTGGGAAACCTGAATACATTTTATCTGAAGCTGCAAATATTTTAAGCATTACCAATAGGTCGAAGTTATCTTTCTTGAATGAGGGATCGATAATTTCGATTTTCAAGTTTTCATTTTCCTGTAAGGCTGTTCTTATACTTGAATTGATATGTTCATCTCCAAATGAATAACCTACAATAACAAGCTTGTCGCAAAAAATGCAATCCCTGTCAAAGGCAGCCTGCATCTGACGAAAGGGTGAAAATATTGCTCTTTGGGTTTTCTGATAGCCGGTAATAAAATTGGTTAAGAAAACTGTCTTGCCTTTTTCACTTTGAAAAGTAGGAAATTCACTTGTATTCTGTTCTAAGTAGGCACCGCATGCTAGGTGAAATTCCGGTAATTCAAGCTGGTACTGATTAAGGGCTCTAACTCGCCAAAATACACTTCCATGTAGGTTGTAGTGTATGTGTGATTGCTGGTCTTCAAGGATACGGCGTGCTCGTGGCTTTAATTGTTCATTATATCCAACGGTATCACCGCAATCGAAGCCTTCAAAAATCTCAAATTTAGGCTCTGATTTTTCTAATATGATTTTAAAGTTCCGATCGTAATTCAGGGTATACATTCTCAGTATTCCATTCCCATTTATTCTATTGATCCACTTTTGAAAAATTCCATTAATCTGTTCTTTGGATTCTGTTATCACATTTGATTTGCTGGCAGTATGATAAGCGTAGTGTTCTATTTCAATTGTGATATCTGTGAGTAAATGGGCAAGTAGCTGTTGTAAAAAGAATTGCTGAGGAGTTTCTTGCCCATGGTTCATTATTGCCCACTCATCATCCTTTCCCGGTATATGCAGTTTATTAAATTGTTTAGCCTCACCGCCAATTACGGAAAAGTTCATGATTTTATCTTCGAAATTAGAACTGAAAAAAGGCTTCATCAATGCAGATACCTTTTTCTGCAAACCATGGCTCGCATAGTAAACGATAAGCTCTTCGATTACATTAATGATAGTTTCAACATTTATATCTTTTTCTTCATAATACTGAGTAGCGATAAGTTTTTTGTAGATAAATTCGGTAATCCGGGTTTTTCCATCTTTTGTATAAAATCCGCCATTTCTAACTAAATTGGTCAGCTCATGTGTTTTTGGGGCACCCCAATCAATTACAGCACCAGCACCAAATAAGAGAACGTTTCTTTTTTTAAGCATTTTTGAAGTTAGCTATTCTAAATAAAAAATCTTTTAAAAGAATACAAAGCGACTGTTAAAGTGAGTCCTATAGTTCTTCTTTATATGATATAAATGTGTTTTTGCCTATATCTATGCCATTAATATTCAGATTTATAACCATATTAATAGGAGTAAATAACAGCTCTGCTTAAGCAAAATAAATGAGAGTTCTATAAAGTTATTCGGTTTACGATCTGGTTCCATTTATATGGGGCTTGAAAATAATAAGAGATGTAAAAATATGATTTCTATTTCACAAGGTGGTATGGCTTGTCAGGTGTCAAGTTGAACAGTAATCATGATCAAACATATAAATGAAATTATAACAAACTCAATTGGCCACTATCGAAGTTTTCTAGCTTCTCGACAATAATGTTTCCTTCAGGAATGCCCAAACTGATTAGAGTGTGCAATCTTTGTTCATATTCTTCTGGCTTAAAATAGCTCACGTGCCATTTCACTTTCGATACATTAAGGTGCTTGATGATTTCTTCAAAATAAGGTAGATCAACATCTGCCATAGAATGACCAAATACATTTATTTCTTCAATCTTCGCAAGTTCTTCAAAGAATTTCTGCTTTTCTGTGATGATATTGCCTACCTGTTTGTAGCTATCCAGAAAATATTGGTCGATAATTTGTTGACCTTCGGTAATGCGAACGTCTTCATCTTCTGTGCCCCTTTGGGGAAGAGGATCAGGATTAATACAGTGACCTAAAAGAAGCACAGAATCTTCACTTTCAGCCTCATTATGAATATAAGTAATATTAGCCTTATGGACCTTATACAGCCTTGTGAGAGTTGGTGTATAGTTAAAGTTCATAAATATAGCCTCCCGATTAATTTTCAGCATGTCGTCTCGATAAGATGGGATCTCTAAGCTCAATATCCATTCAGTAAATATTGCCTTTAATTCAGTAGTTACCAACTTAATTCGTTCCCCAATCTCATATTGATAGTCATGATGGAAGGCATCACTCCAGTTTTCAGTGCCATAAGACTCCAAATAATTTGCAGCTTCATCCAAGATATAGTCTGTATCGAGCTCTGCTAAAGTAGCCTCGAAATCTGACCATAGCTGATCTGGATTAAAATATCTTTCCAAGGCATCAAACAATTCTGTATTCTTCTGCTCTACATAATTTCTAAAATGCCAATAGGAAGAAGGTATTCCATGATAAAGGTCAAAGCCGTTACCGATAATATATAAAATTGAATTGTTCATTGCATTAATTTTTGACCTCAAATATAACATCCATCAGCAGAACAGTTTCATGAAGTTTTGTCTAGTTTGAATCGAATGATAATTTTAACACTAGAAATCCTTACGAATTGGAAGATGCTCTGCAAAACATCTTTCCTCATGGTATAGCTACAGATCTGAAGGTTCAAAACCTACAAAACCTTGGGCTTTCAATATTGAAGCAGTTTCCTCCCTATATCTTTTAACGGCTTCGGGATCAGAGTCGCGCGTTTCTACGCAGCTTCCGTTTTCCCAGCTTGTAGACCCCATGCAATGTAGACTTGATAATACATGTGGTTGGTACGTGCCTTTCAATAAGGCTATAATGTCAAATGCAAATTCGGAAAAATAGGTTTCCGAATAGTTCAATAATAGGCTGAAATAGCAATCATCTGTATATTTTAGACACTTTGAGGAGGTCCAGAAGGATAAACGTGTACCATTATTTGGCCCGTTGTCAACATTTTCATTTCTAAAAAATATTTTTCCTGCACCTCTCTTGTATTCCGTTTCTGCGCGGAGTATCATTCCACCGAAGAATCTCCTGATCATTGTAGCTTCAACCAGTTCATCCAATGCCACAAAATCCTTTTCATTTTCTTTTCGGAGCTCAAAAAATACCGTTGCACAGAAAAAATTAGCAGGCAGATATAGCTTGCTTCGACTATTTGGAGGATCTACTCGCGCCAGTAATGGCTTTAGCTGTGACAGCTGTTCGACTGCTTGCTTAGCGGACTTTCTATTAAATGAGGATTTTACTTCGATTACTGCGCAGACATATTCCACCGGGATAGCAAGGGACTTTCCCTGATGCGAAGAATCGGGATTGTCCTCAACCCATAGAACAGGGGATTCCAACTGGTCATATATGATCACATCGTAATGTACCATATACTCGGAACTTGAAATGCCAGGCGAAATGATAAAGCCGGAGGTAACGCCATATCGCTTGGGCAAGAATTCGCTCAACCACTTTCTAAATTCGGCTTCTGCGACAAGACCATGCCTGGTCTTCACCTGCCTATTGCTTTCCTGATCTTTTGCGATGTCATAGGCGGTAAGCATTCTAGTTCTGGCGGTCAGGAATTGCTTCCAACCCTGGGTTGGCATTTGTGCCCGTAGCGAAGATTTATTGTTTTCGTTAGACATGTTTATTGATTATAATCAACAATTTAGCAATTTCAAGTGGATTGTTTAATAGGATAAAATATCCACTTGAAAGCTAATTATTATTTAAGAACATTGGGCGTTACACTAGAGGTCAAAATTCATCGGTACCTTTTGGGGTGTGATTATAGCTATCTTCATCTATTTTCAGCACACTAAAAGCGTGCTCTTAATTAAATCCAACTAACACATTCCTTCTCAACCTCAAAATATTATAGGTTTTGAAAATTATCCAATAAGTTGATTTTATTTAAAAGGTGACTGAGCTTCACATCACCGCCATTTCTGGAATTAAAATGATCAATGATATTGATGAAGTTTTTAAAACCTTCGCTACTGTCAGTATAAGGCTTAATTAGTAGCTTTGTATTTCGTGCTTCGTCCTTTTCATAAATTTTAGCCTCGTAGTTGATTTCGCTATAATAGTTATAATATAGCTTTATTAAGATGGCTTCTACAATGATATATATGTGCTGATTGTCTTTAAAAATATTAGTTGGAATTACCTTTGATAGATCGTCCAGAATTATTTGAGGTGTTACCTTTCTTAAAACAAGTTTCTTGTATAACTCAGAGTGAAAATCTTTTAAAAAAATTAGAAAGATAAAAACACTTGGGAATATATAGTTTCTAGTTCCAAATGTTCTCAATGCTACACGTGCATGTGAGAACATTTTTTCCTGTTGGCGTAAGGTCAAACTGTTAAAAGTGAATAGAACATTAGAATATTTAATGAACTCTTCTTTGTCGTGGGAGAGTTCATTATTATTTCTATCTACATGACGGAAGTATTCATCGAAACTGAAATAGTTATAAAGATATTCTACGAAGACATTTGCTGGTGGTTCAGGTAAAATAAATTCCAAGTCGATAAATCGTCTTAAATACTCAGTGCTATTGATTTGTTCACTCCCATAAAATCCCCGGATTGCATTTCCTAATTGAGCTTTGTCGATAGAAAGCACGAATACAATTCCCGATACACTAAAAAAATGTTTCACCTGCTCAAGCAGCTCGACTGCATAACTAGGTCTGCATCGATCCAATTCATCTATAAACAGAACAAGAGGTTTTCCATTTGTATGCTCTTTTATATATTTTTCGAGTTCTGCTTTGAAATCAACAAGCCCATTCTTTTTTTTGGTATAATCAATAATCTCGTCTCTTAAAAGATCACTAGCCCCCTTACCGGCATCTGTCAATAAATTACCAAGTACTTCAGTGTCGACATACTTTGCCGCTATTGCTTTTAGAAGCCCTGGAATTACACTATGACTAATGACTGCTGCTTTTCTAATCAGAGAATTGAATGTCTCATCTGTTTTTTGGTCGGTCAAACTCCCTAATTCGGACATCAGTGCAACCATTGGATCGGCATCGAAATCATTTTCCCAGGCGTTGAAATATAATGTAGTGTATTGGCTATTTTCCAAATGCGTTTTCCACATTTTTATAAATGTGCTCTTGCCAGTTCCCCAGGGGTTATTTAAAGAGAGGACAAAACCGTCCGCATAAGAGTCGACAATCGAAGTAAGAGCCACAGCGTAACCTTTTCGATTTAGTTTACAATTTTTAAATGGCTCTTCAGCGGGGATTTCAATATCTGTGTGTTTCAGAATCATAGCGGTAATTTAACTTATGTATCAATTTAATTGTGAGGGCAAATTTATACTTCTTCTTCTTCTTCACTTTCTTCTTGGTCATCATTGGGTAGAACTCTATCGATGACTTCTTTCTTCATAGCCAACTTTTTTTTCGCTTTGCTTTCCAAAATAGCTGCTACTTTTCCTAACCCAGGAATGGCTTCTAGTCGATCTATGGCAATCTGGAATTTATAGCTTTGTTCTAATGCTTCCATCACGGGGTGATCAGATGTTTCATAATTTGAAATCAACTTTCCCGGGTTTTCAGATGATACTTGCAAAAAGTTTGTTAACAGTCGGAACTTAAGTTCATCTGATTGGACTGGATCTGTCAGTCCTTTAATTTGTTTTGATAGTCCCTCATAGGTTTTACTCAATACTTCTTTATGAGCGTATTCTTCGATTAATCTTTTTGATAAATTTAATTTTTTATTCGCTGAATACGTAAACCATAAAATTGGTATATATATCGGGATAATTGCTAGAACTAATCTCGGCAACCGGTTAATAGCTTCCTCTAAATTAATGTCTTTATAAATGTAAGCAGCACTAACTAGAAAAGGGATTAAACTCACTATTATGAGTAAATAAATCCCTAATGAGAATCTAGTCTGTAGTTTTTTTGCAGAATTTTCCTCATCTTCTTTCTTTTTTGAAAACGCTGCACTTAATCCTGCTGTAAGGGCATTAGGTAGTAAGGCTTCAATTTCAGATGTAATAGATGAATATTTGTCCTTGTGTTCCTTTTCAAAGTCAATAAACTTCTTTTTATAATTGTTATCTATTTCTTCAACATTTTCTTTTATCAATAATCCTTGCTCAGATAATTCTTGATAAACTTTATCCAATTCATCTTTAGTACCTTCAATTTTTGTTACTTCCCCAGTTGTTGCATCTGTATCATTGTAACCGAATATTTCTCGATAAAACGCATCTATTTCTTGTTTTCTTTTGTTAAGAGCATTAATTGTAACAGTCGACTTACTAACATTATCTTCAATCTTACTTAGATTAGCGTCAATATCAACTATTTCAGCTTCCAGGTCGGGGTACTTTAACAAGAATTGGTCAAATTGAAGAACCCTTTGTTCTAGCTTTTTGGCACTTGAAATTAATTCGTCCTCTGTTTGGTCAGCTCTCGTAATAATCTCATCTATTTCTAATTTTTTATTCTCAATGTGTATTGCTTCTGTATCGACTTTCGAAACTTTGTCGTTTATAGTGGAAACTAATTTAATTGCTTCAGCCAACTTTTCATCTATTTTATTTTTGTATTCAGATGCTTTTCTAGAACTCTGGGCTGCATCTTTTTCAAAATCTGAAGTTTTTCTTTGTATATCTTTATCTAATAATTTTGTTTTATTCTCAAGTTCAGAAATCCTGTTCCAGAGCTTTTTCCTTTCATCTTCTAAATACTCTACTTGTTTCGTAAGCTTCTTATCATTAAAAAAATCCATAATAGTAATCCAAAATTTTTATCATTTAAAACTATTTTTTAGGATGGTGTAGGATTATGACTAGTTGCTCCTAGACCTGGTTTTGATTAGACTTTGAGAAGTCCGTATTTGTTTATTCTACAAAAAATATTGAAAAATCCAAAGCGCAAGCACTTAAAAAAGATAATTGCTTTTTAAATGTCTCCTGGCTTTTCTCATAAACTTTTTTTACCAAAATTTTGTGTTTTTTCAGTTCTTCATCCATCATTAAACCTCCATTATTTAATCAATCTTTCGTTAATTCACTTGTCTAGAGAATTATCATACATTTAATCGTTCGCGCTAACAGGAGTGAATATTTGTTTTTCAAGTTCTTTAAAAATATTTGTTTCTTCTGTTATAAGTGGTGCCATAGTATCTCTTAAAAATGATACTGTGTTATTGCCACATTGTGTCAAATTCAATATTTGTTTCAGTTCAGTATAAATTTTTCCGCTTGCTGATTTAACATCGTCTTTTGGATTATTTCGACTAATACTATCGTTAATTGCATCTTGTTTAGCTTTTAAACAAAGTTCAATTTTCTCCTCTTGTTTATGTTTAATACATAATTTTTCAATTATTTCATTGTCTAACAGATAATTTTCTATATGTCTTTTTTCTAGTGTTTTAATGTTTTTCGCAAGTAGTTCTGATACTTCGGTGTCACTTTTATCATCTCTATCAACAAATTTAATAATAGTAGATGCTTTTAGAATACTGGAAAGTAATTTAACTGATTGATTTTCTAAATCTTCAATTTCGCTACATGAACCAAGTGAAATAAATGAAGTATCATGATATTTTTGTTCAAAGATTTTTCCATAGATCTGTGCATCAAAATTTTGGCATTTTCTGCCTTGTTGAGTTCCTTCACAGAAGACAATTTGCCTTGGCGAAATTAATTTAGAAAAGTCAGAAAGTGCGAGTTCAAAAAATCTGTTCCAAATTGATTTTGAAATCTTAGTTGGTGTTATTACTTCTTGTGAATCAAAGTCTCTGTTGTCGAAATCTAAAAATGTTACACTGTTTGGTATTGCCAATTCCAATTCTTCGGCTTGTTTCAGCATTCCAATAGAGTGTGTAGAAATCCAAAGTTGTGAGTGGTCTGGAATTAATCTATAAAGTTCAGCTAAAAGTTTTGATTGAAGTCTGGTGTGCATATGAGCTTCTGGCTCATCAATACAAAAGATAGTATTTGTATAGTATTTTGACTTTATGATTAAATCTAAAAGTAAATCAAAGGCAGATTTTTCTCCTGCGGATAAGTTTTTATAATGAAAGTCTTTTGAATTACCTTTATTGAAGTAAAAACTGCCATTTGAGAGTGGGTCGCCAATTGAGCTTAATGTTAAATCATCAAAAACATTATTTAAAGATTGTTTGATTTCTCCAATTAATTCTTCTCGATATTGTTCAACTGTTTTGCTGTTATTTGTTGAATTAAAAACACCTGCGAGTGTTTGTGATATTAATCTTTGATAGTTTTCAGAAACTGTCAAATCATTACCATTTAATGTGTCAAATTTAAAGCTTTCTGTTGGTATCTTTTGAGCTTTTAGATTATTAACTGTAAAGTCATGTTCGTTCCTATATGCTGTTCTGAAATAGAATTTATCTTTTATATGAGCTTTATCAAAAGTTTCGTGAAAATCTATTCCTACTTTGTCTATGTGCCAACCTTGTCCACTTAATGGTGAGTCTTTTTTTGAACAATAGTCTTCCATGCCAATTGAATTATAACCACTTAATTTATAAAAGTGATTAAATGCTTCAAATAAGGATGTTTTTCCACTTCCATTTGGCCCTACTAACACAATAAGTTTTGCTGTGTTAGGCAAATTGGTAATTTGTAAATCGGTAAACCTTTTAAAGTCTTTGAGGTGTATTTGTTTTATTCTCATTTATTTGGGAGTTTAATTTTTTTGCTATTCGTTTTTTAATTGGAGCATAAAACATTCTATTTTCTGTATAATTGTTAGCAAGCGGTTTTTAATTTTTTAAATCATTTTTTAATTTTATAAAATCGTCTATTATTGCTATTGTTTATTAATATTAATTAACTAACCGATTTACCGCACTGGTTAACTTATCTGCATGGCCGTAAATCTCATCAATCTCCATTATCTCATGCTTAATCTCTTTCTTATTTTCATCAAGAATTACCAGGTACTTCTTATTGCCTAGATAAAGCCTACAAATCGTTTTACGATTATTGTCATCTAATAAAATGGCAAAGTATGATTGTGCATCCCTATGGGTAATTCTCTTATGGTCGATAATTTCCCGAAGAATTGATTTTACAATAAAGAAGCCTTCGATCTCTTCATCTGTGGTTACGATGTTAGGTTCGGCCATTACCGGCTCTGCAGTGACCTTACCTTCTGTTTGATTGCTGTTTGCTTCCTCTTTACCTAAAGCTGTCTTTAAACGATCTGTAATAGCGTCATTTAAAACCTGATTTGAAGAACGTTTTACCAATTCAGTGAATTGCGTCAATATCTTTTCTGTTAGTTTACCTGGGTATACCTGACTGGCGAAGTGTTTTACGAAAACTGGGGAGGGGTTTCTGAGTTCGGAAGTGATCAGTGCTTTTATCTCATTGGTATATTTAAGATCTGAGGCGGTGTTTGATATGTTCTCTACATCAAAATAGGATTTATGGAACTTTTTAAGCTCTTCAATTTGTGCATCTTTTATCTCTGTGATATTGAATTCAAAGAAAGGCTTTTCGTCCATTTTATTTACATCATTCAGATCAGTATAAAAACGGTAAATCAGTCCATTGGTTAATAGTCCGAATTTAGCGGCACATACATGGAAGTATCTAAATAGCTGTGAATTGTGTGGGTCAAGCTTTTCTAAGTGATGTTTGCACTCTACTATGATAATTGGATCGCCATCTTTCATGATCGCATAGTCAACCTTTTCACCTTTTTTAATTCCGATATCGGCAACGAATTCAGGATTCACTTCAAATGGATTAAATACATCGTAACCCAATATTTGTATAAAAGGCATTACGAGTGCATTTTTGGTAGCTTCCTCGGTTTGAATCTGCGGTATCATTTTTTCAACACGCGCTGCTAGTTGAGCAATTTGATCCTTAAAGTCCATACGGTTTGGTTTAAATGGTTTGGTGGTGGTTTTTCTAAATCTATATTTTTTGCTGCTATATAGCTCGTTATACGAGAATATATGATGGTCTGGTTGCTATAGCAGAGTTATGCTTCAATCACAACCGCAAAAAGTGCAGGAAGAAGATTGATGATAAAAGATTGTAAAGCAGTATTGACTTGAGAAGGTATTTCATGATTGAGTAGCGTTTAGTTTATCTGGTTATCTCAAAGTTTAAAATTTTATTCCATAATAACAATGGTTAATTTGGAATAATGGGAATAAACTCATTTAAATGTTTTTCTATAGGCTTGATTAATGTCTTTTGTGCAATCAAATCGGTGCGGGGGAATGAGTAGGAGAGTTAATCATGTTTGATATTGGATTGTAACAGATGTATGACTGAAACTGCTCTACGACTGCTTTAACACTGGTTTTTACTGCAAAAGCAGTAGTAGAGCAGTAGCTGACCAGTATCTGACCAGTAACAGAGCAGTAGTTGGTATACACCAAACTGCAAAATAATCCTGTTTTTTTACGCTATTTTCCATCAATACGCTTATTTTTATGCTATGAATTTACGCATCTCTATTTTAATGCTTTTTATGTGTTGGATTAGCGAAACTTTTGTATTTTTTTATTCGTAATAACAATTGTTAGTGGCAACTCTAAAGAAACGACAGTGAAACTATTCGACTACTTAAAACTACAACAGAAAACGAACTCCTCACCTGAGCAGACAATAAGACGTGTGGTTGATTGTATGCCTGAATTTTATAAGACACATAAACAATTTATTGATAGCGTTGAATTTTTAGAGAATAGAGAATGGGAACTTTCACTTGACAGCTTAATCGAACTCGCAGACGAAACAGAACATTATTTTGCAGAAGACTTTTGGCTTGGACTTGCAGACGCTGCGGAAAAAATGAATTTAATAACCCAAGCGAATTATTGTAGAAAACAAATCGACTTAAACACAGAGGACATAAAATCTAAGATACCATATTCAGACTATGAATAGTTTGAAAGATCTTGAACCTTTTAATGAAAATAAAGGAAAATATGTTGAATTTGAAGATTTCAGCTGCTTTATGACATCTAAAGCAACCCCATATTTGGTGTATTTAGTATTTAAAAATATTTTTGGTGATTCCAATTTGGATTATTTTCAAGATAATAAAAGACAATGGGGTTGGATTTTTCAATATAAAGATTTTTATATAAAGATTTATGCTTGGAATGGGGAAACTATATGCATTTCAGTTTATCATCATGAGTCCGTTGATGAGTCTAAAATGTTAGGAAAACAAATAAATGCGCTGCTGTTAAAATTTTCTGAACATAATCAAAAGAAGCTAAAAATAAAAATTGCAAATGCTAAATTTAAAATATTGGAAAATGCATTTGTAACTTATTACCAGACTGGTGAAAGCTTACTTTCCTTGTCGAAAAGTATTGATAATGGTATGTTTTTTGATACTGATAAGCTTTGGGATAAAAGGAACGATTTACTTCGTTCGGCTTTTTTAATGTTCTTGTCTTCTTTTGAAGGATTTATGAATATTATATATGAACTATATTTGAAAGCAGAACTTAGAGCAGGTAGAATAAAAGAAAAAATTAGCAGAGAACAAATTGATGTTAAGCTAACAATGATGCCCGTTTATTGTAATGGTTTCAAAACAAAGACTATTGATCAATCAGATGAAAGGTTCAAAAATTATTTACGATTGGTTAGTTTAAGAAATGATTATGTTCATGCTAATCTTATTAAATCTCTTGAAAGGTATTCAATAGAGGAAGATGGGTATACGTTTATCATTGAAAATGAAGATAATTTAGATATCCCATCTAATATCAATCAACTTGAGTACGACCATGTGCATAAAGCAAAAGGATATATTGATGGAATTGTAGAATTAGTAGTTGAATCTATGAAACCAAAAACAAAAAAAATCTTCGAAGAAATTATATATCTTAATGATATTCAGATAAAAGATGATAATGGTATTTTCACCCCTGTTATTTCAAGCTAGCATTTTCGAAATTTAATTGCTTTCCCTCTATAATATTCAATATGGCAGCTTTTAAAATCATGTGATGTAAACAACAAATTTAAGGGTCAATCTTTTGAATTTTCTATCTGATCAGTATAGGCCATCTTATGGATATTATAGCTTACGCCTTCGTGAAGCATTGTTTTATGTAACTCAGGTAAGAATTTGAAACCAACCGCCTCGTAGCACCTAATTGCCGAATGATTCTTTTCCCATGTGAAAAGCTCCACGCTATCTGTATTATAGAGTAGCTTAGACTCCCTCAATAGTAATTTAATAAAGTATCTTCCCAACCCTTGATTTCGGAGTGATGGTTTTTCAACAAGAATCCTGGCTAGTCTTGGATAGCCGTTTTCTTGAGGAATGATCTCTCCAAACGCAAAAGGTATCCACTCAATAGTATAGCCTTAGAGATGATGTCCCGGATATGCACGCAATCAGGAACCTGTTACATTCTTGATTGCGTGAATGATTAACACTCCTGTTGATTAAAGCAAATCTGCTTTTATAGTTTTCATAGGATTTTTTATTACCATTCTCTCCATAAGTCCGAAATTCCTTCACCTTCGGCATAGTCTTTTGGATTTAAACCCGAAGCAATTGTTATTTGGTCTATAAGTTCACATAAATCTTCTCTCTCACCTGTTTCAATTATACCTTGGTCCTTTTCATTTAACTTATTAAGTGATTTTACTGCAATTTCAAAACACTTTTCTTTTTCAGTTCTGCTTCCATTTTTATCAAGTGAAATAAGTTTTGAAATTAAATTATCAAATATACTTTTAGCTTCATTGCAATTTTTCTCGGTGTACTGTTTCATTTCATACTCGAAAAAATTTTTTCTCCATTTTGCAAATGGATAAAGCTCTTTGGTTTTAATTAGTTTTTCTGAATAAGTCAAACTGTCATTTTGGGAACTTTCAAAGTTAGTTTCTGCTTTGATTTCTTTGGATAAAGTACTTTTAGGTAGAGAATTTTTGTTTGTCTTTTTTGAATTTGCAAACAAATAAATAATTCCACCGATAATTAAAGTCCCAATAATTATGTATGTCATTTTTTTCATTTTTATGTTACTAATCGTTTTTCTAAAATATCTGTTAACTTTTTTAAATCAGCCATAAAGGTTCTCCAATGCAGCTGTAATTAGTTGTATAAGAAATATAGACTATGTTTTTTAATTATCTGTTGACATACCATTTGTAAATAATATTATAAATATTAATTAACTAACCGATTTACAGCACCAGTTAACTTATCTGCATGGCCGTAAATCTCATCAACCTCTGTAATTTCGTGCTTAACCTCTTTCTTATTTTCATCAAGAATTACCAGGTACTTCTTATTGCCTAAATAGAGCCTACAAATCGTTTTGCGGTTATTATCATCTAATAATATAGCGAAGTATGATTGCGCATCTCTGTGGGTAATTCTTTTGTGGTCTATAACCTCGCGAAGAATCGATTTCACAATGAAGAAGCCTTCAATCTCTTCATCGGTGGTTACAATGTTAGGCTCGGCCATTACGGGCTCCGCAGTCACCTTACCCTCCGTTTGATTGCTGTTTGCTTCCTCTTTACCTAAAGCGGTCTTTAAACGATCTGTAATAGCGTCATTTAAAACCTGGTTTGAAGAACGTTTTACCAATTCAGTGAATTGCGTTAATATCTTTTCTGTCAGTTTACCTGGGTACACCTGGCTGGCAAAGTGTTTTACGAAAACAGGGGAAGGGTTTCTGAGTTCGGAAGTGATCAGTGCTTTAATCTCATTGGTGTATTTAAGATCTGAAGCAGTGTTTGAAATGTTCTCTACATCAAAATAGGATTTATGGAACTTTTTAAGCTCTTCAATCTGTGCATCCTTTATCTCTGTGATATTGAATTCAAAGAAAGGCTTTTCATCCATTTTATTCACATCATTCAGATCTGTGTAGAAACGGTAAATCAGTCCATTGGTTAATAGTCCGAATTTAGCGGCACACACATGGAAGTATCTAAACAGCTGTGAATTGTGTGGGTCAAGTTTTTCTAAGTGATGTTTGCACTCTACTATGATAATAGGATCGCCATCTTTCATGATCGCATAGTCAACCTTTTCACCTTTTTTAATTCCGATATCGGCAACGAATTCAGGATTCACTTCAAAAGGATTAAATACATCATAACCCAATATTTGTATAAAAGGCATCACGAGTGCGTTTTTAGTAGCTTCTTCAGTTTGAATCTGCGGTATCATTTTTTCAACACGCGCTGCTAGTTGAGCAATTTGATCTTTAAAGTCCATACGTTTTGGTTTAAATGGTTTGGTGGTGGTAGCGTTATTACTGGAGTCCTTTATATAGGATTCGGAAAGAGTTTCATGATGAGTAGCGTTTAGTTTATCTGGTTATCTCAAAGTTTAAAATTTTATTCCATAATAACAATGGTTAATTTAGAATAATGGAAATAAACTCATTTATATGGTTTCGTTCATGAGATGTTTGTTTAGAGGATTTCTTTATCGGTGGTAGCCTTAGATTTTCTGAATGATGAAACAATAAGTCCAAAAGCAACGATCACATCTATGATATTCCAAATTTCTCTTCCTAATGCAATCTTAAAGAAGGGCTGGAATAAAATAGCCAGGATAGTGAAAATGATTGTTTCGTATTTAAACCCTTGTAAATTTGCTTGATAAGCTAAGTATGCAAATCCAATTAATGCCACCAACCTTACAAACTGATAGTATCCATATGGCATTTTTAATAAACAAAGTAGTAAAAATACCGACAGTCCTATTTTAATATTTTTCTCCATTATTTTTTATATTTCATGATCTAATTTAGGTTTGGTTTAAATGACTTAATTCCCTTTTTGATGGGGTAGCATTAAGTTACCGTTCAATTTCACATAAAGTTTTTTCGCGCTCCTTTGCTATAGCTATGGTCGTTGGAATGACTTGACTCTTACAGTTGTTCAAACCGCGACATTTAGCATTTAAATGATATCTTTTTGCAACCTTACTTGTACAGATGTAGGCTGCGGTATTTTTTTCAATATTAGCGTTACGCATAGATAAGCCGATTCCACCGATAAGGGTTATAAATAAAATTATAACATCAATTCCGTATTGGGTTAGTGGTACTCGTTTTCTTGTTGTAGGTGGGGAGGTAGCTGAAGTTTCTGGTATTTGTATCTTGGGTATTTCTCTCTTTGGTTCTTCTTTTACATCCTTTGTTATTTCATCAGGTATTTCTTCTGTCAGATCATAGACTTTTCCATACTGGTATGGCCTTGGTTCAAAATCGATAAGCCAAGCCAATAGTTCAATGTTTTTTGATTCTGTGGATTCTGTCCTGTCCTTTAAGAAATTGTCTAAAGGTCTTAGTTTATCAGGGTCAAATCTTTCAATACTGCTACTATAATCATTCGAAATATTGCCTGAATTGAAAAAATCTCGAATAATCTTGTTGTCTTTTTCCTGTGGCCTTGAATTCAAAACCAAAAGGCATTCCTCCCTTAATCTTGCGGGTGTAGAATGTGATAAATTTAAAGAAAGCAATCTCTTAACCTTCTTTTGGTGGTAACTAGAAATCACCGCTTTTTTATAATCCTCGAGCATTATTCTATGAATTGATAAGTAAATGTAGTCGGAATTTTTGGAATCTTTTACGGTTTTCCGGAATTCCACCGGATTTATTGGAATGATCGGAACCGTATGATGATCAGGCCTTTTGACCGCCATACATTTGCTTTCGAAATCGGTTGGAGACTCAACTAGCTATTGAGGCTCATGTACAAACAGATTTTAAAACAGTGAAAGTTGCGGTTGGTAACGACTGGTTTGGGAAGCAGTTACTGCCTTCCGCAATGGACACTCAATTCTTCCCAAAAATTTCAGAAGCGCTTCTGGAATACCAACGTAGCAACCTCCGCGATCGGATTCGCGGAGGCCTACAAAGTATTTCAATTCTAAAATTTTTGAATCATGTATAGTGTTATTTTCTTTTTTTTTAATGGGCTTATTTTCACCTTCTCACTCAGATACGCCTGCAAAACGCGACTGTAAAAATGCTGAGACTACTATCAGTCCACAAGGCGGCCCAGGTGGGGAAATAGGTGATAACCCACCTAGATAATAATTAGAAATACGGGCATTTTTTGCCCGTATTTTTTTACTTTAGGAGAATAATAAAAATCTTGAAAAGATATACAACGCTTCTTCTATTACTATTTATGTTTTCCTGTCATCAAGATGAGGTTAAACAAAAAGTAACTATTGAAAATCCCTACTACGATCGGGCCTGGTATTTTTCTGATCACAATCTTTCGGATAGTAGCTTCATTTATTTTAATAAAGCCAAAGAGAAAGCTCTGAAAGATGAAGATAGTGTTACGGTAGCCAAGAGTTTGATCAATATGGCTATTATAAGTGGCGGTAGAGGTGATTTTTTTGGAAGTCAGGAAATTTCGCTCTCAGCCATCAATTATCTCAATCCAGCCGTTGAAAACGAAAGAGAAATCTTGTCTAGCAATTATAATAACCTGGGGAAGATGGCTAGTCGATTAAAGAACTATCCACAGGCTGCTCAATTTTATCTTCAATCTATTGAGTTTTCTAACAAGGAGACTTCCAGAAATATCTATCTAAATAATCTGGCTGTTAATTTAACAGAGCAACAGAAGTATAATCAAGCGCTTCAATATTTTAATAAGCTGATTACAAGTAAGAGTATAAAAGAGGATTCAATTACTTTCTCGAGGATCTTATCTAATGCATCGAAAACGAGATGGTTACAAAACCCAGAATATAATCCGGTACCCAACTTCTTGAATGCCTTACATATTCGTAAGAAAAAGAATGATCTGTTTGGGCAGAATGCAAGTTTAGCACACCTTACTGATTATTACATGATCAAAAGACCTGACTCTGCAATGTTCTATGCAAGGAGCATGTATCTTTTGGCCCAGCGGATAAAAAGTGCGGATGACCAGTTATATGCACTGGAACGATTGATTAAGCTAAGTCCACATCAGCAATCAAAACAATATTTTGAGACTTATAAAAAATTGCAAGATAGTTTAGAAACAGACCGGAATGCTGCTAAGAACCAATTTGCTATGATCCGTTATGAAACGGAGAAAAATAAAGCAGAGAACCTCAATTTGCAAAAGGAAAATGTGGAAAAGAAGTATCAGATTACTATGCAGAAGTTTTTGTTGGCTGGAACTTTTTTACTCTTTGTAGCAGGTGCTGTTATATCGATCCTTTGGTACAGGAAAAGAAGGCAAAAGTTAGCGTTGGAGGCGGAGTCGGCTATTCGTGATAACAAGTTAAAGATCCATAAAAAAGTACACGATGTGGTTGCAAATGGCTTGTACAGGATGATGTCGGAAATTGAGAATAGAGAGGAAATTGATAGAGAAAGAATTTTGGACGGTATAGAGGTGCTTTATGAGAAGTCACGTGGTATCACTTACGAAGATAGTCCAGTTGCCGAGCATGATTTTCAGGAAGAAATGAATAGCTTGATAGGATCATTTGGTGCAATGGATACGCGAATATCTCTGGTGGGAAATGAGAAGGCACTGTGGGATCAAGTAAGTGCAAAAGCAAAGCATGAAATAGCACACATTCTTCAGGAATTGATGGTGAATATGAAAAAGCATAGCGGTGCGAGTAATGTGGTAGTGAAGTTTGAGCACATAGGTAATCAGGTGAATATTCATTATATGGATGATGGGGTTGGAATAAATGGACAGCCAAATTTTAAAAATGGCTTGACAAATACGGGAAACCGTATTGGCAGTATTGGTGGTACAATTACTTTTGATACAAAAAACGACAAGGGATTGATAATTCACATTTCCTTTACAACTACCTAAAGATATATGATGTTTGAACGCGTACTAATTGCAGAGGATCAGGAGAGCACTAGTATTTCTGTGCGTAAAACAATTGAAGATCTAAACATTGAAGATCCCGAATATGTGTTTTACTGCGATGATGCTTTTGCCAGAATCCAAAAGGCAAATAAAATAGGTCAGCCTTATGATTTGTTAATCACAGATCTTTCATTCGAGGAAGATCATTATATTCAGAAAATTGTAGATGGTGCAGCGCTGATTAGAGCTGCTAAAGATGAACAGCCAGGTCTTAAAGTTTTGGTGTTTTCAGCAGAGGGTAATCCTGCGGTGATAGATGCGTTGATCAAAGACCTGGGGATTAATGGATACGTACGCAAAGCGCGGCATGATGCGAAGGAACTTAGATTAGCCATAGAAGCAATTGCCAAAGGGAATAGGTATTTTCCTGCACAAATGAAGGTGCCAATTAAAGAGAGAAATACTTATGATTTTACCAATTATGATACCACCATCATTGCGTTGCTAGCCAATGGTGTAAAGCAAAAAGAAATTCCTGAGTACTTGCAGGATCAAGACATCAAACCTTCTGGTTTGAGCAGTATAGAAAAACGCCTCAATCTGATCAGAGATGTTTTGGGCTTTTCAACTAACGAACAGCTTATTGCCTATTGTAAAGACTTTAAAATTATCTAGTACTTTAATTTCTGGTTTTACGGTTTCCCGTAAGGAATACTTTGTTTACCTGCCTACTTTCGAATCATAATTAAGAACTAAATTTTAAATTATGAAAAAGTATTACGTAAACAAAAATGCACAACCAAATGGTGATCATGAAGTTCATGATGAAAATTGCTATCGTCTGCCAGAAGTGGCTAATCGAATATCTTTAGGAGAATTCTCTTCATGCAAAAGCGCGGTCATAGTAGCAAGGGGATACTACTCAAAAGCCGATGGTTGTTATCACTGCTCACCATCTTGTCATACTAGTTAAGTGATTTCAGAACGATTTATTATAAAGAACCAATAAAATAATAAAAAGTATGGAGAGCACAATTAATACAGAATTGCAGAGTCATTTCTTAAGACTCTATCAAATGGCCTGTTCAGATGAAAATTTTGATAAACTCGAAATGAAGCAGCTCTATAGATTCGCTGAACAAAGAGGTGTAGATACCGAACATTTAAATGGCATATTGACTAATCCAATTCAAAGAATGGAAGTGCCTACTTCTATAGAAAAGCGGATAGAATATCTATATGACTTGGCGATAATGATATGGGTTGATCATGAAGTTACAGAAGATGAATACAATCTACTAAAGAAATACTGTAAAATATTTGAGTTCTTCGATGAGAACATCCCTGCAATATGTGATTATCTTATTGACTGTGCTAAGCAGGAAAAGTCTCTTCTAGAAGTATTGCAATCAATAAATTAAACGCTATGGAAATTAGAAAATTATTCCTTACCAAAAAAAGTGAGATTCCTGAATCAAGCATCTCTCCAAGCGAAGAAAAGGAAGATCTAGAAATAAGGATTACCTATTATCAAAGTGGATATGGAGCTGCTTTAAAAGCTATGGGAGGTCCCATTAATTTTAGAGCTTGTCTGGAAAACGTTTACGAAAGTTTTGAGCAACAGTGTCGCGATCAGGAAACTCAACAGACAAGATTAAAGCAACCTTACATTGATGAGAAAACCAGAAAACAGAGCGAACTTAAAAATACAGAGACTGCAATTTCAATTTTTGAGGAGAAGAAGCAAGGGCTGGTTGAACAAATCAATCAAGCAAGGAACGAAATTGAAGATGTGAAGCATCATCCTGAAAAATATGGTGTGGAGAGTTCAAAGCGTCCAAAAGCACAGTTTTATATTGGGCTATTATTGTTAATTCCAATTACCCTTTACTTGTTTGTTTTCTATATTTCTGCAACATACTCGGCCTTCTTCAAAGACTTCTCAAATGATAGTCTTACTGCAGCTATCTTCGATGCACAGGCATTTAGTAATGCCATGAAAGCAGGATGGTTGGAAGGTGTACTGATCTTTACAATTCCTTCAGTATTTCTTGGATTAGGGTATATAATTCATATGATGCAAAAAGGCAAGGGGGTTAAAAATGTCATTAGAATGATTGCTCTTTTTATCACGACCTTTTTATTTGATGGACTATTAGCCTACCAGATTGAAAAGAAAATTTATGAGTTCAATAAGACACCAGATTCTGCACCATACAATCTACAGATCGCGTTAGGAGAAGCAGAATTTTGGATGATCATTTTTGCAGGTTTTGTAGTTTACATTATTTGGGGTTTAGTTTTCGATATCACAATGAAAGAACATGAAAACTTAGATAAAATCCGAGGATATATTAAAACAAAGCTTGAAGAAGTAAAATCGTTAGAGGTTTCAAGAAATGAAATTGTAGCGGAAATCGAGCAGCTAAGAAAAAAAGTGGTTGAAATCAGTGGTAAGATTACTGAACTTCAGGCTACCATAGATGGGTTTGTATTTAACATTAGACAATATCTTTTATACCATGCACAATACAAGGAAGGCTGGTTTCAGGCGGTGTCTTCTGAAATTGCCTTGTCCCAACAAAGGCAAACGGAAATATTAGAACAATGTGAGAATATTGCTCAGGAGCACCTTCAGAAACTCAATCTGGTTAATCAAAATGTTCAAAACGTGGTTTATTCTAAAATATCTTAAGCTATGAAAATCAAAATTATTGGATTATGTGTGTTCACGGCAGTCTTTCTTTCTGTAGGTTGTAGTTTTGATGATGATCAAAAGGCAACCTCTGAAGGCGATTCAATGAAATCATCATCCAGCCGGAAAGACAATTTAAACATCAGTATTCTGTTAGACCTTTCTGATCGGATTGATCCAGTAAAAAACGCCAATCCAGGTATGGAGTTTTATAAAAGAGATCTCGGTTACATTACATCGATTAGTAAGGGGTTCGAGAATCATTTGAGATCTAAGCCAATTAGGCAAGACAATGATCACATCCAAATCTATTTTGAACCGGAACCTTTAAGTCCGGAGATAAATAACCTCGCAAAGGAATTAAAACTATCCTTTACGAAGGATAATACAACTAAGGATGCCATTTTAAAAATATCCCAACAATATATATCAGCTTCTAATGAGATTTACAAACTTGCAATTAAGGACAGTAAGTTTATAGGATCGGATATATGGGGATTTTTTAAGGATAAGGTAAATGATTATTGCATCAAACCTAAACATAGAAATATCCTGTTTATTTTGACAGATGGTTACATATTTCATAACAACTCTAAATTCACTGAAGGGGCAAGAAGTTCCTATTTAACACCCGAATTTATTAGAGCTCTAAACTTGAATACTTCGAACTATAAGGAGGTCATAAGAAAGAATGATTACGGATTTGTAAAAGCTAATGATAGCTTAAGTAATCTGGAGGTTGTTGTAATAGGTATTAATCCGTTAAAGGGGAATCCATTTGAAGGGGATGTGATAAGTGAATATTGGATAAAATGGCTTAAGGAGATGAAGGTTAAAAATCCTGTAATGAAACCCATTCCAGCTGATCTTCCTTCCAATGTGGAAATGATTATTCAAAATTATATTCATCGACATTAATTTTTAAGTTGATGCAGAATCGTATAAGTTTTCTGATTTTAGTAGGTGGCGTAATAACTTTGGTGAAATTTTCTGAAATTTCTGTAAATTTTCTTGATCTTATGGGCTAAAATGATAATATTTGGATATTCCTCTTAAGTGTCTGTATCCTAGTGTATAGATTGAGTTTTAACGCTACTTCTTATGAAAAAAATGCTTTTTATGCTATTGGGTAGTTTGCTGCTTTTTACCGGATATTCTCCTATATCAAAGAAAGAGAAAGAAAGTAAGCATATTGCCACCTGTTATGGGAATAAAACTTGTTATGCCTGTAAGAGCTGTAATTATTGTGCGCATTGTAATTCAGGAGGTGGTAGTTGTGGAGTTTGCTCTTCATCAGCTTCGTTACCAATAAAAAGTCAGACTCAAAAAAGTATACCCGTAAAATCGACAAGTAATACTAGTTCTTCAAGCTCCCAATGTAAAGGAACTACTAAAAAAGGGCAGAGATGTAAGCGCATGGTGAAAGGCGGCGGGTATTGTTGGCAGCATAGCTAAGAAAGCACTGTAAAGTTTCAATCTTGTAAAATCGAATACTTTAATAACTCTTTAAAAATGAAATTATCGCTTAATTCCTTAGTTTTTACACTAAAACACTTTCTATGAAAGACCAATTAAAGAACTCTGGTCAAACAGAGGAAGAGCTGATTTCTAGTGGTGGATTAAGTTATGAATTCCCGCATACAAATTTTATAAATAGTTCAGACTTTACAGATATGTTATCTATAGTCCCGGATGATCCTGATGCGCTACAGATGATCTTGGGAACAAAGGATAATTATATAGTTCATGATTTATTGCTATGGCACAATGTAATGATTGGAGGAACGACCGGATCAGGCAAAACTCAGCTTTTGTATGATCAGATTTGTTATTGGTTGTGTCGGAAAACACCTGAGCAATTAAAAGTATTCATTTTTGGAAGTAAGGAGATTAATTATGAAGTCTTTAAAAAATTGGATCTTTGTGTGGTAGATAACGAGAATATTCAATACAATGAAAGTCGTTCTTGCTGTGCAACTATCCTTTCCCTTATCTCTGAATGCAATGAGCGCAGTAGATTGTTTCTAAAAGCTGGCGTAAGAAATAAGAAGGATTATAACAAGGAGTTTAGAAGTGGAAGATTAAAGAGTGAAGATGGGCATCGACTACTTAGAGATATCGTTTTAATAATAGATGACTTGACCGCATTTTTTTCAGAGGAGCTTGAGCGTAATTTAATGACTTTATCTACTTTAAATTTAAATGCCGGAATCTACATTATACTGGCTACAAGCCAGATTATTTTACCCGCAATAAAAGTTTCATTTTTATCTAACTTCATTTTTAGAATTGCTTTTAGAACTATGTCGGAAAAGGAATCTAAAAAGATACTTGATTATGGGGGAGCGGAGAGGATTATGGATGTCGGAGGCTTTTTAATTAGGGACTGGGGGAAAACGAAAGAATTGAGAACAGTTAATATCGCTTATGATGATATGCATCGACTTGTCGACTTTGTTATGGTTCAGGAAAAGAAATTCAACAGATTTGAACTTCCTAGGATAGATGTTAAGCCAGAAGTAGCCACCTTAAGTCTAAAAGATCTAGATTCAATGTTTGAGGATGCTGCCAGGTTAATTGTTTTGCATCAACAGGGTTCTACATCATTAATACAACGTAAATTAAAATTAGGGTACAATAGAGCAGGCCACATAATAGATCAACTGGAACAAGTAGGGGTAATTGGGCCTTTTGAAGGATCGAAAGCTAGAGAGGTTCTGATTCCTGATGATTATGCATTGGAGATCTTTTTGAATGAATTGAGAGGAAATAAAGATGCATCTGTTTTAGATGTAACTAAAGAAGATGTAATGGCCGAAAATGTTACGCAAAGACCTGAGAGTTTACCTGTGATAAAAAATATCTCTTATTATCGTGAAGTTATTAAAAGTGCTGAAAATGAGAAGAAGAAAGGTTTTTGGACAAGAATATTTGGTAGGTAAAATTGTAGCTAGGAATAAGATTCTATACATTAGTAATAATGAACGCTCTGAAGGAATTTGGATGAATTCTTTTTGATAAAATGCAAGAGGCTAGCTTGCTCCATTCCTCAAGGACTTCATTATTATTTCACATCCTCTCAATTTTTCCCTATTTTTCATCCATATTTTAAGAAGCTTTATGGAAAACTGGAAAAAACTACAAGACGCATTAATTGCGTTCAGAAATGAGCGCGACTGGGAACAATTCCACAATCCTAAGGACCTTGCACTTGCGCTTTCAATTGAGGCTGCGGAACTAAATGAATTATTCCTCTGGAAAAAGGCAAATGAAGCCAATCCGGAAAAGATAAGGGAAGAATTAGCGGATGTGTTTGCCTATGCCATATTGCTTGCAGAAAAATATGATCTGGATATCAATGAGATTGTGCTGGATAAGATAAAAAGAAACGGGGAGAAGTATCCTGTTGATAAAGCTAAAGGTACCGCTACCAAGTATACAGATCTATGAATGCTGAATGCGAGTTTGATGTAACTGAATTTAAATTTAACCGGGATCTTCTCGGTCATTTGGTACAGAGTGAACACATCATAAACTACTGGCCCGTAGTTTATATTTTAAATAATGGCAAGGGTAAAGAAGCTTACGTTGGTGAGACTATAGATGCATTGACCAGGATGTCTGCTCATCTAAAAGATGATGCTAAGCAAAAGTTGAACTCCATGTATCTGGTTGCCAGCGATAAGTTCAATAAATCTGCGACACTGGATATCGAATCAAACCTTATTAAATACATCTCCGGAGACGGTATTTATAAATTGCTCAATATAAATGTTGGATTAGCTAATCATCAGTTTTACGAAAAAGCTAAATACTGGGCGTTATTTCAGTTGCTTTGGAACGATCTCCGTACTAAAGGATTGGCTAAGCACTCATTGCAATATATTGATAACTCTAACCTGTTTAAATATTCCCCTTATAAAAGCTTAGCACCAGAACAGAAGGTCGGGCTAATGATGATGATGAACAGCCTGCTGAACGACTACTCCAAAAGGATTGTGGTGGAGGGTGGCGCAGGTACCGGGAAGACTATTTTAGCAATTTTCCTTTTTAAATTGCTCAAGACAGATATCCAGGATTTCAACTTCAGTGAATTTGGGAATGAGGAGGAGCTATTTATTGACCTGGTGAAAAGGTTGAAAGAGAAGTATCCTGACCCGAAGATGGCACTTGTAATTCCAATGTCCTCATTCAGGACAACCGTAAAGAAGGTTTTTAATAATGTGAAGGGCTTGAATGCGAATATGGTGATCGGTCCGTCAGAAATGGTGAACGATCAATATGATATAGTTCTGGTAGATGAGTCACATCGCCTGCGTCAACGTGTAAACTTAGGGTCTTACTTCAGAGATTTTGACAAAGCATGTGGGAAGCTAGGATTAAACAAAATGACTTGCAGTGAATTGGATTGGGTGCTGATGCGCTCGGATAGAAGTATTCTTTTTTATGATGAAAAGCAGTCTATCAAACCTTCGGATGCAAATAAGGAAGACTTTGACAGACTAAAATCATCACCATATACCACCGTAGAAAAGCTTAAGTCCCAGTTTAGGGTGAGGGGTGGACATGATTATATCTCATACATCGATAAGCTACTTAATTGTACTTTGGCACCAGATAGAAGGATTTACCAGAGTAAAGATTATGAGTTCCTATTGTTTGATTCTCTAGATCAGATGATAGCTGAAATTAAATCGAAGAATGAAGCAATTGGTCTGGCAAGACTGATCGCTGGCTTTTCCTGGGAATGGAAAACTAAAGAAAAGAAGAACAGACACCTGATCGATATTCAGATTGGTGATACTAGTTTGAGGTGGAATAGTAAAGCGATAGACTGGACTAACTCAAAGAACGCAATTGATGAGGTTGGTTGTATCCATACTACGCAGGGATATGATTTGAATTATGCAGGGATCATCTTCGGACATGAAATCTCCTACGATGAGCTGAACGACGAAATCGTAATCTACAAAGAGAACTATTTCGACAAGAATGGAAAGAATACAGTCAAAGATCCTAAAAGGCTGAAATCGTATATACTGAATATTTATAATACAATACTTCAGCGCGGAATAAGAGGTACGTATGTTTACGTTTGTGATCCTAAACTCAGAGATTACCTGGCGAAACATATACCTCAGGCTAAAGTTGAACAACCGCAAGTGAAATTGGAAGTGATGGCAACGCAGACAGAAAATAGTGTACCTTTTTATGATCTGTATGCTGCTGCCGGTAATTTTAGCGATTTACAGCACGGTCTCAATCATCATTGGGTTAAACTGCCGGATCGTTACAGCCCTGATCCCGATTTATTTGCCTGTAGGGTAATAGGGGAGTCTATGAATAAGGTCATTCCGAATGGTTCAATTTGTCTGTTCCGAAAGTATACAGGTGGTTCCCGAAATGGGAAGATTGTCCTTGCGGAAAGTACTACATTTAAGGATATGGAATTTGGCTCTGGATACAGTATAAAGGAATATCATAGTTCTAAAAACGTTAATGACGAGGGATGGAACCATACTTCAATTTTGTTAAAACCATTGTCATATGATCCGAAGTTTGAAGATATTAAACTAACTGAAGATGAGTTAGACAGTTTTAAGGTGATCGGGGTTTTTGAAGGGGTGCTGGTTTAATTCGCTAATCAGTTCTTTGTTTTTTTCTTATTCATACGCTGTATATTGACCAGTTTCTCGACTGTGAACTTTGTTTTATAGGAGTTTAAATGTCCATATCCTAAAGTATCTTCCATTTCAAACTTCCCAACCACATCTGCGATCAGATAATACTTCCAATATTTTAAATGTACCTGTCTTAATAGTTTTCTGAATTTTGGTTTCAAACTGGGTCGCTGTGGCCATTCTACGTATGACTCAAGACCTTCACAATCTCTGTTCTCTGAAATCAAACCCCAGTATTCTTCGACACTGCGGTAAATGCCTCTGGTATAAACACTCTGATTTAAATGATTAGGCAGGTCGCAGAACTTTGTGTAATCATATGCAGAAATTACCTTTGGCGGAAATACGATTTGCTTTGACTTGCATCCTGGTATGAATAAAATAGAGATAAAAAAATAGGTGATTGAGCGTTGGGTCATAAAATCAATTCGTTTGGATAAAAATAATCATTCTTTCCGGATGTAACACCACCAAGTGAAGGATTGGAAGTGCCCTCAAAGCTTTTCCGCTTTAAAACTTCAAGATTGTTAAAATCCAAATTGTAGTTCATCAAAGCCATTTAATAAACAGTCTCGATTGTTGAGGAGTTTTGAAATAATTTAATTAGATCTGAACGTAATACGTTGGTCAATAGAGACGGACTAGTGGAGGATTTAGTATATTGGTTTCGTTAAACAAGATGTTAGCTGTAATATTAAAATACATGATAGAATCAAAATTCATAGAAATATCGAAAAAATACGGAGGGCAATATGACCTGTCAAATTTTAAAGTAAATGAAACTTTAAGTTCCAAACTACCAATTTCAATTCACAACCTTAAATTATCTCATAAAGAAGTTTCAATAAATGTTTGCTATGAATTTGGAAATAGTAATGTCGCAGAAATAAAATTTGAAATCGATGTTCAAATTGAAGTTCCCTATTTTGAATTGGAAACGAGAGATCATTTTTCAAGATTATTTAGTTTAAAAAAAAATCCTTGGAAAATTAAATCGTCAAATAACCAACTGTCATCAAATATTATTCGTTATTTAAACACAGTCAGTTTAACAAAAATGGCAAACGAAGAATCTTTTGAACCCTTAATGAAAGGGATTTATAAAAATGGAAAATATAATTTTAACACAAAGTTCTATTTAGGTTTCAACAATAAAGAGAATTCTATCTCCCCCATTATTGAGTTTCATAAAACTCTAATTGACCACATCAAAGAAAAATACTGTAGTTAAAATTAGGCGTTGAGCACCATGCACCAATCTATCCAGGATGGCATCTGCGATTATTCCTTCGCCACTTACTTCATAGCACAAATTTGGATTTTCGTCAGCAGACCGGTTCGAGATCCGGGAAGGTTACACTTCCTATAGAATAGTCTAAGGTATTTCTCGCTATGGAAAATTGGATTAGAGTTTAGGTGGGATAAACTCTCATTGCTAATACTTCAACGTTATACTGCATTTTAAAAGACGATCGTGAAAAATGAAATCAAAACTTACATATAAAGCCTATCTCTTTCCACTATTAGCGATTTCTTTAATAATTGTATCAGTTAAAGTTTTAATTGACAATTATCCCATTGATCTTTTAAAACTAAGATGGGTAGACTATTTTATGACAATCTTGTTTTCTATAACTCTGGTTTGGCTTATTAAATTTGAAACACTTAAAAAAATGATATTTATTGAAGTGTCAGATAAGAACTTTGTTCACCAAAACATTATTTTCAATAAGAGAGATTATAATTTTAATGACTTAATTGCCTATAAAACACAGATTGACTCAACAAGACTTGGAGATTTTGAAGAAACAATTATATCTACAAATGACGGCAGTAAGATAATATTATCAGAATTTTTTTTGGACAATTACAAAGAACTAAAAATTAAACTAACGAATAAGCTAACAGACAATGGTGGAGCAAGGAAAAATGTCCTATAGCAGTCTTTTGGCAAACGAGCGGGTTCAGTACTGGCAGAAATGATATTCCATTTTCCTGATTATAGCCAAAGACAATAGCATCAACGGTTACTTTAATATCCTGGTTTCTAAAAGAGTCTGCGTGATCCATGTTTCAAGAATAATGAAATGCAAAGTAAATGATTTATAAGTTGTCTACAATAATAGTTAACCGTTGTTTTCATGTCTTTTGTGCAATCAAATAGGTGAGGGGAATTGAGTAGGGGAGTTAATGATGTTTGACATTGGAATGTAACAGATGTATGACTGAAACTGCTCTACGACTGCTTTAACACTGGTTTTTACTGCAAAAGCAGTAGCAGAGCAGTAGCTGACCAGTATCTGACCAGTAACAGAGCAGTAGTTGGTATACACCAAACTGCATAAATTAATCCTGTTTTTTTACGCTATTTTCCTTCAATACGCTTATTTTTATGCTATGAATTTACGCATCTCTATTTTAATGCTTTTTATGTGTTTGGCATCTTTATGTTACAGTCAGAACATGGACACTGTTTATTTCGATGCAGACTGGAAAACTACGATAAAAGCCAATGCCTCTTTTTACCGAATAGTAAAGTTAGTTGAAGAAAGTAAAAAGCATGAAGTTACCGATTTCTATATGTCCGGAAAGATTCAAATGACAGGTACTTTTTCTTCTATGTCACCCGAAATAAAGGATGGTATTTTTACGTGGTATAAAGATGATAAAAAGATAAATGAAATCATTTACGAGCAAGGGAAGGCGAGATCGAGAGCTTATTTTCTAGACGATGGCAGTCCTGATACTACCGTTAGAATATTTGGTTCAAATCCTGGAGAAGAGAGGCCTGAATATCCGGGAGGCATAAATAAGCTCTACAAGTATATAAGTAAGAGTTTTATTTATCCTAAGTCCTTGCTTAAACCCAGGCTGGTCGGCAAAATTATTCTTTCTTTTGTGGTAGAGAAAGATGGAAGTATTGGGGATGTGTATGTTAAACAATCTTTCCATCCATTACTGGATGCAGAAGCTATTAGGGTTGTTGAAAACATGAAAAATTGGAAACCAGGTCGTAAAGACGGCGAGCCGGTACGGGTTGTGTATGAATTACCACTTGGCATGAAATAACAATGTGGGTGAAAACTTCTTATATACTGTAGGACCAACTTTGCTTGTAATAAATTAAGAACACTAAAACCTTCAGCCGGTTTTGCAGCTAATCTAAATTAAAATAGACCTTTATATGTGAGGTGTTAGTTTATTGGGTTATTTCTTTTATTAATTGTATACCCTAGAGAATATCTGATTGTGTTAGCTGAAGCATTTAGACTTTGAGTAGGGAAGAGATAAGAGAAATTAATGCTAAAATTCAAATAATTCAATCCAATTCCAGTTGTAAAATACTTGCCTTCTTCAAGGATTGTTTTAGTGTTGTAGTAGCCAGTTCTTAATGCTAGCTTGTCTGCAAGGATAACTTCTAGTCCTGTCGAAACGTTGGGCATATTCGATACGTTTTTTACTAGGAGTTTATTTAGTTCTACGCTAAATGCATACTTTAAAGAGCCATCATGGGTTCCTATATATGATCCACCTAGTTTGACTAAAGTGGGCATCGCTAGATTCACTGATCCATATTTGATGTTAGTTCCTAGATTTGAAATATTAGCTCCGATTGCGAGAGTTCCGTCTTGGTGGCCAGCAGATATTGGCTTATAATAAAATAAACCGATATCTGCACCGAAAGCTTGTCCGGTAATTCCTTGTCCTTGAACAAAATCTAATGCAGTAATGTCGGAACGTACATATTTTACAGTAGTCGAAAGTGAGAAAACTTCAGATAGTTTTCTGATATAGGCAAAGTCGATGGATAAGTCACTGGGTTTGTAAGAGTTGGTATTATTACCTTCATTATCTATAAAAATACTTCTACCTAAGGTAAAGTATTTGATGGAAGTTGCTATAGTTTGCAGCTCATTTAGTCGATGAAAACCAGAAAGGTAAAATACATTCATATCCTCTGCAAGCTGTCTTTTCCATGGAGTTATCGAGATTCCAACGCCTGAAGATTGTTCCGAAAAAGCATATTTTGCCGCATTCCAATAGATCGAATATACATCGCTAGAAGTTGAAACCCCAGTCTCTCCCATCCCTGCTGAACGGGCATCAGGGGTAATTAATAAAAATGGCAATGCTACCTTATAAGCTCGTTCAGGGTCACTGCTCTGTGCTAAACATTTAAATGTTATAAAGAAGCTAAAAACTACATGAAAAAGAAAGTGTCTGATTATAAAAAATATTCTATTTATCATAAGAGCATGTTGATTTAACTCATGGGTATTTCCCTATCTTTACTTGAATAATAAGTGATTGATATTTGTTAAACCTATTATTTTTTGTAATAATATCATTTTTAATCTACTTTAATAAAAGAATAAATTTACTTCCCTTTCTGCAATTTGCTTTAAACATTTAAAAAGCCCTTTATTAGTTAATTTAAAGAGGTATTCTTTAAGATTTAATGTTCATAATTCCATTCTTGCGATATTTTTATATTAATTTAATGCTGAATTAATATATGTCAACTTCTTTTGTTAAAAAAATAACACTAACTTACATTAATAAACTGATTTAGCTTTCGCTCTTATGAAATTTACAATTACTAAGCAAAAAAATATCTTTATTGCCTCTTTTCTGTTTCTGCTCATTATTTCTACACTTTCAGCCTGTAAAAAGAAAAAAATCGAACCAAAGCTACCTGCTGTAACTATGGAAGGAAAAAATACCTTTGGTTGTTTTTTTGGTTCGGATATCTGGATTCCAGAATTAACATTATCTAACTCGTTAATGGTTGATTATAGTGACCGCGGAATGCTTATTATAGAATGTAAAAGAAGGGACCGAACGAATGTAAAAGGTTCAGACATGATGACAATTAAAATAAAAGATATATTTCAACCTGGAGTTTATGAGATAAGTGAGGTTGAGGTCTCTTCAGGTTCTGAACATTATTTTTTAGATGATTCAGGTAAAATAAGTATAACTCTTATTGATAACAATCGGCATATTGTTTCTGGAACTTTTGATTTTCAATTAAAAGAGAGAAGTAGCTCAAAAATAATCCATGTATCAGCGGGAAGGTTTGATGTAGTTTATATAAACTATTAGATATTTTAATCCCAGATAAATTACAACTCAAATCAATTAATTCTCGTCAAACAAGTGGCATTATGAAATATATCTATAGCGTTCTCTTTTTTCTCTTATTGGGATTTGTTGCTCATTCACAAACTTTAAGAGTTAGCAATTCGACTAATCAAAATACATCGCATGCAGATTCTTTATGGTTTACACAACAAGAATATATAGAGCACGTATATGGTAATTTGAATATGTCAGAAGTTACGACTAATTTTCTTATTCAGAGATCCTTAAATTATTTTGAGCCTTTAGCTCATGACGGTAAATTTGGAAATGACTCTACTGTGAGGAGTTTCAATGAGGGAATGCAACTTTATAATACACTTTATTATTCTGCGCTTGATACTGCTGCGGGAAATGGCTTGTTGCATCCTTCTGTATTCTATACTCAAACTAAATTAGAAGCTGATCAGGGGTATATACCGCTTGTTTTAATAAATCGCAGCTATCACAGCATTACTCAGAATGCATTACTATCAGGGCTTTTAAGTACCAATGGTGATAGTACCGTTCTTTATGATGTACCTAATAGATCTAGCTCTCCATATGAAAAGCACCGTTTATTTACGGCCTTTCATACTTTCGAGGGATTTGCTTACCATTCTAATGGGGACGTCAAATTCAAAATCGTACCAACCTCATTCAATTTTACTGATACGGTCGCAGGGGTATTAGATATCGATTTTGGTGATGGTAATGGCTATGTGACTGTCACTCGGAATAGTAATAAAAATATCACCTATACTACATCTGGAATTAAAACGATTAAAGTTAAAGAAGATGGGTTGGAAAGTTCTTTTAACTTCAATTTTTTCAGAGATGATGTATATTTCGAAACTGAAAATATAGTGTTACCTGAGCTTGAAAGCTATCGAAACATTACGTCCGGTCTCAGCGCTTCAATGCCGATGCTTTCTGTAACATTGGGATGTGATAATATTCTTGATAAACCTATTTTATTAGTAGAGGGATTTGAGATAGAAAGTATCACATCAAGCGATCAAATACTAAGATCTATGAATACATATAACTTAGTTGGAAGATTGTTAAATCGGGGCTACGATTTTGTTGTCGTTAAGTTTATAAACAACGATGCATCAATAATAGAGAACGCAAATAATTTACGTCTCGCAATAGACTATATCAACAACACCAAGATCGGATCGAACAAATTAAACGTGATTGGATTGAGTATGGTGGTTTAATAGCGAAATATTGTTTAAAGGATATGGAGGACAATAATATTAGTCATAATGTGGCGAATTATTTTTCTTATGATGCTCCTCATCAGGGTGCATATGCTCCTATAGGTTTGCAACACCTCCTTAAAAGTGCCAGTTATGCAGTAAGGGATATTAGAGTAAATCCGAATGTTGCGACTTTATTGAGTAAGTTGAATTCTGTGGCAGGCAAACAATTATTGCAATTCAATGATAGTGATATTTCTAATGAACGGAATACATTTGCCGCGGTTTATGCTGCAAAAGGCTACCCAGCACTTTGTAATAATTATGGGATTGCTAATGGACGAGGGGATGGGGTTGGAGCTAATTACTCTGGTGGTGATCAATTGATGGAGATGAATGGTTTTGCCAAAGTATGGTTACTAGGTAAAGTGTTAAAACATAAACAGCAGTTATTTTCGTTGAGTTCTACACTGTCAACGATCTCCTATCTGAGTAATACAGGCTTGGCTCCTTTCTTAGGATTGAATGGACTTAAAAGCTTTTCTTCAAAAAAAATGGGATCAGCAGAGCATAGTTGGGAAGCAGTACCAGGCAGTACTTTAAGTATGCATACTGAATATGGGGTGGGGTTATCTAAGGGATTTGAGGAAATAGGAGGTAGTTCTATTGATTTCTTTGGGAGACATGAAACTGCGTTTGTAGCTACTGCATCTGCACTTGATTTGAATAATCAGAATTACGGTACAAATAATGTGTATTTGCCGAGAAATCCATATTACAATATTGAAGCTAACCATAATAATGTCTTATCTAGTCACATCACACCCTTTAAAGATATTATATATTCTTCATCTTATAGTCAATCTCATCTGGATATAGACTACCGGATTAGTAATTTTATCTTTACTAAAATTTATGGTGACAATATTCCTTATAGCTGTCAAACATCGTGCAACAATATCCCTACTTTTACTGCCATTATTCAGGATTGTTCAAATGGTGAAAAAAGGATCACAATGAAGAATTCGCCTAACGGTGTGGCTATAAAATGGGTGTCGAATGACTTAAGTATTGTTAGCGGTCAGGGTACAAAAAGTATTACATTTATTTCAAATTCAAATGGCCCTTTTAGTGGCCATGTAGAGCTTACGCCTCCAGGTTGCCCTACTATGAATTTTCCATTTAGTGTAATTATAGAACCTGCTGTCATAAGTGGCCCAACAACAATTTGTGGTGAAGGCACTTATTCAGTTTCTAATTTGCCAATTGGTGCAACTGTTACATGGGAAATAAATGAAGCATTCACAGAAATAATTGCCTCCAATACTAATGAAATTACGTTATCGACAGTTGGATATGAAGGTGGTGTTTTTATAATCAAGGCAATCATTTCTACCTCATGTGGAAACTATGAATTACAAACGACGATTACCAGTGGCATACCGTACTCTGTGACGGCTGAGGTTTACTGTGAGGACGGATGTGGCTTTGAAAATCAATTATGTGTAGATGATCGGCCATATGCTGAATTTAACAATATAATCACATATCAGGTTAATGAAACTCCAATTTTCCCCCTCACATTACATTATAAGTTTTCCCCTGATAGTGGATATGGTTTTTATACAGGCAGTAAGCTCTTAACTAGTACTAGTGGTTATATAATTCTACCGAGAAGCTTTGAGCCAGGTTTTTATGGTATTAATGTATGGGTAACAGGTGGGCCATGTAATGCTGCTAGTGAGCCGTGGGAAATAGGAATAATGGCAGTTAATTGTAATAATAGTCGTATTGTCGCCTATCCTAATCCCGCTACTACCGAAATTAAAGTAGGGTTCAGAGATCTTTCTGCTAATAGGTTTAAAGCTGCTGCGAGCGCAGCAGCTACTAGGTTATTCAATGTGAAATTGTTAGATCAAAAAGGCCGGATTCAAAAAGCAGCGAAAAATATACAAGGTCAGGATCAAATCAGTTTGGATGTGGCAGATTTGCCCGCTGGAACTTATTATTTGCATATTTTAGAGGGAAAGTCTATAGATAAGCAACAGATCATTATAAATCGATAGAGAATTGAACAGTTTAAAGTTTATAGGGAGTTCTAGCCAATGCGTGATTTGCTGAAAAAAGCGAACGAAGTTGGAGTTTTTTCTTTGAGTAAAAATTATGATAACGAATTAATGTGGTCGCATTATCCACGTAACCCATTATTTGTATAAAAGGCATCACGAGTGCATTTTTGGTAGCTTCCTCGGTTTGAATCTGCGGTATCATTTTTTCAACACGCGCTGCTAGTTGAGCAATTTGATCTTTAAAGTCCATACGGTTTGGTTTAAATGGTTTGGTGGTGGTTTTCTAAATCTATATTGTTGCTGCTATATAGCTCGTTATGTGAGCATATGTGGTGGTCTGGTTGTTATAGCAGATTTATGCATTAATCACAACCGCAAAAAGTGCAGGAAGAAGATTGATGATAAAAGGTTGTACAGTAGTATTGACTTGAAAAGGTATTTCATGATTGAGTAGCGTTTAATTTATCTGGTTATCTCAAAGTTTAAAATTTTATTCCATAATAACAATGGTTAATTTGAAATAATGGAAATAAACTCATTTAAATGGGTTCGATAGACCAATATTTCACTATTTATTTAAATAGATAGATGACGATGTATAGAGGAGGGATGCTTTCCAATAAATTGGAAAATCAATCAAATAATCATTTTAAGTGTAAAATGTTTCTCATTGATTGTTGTTGATTTCTTTTTGGTTATCTTTTGTCTATTGTGTAAGTTTACATTGAGTAATGTTATTGCTTTTAATAAAACTGTCGAAATGATCAAATCCAATAAATTCATTGTACAAAATAGGGAGATATCTTTCTTACAAAGTGGAGAGAAGGAATTTATATCTCTTACTGATATCGCAAAATACAGGAGTCAATATGATCCAGCCGCTATTATAAGCAACTGGATTAGGAACTCGAATACAATTTCATTTCTTGGCTTGTGGGAAACATTAAATAATAAAGATTTTAAACCCCTCGAATTCGAGGGGTTTAAAAATGAGTCAGGAAATAATTATTTTGTTCTATCTCCTCAAAAATGGATAGAATCTACTAATGCAAAAGGAATTGTTTCAAAATCGGGAAGATATGGTGGAACTTTTGCCCATACTGACATCGCCTTTGAATTTGCTTCATGGATTTCACCAGAGTTTAAACTGTATCTGATTACAGAATTTAAGAGGCTTAAAAATGATGAAATGGTACGTCTAAATATCGATTGGAATTTTCAACGTACCCTTGCGAAAGTAAATTATAGAATTCATACAGACGCAATTAAAGAGAAAATCATCCCATTAGAATTGACTAAAGAACAGTCTGCTGTAATTTATGCCAATGAAGCAGATATGTTAAATGTTGCATTATTCGGCAAAACCGCTCGGCAATGGAAAGTTGATAATCCTAACTTAGAAGGTAATATACGTGACTATGCTACATTAGAGCAGCTTGTGGTTTTAAGTAATATGGAAAGTATCAATTCAGTTATGATACATCAAGGTTTAGTACAGAAGGAGCGAATTATACAATTGAATCAAACAGCTATTATTCAGTTGAAATCACTTTTTGGTAATAAGCAACTGAAGAATTTACAAAATTCATGATGATATTACATAGGGTTTAAAAGATGATGCTAAGCAAAGGTTAAACTCCATGTATTTGGTTGCCAGCAATAAGTTCAATAAGTCTGCAACACTGGATATTGAATCAAACCTCATTAAATATATCTCCGGAGACGGTATTTATAAATTGCTCAATGTAAATGTTGGATTAGCTAATCATCAGTTCTATGAAAAAGCTAAATATTGGTCATTATTTCAGCTGCTTTGGAACGATCTCCGCGCTAAGGGATTGGCTAAGCATTCATTGCAATATATTGATAACTCTAACCTGTTTAAATATTCCCCTTATAAAAGCTTAGCACCAGAACAGAAAGTTGGGCTAATGATGATGATGAACAGCTTGCTGAACGACTACTCCAAAAGGATTTTGGTTGAAGGGGGGGGCGGTACCGGGAAGACTATTTTAGCAATTTTCCTTTTTAAATTGCTGAAGACAGATATCCAGGACTTCAACTTCAGTGAGTTTGGGAATGAGGAGGAGCTATTTATTGACCTGGTGAAAAGGTTGAAAGAGAAGTATCCTGATCCGAAGATGGCGCTTGTAATTCCAATGTCCTCCTTTAGGACAACGGTAAAGAAGGTTTTTAATAATGTGAAGGGCTTGAATGCGAATATGGTGATCGGTCCATCAGAAATGGTGAACGATCAATATGATATAGTATTGGTAGATGAGTCACATCGCCTGCGTCAACGCATAAACTTAGGGTCTTACTTCAGAGATTTTGACAAAGCATGTGCGAAGCTAGGATTAAACAAAATGACCTGCAGTGAGTTAGATTGGGTGCTGATGCGCTCGGATAGAAGTATTCTTTTTTATGATGAAAAGCAGTCTATCAAACCTTCGGATGCAAATAAGGAAGACTTTGACAGACTAAAATCATCACCATATACCACCGTAGAAAAGCTTAAGTCCCAGTTTAGGGTGAGGGGTGGACATGACTATATCTCATACATCGATAAGCTACTTAATTGTGCTTTAGCCCCAGATAGAAAGATTTACCAGAGTAAAGATTATGAGTTCCTATTGTTTGATTCTCTTGATCAAATGATAGCTCAAATTAAATCGAAGAATGAAGCAATTGGTTTGGCAAGGCTGATTGCTGGCTTTTCCTGGGAATGGAAAACTAAAGAAAAGAAGAACAGACACCTGATCGATATTCAGATTGGTGATACTAGTTTGAGGTGGAACAGTAAAGCGATAGACTGGACTAATTCAAAGAATGCAATTGATGAGGTTGGTTGTATCCATACTACGCAAGGATATGATTTGAATTATGCAGGGATCATCTTCGGGTATGAAATCTCCTACGATGAGTTGAACGACGAAATCGTAATCTACAAAGAGAATTATTTCGACAAGAATGGAAAGAATACAGTCAAAGATCCTAAAAGACTGAAATCATATATATTGAATATTTATAATACAATACTTCAGCGCGGAATAAGAGGTACATATGTTTACGTTTGTGATCCTAAACTCAGAGATTACCTCGCGAAACATATACCTCAGGCTAAAGTTGAACAACCACAAGTAAAATTGGAAGTGATGGTAACGCAGACAGAAAATAGTGTGCCTTTTTATGATCTGTATGCAGTTGCCGGTAATTTTAGTGATTTACAGTACGGTCTCGATCATCATTGGGTTAAACTGCCGGATCGTTACAGCCCTGATCCCGATTTATTTGCCTGTAGGGTAATAGGGGAGTCTATGAATAAGGTCATTCCGAATGGTTCAATTTGTCTGTTCCGAAAGTATACAGGTGGTTCTCGAAATGGGAAGATTGTTCTTACGGAGAGTACTACATTTAAGGATATGGAATTTGGCTCTGGATACACCATAAAGGAATATCATAGTTCTAAAAACGTTAATGACGAGGGATGGAACCATACTTCGATTTTGTTAAAACCATTGTCATATGATCCGAAGTTTGAAGATATTAAACTAGCCGAAGATGAGTTAGACAGTTTTAAGGTGATCGGGATTTTTGAAGGGTTGCTGGTTTAGCTAAAACATTAATCTAGCTGATGAAGCCATTGCAATTGCCTATTTGATAGAGATTAACTATTGTCGTTTTAGTGCTTACTTCGATTTCTTCTTTTCTTTTAAGCCCAGGTAATTTCCTGTATTAACAACTTTCTTACCCGTCGTCTGTTCCAATTCCTTTCTTGCAATACCTGCAATGTCGCCACCACGCTTCGCAACCTTTTTATTTTCCATAAGCCCAATAGGATTTTGAGCTTTAATAATCTCCGTGGTAGATGCTTCTCCCAGCATAGAAAATATTAATTCCAGATCACTCATATGATCACGAAGGTTTTGTTTTTCAAGTCCTTTAAGATTTTTATGTTGCAAAGGTGTCAGGCCAAATGTAGCCTTACTAATCTCAGCTGTTAATATGCTATATTCAATTCCTTCTTTAACCCCGTGATTTTTCCATTCTCCTGTCAGCTCATCCCTCACTGCGATCCCTCTTATCCGCTTATCAATCCAGCCTTCGCTGTATCCTTTAGCTCGGTAAATATCGCGCATTCTCGCTTGGGCAAGTTCCGGGTTTTCTATCTCATCTAGTCTATCAGAGCCAACCTGAGCAAGCCATAACTTAAATGGTTCAGCTTTAGTCGAGGGAACTGATTGGATAATTCGTAATAAGCCTTTAGTGTCAGAGGCTTGAATTTTTCTTTTTTTACCATCAGCGGCTAGCATTTCAACCAGGGTACAAATTGTACCCCAGTTACTTTTAAGCTGTTCATCCCTACTCAGCATCTTCTTGATATATTGTTTTACATCTGTGCTATCGGTAAGTACTGCAACCACATCTTGTACAGAAAAATACCATTTCTGGTCTGTTTCGCTCCATTGTGAACGAATTCGCTTGCTTTCAAACAATTTGATATCCATTTTATAAAGATTAAGAGCTAAGTTAAGCAACTTTAAACCCTGTATCCACAGGTAATACATTATTCTTCCTTTGTCGAACCATATATAGCAATATTATAAGTTTGCTATATTCGATTGATGGAATTATTAGAGGGGGCTTGTAATTACCTGATAATTAGCTGTTAGTCTAGGTGTGGGTTATGATTTGTATGAGTCTTGTATGAGTCTCATATGAGTATGGTATGAGTCTGTATTGGTTTAAGGCACTTAAAACCCATTTTTTAGTTATTTAAAAGCCTGTTGTATTTTCTAATTGGTATTATTCTTTTAAAGGATTTTTGGTGGCTGATGAGGCTTTGGGCCATTTTTCTTTCGTTAGCTGATATTTATACTCATCTACTGTACTGCCGTCTACTGTTACATCATTTTGGGTAAGCGTAATAATAATTTTATCAAAATCAAAACCTGAGGATGGTAGCTTTACAGGCTTAATCAGGATTGGTACATTAGTTTTATGATTATAGCTGTATTGTTTTATCGCTTGTATTGTAACTGGTGATGACCATTTACCTTTAAAAACCAAGACAAAGTTCTTTTTCCTATAATCCATTTTTGCTTCGAGATATTGGAATTTAAAACGGGCAATTGAATCAGATTTATTTAAAGTTTTGAGTATAGCTACAGGAAAATCAATGGTTGCAGTCGAGTCCAGACTCAGGTTAAAGCGAGGGTTAAAGTGATCATCTATTTTGGCTTTCATACCACCCTGAAAAAATCTGGTGACTGCATAGAAACGTTCAATTTTTTCCATGGTTTTTACAGAATCCTTTTGTTCAATAAACGTTTTGTATATGGGGTTAATGCGTTTTAAACCGAATGTCTGAATGTAGTATTTAAGATATTGGTTGATATCTGTATATGCCTTTTCAGGAACTATAATATTGGTTTTCATCTTTTTGTTCACCATTTCATTAAAGATCTTCAGTTTTTCAATTGATCCGTCTGACTCGATTTCATAATTTAGTGTATTGGCTATCATTTGACCCGGTGATAGTTTGAGCATTTTATAAGCTATATAGAAAAAGTCTTCGTTTGTCTGTGGAAGTTCATCGTAGCGCACTTTGCCGAGATAAGATCTTATTTGCTGCGTGAACAGTACACTGATTTTTTGAGAACGTGCGCTTGGTGGCGGAAGTGTTGCAAAGTTTAGCTGCATTCCATTAGTGCCATCAAGCGGCACCAGAACAGGATTTCTTCCACGAAGAGAAAAACTCAGAAAGTTGTTATCTCCATAAGTTGATGTACTATACTGCAAATTCGCAATGTATAAAGGGCTGATAGATTTCTTAATCCACTCTTCTACTTTAGTCATGTCGCAAGGCATTTCGGTACAACTGGATAGATTGAAAAGTAAGTCTAAAGTGTTTTGAGCTGATGCTTTGGCTCCGCAGATAATAATTAAAATCAGTACAAAGAGCGTTCTTCTAATTTTCATAGTTCAAATCTAAAGAAAAACAAGTGTTAATTTTTAT